>CAZBQX010000006.1:0-35527 GCA_964494155.1 uncultured Syntrophales bacterium
ACCGCCACGAAAAACATCGTCCTGATTTTCATAAATTTTCTCTCTATTGTCGCGGTCTGAGATCAAAACCGCCTGCTTCACTTTATTTTAGTTCAGAGCAATTCATGATGCCCGCGGGCATCACATCATCATACGCCTTGGTCTTTCCGCATTGAGTATGGTCTGGATCACCATCCAGCAGTTTAATTATCTTATCGACAAATTCTTTTTTATCTTGACCTGCTTTTCCGTTTTTCTTCGGCAACGCCAAAACAGGTTCCAGTGTGATCTGCAGATACCTGATGGAGGCGATTTTAGCCAAACGGGCTTCATGCCGCAAGTAGGTTTTCTTATCCGCTTCGGGAATATTTGAAAGCACAAAACCCTCTAAATTGTCAACCGTTTTCACCGTTTCACCGCGCGGTTCCCATTGCTCCCGGGTCAAGGTGATCGGCTCGGTCAAGTCCTTTGTCAGCCAGATGTAATCCCGCCGGTCATTCGCTTCATGATAACAGGCTTTTTCATGGGCGAGGCGGTCGCCGAAATAGCATAGGTCCGTTAAATGATAGTTTCCGCTGAGCTGTCTTCTCGTATGGGCCGGGGCAAACGAATCCTGAATGATGTGCAGACCATGGCCCACTAAAAACAGATATTCCGCTTTTTTATTCGCTTCCAGATAGTCAAATGCCTGCGATATAACCCTTAACACAGCCTGTTTTGTCCCGATACAAGCATCCCGGGCGGATTCCAATTGGGTTCCATCCGCTGTTCTGTTGCGCAGGGCGTGCAGGTGCTGACCGGAGGGATTTCCGTGCCACTGCAAAATATCCGGGGGAAACCGCCAGAATGTGGCCAGTGAAAGGACATAGTTACCATTGGGAACGTCCGTGGCGTACACGCCCCGGGTTATCTGATAAAGGGCATCAAACTCGTTTTCCAACCGGGAATAGTATTCTCCGCGCCCCTCGGCTTTCCATTTATTCTGCAGATACTCATAGGCCTGCCGTGTCAATTCCTCATGGCAGCTGTGGACATCCAGTGTCAGGGCGTTGGGATCAAGGGCGACATAAAAACCTGGAGATTGTACCGGCCACAAAAGCAAGGTCAGAATGAAGATTTGTTTCAATAAACGCAATAAAATCGAGTTCATGATCATCCCCTTTCAGGCAAAGATCCGCCCGTTCTCATGTAAAATACCGGTCCAGTTTTTCGTAGGTTCGGATCATCCGGTCTTCAATTCTCTTGCGGCAAACCTCAAAGTCCGGTCCGTCGAGATAGGCCGGCACCATCTCCAATTCCTCAGGGAAATGTATCAGAACCCGGCTGAAAGGTTTGGGTACCATGAACCGGTCCCAACTGTTGAAAATCCAATATTTCTCGCAAACGACATAAACCGGACAAATCACACCCCCGGTACGCTGGGCCATCGCCAGCAATCCCGCTTTAACCACCCGGGGCGGCCCGGTGGGACCATCGATGATGTGGGCGCCGATACCGTATTGTATAATCGCGTTGACCATTTCCCGGAGGGCCTCTTTACCACCTCGGGAACTGGATCCGCGAACAGGGAAAAAACCAGAATTCTTCACGACACCGGCAATGAAATCACCATCTTGGCTGCGGCTGATCATGATGGGAACGGTTAGTTTATACATCCGCGGCAGAAAAAAGCCACAGAAAAATCTCTGGTGCCAGCTTGCCAGAACCACCGGTCCCCGGCGTAAATGATCCAGTAAAAGCCGGTCATTCTCAATTTGGAAACGCAACGTCCTGTTGTAGAGAAAAAGGATAAAATAAACCGGTTTGATCAGCAGTTGCAGCAGAAAAAACTTGAACGCTTTCTTACGGTTGTCCTTTTGCATGGCATGACCGACCTGTTTCATAAAAAGTTGGCGCGTACGTTGACATGCAATACAGGCGTTTGTCAATGGCGATTTGAGCGCCTCCAATCTCGTTTCCGGAATCAAGCCGTGGGCAACCACACAGTGAAACCGCAGGATATCCAGACACGGAAATATGCATATTTATCCCGGCCCATATAAGAACTTGACAAATTCCAATTATTTTCGCCATATTGCTGCCGCGTGCGGATTTTCCATCCGGAAACCCATTCAAAGCCTCATCCGCCCCGCTACAGCCGAAAGGAGAAACGCAGAGCATATGGGACACCAGTCTGCTTCTCATAAGAGAAAGAACCGTGCAGAGTCCCTTGGCGAAAAACTCGACGGCATCATCCGGAATCTGCCCCCCGACCGGGTGACGCTGGCCGAGATCCGAGACCTCCTCGGGCAGGAGGGCCTTTTACTGCTGACGGCTTTTCTAACCCTGGTCTTCCTGATTCCCGTTTCCATTCCGGGTGTCAGCACCGTTTTCGGCGCCGCCATTTTACTGATCGGATTCAGCCGTCTCTTCAACTGCACGCTGTGGCTGCCAAAACGCGTGCGTGAACGTCAGTTGCCGGCTGAAAAATTGCGTGGGGCTCTGCAGAAAGGATTGATCTGGTTTCATCGACTGGAACGCATCAGTCGACCGCACCGACTGAACTGGATGAATACCCGGGGTGTCATGTCTATGCTGAACAACTGCGCCCTCATTTTAGGGGCTGTCCTGCTTATGGCCCCGTTCGGACTGGTTCCCTTCAGCAACACCCTGCCCGCCATCGCTTTGCTGTTTCTCGCCATCGGTCTTCTGGAGCGGGACGGCATCTGCATTATTCTGGGCCATTTCATGAATCTTGCGACGATCATTTACTTTACCCTGTTGATCGCCGGCGGAAGTTTCACCCTTTACAAGCTGTTTCAAATTTTATAGCCGGGCCGGGCGTGGACCAGGCAAATGTACCGACCTGAGAACATCCTTGCAAGATCGCAGATCGTTCCCCGGTCAGTTGGCTGCTTCCAGAAAAAGACGGAAAAAGGCTTTCAGAATGGGAATATCGAAAATAACGGCCAGAACAAACAGAACGCCCAACCCGATCCATAGCCAACCCAGGCCGACGGCTTGCACCCCTTCGTAAACCTCGGGCACGGCAGCCCGGCGGCGGAGGATGGCCCGGACGCCGCAGAGGATCAAAGCAGCGCCGAGGATCAGCGCCGCACCGTCAAAAAAGCGCATCATTCACACTTACTTTTTGGGGCCCATCAAATACCAGAGGATCAGGCCGACCAGAGGCAGAATAACAATCAGAACCGTCCAGAGAATCTTGGCTCCGGTCGTGGCGCTGCTTTTAAACACCTGAAGGATCGCCCAGATATCCAAAACGAGGATAATTAAACCAATAATTCCCTTAAACATTTGATCCCTCCTTTGTTTAATTGTTCATGGTTTAAGTCCCTTTTCTTCCCCACAACACACCTGAATCCGGCACATTTCCCACGGCAGTACCCGGAGACAGGCCCCGGCTTTCCGTATAAACTTTAGCGACGGTATTGAGCCGTAAATTTGGCCACAGCGAGTTTGTTGGCATTCAACATGAAGCCCACCATGGCCGCACTGGCTTCCGCCGGCAAATCCAGTTTTTCGACTTTCAGGGCATACACCTGAAAAATGTAGCGATGCGGCTTATCCCCTTCCGGAGGACAAGCGCCGCCAAAACCGGCCGTTCCGAAATCCGTGCGCCCCTGAACCGCCCCAGATGGCAAGCGTTTACCGGAAGCATCGCCTGCTCCTTCCACCAGTTCATGCACATCGGCGGGGATGTTGTATACCACCCAGTGCCACCAGCCGGACCCGGTTGGGGCATCGGGGTCGTAAACCGTAACGGCAAAACTCTTCGTCTCTGGCGGTTCTCCTGACCACTTCAGCGCAGGAGAGATGTTTTCCCCCGTACAGCCAAAACCATTAAAAACCTGATCTATTGACAATACGGCGTTGGGTTTGATGGTGGAGCTCATCAGAGAGAATTCCTCCGCCGCAAAGACAGATGTAGCAAAAAAGATTATCAAAAAAAGACAAATCTGAACATGGCGCAACATCGCAAACCTCCATACGGATATTTGGTGAGACGTCTGATTGATGATCCCTTCTGAGATCACGAAAAACACAGTGATAATAGATTGTTCTGATATGGCTGTCAACGTCTTTTCCCCCAAGTGATCGGTGTTTCCCGGTAGGGGCAAAACGTCCTTGAGTTAAGACTGGACAGCCGGTTTGTTCTTAAGGTAGTAGCAAACGTGTCGGCTTTATCCGGAACGTTACGAATCCGAAGCCCGGAAAGCCAATAGAGGATTCAAACCATGGCCAAATACAAGATGATCATCGAATACGACGGCACGAGCTACAGCGGCTGGCAGGGCCAGACCAATGCCCGGAGCATTCAGGGAACGCTCATCGAAACGGCGCGCCGCGTTCTGGAGTGCGATGTGGACATCCAGGGGGCAGGCCGCACCGACGCCGGTGTTCACGCTTTGGGACAGGTCGCCCATCTGGAGATGCCCAAGAAAGTGCCCCCTCGTACCATACTGGAAAAAATGAACGACGAACTCCCCTCGAACATCAACATTCTGCGCCTGGAGGAAGCGAAAGCTGATTTCCACGCCCGGCATCATGCCAAAGGACGGAGTTATCTCTATATCCTTTCCCGGAAAAGGACCGCTTTCGGCAAACGCTATGTCTGGTGGGTGCGGGATCCCCTGGATTTGAAAACCATGGAAGCCGTTCTAAAGCTGTTTCAGGGTTTTCATGATTTTTCCTCCTTTGCGGACAAACGCCGGGAAAAGAGCGTCTCTTCTCTCGTCCAGATCGACTCCGCCGCGATAAAAAGATGCGACGACCTGATTCTTTTCCGGTTTTCCGGGTCTCACTTCCTCTGGAAGATGGTCCGTCGCCTCGTGGGTGTAACCGTCGAGGCAGGACGAGGCAAATTAACCGTAAAGGAAATTGAAGCCATGATGAAGGAACCTTCGGATATACCCGCCCGTTGCACGGCCCCGCCGTCGGGGCTCTTCCTGGAGCAGGTCCTGTACGAAGGGGATGCCTGGAAACCTTTCCAACCGCCCGCCTGGCCGGCGCTGGGCGATAAACGGGAATGATCACTGAAAATATCTCTTCGTATCTGATATGTCATGCATATATCAGGATTCCCCCACATTACCCATGCTGCGCCGTCCGGATTTTCTGTGTGAAGTACCAAGACAAACCGGCAAGGCAGGCGCCGATGATGAAAGGCAGCCGCCAGTTCAACAGCCACAGGCTGCCGCCGATGACGGGGATGACCACAGCGGAGATATGATTGATCGTGAACCCGACGGCAGTGCTCTGGGCCAGATCACGGGGATCAGCGGTCTTCTGGAGATATGTGTTCAAACCGATGGCGAAATTGAAAAAAATGCTATCCAGAACATAGAGGATCACGGCAACCCAGACGTTTTCAATAAATGCGTACCCCAGAAAGAGGATAAAAAGACTCGCGCTTTCCAGGGAGAGCACCACCCGTTCACCATAGACGTTGATGGCCCGGGAGATGAACCGGTTGGTCAGATACGTCAGGGCATAATTCAGGACAAAGATACCTGCAACGGTGCTCACACTCAGCCTGTATTTTTCAACCAGCAGGAAGACGGCGAAGACGATGAAAATTTGCCTGCGGGCGCCGCTCAGAAAGTTCAGTACATAGTAAAGCCAGTATTCACGACGCAGGAGAAGCCGGTTCTGCATATGGGTCGCCGCTTTATCAACCGGATTTTTCGAAAGCATGTACAGGCCCGCCGATAAAATGAAAACCCCCAGCAGTAGAAAATTGATGCGGTAAGGCAGGACAAAGGAAAGGCCCCAGACCATCGATCCCACGGCAATATTGGTCAAGGCGCCATAACCTCGCAGACGGGCAAAAACCACGGGCGCCTCCTTCGTATCAAAATACTGAACCGTCAGGGATTTGTTCGTCGTTTCAAACCAGTGAAAACCGATCGACATGATGACGGTCACCATCAACAGCCCCGGAAAGGTCGTGAAAAAACCGGTCGCCCCGATCCCGATTCCCAGCAGAACAACCGACCAGGCCGACAGCCGGTGCTCCTTCATGAACAAAAGGACATACATCACGACAAAGGTGAGGAAACCCGGAATTTCACGGACTGCCTGTGCCACACCGATCTGAAAACCGTTTACCCCGATGACTTCCTTGGCAAAGTTCGTGAATAGAGCCATCCAGCCCTGAAGTCCGGCACTGGCACAGATCACCAGCACCATGAGATAGGCATACATGGGCTTGTTCCGGTAGGTTTCCATCGCTCCCCCACACTCTAAGAAATGACGGTCATATTCACTGGATCACGGAGAAATGTCTGAAGCGCCCCGGACGAATCCGCTCCGGCCATACCCGTGATGATCCATAGCTTAATGAAAGGCCTTCCCGGGCAGACCGGCTTATAACTCTTTTTTAGACGGAAAGCGTCATTTTTTTAACTTTCTGCGATATACATACATGACTCCGCTCAGACCGGCAGAATGCCATCGATTCTATAAGCAAAGCCCGGCAAGGTGTTTCTCTCCCCTCAACCACCCTTTCGTGAAGGATTATCTCCGCTTTTCACTCTTTACCTTTTGTTGCCCGGCGATATGGTACACGGTTTGCAAAATCACCATGTATATAGGACGTATTTTAGACGCAAACAACAAGGACACCGTGCTCACCTGGGGGGAAATGCAAAATGGCGGAACAGGGCAGACGCATTCATTCCAGCCGTTAATAATGATATAATTGAAATCATTGCATTTCGCATTCACTCTTTTACTTGATACGTATATTTTGCGTCCTTAACTATATATTATTTTTGAGCAACGGATAAATTGTGATAGGGAAAATATCCCACGAAGGGATAACAGGCAGCAATGAACGCGGGGGGAAACATCCACAATGATTGAATATTTTTTCTCTGATCAAATGGAGGCCTCTCATGAGATTATGGGTCCTGTCCAAATCAGTCTCTGCATGGACTGTATTGACATTTCTCCTTCTCCTTTCTCTCGCGACAATACCTGCGCTTGCCGCGCATAATCCGCAGACCGGCATCATCGTCACGGACGATAAAGAGTTTCCTCCTTTCGCCTTCCTCGATGCAGAGGGTAATCCGCGGGGCATCACCATCGACATCTGGACACTTTGGAGCAAAAAGACCGGCATACCGGTCAAATTTGATCTGGTTAAATGGGATGATGCCCTCAAGGCCGTCCGTGAAGGCCGGGCCGATGCGGTGGGCGGGCTTTTCCTGACGCCGGAACGGAGAGCCTATTTCGATTATACGAAGGAAATCATCCGGATTCCCACTGCCATTTTCTTTCACCGACAGATTGCAGGAATCAAAAGCCTGAAGGACCTTTCCGGTTTTCAAGTCGGCGTAATCAGGGGAGACAGCAGCGAAGAACTGCTGCGCACAAAGCACCCGGATATCAATCTCCTTGTCTATAGCAGTACAGACGATCTGGTCAAAGCCGCCATTGCCGGTCGGATCAGAGTGTTTGTGGCGGATGAACCGGTTGCCCTGTTCTATCTGGCAAAATATCCGGGCGGGGAGACGTTTCGCCGGTCCACAAGAGAAATAGCCATAAATCGCCAGTATGCGGCCGTCCGTAAAGGCAACACTCTGCTTTTAACCACGGTACAATCCGGATTCGACAAAATCTCGGAAGCGGAAATTAACAATATCGTAACGGTATGGTCCGGCAAGAGTACCCGTGCAAATATTCCCTGGCGGGAAATCGGCTTGATCCTGTTCGTTATTCTGTTCATTATCACAGTTGTCTTTATCTGGAATATGCAGTTGCGCCGGCGTGTTCTTAAGGCCACAAGCGATCTGGAAGAAAAAAACAAGGATCTCGAACTTTCCCGCGAAGCCATTCACCTCAGCGAAGAACGATACCGTGAACTGATGGAACATGCCAACAGCGTCATCCTCAGAATGGATAAGGAGGGTCAAATTCTCTTTCTCAATGAATTTGCCCTGCGGTTCTTCGGCTTTCGGAAGGAAGAGGTGATCGGGCGGAATGTCGTCGGAACGATCGTCCCCGAAAAGGAGACGACCGGCCGGAATCTGGCGCCCATGATCAAGGATATTGCAGTAAATCCAATTATATATGCCAATAATGAAAACGAAAATATGCGCAGTAACGGCGAACGCGTCTGGATGGCCTGGACCAACAAACCTGTTTATAACCCAGATGGCGAAGTCAGCGAAATTCTTTGCATCGGAAATGACATCACCGAACGGAAACGGGCCGAGGAGGAACTGGAACGCGTACGGCGCCGCCTGGAAGTGGCCTCAACAGCAGGGCGCGTTGCCTTGTGGGAACTGAACCTCGCCTCTGGTCGACTGGAGTGGTCGGAGGCTGTGGATACGATGCTGGGGCATCCTCCCATGGCCTTCCAGCAGACGCTGACCGCGTGGCAGGACATTATCCACCCGGAGGACCGACGCCGCTTGGATGAAGCGCTCGCCGCGCACCTGGATCATGCCGTCCCCTACGACGTGGAGTATCGCGTGCGCAGGGCAGACGGGGCATGGGTTTGGTGGCGAGACACCGGCGTGGCACAGCGTGACGAGCAGGGGAAACCGTTTTCCATGGCTGGGGCTTGTGCTGATGTGACCGACCGGCACCTTGCGGAGGAGGCTCTGCTGGAAAGACAGGGCATCATCAATGCCATTGTCGAGACTTCCCAGGACTGGATCTGGGCGATAGACGCCAAAGGCGTCCACACATTCTCAAACCCGGCAATACGAACGATCCTGGGCCGAGAAGAGAACGAGATTCTCGGCCGGACAAACCTGGACTTCCTGCACGAGGATGACCTCGCCAAAGTACAGTCCATCATCCCTGAGTGCATTCGCGACCGGCGCGGGTGGGAAAATCTTCTTCTCAGATGGCGGCATAAGGACGGCACCTATCATTACCTGGAGAGCAATGCCGTGCCGATCTTGGACGTAACCGGCAAGCTGCACGGGTTCCGTGGCGTTGATCGTGACATCACCGAGCGCAAGCGTGCGGAGGAGGCGTTACGCGAGAGCGAAGAGCGTTTTGCCAAAGCTTTTCAATCCAGTCCGGCGCCATTGGTGATTTCAGAAATCGATACGGGGCGTTTTATAGATGTCAATGACGCCTGGGTCAAGATGCTGGGGTACACAAGGGAAGAACAGGTTGGACAGACATCCACGGAGATCGGAATATGGATGAACCCGGATGATCGTAACCGCATCGTCCAGAAGATAAGAAATCAGGGATTCATCAAAGAAGAGCCCATCGATTTCATAACAAAAGCAGGTCGACATGTGCGTGCATTATGGTCTGCCGAGACCATTGTACTGGGACCAAAAAAAGTTATGCTTTCGATGCTTTATGATGAAACCGAGCGCAAACAGTTCCTGGAGGAACTGCGGAGAAGCGAAGCACGTCTGCACAGCGTCATTGAAGGCACGAATGTCGGGACCTGGGAATGGAATGTACAGGCGGGAGAAACAGTTTTCAACGAGCGCTGGGCCGAAATGGCCGGATACAGGTTGGAAGAACTAGCGCCTGTAAGTATCAAGACCTGGCGGGATCTGGCCCATCCGGATGATTTGGAAGAATCGGACAGGCAATTGATGGAGGTATTTGGCCGTAAACGGCCTTATTATGACATCGAATGCCGCATGAAACACCGCAATGGTAACTGGATCTGGGTTAACGACCGGGGTAAGGTGATCGAATGGTCCGCCGACGGCAAACCGGTCCGCATGGTGGGAACGCATACGGACATTACGGAACGCAAACAGACGGAACAGCAAATTATCGAATACAATCAGTTGTTGCACTCCATTCTGGCCGCCTCGCCTGTCGGCATCGGCAAAGTGAAAGACAGAAAAATCAGTTGGGTCAACGACACCCTCTGCCGGATATCGGGTTACTCGAAACATGAAATGGAAGGTCGGGATGCTTCCATATTCTATGAAAGCCCTGAAGAATATGAGCGGGTCGGCAACCTAATCTATGACGAGGGGCAGGTGGAAACGCGCCTGACAGCAAAGGACGGTTCCAAACACGATGTGCTCATCCAGATCGCGCCGACCGACAGCTATTCGTACATTTTCTCCATCGTGGATTTAACCCAGCAGAAGAAAGATGCGGAGGATCTGGCGTTTTATAAATTCGCCCTGGACCACGCCCGTGACAGTCTTTTAGGGGTCGGGGCTGATGCAAGAATCCTCTATGCCAACGACAGTGCCGCCCAATCCCTGGATTATGCCAAGGATGAACTGCTGACTATGAAAGTCGCGGACATCGATCCTGTTTATCCTCAAGAAAAGTGGTTGGATTTATTAAAGACTCTTAGACAGAAACGTTCTCTGCTTTTTGAAAGTACCCAAAAAAAGAAAAACGGCACACTTTTCCCCGTTGAAATCAGCATCAACCTTTACAAATATCACGGTGAAGAGTATCTCTTCGCCTTCATTCGCGACATCACTTTGCGCAAACAGATGACAGAGGAACTGGTAAAGGCGCAGGGGCTGTTGAACGCCGCATTCATGCAGTCTCCGTCCGGCATCCTCATCGCCGACGCCCCGGATGTGAAAATCAAAATGGCCAATCCCGCCGCATTAGGCATCCGCGGTGCTGAAAACAGCCACCTGGTCGACATCGATGTGGTTCTACATTCCAGCCGCTGGCAGACGTTTTATCCCGATGGCCGCCCTGTACCGCCGGAGGAACTGCCTCTCTCCCGGGCCGTTCTGCAGGGGGAAACCTGCCGCAATGTCGAGGTCATCATTCGCAATGATCAGGGGGATAATCGCTGGGTCTCCGCCAATGCAGCGCCGGTACGGGATCACGACGGACATGTCATCGCCGGTATTGTGGTTTTCCATGACATCACGGAATCCAAGCACATGGAAGCCGCCCTCCGGCAAAGCGAGGAGAAATTCAAGGCCATTTTCGAAGAGAGCCCCTTCAGCATTATTGTGAATGATCTCCAGACCGGTCAATTTTCCGATGTCAATCGTGCTTACACCGACATATATCAATCTCACCTGGATAAGGATTTTATAATCGGGAAAACGGCTCTGGAAATCGGGCTCTCCGTTGACGCCGATGATAACAAAAGACTAAACGAGAAGCTTGCCAAAACCGGTAGGATCGATCTTGACGAAGTCCGGGTTGTCGATACGAACGGGGTAAACCATGTGCTTCTGCTATCGAGCCGGGTCATCGAAATCGGCGGCAGAAAACAGGTGCTGACGACGCTTCAAAACATCACCGAACGCAAACAGATGGAAGAAACCCTGAAGTCATCGCTCGTTGAAATTCAAAAAGCGGCCCTGCGCTACGAAGCCCTTATCGCCGCCTCAAACACAGGTGCTTGGGAATACAACAATGACATCGGATACTTATGGTGCAGCCCCGAGTATTTTTCCATGCTGGGACGTGATATTGCCGACTTCGATCTCCGTGAAGGCATGAATATCGATCAAACATGGCTCGATATGCTGCACCCCGAGGATCGACAAAGAGCGGCAGATCATTTCGCGGCTTACCTCAAGAATCCCTCGGGCATGTATGAGCAGTCTTTCCGCATGCTGCATCAAGATGGAAGCTGGCGCTGGATATGGTCCCGCGGAAAGACACTGACAAATCGTGACGGCAACTTGACCAATATCACCGTAGGAACACACATCGACATCACCCCGAATAAAAACATGGAAGAAGGGTTGAAATGGTTGAGCGCCGTGATTGAACAGGCCGATGAAGAAGTTATCATTACCGACCCGGACGGGACAATACAATACATAAATCCGGCTTTCGAAAGAGTTACGGGATATTCAAAACAGGAGGCTCTGGGACAGAATCCAAGGATGCTCAAAAGCGGCGTTCACGAGGCAAGTTTTTATGACCAGTTATGGCATACGATTACAAGTGGTCATGTCTGGAGCGGAAGAATTGTTAATAAAAGAAAAGACGGGAAGCTGATTCACGAAGATGCCATAATCAGTCCTTTATTCAGTACGGAAGGACTATGTACCGGGTATGCATCGCTAAAGCGTGATGTTACCGACCGGATTAATCTCGAAGACCAGCTTCGCCAGGCCCAGAAGATGGAGGCCATCGGCACCTTGGCGGGCGGCATTGCCCATGATTTCAATAATATACTCGGCTCGATCATGGGCTACACCGAGCTGGCCCATATGAAAGCTTCTGATGCGGAAATGGATCGTTATCTTGATCAGGTGCTGAAGGCTTCCGACCGGGCAAAATCCCTGGTGGCACAGATTCTCACCTTCAGCCGCCAGAGCAGCCGGGAAAAGAAGCCCCTCTCGGTCACACCGATCTTCAAGGAGGTGCTCAAGCTGCTCCGGTCATCGCTCCCGTCAAATATTCAGATCAGGCAGAACTTTTCATGTCCCATTGACGCGGTTCATGCCGATCCCACGCAGATCTATCAGGTGTTGATGAACCTCTGTACGAACGCCGCCCATGCCATGCGCGAAGAGGGCGGTATCCTGGAGATAACCTTGGAACAGGAACACATCCCGAACCCGCACATGCATTATGAATATAACCTGAAGCAGGGGGATTACCTGAAACTGATTGTCCGTGACAACGGATGCGGCATGGAGCCATCGACCATCGAACATATCTTCGAACCGTTCTTCACGACAAAGAAGGAAGGCGAGGGAACGGGCCTGGGGCTTTCGGTGGTGTACGGCATTGTCAAGGATCATGGTGGAAGTATCCATGTCTTCAGCGAGCCTGAGAAAGGAACGATGTTTACCATCTTGTTGCCCCTCATCGAAGTGGAAACCCGACATCGTGAGGAAGAGGCCACTCCGATTCCAAAAGGAAGAGGTCGTATTCTCGTGGTTGACGATGAAGAAGCACTGGCCCAGATGAGCCGGGATATGCTCACCTCACTGGGCTATGAAGTCACGGTGCGCTATAGCAGCCTTGATGCCCTGGAGGCTTTCCGCAAAAATCCTGATAAGTTCGATCTGGTTTTCACCGACATGACCATGCCCAACATGTCGGGCGCCATGCTCGCCCGGGAGATGTTGAAGATCAGGCATGATATCCCGATTATTCTGGTGACGGGGTTCAGTGAACGAATCAACGAAGAGGACGCGAAGAGCATAGGCATCCGGGAATTCCTGATGAAACCTGTTTCTCTGACGAATCTTTCCCGGACGGTTGGGAAACTCCTGAATCCCGATACGGCTCCGACGGCTTGAAGGCAAAGTATCCTGGAAACTGCACAATATCACCCCTTTTAGATTAAAGGATCGCAACCGGGCTTGTGGGGGCTTGATCCGGCATTGACGCCGCCAGATGGCGCCGTCTGCAGAATTGAGTAAAAACTGACAAATCCCTTGACACCAAAGCGGCCGCTCCCTATACTGCCAGCCATAAGTTCCCGTTCTCGTTATGATTCACGCATTATTCCAATCTTGATTGTTTTAGCTTGTTTCTTTTACTGGATTTTTCACATTAAGTTCCATCCGCAACACCTATCTTTCAAAACCAAGGAGGTCGAGTATGGCTGCAAGGACTCAGTATGTTTATGCTTTTTCAGAAGGTGACGGAAAGGACAAGATGCTGCTCGGCGGGAAAGGGGCCAATCTGTGCGAAATGACCCAGATCGGTCTCAATGTGCCCCCCGGTTTCGTCATCACCACCGCCGCCTGTCTTACATATCTGAAGAAGGCCACCCTCCCGAAAGGCCTGATGGACGAAGTGAAAAGCCATATCGCCCGTTTGGAACAGGCCACAGGAAAAAAATTTGGAAACGAGGACAACCCCCTGCTGGTTTCGGTTCGCTCCGGTTCGGCCATGTCGATGCCCGGCATGATGGACACGATTCTGAACCTCGGCTTAAACGACCGGACCGCCGCCGGCCTGATTCGCCGGACCGGAAACGCGCGCTTCGTTTACGATGCCTACCGCCGGTTCATCCAGTTGTTCGGCAAGGTGGCTCTGGGGGTCGCAGATGAACATTTCGACGACCGTATGAAAGCCGTCAAGGCAAAATACGGCGCCGTCCAGGACATCGATCTGGCGGCGGATCATCTGCAGGAGCTGTGCGGTGCGTTTCTGAAAGTCGTGGCCGAACAGACGGGAGCATCCTTTCCGGATGACCCCTATCGGCAGATGGAAATCGCCATCCAGGCGGTATTCCTTTCCTGGAACGGACGCCGCGCTGTGGACTACCGCAGGCAGTTCAAAATCACACCGGCCATGGCGAACGGCACAGCGGTCAACGTCGTGACCATGGTCTTCGGCAACATGGGCAACGATTCCGCCACCGGCGTCGGTTTTACCCGGAACCCCGGCACGGGCGAAAACGTCATTTTCGGAGAGTATCTCACCAACGCCCAGGGAGAAGATGTCGTGGCGGGCATCCGCACCCCGAAGCCTATTGCGGAAATGGCACGGGAAATGCCTGAAATGTCTGGGCAATTGCTTGAATTACGCAACAAGCTGGAATCCCACTACGGGGAAGTGCAGGACTTCGAATTCACCATCGAACAGGGTACGCTTTACTGCCTCCAGACACGCAACGGCAAGATGAACGCCCGGGCCATGGTGCAGACCTCCGTGGACATGTTCCGGGAGGGCCTGATCACCAAGGAGCGGGCCCTGCTGCGCATCGAACCGGCCCTGTTGGAACAGCTTCTGGCCCCGCGCCTCTCGCCGTCCTTCAAGGCGGCACCTCTGGTCACGGGACTGCCCGCGTCACCCGGCGCCGCCTCCGGATTGATCGTCTTCGATGCCGATACGGCCCAGGAACGCGGTGAAGCGGGTGAAAAAATCATTCTCGTCCGGGAAGAGACCAAACCGGAAGACATACACGGCTTTTTTGCTTCCCAGGGCATCCTGACCAGCCGGGGCGGAAAAACGTCGCATGCGGCCGTCGTCGCCCGGGGCATGGGGAAACCCTGCGTCTCCGGCTGCGAGGAAATCGCCATCAATGTCCGCGCCAAGACGGCCCGGATCGGCGACCGGATTCTTCATGAAGGCGACGTTATTACCATCGACGGCTCGACCGGCGAGGTTTACGCCGGGGAAATTCCGACAATTGAACCCGAATTCTTCACAGAACTCATTACCCTACTGTCCTGGGCGGATGAAATCGCAGAACTGAAAGTCATGGCCAACGCCGACACCCCGAAGGCGGCCGAGAAGGCCCGGGAATACGGCGCCATGGGTATCGGCCTGTGTCGCACGGAACGCATGTTCAATGACGTGGACCGCCTGCCCGTTGTGCAGGAGATGATCTTGGCCGATACGCCGGAAAAGCGCAAAATCGCCATTGACAAACTCCTGCCCATCCAACGTGAAGATTTCAAAGGTATTTTCATGGCCATGAACGGGCTGCCCGTCACGGTTCGCCTCCTGGATCCGCCGCTGCACGAATTCTTGCCGGAAATCCAGACCCTGGAGGATGAAATCACGCAACTCCGGCATATGCGGGATCGCGACACCATCAGGAACCTTGGCGAACTCTCGGATACGCTGAAACTGATCAGTCCCGAATTATACAGGCAGTTCGCGGATATCTTCAAAAACATCCAGAGCAGACTGGCTGAAATCAAATCCACCTCAATCATCCAGGAATTGATGGACCACAAGCAGGCGGTTTTGAAAAAGGTGATCGCCTTGAGCGAGGTCAACCCGATGCTGGGTCACCGCGGCGTGCGCCTGGGCATAACCTATCCCGAAATTTACACGATGCAGATCACCGCCATCCTGGAGGCCATCGCGGAATGCACCAAGGCGGGCATCGACGTCCACGGCGAAATCATGGTCCCCCAGGTGATCAACGCCAGCGAATTGCAGCGTGTGGCGACCTACATGGAAAACGCCAAGGCGGAAGTTGAAAAGAAATACGGCATCGCCGTCAATTTCAAGTTCGGCTCCATGATCGAAACCGTCCGCGCCTGCATGCGGGCAGCGCGTCTGGCGGAAATCGCGGAGTTCTTCTCCTTCGGGACCAACGACCTCACCCAGGCGGTCTTTTCCTTCAGCCGCGAGGACGCGGAAAACAAGTTCCTCCCCATGTACACCCAGACCAACGTTCTGACGGGCAACCCCTTCGAGACCCTCGATATCCGGGGTGTCGGACGCCTGATGGACATCACGATCAAGCTGGGTCGCCGAAGCCGTCCCGACCTGAAAGTCGGCATCTGCGGTGAACAGGGCGGTCATCCTGAATCGATCCGCTTCTGCCATCATGTCAAACTCAATTACGTTTCCTGTTCCACACCCCGGGTCCCGATCGCACGCCTGGCCGCCGCCCAGGCCAAACTGCGGGAAGAGGAGTTTGAATTTGTTCCGGTTTTTTAGCGCAAACAGCGTAGTCCGGACGTCTGGAAAGCAAAGCCCCCTCCGGGAGGGGGTTTTTGTTTTCTGAGCATTTATTCACTGATTCATCGTCCGAACCTTGCGGTTATGGTATCAGGTGGCATATAATCTTCACTTAAGAATGACATGTCCGTTCTAAATAAACCAAACCGAGGCCATGCAGCCATGGAAACAAAAGAAAACCCGCCACAATCCTTCCGTATTCTTTTGGTGGACGATCAGGTGGAAAACCTCCAGATCCTGTCTGATATCCTGGAGAGCAAGGGTCATGAGGTTTTACCGGTGATGAGCGGCAAACTGGCCATCGAAACGGCGGAGGAGAACCCGCCGGATCTGGTCCTCCTGGATGTGATGATGCCGGAAATGGACGGATTCGAGGTCTGTCGCCGCCTTAAAGCTCATCCCGCCTTGAACCACATTCCCATTATTTTCGTGAGCGGACTCAATGACACGGCATACAAGCTCGGCGGATTTCAGGCCGGCGGGGTGGACTACATCACCAAACCGTTTCATATTGAGGAAGTGCTGGCCCGGGTCGAAACACATCTGACCCTGCAGCGGATGCGACACGAACTGGCGCGGTACAATCTCTATCTGGAAGATCTGGTTCAGAAAAAGGTGCAGGAGATATCCGATTCTCAGTTGGCGACGATCCTTGCCCTGTCCAAGCTGGCGGAAAGCCGCGACGACGTCACCGGCGAACACATCGAGCGGACGCGCATGTTCTGCAAAATCATCGCGGAAGAATTGCGAAACCGTTCCCAATATCCTGAAGAGGTTTCCGAATCCTTTATCGAAACCATCTTTCATGCCGCGCCCCTGCACGACATTGGCAAGGTCGGCATCCCGGACAGCTTCCTCCTGAAGGCGGACCGGCTGACTTCCGAGGAGTTCGAAGTCCTGAAGAGCCACGCGCTGATCGGAGCCAAGACCCTCCAGACCGTCCACGATCAGTATCCCCAGAACGCCATTATCAACATGGGCATATCCCTGGCGCGATCGCACCATGAAAAATGGGACGGCAGCGGTTATCCCGACCGGCTCAAGGGTGAAGAGATTCCCCTGAGCGCCCGCATCATGGCCGTGGCGGACGTCTACGATGGCCTGCGGTCCAAGCGCCTGTACAAGGAGGCCCTCACCCACGACAAGTGCCGCAACATCATCCGCGAGGAGTCGGGGAAGCAGTTTGACCCGGCGGTGGTCGACGCCTTCCTCGCCCGGGAGACCGAAATCGCAGATGTCTATCGGATGATGGCCGATACCCAAATGGGAAATGGCCAACGATACGGCTGAAAAACGTATTACCTGTTTCGTTTTTCACCGCAGAGCCGGGATGATTAGATTCTTCGCTTCACTTAGAATGATATCGGACGGTATATTGCAAGTTATGACACAGCCTACATGGTCCGGCATGGTCACAAATATCACATCCCCTTCACAAAAGGTTGATTTAAATCTGTAGGGACAGGGCTTGCCCCTGCCCCTAATGAACAAGATTTCATCCGTCGAGGGCAACCGCAAAGGTTGCCCTTACGGCGAAACATCTGTGCGATGAATTAAAAGTTGGGAGAAATGAATCACCTCTGCGGTTTCCACGCCAGGCCGATCTGCCAGCAATCCGCAAAGGGTTCGCCCAGACGCCAGTACTTTTTCCGGGGCATGTCGAAGAGCATGGGTTTGACTTTTGCGAAATCAACCGCTCCCTCCGTAAGGACCGATTCCTCCACGTAGGTTTGCACGATTTCCCCGATAAAGAGGTCGTGGGTTTTAAAATCGACGGTCTGGTAGAGACGGCATTCCATGGTCACCGGGCAGGCCTGGATCATGGGCGCCGCTTTCAACTCCCCGTGGAAAAGCTCGAACATCTTTGATTTGTCGGTCTTTTTCCCGCTTTTAATGCCGCAGTAATCCGTCGCTATGACCATGTCCTCGGAGGGGATGTTGACGCTGAATGTCCCGTTTTCACTAATGCCCCGGTTCGAATAATGGATTTTTGCCGAGGAAATGGAAATGTAGTGTGGCTGGGCGAAATTCATGATCCCCACATGGGCGATGGCGAGAAAGTTGGGCTTCCCGTCCACGACGGTTCCGACCAGGACCGTCGGCATGGGATACAGGCAGTTGACCCCGTCCAGTTGCTTTTTCATGGCCCCCTCCTATCATGGAATGCTTGAGTAAAATATCTACAATATGAGTATGTTGGACAGTCTTGATCCTGCTTTGAATCGTGGGGTTGGGCCCGGGTAAAGGGAACAAGTCTTAATTGCGCGGACTGACTTTCCACAGCACCATCGGCGACGGCACAGTCAGGGCTTCGTCGGAGGTATGCATCTTTTTTGATACATTCATTTCAAACGTTTCACAAGGTCCTGCGTCTCGCGAATTACAATGGGATGTCGATATGGTACACCAATGCTTTCCCCCGGCAGAAAAGCCATCTTTTAATACGGGTGGTTGACGCTTATAGCAGCAATTCTCCGGCCGCAGCGACTACAGCATCCACCGTAATCCCGAATTGCTCAAAGAGAACCGGCGAGGGCGCACTGGCGCCGAACGTTTCCATGCCGACGACCTTCCCTTCCGTCCCGACGTAATGTTCCCAGCCGAGTTTGATCCCCGCCTCGACAGCCACCCGCGCTTTGATATCCGATGGCAGCACCTGCTCCCGGTAGGATGCCGGCTGGCGGTCGAAAAGCTCCCAACAAGGCAAAGAAACGACGCGAACCCGCTTCCCCGCGGCAGTCAGTTTATCCGCCGCCGCCAGGGCGATTTCCACTTCCGAACCCGTTCCGATCAGAATGATTTCCGGTTTGCCGCTTTCCGCATCCTTCAGGATATACCCACCCTGCCGCAGACACTTTGCCGGAGCCAGCACCTCGCGGTTGAGCGCCGGGACATTCTGGCGGGTCAAGACCAGGGCCGTGGGGCCGGACGTATTCAAAAGCGCCGTCCGCCAGGCCTCCACCGTTTCCGACGCGTCGGCGGGGCGGATCACCGTCAGGTTCGGCATGACCCGCAAGCTCATGAGATGCTCCACCGGCTGATGGGTGGGACCGTCTTCTCCCAAACCGATGCTGTCGTGGGTGAACACGCAGATCACCCGCAGCCCCATGAGGGCCGCCAGCCGAATCGGAGGCCGCATGTAGTCGGCGAAGGTGAAAAACGTCGCCGTGTAGGGGATCAGGCCGCCATGGAGTGCCATGCCCACCGCGATGGACCCCATGGCATGCTCCCGGACACCGAAGTGGATGTTGCGCCCGCCGTATCCCCACTCTCCGCCGACTTTCCCCTGTACCCCGTCCTGGGGGAGATCCGGCCGCTGGAAGTCGCCGTAGCCCTTCAGCCAGGTGAAGGTCGAGGGGTTGAGATCTGCCGATCCACCGACTAAGTCCGGTAATACCTTAGCGAGTTCCTGCATGATTCCCTCCCCGGTCTTGCGGGTCGCCGCAGGTTTCGCATCCGGCCCGAACACAGGGAGAACCGATTCCCAGTTCGCGGGCAGTTCGCCCCGGATCATCCGTTCGAATTCGGCCGCTTCGGTACCGAAGGAAGCCTTATAGGCCACAATTTTCTTTTCCCAATCGCTCTGTGCCGCCGCACCCTTGGCCACAGAGGTACGATAATGACTGAGGACGGCTTCCGGGATGGAGAACGGCGCTGCAGGCCAGTCGAGGCGGGCCTTCGTCGCCGCCAGTTCTTCCGCACCCAGGGGCGAACCATGGGCCTCAGAGGTGCCTTCCTTCGTCGGAGCGCCGCAGCCGATGGTCGTGCAGACGGAAATAAAAGACGGTCGCCGGGCATCGCTTTGGGCCTCCCGGATGGCCGCGTCCACGGCGTCGATATTGTTGCCCTCGTCCACATGAAGCACCTGCCAGCCGCAGGCGGCGAAACGGGCTTTGATGTCTTCCGTAAAGGTCAGGGCCGTTGAGCCGGCCAGGGACACATGGTTATTGTCATAGAGGACGATGAGCTTTCCGAGCCCCAGATGTCCCGCCAGCGCGCAGGCCTCGAATGCGACTCCTTCCATCAGGTCGCCATCGGACGCCATAGCATACGTATAATGATCCACGATAACGTTACCGGGACGATTGAAACGGGCCGCCAGATAGGCTTCGGCGATGGCCATGCCGACGGCGTTGCTGATCCCCTGGCCCAAAGGACCTGTCGTCACTTCTGCACCCGGTGTATGGGGAAATTCCGGATGGCCTGGGGTTTTACTTCCCCACTGGCGGAACGCTTTGATATCGTCGAGACTCAGATCGTAACCCGTCAGGTACAGGAGCGAATAAAGGAGCATGGACGCATGACCCGCCGACAGGACAAAGCGGTCCCGGTCCGACCATGTCGGATTTTGAGGATTATGCTTCAGGTGCCGCATCCAGAGCGCATAGGCCATGGCCGCCGCCCCCATGGGCATGCCCGGGTGACCGGATTTGGCCTTCTCGATGGCGTCGGCGGCCAGAAACCGGATGGAATTGATACACTGATCCTGAAAATCGGCTGAATGGTTCATGGGTTTCTCCTTGTGGGAAATCAATCATTTTGGGGCCGTATATACTCCATCGGAAACGGTTAAACAAGAATTTCTGCACAAGACATGTGTTCTTTTTTTCGCCGCCGACGGCAGATGCCGTTATGCCCCAGTTACTCGGTTTTCTTCCATTTCCTGCAAAAATGGTTTATAGAAAAGCCGTCTTCTGTTATACCTTGCTGCGAAAATGGAGGGGGAACTAACGATGGAGAAAACGACTCACGCCTCAGACCTGGAAGGATTGACCCTGCTGGGCAGCAAAACCGAACCCATTCGGCAACTGGAGACCTTTCCCAATCACCATCCCGAACGGGACTACACGGTGACCATGGAAACGGAGGAATTCACGACCCTGTGCCCTCTGACGGGTCAGCCGGACTTTGCCAAAATTTCCATCCGCTACATCCCGGATCGGAAGATTCTCGAATCCAAATCATTGAAGCTATACCTCTGGTCCTTCCGCGACCAGGGTTCCTTCCATGAACACCTGACAAATGTAATTCTCGATGACGTGGTCGCCGCCCTGGAACCCCGGTTCTGCAAGGTGACAGCGTATTTCGCCGTCCGCGGCGGCATTTCCATCACCGTCGAGGCGGAATACAACAAGTAGCCACACATCCGAAGGGGCCTCGTCGGGTCCTTCGTTTCCTTAATAAATACAGTCAAACACCCCTCAGGTTTTGGCGCAAACATCATCGGACGCACATTTCAAAAGCTGGCATTTCTCCTGGTAATTTTCCAGCAGGGTGCGCAACCAGGCGGGCAGATCCCGCTTTTCATAGGTGTCCATGTTCATGCAAACCGTAATGTTCTGCCCTTCCGTGACCACCTTGTCCGGTTCCTGGGCGCGAAAAACATTGTAGCCCCAGGTGACGGATGTGCTGCCGATATTCAGCACATGCACTTCCACAAGCAGATGATCGCCGTAGCGCAATTTCCGGCGGAAATCCGCCTCCAGGTGGACTGTTGGAAACCCGATGCGGTGCTTGCGCAAGAGTGTTGAGTAATCAACACCCAGTTCCATCGTGAAGAAATCCTCCAGCGCCACGTGAAAATAGTGAACAAAACGGGGATAGTAAACAATGCCCGCATTATCGATGTCGCTGAAGCAAACCTTTAAATGAGCCTGAAACGGCATGGCCTTCCGTACCTCCTTATCTAATATATCACCCCGAAACGACTGAGGCGATATAACATATTTCTTTAATTGTTTCGATTTGTTTCATCACTTTCACACCCTGTGGCATCGTTACAATGGGGTCGCATCAAGTATCCGCCGGATTTCGGCGCGGTCATATTTCCCGGTTGGTGTAACGGGGATTTTATCGACCATCACAAAGCGGCGGGGTATGGCATAAGGCTCGACCAGCGCCGTCATCTTCTGCCTCAACGTCCCCGGATCGATTTTCGTAACCACCAGGGCCGCCAGATCAGCAGGACGACCTTTGCCGGTGGGTATCTGCACAAGTAATGCATCCTGCACGCCCGTGATCTTCATCATCTTTTCCCGGATTTCCGCCAGATCGACTCTTTTCCCTCCGACCTTAACCACGTCATCAGCCCGTCCTTTCAGCACGAAACACCCCGGTCCATCCTCCACAGCGCGGTCGGCGGTAACGAAAAACCCTTCCTGATTACGGGGCAAAGAGGGAGATATGAAAGGGGATTTAACCTGAAGACGCCCGTCCATTATCCGCCACTGTACCGGGTCAAGACCATGCCAGGCATCCCCGTCGATTCCCCGGCGCCGGGTGGCCACCCCGCCCGTTTCCGTCGAACCATAAATTTCATTGACATCAAGACCTGCATTTTCCCGAAAATAATCGGCGTCACTGGGGTCCAGGGCGCCGGCGGAAGAAAAAGCGAGGCGCAGGTGATGCTGCTTCAGAAAATTTCCCTTGAGAACCCGATAACAGGCGGGAACGCTGACCAGGACGGATGCTTTCGTTTCCCGGGCAATCTTCATAATCTCCCGTGGAAAGACATAAATCCCCTCCAGAACGCGGGAGGATGCAATCAGGGGGATGAGCACCGAGAAAAGCAGTCCGTAAATATGCTGGGGGGGGACCGTCGACAGGAAGATATCCTCCGCTGTGATGCCGAAACGGGCAATCATGTAGCGTGCTTCCGCGATCATGTTCCGGGGCGTTTTCGCCCAGACTTTAGGGGTTCCCGTTGACCCGCCCGTAAAAAGCATTAAGAACGGTTCATCGGCGTCAATCCCATCATGAAAAGAGGCGGGCGCCGTCTCTTCCAGCATGGACGGGAGAATCACCTGCGAATCCGCTGGAAAGTCGCCCGCATGATCGGCCAAGATTGTGGACACAGGTACCGTCTTTAAAACCTCTTCCACCGCTTGGCGGGAAAAGGCATAGGGCAGAACCAGGCGGGGGCCGCCGGTAAGCGCGGCAAGAAAAGCTGCTGCCAGGCAGGTTTTATTCTCTGTACACAGGCAGAGCAGTGGGCGGTCTTCTGTTCCGGAGCGTCCCAGGCGTCTGATCCCGGCTGCGAGCCGATGGATTGTGCGGTAGGTTGGACCATGAACAACAAATTCCCGGTCCGCCGTCCCGAGTTCGGAGAGAAAGTCTGCGGTCCACGTCGCGGCGGAGCCGCCGTCTGGGGTCGTATTCAAATCTTTCATATCCTATTGCCGCTTTCCTGATCATATTCAAGGGATGCGACCGGCAGGAGTCCGGATCGACAATTCCCTTGACATCCTTCATCATTTCCCATTTATTATGCGGCCGTCTCTTAACACATTTTATCGTCATTGAACATGTGGAAAAAAAAATCCTTTTTTGATACAGGAAGGCAACTTGTTCACCCGGAGGTAAAACGGTCGACCGTCCTCCGCTTATGCGAACATTTTGAAGACCAGAGGACCGTATGACTTATCCGATAGCAATTGAAGCCCTGATCCCCCATCGGGACAGGATGAAGCTCATCGATGAAATTACGGATGTTACGGAGGATCAGGCGATTACCCGGACGGTTGTTACCGACCGATTGCCCCTCTATGGGAAAGGTTGTGTCGACACCCTGATCATCATCGAAATCGTCGCCCAGACGGCGGCGGTTCATGTTAGCTGGAAAAAAGGGACGCCCAAGGAGGGCAGCGGCGGCGGACTCCTGGCAGGCATAAAAAACGCCGATTTTTTTGTGGAGCGGGTTCCTCTCCATACGATTCTGACGACCACCGTGAAGCCTCTTTACAGTGCAGAGAACTACACGGTCCTGGAGGGTGCGGTTCAGGCGGGCGACGAGATGATTGGCCGCGTGGAAATCCAGGTCATTCGATTCGAAAACAATTAGGAACCATATCGACATCGGCAAAGGAGCATGAACATGAGGGAAGAACAGGTTGCCCTGGTGACGGGAGGAAGCCGCGGCATCGGCCGGGCCATTGCCTTGGAGTTGTCCCAGGCCGGATACCGGGTAATCATCACCTATAAGGGAAATGATGCGGCAGCGGAAGAAACCCTTGCCCTGATCCGGGGAAAAGGCGGCCAGGGGGAAGCGGTCCGTTTCGACGTGGCCGACACCGCCGACGCATCGGCTAAAATGGAAGACATTCTTTCCCGGCATCAGCATATCCGAATCCTCGTCAACAACGCCGGCGTTACCGCCGACGGCCTGTTCATGATGATGTCCGAAGAAAACTGGGATACGGTGATTCAAACCACCTTGAAGGGGTTTTTCAATGTCACAAAGCCGGTTATTCAAAAAATGGTCAAGAATCACCGGGGCGCGGTGGTATCCATCTCCTCCGTGTCGGCCGTCTTGGGAAACCGGGGCCAGGTCAACTACGCCGCCGCCAAATCCGGCTTGATTGCCGCAAGCCGGGCCCTTTCGTCGGAGGTCGCCCGCATGGGCGTCCGGGTGAATGTTGTGGCGCCCGGGCTCATTGATACGGAGATGATCAAGGACGCCCCCGTCGAACGCATCAAGGACGTCATCCCCATGGCCAGGTTAGGCAAGGCGGAAGAGGTGGCCAAAGTCGTCCGCTTCCTCTGCTCGGATGACGCCTCCTACATCACGGGACAGGTCATTTTTGTAAACGGCGGCATGTGCTGAAGCAGTGTAGCATCAGGAAAAGAACCGCTTGCCGGGCGACGGCAGGCCATGAAGGTTATTTATGATTACATGGCATAACGTAAAAAAACAGCTTCTCACGGCAGCCATACTTCTGATCTGCTTTGGTCTGGTCGGCTGGGGAGAAACCTGGGAGGATATACGGCGGGAGAGTGCGGACATTGTCTCCATCAACGCCGAATTCAGCCAGTATAAGCACCTGAAAATCCTGGTGAAACCCCTTGTTTCCCAGGGCAGGTTTTATTTTCAGAAACCGGATTCGATCCGCTGGGAATACAGCACCCCCGTCAAGAGCATCCTCCTGATGCACAAGGGAAGCGTCAAAAGATACACGCAGGGAAGCCGGGGTCTTGTTGAGGATGCGGGCGGAGCGTTGTCGTCCATGCAGGTGGTCGTTCAGGAAATCGGCCTTTGGAGCCAGGGCCGCTTTACGGAAAGCGATCACTTTCAGGCCGAACTGAAGGGCGGCAAGGAACGGAAATTTATCCTGACACCCAGGGAAAAAGCATTCGCGGCCATGATCGCGCGGATTGAGATCATTCCGTCCACCCGGCAAAAGGGAGCCATTAAGTCGGTAAAAATTGTCGAATCCGAAGGTAATTACACCCTGCTGAAATTTACGAACGTCAAAATGAATGAAAAGATCGCCGAATCGGTCTTTCGGGATGCCTCATGAAACGAAAAACACCCGCGGCGCGCCTTTTTTTCCTGGGGGGCCTGCTGGTCCTGCTTGTTTCCTGCGGCCATCTTGCGGAAATGAAGAAGCTGAACCCGGCAACCGATCAGGTTCTGTTAGATGTATGCGGGAGTCCTTATGTTAAAACCCCTCATCGTTTTGTTCACGCGATTGAGGCGACTTTCCCCGGAAATCGCTCGGCAACGATGCTGGGGGTAACCGTGGTGGATCCCGGCAGGCAAGTGCTCCACAGTGTTCTCATGACCCTGGAGGGGCTGGTTTTGTTCGACGGGGAATCGAACGGGGCAACGCTTTCCGTCAACCGGGCGGTTGCACCCTTTGACAAGGAGTCGTTCGCGCAAAACATGATGGACGATGTCCGGCTGCTGTTTCTGGCCCCCGCGTCTCCGGATCCGGAACACGGTGTCTTAAAAGACGGCACGACCCTTTGTCGCTCTAAGGGCAACACCGGAGAAACGGTGGACGTGCTGATTCGTCCGGATCGCACCTGGAAGATCGAAACCTACAAGACGCCATCTCAGCCGCTTCGGGAAATTATCGCATCGAAACTCACCGGGAATATTCCCGGTGATATTGCGTTCCAGGGTTATACTCCTCGAGTTTACACCCTGCATTTAACATTGATCAGTGCGGAGCCCGTTTCCGGCGGAAGCAGCCCGACAGAAACGGGAGAGGAAACGAATAACGAATAATGAGACCATCCAGCACCACCCCAGGTGGTAAAACACAGGAAAACACATGAAATTTAAGCTTATCTATCCGAAGTGGCGGAAACTTTCCCGGCAGACGGAATTTCATCTACCCCCTCATGGTCCCGTGGTTTTTGCCGCCACCATTCCACCCGAATGGGACGTCGAATTTACGGACGAAAACGTGGAAACACTTCAGCTTGATGATTCACCTGATTTTGTCGGCATTTCCATGATGCTGACCAGCCAGGTGAAACGGGGCTGGGAAATCGCAGACGCCTACCGCAGCCGAGGCATCAAGGTCATGTTCGGCGGGATCGCCACCATGCTCCATGCTGAGGAGACCATGCGCCATGCCGATTGTGTTTTCCTGGGTGAAGCGGAAGGGCGCATGGAAGGCGTTTTTGAGGATTTCAGGCAAAACCGCCTCCAGACCCAGTATGATTACATGAACAATTTCCCGTCGGATGACCTGATCGGCACGGCCCGACGCAGCATCCTGAAACGGGAGTTGTACAACTACAAAGGCGTCCAGATGGTCGATCTGGTCCACGCCTCGCGGGGCTGCCGCTTCAACTGCTATCCCTGCTGTGTCAGTTTCCTGGGCGGCAGAAAATTTCGGCCCCGTCCCTATGATAAAGTTATCGCGGAAATCGCCAGCATTGACAACAACCGCCTTTTCATCGTGGACAATTCCCTGGCCCAGAACAAAGCCTGGGAGATGGGGCTTTTCCGGGAAATGATCCCCCTGAAGAAGAAATGGTGTTGCCACCCTATCGAGGATGACGACAAGGTCCTGGATCTCGCCGCCCAGGCGGGAGCCTGGTATGTATATCAGGCGATTTACGACACATCGGAACGCATCCGCAGCCGTATCCGTCGTTACAAGGATCATGGAATCGCCGTGGAAGGCACGATTCTCCTGGGCCTCGACGGCCAGACGGAAAACGATATCCGGCGTCTGGTGGACTTCCTGCTGGAAGTCGAACTGGATCTGGCCGAATTTACAGTCCTGACGCCATTCCCCCATACCCGGACTTTCGACGACTACCAAAGGGAGGGGCGCATCTTTTCTTATGACTGGAACGATTACACGGCAGATAAGGTGGTCTTTCAGCCGGATAAAATGACGCCGGAAAAACTGCAGGAGCTTTACTACTATGCCTGGGACACATTCTACCAGGACGAACCGCAACCGTACAAGATGTTCAAATTGCTTCAGAAAGTGGCTGTCAGGGAAAAAGCCGACGGTACCTACCGGGGTAGAAGACGGGATCTGATCGAACATCGGTTCGGTAGAAAGGAAGAAAGCTCAGGAGATCAATCATGAATAAGGTCAAGAAAAATGAAATTACCATCGGCCGGGAGAATCTGCCCCTGGAGGCGTTTCTCGCCGTGGCCCGAAATCAGGTATCCGTTAAACTGAGCGGCGACCGCGCCTTCCGGCAGGGTCTCCGCCGCAGTGTTGACATGCTGAAAAGCGCCATCCATGACGGCATTCCCGTATACGGCGTCTCCACGGGATACGGTAAATCCTGTGGTATCCGCCTGACCCGGGATCAGGTGCTGAATTACCAGGGGGCCAGCCCTGTCCGTTTTCATGGTTGCGGCACAGGCGAACCGATTGGCATTGAGGCGACTCGGGCTGCCATGCTTTGCCGCCTGGTCTGTCTGTCGCGTGGTTACTCGGCGGTGACACTGGGCCTTCTCGAACAGCTTGCGGCATTTCTCAACCTGGGCATTACTCCCGTCGTCCCCGCCGAGGGCTCCGTCGGCGCTTCCGGTGACCTGACCCCCATGTCCTACGTGGCGGCTGCCCTTTCGGGGGAGCGGGAGGTCTTCTACAAAGGGCGACGCATGCCCGCCGCCGAGGCGCTGCAGAAAGCCGGCTTAAAACCATACCGGTTCGCCCCCAAGGAGGGCATCGCCATGCTGAACGGCACATCCACAATGACAGGTCTGGCGATTCTGGCGGTCGAACGGGCCGGCCGCATCCTGGAAGCGAATATCGCTGCGACGGCCCTGACGGTTCATGCTCTGAAGGGGAAAGCCCTGCATTTTCATCCTACGGTCGGCGAAGCAAAGCCTCACCCGGGACAAATCTATGTCGCCCGGCAACTCACCGATCTTCTCTCTCTGGAGGGAAGCAGTGCCGATCTCGAATCTCAAACCCAGGAAAACCTCCAGGATCCCTATTCCCTGCGGTGCGCCCCGCAGATCGCCGGTGTTCTCTACGATGCCCTGACCTGGATCCGCCAGTGGGTCGAAACGGAAGCGAACAGCGTCAACGATAACCCCATTTTTGATCCCGAAACGGGTCAGCCGCTGATGAACGGGAATTTCTACGGGGGGCACCTGGCCTTCGCCATGGATGCCCTGAAGACTGCCGTGGCGTCCGTGGCGGATATGTCGGACCGGCAGGTCGCCCTTTTGGTCGACCCCCTGCTAAACCGGGGGTTGCCCGGCGATCTGGTCGGCGTAAAGGGAGAATTCTCTGTCTTTCATCACGGTTTTAAGGCCATGTCCCTGTCCACCTCGGCCCTGGCCGCGGAGGCCCTCAAGCTGACGATGCCCGCGGGATCCTTCTCTCGATCCACCGAATCCCACAACCAGGACAAGGTCAGCATGGGTACCATTGCCGCCCGGGACGCCGAACGGGTCTGCACCCTGACGGAGCGAACCCTGGCCATCCATTTGCTGGCCGCCGCCCAGGGTTGTGAAATGAGGGGAAATGTGGACCGGCGATCAAAGCTCCGTCTCATTTACAACCAAATCCGCAAGCGCTCCGCCCCCCTGCTCGAGGACCGCGAAATGGACCGGGATATTGAAGCCCTCGCCCGGTCTATCGCTGAAGATCATTTTTGGAGGGCAACACCATGAGCACGGGTGAAGCCAAATGGACGGAAACCCGTCATCAGGTGGCCTTTTACGATCTAGACCCGATCCAGGTGGTTTGGCACGGCAACTACTTGAATTACTTTGAAAATGCCCGGACGGCACTTTTTAATGCCAGCGGTATCGATCTTTATGAGTTCTACGTCCGGGAAGGAATTGTTTTTCCCATTATCAAGACATCGACCAAGCATATCATTCCCCTGCGTTACCACGATGAGTTTATCTGCCGGGCCACCATCGTCGACGCCCGGGTCAAAATCGTCGTGGATTTTGAAATCCGGAAGGTTGACAGCCCCCAGGTCTGCACCCGGGGACGGACGGAGCAGGTTGCCGTCAAGACACCGGAGATGGAAATGCTTTTTTCCGTGCCGGAAGAGATCCGGAAGGCTTTGGGTTTCTGGCCATGAACGAGGCACTCCGGCAGGCGCTGGTCACCGGTTGTGAATGCCTCACCGCCTGGGCCGATCTGCTGGACCGGATCAACGTCTTCCCCATCGCCGACGGTGATACGGGACGAAATCTTGTCATCTCCCTATCTCCCCTGCGCCGTATGGGACGCAATATCGACGATCTGAAAAAGGATTTACTCCTTTCGGCCCGGGGTAACTCAGGAAATATCGCCGCGGCATTTTTCCAGGCGTTTATTGAAGGGGATACCCGGGAAACCCTCTCCTGCGCCATCAGGAAGGGCCGTGACCAGTCATGGCAGGCCGTACCCGATCCCCGGCCGGGGACCATGCTCACGTTTTTCGATGCCCTGGCTGATCTGTTTCATGATTCCCAATCTTTTCAAAACCATCCGGAATGTCTCCGCCGACTTCAAAACACCGTGAGGCTTACGGTCAACCAGCAGCCGAAGCTCCAGCATGCGGGCGTTGTCGATGCAGGCGCCCTGGGCATGTACCTTTTCTTTGAAGGCTTCCTCTCAGCCTACGCGGGTTCAGATTTAACCATGCCACCTGTCACGGAAACGTTTGGCAATCTGGTACGCATTTCATCTTCATACCGGAATGACCCGGAAAACGGTTACTGCGTGGACACGATCCTGAAGACCGGCGCCGACAGAAAACAAGTGGAAGCCATGCTTGCATCCCTGGGTGAGTCCGTCGTTGTCGCTCGGGAAGAAAATTGCCTCAAAGTTCACTTCCATACGGACAATCGGGAGGCATCCCGGACATGCTTAAGCCCGTTCGGTGAAATCCTCGGCTGGGAGGAAGACGATCTTTACCGCCAGACGCTGGATTTCAACCGGCCGCGAAAACGCGGACCGATTCACATCATGACCGACGCCGCCGGTTCCCTGACCCGGGAAGAGGCAAAGGACCGGGATATCACGCTTCTGGACAGTTACATCACCATCGGGGATCAGAGCCTGCCGGAAACCTACGTGAAACCCGAGGCGCTCTATAAGGCCATGCGTTCCGGAATCCGGGTGTCCACCTCACAGGCATCAGTCTTCGAGCGTCATCAGCATTACGCCAACGTCATGGGCACTTACGAACGCGTTCTGTATCTCTGTGTCGGCTCAGCCTATACCGGAAACCACCAAATCGCCATGGACTGGAAAAAAGATCATGATCTGGACAACCGTTTGACCATCATCGATACCGGGGCCGCCTCCGGCCGCCTTGCCGTCATTGCTCTGGCCGCCGCGGCTGTCGCGGAAAAGGCGCACGGGGCGGAAGATGTGGTTGCCTTTGCCCGGAATGCCATCCATCTCGCTGAGGAATATATTTTTCTGGACCGCCTGGCGTATCTTGCCGCAGGAGGGCGCCTCTCAAAGACAGGGGCGTTTTTCGGAGACATGCTGGGGATGAAGCCGGTTGTGACACCCATGGCCGACGGGGCTAAAAAAGCAGGGCTCTGCCGGAATCGAGAAGAACAGGCGGCCTTCGCCCTGGAGGCCCTGTCGAAATCAATCGATCCGGGTAAAAAAGCCCTGATCATGCTTGAATTTTCGGACAATCATTTCTGGATGGAACGCTTCGCCGATCAAGTCAAGGCCATATATACCCAAGCCCGCATCATCATTCATCCCCTGTCGCTTACCTCCGGTGCCCACATGGGACCCGGCACCTGGGCTGCGGCGTTTCTCCCGGACTTTCCGGAATAACCTTCCTTTTTCACCGTTTTCATCCCATAGTGTGAAAAGGATTACAATATTCCATACTTTTATGTTCTTGACACGCTCCGGCCTTCTTCATATAATGGCGCCCGTTGAATCAATCATTAAAAACATGAATAACAGATATGGCCACAATTCTTTCCAAAAACATTCTATGAAGCTGAGGTGAATCATGAAAAAGACCTGCGGTTGCTTAATTGTCCTGTTCATTCTTCTTCTGTCATGGCAAACGGGCTTTGCCAAGGATGAACAAATCACGGCAAATGATTTTTTCCAAAAGGGAATCGCCTATGAAAAGCAGAAGGCCTACGGTGAGGCGATCAACATGTTTACGGCTGCCATCGAATGCGACCGATCCTTTGCCGAGGCTTACCTGCATCGGGGGAAAGCACGCCGAATTTATGAAATCTCAGCGGTCCGGGATGCTCTGGATGATTTCTCCGCAGTAATCGCTTTAGTTCCGGAAAATGCGGAAGCTTACTACCAGCGCGGTTTGGTTAATGAGTATGCCATTAACAATGAAGCAGCCAAATCCGATATGACCACGGCAGCGGGTCTCGGCCATGCAGGCGCCCGGCAGTGGCTTCTGGCTTTGAGCAACAAGAAGTCGGCGCCTGCTCAAGCTCCGGCAGCAGCGCCGGTGTCGACACCGGTCAGCAAAGCCGCGCCGGTTGCCCAACAGGGTTTTGACCTGGCAGACTACCTTTCGGGCGGAAAGCAGCCGATTGTGTATTTCGATTTCAATCAGGATGTAATTAAACCCGAAGGCATGGCCCTTCTTGACGAAGTCGCAACCGTTCTTAAAGGAAAACTGCCGACGGCGGTAATTGTCGTGGTGGGACATACGGACAACACCGGTTCTGAAAAATACAACGCCGGCCTCTCTCTGCGGAGAGCTGAAGCCGTTCGAGATTATCTCACCACAAAATATGGTATCGCCCCTGCCCGGATCAACGCGGAAGGATACGGCGAAATGGCTCCGGCGGATACCAATGAAACCGAAGCCGGCCGGGCTCATAATCGCCGCGCCGCCATGACGGGCATTCAAAAATAAGCATCCGGCGACGTTTTTGCCCTCCGCGTCGTCTCCATGCACACAACAAGGAAAAGCCTCCTGCCGAAAAGCAGGAGGCTTTTTTAATGAGGAATATTCTCCGGTCTAATCATCGTGCATGATCCGCTTACCGGGATGTCGCACTTCATATTGTTCAACACCATGATGCCGTACAATTGACGCTCTGCCTTAATCATGGTATGGCTAGGACAAATAGATCAAAAGGAGGATAATCATGGCGGAAAAAAATCAGGTTTATAAATGCACAATGTGCGGAAATATCGTCGAAGTGCTCTATGGCGGAAACGGTAAACTATCCTGTTGCGGTCAGCTTATGGTTCTTTTGAAGGACGACGAAGTAAAAACCATCAAGGGGAAATAGGCAGGGATTATCCGAAAAATTTAACAACTTTTTGTTTTAAAAATTGAGCCCCCTGAGATAACTGTCGGGGGGCTCTTCCATTGGACCCTTTACTGATACATCTGCCTCTAAAGCATTGCCTTTTGAGATTTCAGATTTTTCTTATCGCCTCTGTTTTGCGTCCTCCGGTCGAGTTCCTGTCTGACCGATATTCCAAGTTTCTCAAATGTGTAAGGCTTTTTGACGTAAGCACCCGCCCCCATATCTTGAGCCTGCCTGACCCGATCCGTCTCCGAAAAACCACTGACAATAATGGCTTTCTGATCGGGATGGATTTCAAGAATTTTGCGATACGTGTCAAGGCCGTCCATGCCCGGATCCATGATCATGTCCAAAATGACCAAATCAACCCGGTGATCCTTTAAATATTCATACGCCGCTTCACCGCCGGGCATAATCGTCACACGATAATTCAACCGCTCGAGCATCCGGGCCGCCAGCTCCCGTTGAACTTTAACATCATCCACCACTAAAATGGATTCCCCCTGGCCCATATAATCATTCATGGCAACCGGGACAGAATCTTTAATCAGCTCCTCCCGTGTTGCGGGGAAATACAGGGTGAAGGCACTCCCCTTGCCTGTCCTGCTTTTCACGTCAATATAACCATGATGATCCTTGACCGTTCCCCAGACCACCGAAAGGCCCAAACCCGTGCCACTCCTGCCCATGACTTTTTTTGTATAAAAAGGTTCAAATATCCGGTTGATGTCCTGCTCGGAAATGCCCTCTCCAGTATCCGAAACGGTCAAAACCACATAATCCCCCTCGGCAATCTCATCATATCCTTGAACCGGCCGGTCCATATAGCGATTTTGGGTGGCAATTGTCACCACGCCGCCGTCGGCCATGGCTTCCGCAGCGTTGGAGACAAGGTTCATAATCGTTTTGGCAATGTGGTGCGGCGAACCCATGATATTTAACGGTGCTGCATCAAGGCAGGTGGATATGCTCACGCTGGGATGAAAGGCTAAAATTCTTTCACATTCCGGTGTTTCCAGAAAATCACAGATCAGTATGTTCAGATTGACAACCTCTTGTGACTGAACGCCCCGTCTGGCAAGAGTCAGCATATCTTCGATAATGGCCGTGGCTCTTTTCCCCGCATTTAAGATATTTGTTACATGAGACCTGACCGGACTGTCATCGTCGACATGAAAGAGCAGCAGTTCGGAATACCCGAGCAAAACCCCCAGCACATTATTCAGGTCGTGGGCCACGCCGCCGGAAAGCAGACCGAGGGCCTCCATCTTTTCCGACCGTTGCAGACGCTCTTCCAACTCCCGGCGCTTTTCCTCCGCCCTTTTGCGTTCGGTGATGTCAACCATGGACGCCACGCTTTTGGGCGTTCCCGGCACAATATCTACGGTTAAATATATATCTCGGATTTGCCCGTTTTTTTGCACCAACCGAAATTCGTAGCTTTTCTCCGCCAGTTTATTATCGATCCGGCGCAGTTTGTGCTGCTCAATCATTCGCGCCAGATCGTCATGATGAACGAACTCCGTCCATTTTCTTTTTCCTTCGATTTCCTCTCGTTTGTAACCGGTCAGATGCTCAAACTCGGCGTTGACAAAGGAAATCGTCTTATCTTCTTCCACAATCAGCATACCGGTACCGGTATTTTCGAAAATACTCTGGTACCTGGCTTTGCTTTCCCGCAGTTCCTTTTCCGCCTGCTTACGTTTCGTGACATCGCGGATGGTTTCAATCGCCCCGACAATGACACCATCCCTGTCGCAGAGCGTCGTAGCTCTGGCTGACAAATAAGCGCCCCTGCCCCCGTATAGCTTAGGAATGAATCCCTCCGCGGCCAGCATAGATCCCTGGCGATTGATTTCTCCGAAGCCTGTAAAACCATTTATCAACGCTTCATCCGTTAGAAGAGCGAGATTGATGAGTACTGGTTTTCTCTCCCCGTAAAAGGGAAGCGCATATTCATAATCGCCTTGGCCGATCATCTCCGCCGCTTTGACGCCCGTCATCTTCTCCATCGCACGATTCCAGGCGGTTACGTTACCGGCTTTGTCGATCACAAAGGTGGCGTCGGGCAGGAAATCGATGATCTCCGCCATATGGCGCTGAGATTCCTCAAGCGCTTTCTGCGTTTTCTTTAGCTCGCCGATGAGTTCGGACAGCGCTTCGGTTTCCCGCAGGCGGATTTCACCATTTTCCCGTGACAGCCGTTTAAAATAGGCAATCTGTTTCGCCGCCTCTTCAAGATCCGCCGTTAAACCGGCTTTTGTCTTATCCGCCATAAAATCACCCTTCTGCCATTACCCACAGAACACCGGTCCAATCCAATCCTCTACTCTTGCCGAGCAAAGGCGCCACTTCCACACCGGAATAGAAACCCAGCAGCGGAATGTTTTTTTGATTGAAATTCTCGCGTATGATATCGGCCTCCTCATGAATGGTCTCCGACATGAGGGCCGTTCTCCCGGCGCAGTCGATATAAAATCCGAAAGCCGGTCTCCTTCCATCGTTTTCGATCCTCTGCATCAGATCAGAACAATTTTTCCCGGCCGATTCCATCATTTTACTGGAATCACGCAGCATGAACAGAAATTCCGTTCCCACTTCGAGATCCGGTTCAAATATGGCGATGCCCTTTTCATCGGGTAAAACGCCGGTGATCAGCCGGTTGACGTACTCCTCTTCCTGATACACGCCGTATTTATCGCCATGATTGACACCGATGGTCAGGCGCTTGAGAGGTTTCTG
>CAZBQX010000006.1:35627-37408 GCA_964494155.1 uncultured Syntrophales bacterium
GAGGCATTCATGATTGGCGGTGTCGTGGCGGTCGGGGGGAATTTCAGGGAGTCATAAAAAAAGAGAAGCAGTTGCCCTTCTGTTATGCCGGACAAGCTTTCCGCCAATTTTCTGCCGGACAGCCTTGCGTCTTGATCCAGATGATCGGCACAGGCAATAGCGAATTTCAGATCATCCGATTGCAGGACGGCAATCCCGGCGGGAAAACCTTCGTAAGAAACCTGGTCATTGGTGATAATACCGATCGCGGAACCGCCGACAATCGGTACTTCACGTCCGACAACGGTTCTTAATCCCTGTAAAAATGCGTCGGCGTCAACTTGGTGGTGGCAAAAGGCAAGTATTAATGCGGGGTTTTCAATTTCCCCGCCTGCGATGGCCGCTTCTGCGGCTATCTTACCGGACACGAATGAATCTTGCACATTGCTGTAGCCGATTCCAACCTTCATCCCACCACCTTTGCTGTAAATATATGTGCTTGAATTAACAACTGTTAGGGAATGGATATTTCCGCTTTCTTAATTACACATCACATTGGATTCGTCGTACGGGTTGGCGCTTGTAAGATCGATCCGTTACCGGGGAAAAAATGCAAAATGATGAATATTTTCATATCCACGGCCCCTGATATGCGGAACGCACTCTCATATAAATGAATTACCTGGATATGTCTATCTTTTTCCCCGAAATGCTCATTGCCATCCGGGCGGGAAACCGGTTGAATCTTATCCGTCTTTACACGTTATTACTGTGGCAAACAAATATCAAAAACGACATGCCGGACTTGGAGACGGTATCGTAATGCCGGAAATCAACATCAAGATCGTCATACCGGCGAAAGCCGGTATCCAGAACTAACTGATAATACTGGATTCTGTGTCACATTAGGCTTGCACGAAATGACGAAAAGGCAATTGCGACACAGTCTCTTGATCCGGTATCCATTTAATATCTTTCTGGATTCCGTCTGCCGACGGAATGACTGTCATTCAACTTATAACTGCCGAAATAATAACAATGCCGGCATCCGGCTGCATGGCGTCATCAGCATCATTACGGATTGACTTGAGGAATGCCGCCCATGCTTTTACCGCACGCCATTGGCAATAGTGTTATTCGGGGCTTCCCGATGCAGCATTTTGTGCTGTTTGGTCTACCGTGACAGCCATCTCAAACCGGGGATTTAACAGCGGGCAAAATAAAAAACAGGTCGTTTGATTATCCAATGAATTCATAAAGATATAATATATAGAAAAACTCACAAAACATCGTCGAGAACCGGCCTGGCTACGTAAGAACTCAATAAAAGTGGTCAACACATCATCCAACTCTATAAAAAAAATTGAGCCTTAAAAGACCCTGCCTGCTGTAAATTTCTGAGTCCCAAAGCTATAAATGCAACATTTAATAAACACCTGCCTCAACGGTGTTGAGTATTTGATCTCCGCGGCTGGGTGTTGAAACTGCTCAACTGGTTTTTGTACTGGTTCACCAGGCCGTTACGCTTGACCCAGTTGGCCTCCAGTTGTTTGGAAATTTCATTCAGACGGCGGGTGATCTGATCCGCCTCCGCCTTTTTCAGCCGCCCGGATTTTAACTTCTGGGTGAGTCCTTCGCCTTCCTTGACCAGGGGGAGGCTCTGTCGGTCCAGGACGCCGATCTCGTTGAATGCGGCGAGACAACCCGCACAGGTTTGAGGCGTGGCGGAGAGATTGCCCAGATTTTTCCACTTGCCGAAGGTTGTGCTCAAACTGCCCAGCCAGCCGGCGTCAAAACCCGAA
>CAZBQX010000006.1:37508-65847 GCA_964494155.1 uncultured Syntrophales bacterium
CCCTGATAGTGGTTGCCTTCGACCGTCAGGAAAAGAACGTCGGTCAATTTTGCCCAGGGCACCTCGATTTCCAGCGTTTTCTGGTTATTATCCGTTTTGCCCAGTTCATCACTGCTGCCGCCGTTCAGGAACGCCTTGGCGGTGATCCGGTATTTCCCGCCGCCCCACTTGGGCGGCATATTGCAGGAACCGCCGACGATACCGGTTTGGCTGGCTTCTCCGGCCGCCATGCCTGTAGAATAAGGCATGGTCTTGGGAAAGATTCCCTCGGGACATGTGGGCGTCTGCCCAAAGGGACCTGTTCCGGGTACACCTTCACAGGTCAGTTCCAGCGTATAAGGACCGCCGGCCCCTGTTCCTTGGTTCTTGTACTTAAACAGGACACTGCCCAACGGTTGAGGCGCCTTATTATTCGGCAGCGGACAGGGCGTCCAGGTTACCTCGGTGACGGCGAGATCCGGGTTCTGGCAGATGACGTTCCAATAGGCCTTGTTGGACATGCCGCTGCCGGGGGTGGTCTGCCCCCCGTCCCAAAACTCAATGATGTTGATGGCGGCCCATCCGCTTAGGGGATATTGCGGCAGGGAAGGTGCGCCTGCGACAAACCCCGCAGATATCTCCTGTGTACCGGGCTGGTCGAACTGAAGTTTTCCGGGCAGTTTGACGCCGCTGGAAAGCACATACTCGTAACTCACCATACCCGCCTGGGTTGATGAAATTTTGCCGTGGACTGTGACGCCGATAGGACATTTACCCTGGTTCGTTGACGTCGTGACACTCGTTGTGACCGTTACGCCGGCTAAAGAAGGGGCTGTAAAGACCAAAGGCCATACAGTGATAATAAAGAATAAAATCAGCTTCCTAATCATTTTACCCTCCTCAACGGGATATTGGCGGATGCTCATTCAAGATAAACTTTTACATGAGAACACGAGAATCGGGGTATGCGAAAAATTCCCGGCACTTATATAGGCCATATTGTGTTTGATTTTGCATTGAACGAAACATGGCGACTTCCCCCCTGCAGCCGGTTGGTCTGCTCACGGTATCGACCTTTTTTTAATGAATTTATTGAAGTATCATCTGATCGGCCGCGCGGAAACGATGGATGAAAGTCGCGGTTTTGTCAAGGATAATATTATTTCTAACTTTTCAATATCATGGGATATTCTCCAAGGTGTTCCCGATAGAAGGTATCCCCCGCAGCACCGGAGAAAATCCCTACTATTTGAGTTGCATAATCTTTTTCACCGCCGGCGCGACCAGAGCGGCCGTGGCCGGGGAGAGATTCCGGTGAAAATCGAAATCGCCTCCCCGGACGGACACGAGGTGACCCTCCGGGGCATGGCCGTAAAGCGCTTCAAAAAAGGCCAGCAGGGTGGCGGGACTCATTTGGTGGGTAAAGGTCAGACCCGCTTCATCAGGTGATACGGCGGTATAGTACAGGTCAGCCAAGGCCGGATCGACATGGGCATCAACGAAGATCACCCGGTTATACCCCTCCAGCACATCGATCATTTCCGGCGTCAGCTGGCCGATAAAGGCGGTGTCCATCGGATGGACGAGCTCTTCAAGACCCGTTTCGTTTTCAGCTAACGGACTCAGCCCCAATTCCCCGCGGACGGCGTTAATAATGTGAAAAGCCACGCCATCGTCAGCGCGGTCCAGGTTACCAAAACCGATGACCAAAGTCTTTCTCACGAATGCGATCCCAATATAAAAAAGAAAGCGGGAGAACGCCGACCGTTCCTCCGCTTTTCATCAATACCCGCCAAGCTGGTCACCGGGAAATCCTGTCCAGTACCGTACCATCTGCAGCAATCAGGGTGATTTCCAGGGGCATTTTGCCGATGGCGTGGGTGGAACAGGAAAGACACGGATCATAACAGCGAATGGCCGCCTCAACCCGGTTGAGCATACCCTCGGTTAATGCATTCCCTTTGACAAACGCTTTGGCAACCGCTCCCGACGCCGTATGCATGGCCCAGTTGTTGTGACCCGTAGCCACGATCAGATTTACCCGCGTGAGCAGACCGTTTTCGTCGGTGCTGTAGTCATGGATCAGCGTCCCACGGGGGGCTTCGATCACGCCCACTCCGTGACTGGGCAGCTGCGCGGTCGATGAGCTCGGATAATTCCGGACATCCTTGGACATGATATCCGGATCGTCCAGAAGTTGGCCGATACGCTCAAGGCCGTAGAGGACTTCGATCATCCGGGCATAATGATAATAAAGAGAGCCCTCGATGGGTTTCCCCTTGTTGATCGACCGGAAATGTCTGAACTCTTCATCGGCAAGGGGTGTGTCGATCTTGTCAATCATGTTTAGGCGCCCCAGCGGTCCGACACGGTAGATCCCTTCCGGGAACCCTTGTTTCCGGAAGTAGGGATGCTTCAGAAACGACCAGGGCTCCACATGCTCGGCGATGTGAGACAGGTAAGCTTCCGGCTTGAACTGGGCCAGATAATTTCCGCTGGCATCCTTGACTCTGATTTCGCCGTCATAAAGCTGCAGGCCGCCTTCGTCATCGACCAGCCCCATATAGCCGGAAGGGAAAGCCGCAAAAGTATCGGCAAGCGTCTTATTTGCCTCCAGCCAGCCCCGCGCAATACCGACGGCAATCTTGCCGACGTCGATCATGGCATCGAGCTCGGAGGCAATGGCATCGCGATCCTCGGTCTTCAGGGGAGCATTTACTCCGCCGGGGACACACAAATTGGGATGTACCTTTTTACCGCCACCCAACCGCTGGATAATCTCCTGGCCATAGCGGCGCAGATGAACGGCCTTGACGGCCAGTTCCTTGTTTGCCCTGATGATCCCGAAAATATTACGTTCCGCGGGATCAGCGTCAAAGCCAAGCAGCAGGTCGGGTGCCGCCAGATGGAAAAAATGAAGTCCGTGAGACTGCACAATCTGACCCATGTGTATCAGTTCACGCAGAAGCTTCGCCGGACGGGTCGGTTCGACACGGGCGACATGATCGCAGGCCTTGGCGGCTGCCAGATGATGGCTTACCGGACAGATGCCGCAGATTCGTTGCGTAATCTGGGGCATCTCAAAATAGGGACGCCCCTCGCAGAATTTTTCCAGACCACGAAACTCGTCTACGTGGAAAAAAGTCTGCTCCACATCACCCTGTTCGTTCAGATGAATTGTGACCCTTCCGTGACCTTCAACTCGGGTCACGGGTTCGATGGTTATTTTACGAGCGCTCATGGCTGTTCTCCTCTAATCATACTTGAATAAATGGGGTGGAAGGACAATGGGTGTGCGTCCGGCAAGCAGTTCTGAAAGGGCGTAGAACAGAGCGTCGGCACTGGGGGGACAACCGGGGATGAAGAGGTCAACCTTGACTACCTTATCAACCCCCACCACTTCATCCAAAGGCACACCCAGTTCAGGCGAATCCGGGATGACCCCGTCTGTCGTACTTTCCGTTTCCAGATAGGCACGTTTCAAAGCCGCCTGGGTGCCGCACAGATTGCGCATCGCCGGAACTCCGCCGAATGTTGCGCAATCCCCAATGGCAATGAGAATCTGACAGCGTTCACGCATCTGCTTGGCCACCTCCACGTTGTGGCTGTTACAAATGGCCCCTTCCAGAATCCCGACCGTTACCCCTTCCTTGGGTGGGTGTTTGAGATCCGTTACCGGGCTTGACGTGAATTCGACCAGTTCCATCAGATCAAGAATGCGGTCATCTATATCGAGTAAAGACATATGGCATCCAGCGCACCCGCCCAGCCAGTCTGTTGCAATTCTTATTTTTGGCATGAATTAAATCTCCTTTCCCTTGAATTGCTTGGCCGCCCGCTTAGAGATGTCCTTGAAGGAGGTCCCAAGGTTTTTCCCCAGTTTGTGGGCCAGCATGGCCAGAATTTCCCAATCCGCCCTGGCTTCACCCAGGGGTTCCACAGCCTGATTCGCCGTTTGCACCCGTCCTTCCGTATTGGTCAGCGTTCCGGAACGTTCCGACCAGATGGCCGAAGGCAGAACGACATCCGCCTTGTTCATGAGTTCGGAAGCGTAAGCGGCCTGGACAACAACAAAAGTATTCTTACCCGCCTTTTTTACCATTTCGGTGCCGTTCACATTCAGTTCACCTTCCAAAATATAGAGAACCTTGGCGCCGGCGATCTTGCCGGAACCGTTGAGACCGAATTTCACGGCGGCACACGTATTGATACCGGGTTCAAGCGGGATAAAACACGCCTTCGTGTCCAGTTTATTCAGAACCGCCGCCGCTTTATCAGTCAAACCCACCCCATAAAGGACGGTTACACGATTGAGCGTCTCGGCAATCTGGACCGCTTTACCAATATCCTTTAAATGGAAGGTGGCTTCGGCAAAGGGAGAAAGACCATTATCCTCATCATCAACAACCAGCAAACGTTTCCCCTGGTCGACAAGACGTTTAATCAAAAATGACGCCACCGGCTGGTCCTGAACCGGGTTAGCGCCCACCACAAGCATCATATCGCTGCCGGGAAGATCGCTGAAGGCGCCTGCTTTCTTATCTCCAAGATTGGGCGCTGCGCCGCTCAGAAGCTGCATGCTGCCGTCGCCAAAAAGACTTGACGCCAGGTACAGGGCTTCATTCGTTGCATCACTTGATGCCAGCAGGACTTTACCCAAGGCATCGGTCTTGTTGTATTGATCAGCAACAGCCTGAAGGGCTTCTTCCCAGCCGACCGGCTCCAAACCGTTTTTTCCACGGAGCAGGGGTTCTGCGATGCGTTCCCGCTCCTCTTCATAAAGCGGGAGGAAACGCCCGCTTTTACAGAGCAATCCGGCGTTGACCGGTGCATCCCAGTCCCCTTCAATCCGGAGGACATTACCGCCGCGGGTCACGATATGGATTCCGCAACCGACACTGCACTTGTTGCAGATACCTGAAATACGTTCACTCTGCTCGCCGCGAGCCATAAACGAGCTGCGCCGGTCAACCAGAGCGCCTGTCGGACAGACCTGAAGACACGTACCACAGGATATGCACGTGGAATCCGCGAAGGGGATCGCCGCATCGGCATGAATCATGGACTCTGCACCTCTTTGCCTGAGCCCCAGAGTATGATTGGCCACCAGCTCGCTACACGCCCGGGCGCACCTCTGGCAGAGAACACAACGATTCTGTTCCATCAGAAAGTATTTCCGTGTCGCATCCAGGGCAAAAGGTTTCCGGTATGTCGAATACTCCCAATGATTAATCCCGTAGCGGTAACCGAGATTCTGCAGTTCGCAATCACCGCTGATCTCACAAAATGGGCAGTAGTGATTTCTCTCGGCAAACAACATATCCAGGATAAGTTTCCGAGCCGCCACAACTCGCGGCGATTCGGTCTGAACATCCATGTTTTCGAAAATCGGAAACGCACATGCCGCCTGGAGGTTTCGCTGGCCATTGACCTCAACGACGCATATCCGACAAGCACCGATCGGCAATAAAGCCCGATGGTGACAGAGCGTCGGGATATCGACCCCCGCTTCCTTGGCAGCCTCGTAAATCGTCAGCCCTGCTGTAGCAAAAACCTCACGGCCGTTCAGGATAATTTTTATTTTTGCCATTGATCGTATCTCCTTTATCAAACCCTTCGTTCGCCCACCTTTTTATGTGATACAATCCGTTGAGTACATATGCCTTCTTGCACAGCCGTTCATATGATATTCAATGTTCGCACCGGAAATCAAAGCGGAAATCCCGCATACAAACCCACGGATTTTTCCACGCATGGATTACCGGCAAAGGAAAGGGCTCATTACTTCCTGTTCGGAGGTGCCTGAATGGGTTCCACTATCTTTAGCATCAATGTCGTCGCCTGCACTATCGCGTATCTAAGTAAGGCGTATGATAGAAATAGTGAATGATACCAATTTCTTATCGTGTCTCAAGGTTTCTCCGTCCCCATAGAACCGCTGCCATGTTAAGACTGAGAATGACAAGAACCCGTTTATTTGAAATTAACGTAAATTTAGGAATGTTATCTCTATATGTCAACACAAAACACGAAGAGATTGACGAAGCACCGAGAGCACTTACTTCCGCAGACATCACGGGAATTTGATCTCATGTTTGTTCCGCCCTGTCATGAAGAGGATTCTTCCTTGGCGCATCAATGAATATCTTGAATCTGTTTGTCCTTCTTTCTCTATCGGCCATGACTCGCCGCCTAAAGAGTATTGACATCCGTGGCACCATTTCCTATACTGCCGCTCCCTGAAGATAACAATCTTCCTTTCGGCATGCCGAATCAGAACGTTAATTTGTTTCAATCAACAGGCGACATCGCACGGCATCATTGCTTCTGTATCCGTCCTCCTGATCCAAAAGGGGGTTTTTGAATAATGATAAGTATACCGGGGAGTTGAATAATCTGATGGATCGAAACCGAGCGGCGGTAATTATTCCAGTTTATAACCACGAAAAAAATGTGGCCGACGTGATCAAGCAAGCGATGGGGCTCCTCTTACCCATTTACGTGATTGATGACGGCTCAACCGATTCCACATATGAGCAGGTTAAAGATATGCCGGGAATCACCGTCCTCCGCCATAAAAAGAACCTGGGCAAAGGGGCGGCTCTGATGACCGGCTTCGCCGCCGCCGCGCATACATCCGAATGGGCGATCACCATGGACGCCGACGGTCAGCATAATCCGGAAGACAGTTGGAATCTGTTCCGTGTGATCGAACGCGGACAAAGGCCCATCGTAGTCGGCTACCGCAAAGGGATGGGCCATCGTCATGTCCCCCTGGCCAGCCGGTTCGGCCGGGGCTTCTCCAACTTCTGGGTCCGGGCATCCGGCGGTCCTTCCCTGCGGGATACCCAAAGCGGGTTCCGGCTTTATCCGTTACCCGAAATTTTATACATCCCCGCCGACGGCCAGCGTTTTCAGTATGAGGTGGAGATCCTGGCCCGGGCCAACTGGAAAGGGATCCCGATCCTGGAGGCTCCCGTTGGTGTAAACTACGCCCCCCGAAAAGAACGGGTATCCCATTACCGGGGTTTCGTTGATTTCTTCAGAAACGCCGCGACATTCAGCCGGCTGATTTTCCTGCGGTGGTTTATTCTGCCTTTCATCAGGATAAGAGGGTAATGAAGCAGCGGCCGCATCTTTCCCGGTGGATTCTGGCGGCGTTGATTATCCTGTCTGTCGCGGCGCTCTTTGCCGTCGGCGTTTATCGCCTCCAGTTCGACACCGATGTTTTGAATGCGCTCCCCCAGGATGATCCCGTTCTGGCCGACGGCCGTTATGTTTTCCGCCATCATCCGATTCAGGACCGGATCGTGGTGGACCTGGGTCAACGTGAAGGAGACGCGGAACGCCTCGTCGGAGCGGCCGGATTGATTGAACAGCGGATGCGGGAAAGCGGCCTCTTCCGTAAGGTCGGACTCGAGTCGATGGGGCAGCTTTTCCCGGAGCTGCTGCGTCATACGGTTGACCATCTTCCCCTGCTTTTCACCGCGGAAGAACTGGTGCAAGAAATTGCCCCGCGGCTGACGCCGGAAAATGTCAGGCAGGTGCTGGCGGACCATATCCAGTCTTTCGGTAATCTGGAAGGAATCGGGCAGGCGTCCTTGGTGTCCGACGATCCTCTGGGTTTTCGAAACCTTGTTCTGGCCCGTTTGTCCAGCCTTGCCCCGGCGAAAGGCGCCACCATCCATCAGGGCCATCTTCTCTCCAGAGACAGGAAACATCTGCTGATCATCGCCGAACCCGTCCAATCGGGAATGGACACCCGCTTTGCCCGGAAGATCACGCACTTCATGGAACAGACCACCCGGGAGGTCGTGCAGAAATACGGTGCGGAAAGCACTCTGATCGTGACTCCTGTCGGCGCTTACCGGGCCGCCCTTGACAATGAGACCAACGCGAAGAAAAATGTCCGGAGGGCGGTGATTTTCTCCACGGTGGCCATTGCGCTGCTGCTCCTGGTCGGCTTTCCCCGTCCCCTGATCGGCCTGCTGGCACTTCTTCCCGCCTTCATCGGCACCATGATGGCCGTTTTTGTCTATTCCCTGCTTCACCCGTCCATTTCACTTATGGCGGTCGGTTTCGGCGGCGCCATCATCTCCTTTACCGTCGATTATGGCTTGACCTACCTGCTTTTTCTGGACCGCCCTTATGAAACGCGGGGCATGGAGGCCACGAAGGAGGTGTGGAACCTGGGGCTGCTGGCCATGATGACCACTGCGATCAGCTTTGCATTTCTTACCTTTTCCGGGTTCCCCGCGTTGGTGGAAATCGGCCAGTTCGCCGCTTTGGGGGTGATTTTTACTTATATTTTCGTCCATCTCGTCTATCCCGTGATCTTTCCCGTTATGCCGCCGGCCAAGCGGGCGCCTCTGTTGCCGCTGCAATCGTTCGTCAATCGCCTGGCGTCTTCCGGATCCATGTGGAAAACCTATGGGGCGGTTATTTTCGGGCTGACTATGCTCTTTTTTGCCCGCCCTGAATTTCACGTGAATCCGGCATCGATGAACGCCGTGACGCAGGAAACCTTGCAGGCGGAACAGCTGATCCGGGATGTCTGGGGCGATATTTTCAGCAGGGTTTATCTTTTGGTGGAGGGCAAGGACCCCCTGGATTTACAGCAGAAGTGCGATCACCTCACCGCGATGCTGAATCGTGAGGTGAAGGCGCAACGCATCTCTCAGTTTTTTGTTCCCTCGATGATTTTCCCCGGCGAGGAGCTGGCCAGATCGAATCTAAACGCCTGGAAACAGTTCTGGAACCCACAACGGCAAAAAGAATTAAAAGGCATTCTGGACACAGCAGCCCCGTCTCTTGGGTTTTCAGCGGCGGCATTCGATTCTTTCTGGAGCCGCATCGACGGGAAGCAAAGCACCACGACGAAGATCGAAATCCCGGAGCGATTCGCCGGAATGCTGGGTGTATCCGACAGCCGGGAAGGGTCGCGCCGATTTTTCGTGGCAACGCTTACCCCCGGACCGACCTATCATGGCGAAACTTTTTTCCGGACTTTTTCCGGTAGCAATTCAGCCCGGGTGTTTGATCCGACTCTCTTCGGCGAAAGGCTCGGCACGGTCCTGATGTCCGCATTCATCCATATGGCGACAATTGTGGGGATCATTACCTCCCTGGTGGCGCTGATCATTTTATTCGACTTAAAGTTGGCGCTGCTTGCCCTTCTGCCGACGCTTTTCGCCATGATCTGCACGCTGGGCACCCTGAATCTTCTGGGAGAACCCCTGGGCGTTCCGATGGTCATGGTTTCCGTGGTCGTGATCGGCATGGGAACGGACTATTCTCTGTACCTGGTACGGTCACACCAACGCTATTTTCGTAATGATCACCCCTCCCTGGGGCTGATCCGCCTGTCCGTGTTTCTTTCCTTTGCCACGACATTTCTCGGCGTTTCAGTACTGGCCCTTTCGGATAACGCCATGCTGAAAAATGCGGGGCTCGGACTCGCCTTGGGCATTGGCTATTCTTTTCTGGGAGCCGTCATGATCGTTCCCCCGCTTCTGGAAAAAATCTTCACGCCTGTGACACTGCCGGATGAAGCGCTCGTTCCCGGTTCGCGCAGGCATTTCACAAGGGTTTTGAAACGCTATCGGCACCTGGAAGGCTATCCCAGGCTATTCGCCCGTTTTAAAATTCTGATTGATCCTATGTTTCCACGCTTGGCCGGTCTCCTGAAAGCGCCGAAATTGATCATCGACATCGGCACAGGTTTTGGGGTACCCGCCACCTGGCTTTTGGAGCTGTATCCGCAGGCCCGCCTTTATGGAATCGAACCGAATCGGAAACGGGTGGACGTGGCTTCCCGGGTGATCGGAAACCGGGGAAACGTTCAGGTCGGTCTGGCGCCTGATATACCCGACATCCCCGGCCGGGCGGACACGGCCTTGCTGCTCGATATGATCCACCTGCTCACGGATGATGCCCTGCATCTTACCCTTAAGCGAGTCAAGGAAAAACTTACGGAAGATGGAACGGTCATTATCCGGGCCACCGTGCCACCCGCAGCAGGCTCACATTGGATGCGCCGGATGGAGGAAATGAGGATTCGCCTTGGAAAAGGCACGCCTCATTTCCGGACGGAAAACGCCATCCGGGATCTTATCGCCGGCGCCGGATTCGAGATGACCCACACGGAACCCAGCGCACCCGGCAAGGAAGAAATCTGGTTTGTGGCAAAGCCTCTGGGTAAGGCAAAATAAAGAACCACGGGCGTTTAAATTGCGGGAAAAAGTATGAAGGATCGTTTCTACCGGACATTGATGATGCTCTCGAAAGGGGCCGGAATTTGGTTTTTCCGCCTGGTTGCCTGGGGCATTGCCACGGGTTATTTTTTGTTTTTCCCGTCTCGTGTTGCGGTAAGCTCTCGTTTTTACAAAGCTCTTTTCCCGTACAAAAGTCGAATCTACCATCTTTACTGCGCATGGAAGCAGTTTCATCAATTCACCGACGTTTTTCTGGACCGATTCCTCCAGTCCGAAGACCACCCCATGCACTTTACCCACGAAGGCTGGGAATACCTGGAAAATGCAGTAACCCAGCGTACGGGAGGGATTCTCCTCATGAGTCACCTGGGCAACTGGGAACTGGCTGCGCACCGGCTTCTGAAATCCCACGGAAAGGACCTTCCGGAAATGAAACTCCTGCTCTACATGGGGCGCAAGCACAAAGAGCAGATCGAGCAGCGGCAGAAAGAAGACCTGGCCGCCCAGGGGATTAAGATTGTCGCCGTGGAGCGGGAGGGAAGCGCCCCCGTGGATATTCTGGAAGGCATCAATTTCCTCAAAAGCGGGGGCATCGTTTCCCTGACGGGGGACCGCCGATGGCGGGAAGACCAACGCACCGTACCGGTGAAATTTTTGGGGCATGAGGCGCTGCTTCCGGAAAGCCCTTTTGTTTTTGCCCTGTTATCCCGCACACCCCTGTTGATTTTCTTTGCCACCCGGGTCGGCAACTTTGCTTATCACTGCCAAGTGCTGCCTCCCGTTTATGTAGACGCCAAAGACCGTAAGGACCGGCAGCGCGCCATCAGGGATGCCGCCCAGACATACACCGATGGATTGGAGAAAGTCGTGCGTCAGCATCCCTTTGCCTGGTTCCATTTTGAACCCTTTATCGGACGGAAAATTGAGTCATGAAGCGGGCTTTGAAAACGATTGCGGCTTCTTTGGCCCGCACGGAATACATCAGAAAAGCCATTGCGGAAGGGGGCGATTTTCGTGTATATACGAACCGGCCGACTCCCCAGGTCATGGTGGGTTTGTTTCTCATGTTCTTCAGTTACGTGATCGGCTGGCCCCTCATCGGCGCCCTCGGCTGGCTGGCCTATCACACCAGGCAACCCTTGATCGTAATTGTCGGTGGACCCGTCGCCTATGGTGTATCCAATCTGGTCTTTTGGATCGGCATTTACCTGGCCGGGAAAAGTTATGCGACGGCTTTTACCAAATGGCTGATCAAGCGCCTGTTTGAAAAAATACTGGGCCCCGCTCATGATTCCTGAACGCCCTGATCACAACAAGGGATAACCGATCCGCCGGGTCCGCAATACGCCCGTATTCAGGTAAAAATATTGGTCAAAGGAATGAAAATGAATGAACTGATTGAGGAATTAAAAATTAAAATTATCGAAACCTTGAATCTGATCGACGTGTCACCGGCGGATATCGATGTAAACGCTCAGCTGGTCGGAGGGGATCTCGGCCTTGATTCCATCGATGTGCTGGAACTGGTTATGATGCTGGAAAAAGATTACGGGGTCATTATCGATACCAAGGAACTGGGCATTGAGGTTTTTGCCTCCGTTACGGCCCTGGCGAATCATGTGTTCCATCATCGGTCGGAGACAAATGATTGAACAACCCAAGAATTTTCATCACGGCGATGGGAATCATCAGCCCTCTGGGAAGAGGCCTCGGCGAAACCCTCGTGTCGATCAAGCAGGCCGAAAGGGCTGTTAAACCCCTTCAGCTATTCCCCACCACCCAAAATCCTTTGCCGGTCGGCGAAATCGATCTGCGTGATACCACGACCGATATGCCCCGCACCCATATTTTGGCTATGGCGGCTGCCGAGGAAGCGATGCGTGATGTTAAGGAACCGCCCGACGCCGTCATCATCGGCGTAACCACCGGGGGAATGACCCTGACGGAAGACCTGTTACGCAAAGGCGAAACCGATCCCGGATGTTATCGCCTGCATGCCACCAATACGATCGCCGGGGCTATTGCCGGCCGGTTCGGTTGCCGGGGACCGGTCCTGACGGTCTCTACGGCCTGTTCCTCGGGATCGGTGGCGTTGAAGATCGCTGCAGAATTACTGCGAACGGGTCATGCGAGGCATGTTTTGGCCGGCGGCGCGGATGCTCTGTGTCGTCTGACCTATTACGGATTTCACGCGCTTCAATTGGTCGATCCGGCGGGTGCCCGTCCTTTCGACCGGACACGGCGGGGCATGACCGTCGGTGAGGGAGCGGCGATGCTCCTCCTTTCCGCCGCTGCGACACCCCCTCCCGACGCCCTGGCGGAATATCTCGGGGGTGCTCTGTCCTGCGACGCCTACCACCCCGCCGCCCCCCATCCTGACGGCGAAGGGGCGTTACGGGCCATGCAGGGAGCCCTGAGCGATGCCGGCCTTACGGCAGGGGAAATCGATTATATCCAACTTCATGGGACCGGAACGGCCGATAACGACCGCGCCGAAGGAAGGGCCATCCGTGATCTGTTCGGTGAACATACCCTCCCTTATCTGTCTTCCCTGAAGGGAGCCCATGGCCATGCACTGGCCGCAGCCGGCGCGATGGGTGCGGTGACGTCGATTCTCGCTCTGCGGCACGGGTTCATTCCGCCCAATGTCGGTTTCGCGGAAGCCGATCCCTTAATGAACGTGGTTCCCATCCGACAATCGCGACAGGCCCCCGTCAAGAAGGTCCTCGTGAATGCATTCGGGTTTGGTGGAAACAACGCCGTATTGGCTTTTGGAGATTTGAGCCGCCACGTTTCCTCTGTTGCGGCGCCTGCATCCAGACCCAAAGCATCTTTTTTCGTTCACGGCCGCTCCGGTCTCTCCTGTGCGGGTGATCTTGAAGAGACCCTGACGCGGCTGAAAGCCGGCGATCCTTTCCCAGGGATCGTGGCAAACGAGACCATCCTAAAACCGCTTTCCGAGAAGGCTGTCCGCCGCCTGAAGCGGTTGACCCGCATGGTGCTGTCTCTTGCGGTTTCGGCCTGCGGGGAAAAACCGGAACGGGAAGCGCCCCGGTCGGTATTTCTGGGAACAGGCTGGGGAAGTCTTTCCGAAATCCATGATTTCCTGCAGAAACTTTTTACATCAGGTGAACGTTTTACCAGTCCGACCGATTTTATCGGCTCGGTCCACAACGCGCCGACGGGGCAGGCTGCCATCCATTTTCAGGCGACCGGACCCAATATCACCATGACGGGCGGGGATTGCACCTTCGAGCAGGCCCTGTACTGTGCCGATCTCCTGGTCCGGGAGGATCCGATTCTCCTGGTCGGGGCGGACGAATACCATACGACCCTGTCACCGCTTTTTGACGCATCCCTGGCACAAACAGGTATTCCCGCGGACGGAGGCGGCGCATTGTATCTTTCCCGTCTTCCGTCAGGCGCCTTCTGCCAGGTGACCGTCCCCTTTGCGGCCTTTGCGGGTGAGGAAATCACCCGCATTCCGGAAATGATTTCCGCCCTGGGAGGCGTTGCCCGGATCCGGGAACGGTTCGGCCTGATTCTGGCGGGAATACCATGGGCCCAGCAGGAAAAGGGGAAAGCACAATTGGAAACTTTCCGAACGTTGACGGATTTTCCCCGCCCCATGGTTGATTACCGCCGTTTCCTGGGCGAATTCACCTCGGTCTCTGCCCTGGCAACGGTCCTGGCGGTGCGCATGGTCGAAGCAGAGCGCATACCGGACGTTTTCTGCCAAGGCGGCTCCCCCGCCTTGGCCGGTCGGGGGATACTGATCCTAGGGTTCGGTCATCATGTAACGGCGCTGGAGGTCAATCCATGCTGAAACAGAATCGGAACCCGGGAAAAATTCTGATCATCGGCTCCGGGGTAGGCGGTCTGAGCACAGGCATTCTGTTGGCCAAGCTGGGTTATTCCGTCACCATTGTCGAAAAAAATACCCTGGCGGGCGGGCTCATGCGAGGCTACCGCCGACAGGGTTGCGACTGCCCAGTCGGCATTCATTATCTGGGGGCTCTGGCCGCCGGTCAACCGCTCCGACGACTGTGGGACTGCCTGGGCGTCGCCTCCGACATTGCCCTGGAGCGCATGGGGATAAATGGGCCTATTGACCGTTATGTTTTTGATGATTTTGATTTTGATCTTCCCGAGGGCTTGAATGCCTTTGAAGATAATCTGAGAAAATCATTCCCGCAAGAACAGTCACAGATCACCGCTTTCATGGAGGGCCTCCGGGATGTCTTTCAGGGATTTGCGCGCCTGGATATGCTGACCGATACAGGGGGAACAGTCGTTTCTCTGGAAAGTTTTTCTCCCATGGGGGATTATCTGGCCCGGTTGAAGTGTTCTCCACGGCTTATCGCCGTCCTGGGCGTTCCCTCTACCCTGATCGGGGTCCCGCTCCGGGATTGCCCGTGTTACTTTTACTACATGATCCTGGCTTCTTATCTCCTTTCGTCCTGGAGACTGAAAGAAAGCAGTTCCCTCCTGGCCGAGGCTTTTGTGCGGCGGTTTCAAATGCTGGGGGGCGAACTCCTGACCGGAGACGGCGCGCTGCATATTCTGACTGATGCGGATCGTATTCGCGGGCTGCGTCTGCAATCAGGACGTGAACTCCCAGCAGATACCATCATCGCCGCCATTCATCCCCAAAACGTTGTGTCCATGCTCCCCGGGGAAAGCCTCCGTTCCGATCATGCGTCACGGATTAAGGGGTTTGAGAATACGAAAGGACTTTTTGTCGTCACGCTGGCTGTTGATGCAAAGGGTCATGAGGGGCTCCCCTACAACCTCTACCGGCTGCATCCCGAGGCAGACGGTTCTTTGCAGCACGGTTTATTTCTGCAGATCAGGGAAAGCATCCGGCCTGACACGCTGTTGCTGACCATGATGGCCACAAGCAGTATTGAATCATGGCAGCCCTGGCTGCAAACCAAATCCGGGCAACGGGGAGAAGATTATGAGGAGGCCAAGCGAAAAAAGGCCGAAATATTCATTACAGAAGCGCAAGCGCTTTTCGGCCCCCTGCATGGGATGAAAATGATCGATACCTATACACCCTTAACCATTCGCGACTGGGTCGGCAGTCCCGAGGGGTCCGCCTATGGTATTATGCGTACGTCAGGCCAACTGATGAAGACGACCTGTTTAAACCGTCCATCTATCACCGGTCTTTATTTCGCCGGGCAGAACATTCTGGCTCCTGGAATCATGGGCACCACATTGGGATCGTTTCAAACGGTCAGACGCATTATCGGCCGGGAAAGGTTCAGCCGCGAAGTTTGGGAGGGACGCTGATGAAAATTCTGCTGATATCCACAAATACCATGACGGATCCTTATCCGACCTATCCCATTGGACTGGATTACGTTGCCCACGCCATCGGTCCCCGACACCGGGTCCAAATCGTCGATATGAATGAAGTTGCCAATGACGAAGCGCTCGTGAAGATTCTCATTCGCGAACAACCCGATTTAATTGGTCTTTCCATCCGGAATATCGATACGACCGATTCCACCCATGTAAAGGGTTTCGCGGAGAGTATCGGTGATTTGATAAACCTGATCAGGAATCATACCCAGGCTAAAGTCATCCTCGGAGGAAGTGGCTTTACGATCCTGCCTGAGGAATGGATGCAGCGTCTTGACGCCGATTTTGGGGTTATCGGCGAAGGTGAACGCCTGCCTTTTCTGCTTGAAGCACTCGAAAAAAATGATGGATTAGATCATCTACCCGGGATTATTAAGAAAGGGGAGTCCGTCATTTTTCCCGAACCTTGGCCCGGCGCCTTTCACCGGGGTCCGTTTCCAAACCATCCCTACACGTCATTTTACCTGCAGCGGGGAGGCATGCTCAATCTGCAGACCAAGCGCGGCTGTCCTTTCCGCTGTATTTACTGCACCTATCCCCACATCGAGGGGAAAACATTCCGTTTTGTTCCGCCCGAGGAAGTGGCTGCAACCGCCAGAATGCTCCAGGACGCAGGGGCCCGCTATCTCTATATTACCGATTCGACCTTTAACGGCGATTACGATCACAGTCTGGCCGTGGCCCTGGCCTTCCAGAAAGCCGGCGTTTCCGTACCCTGGGGGGCCTTCTTCACGCCGACCAACCCACCCCCGGATTATTACCGCCGTCTGGCGGAAACGGGACTGCGACATGTGGAATTCGGGACGGAATCCCTCAGTGATTTGATGCTGTCTGCCTACCGGAAACCCTTCCGGCGGGAAGATGTTCTGATCGCTCACAAGCGGGCAACCGAAGCAGGACTTGACATTGCCCACTATCTGATGCTGGGGGGGCCCGGCGAATGCGAAGCCACGCTTCGGGAAACCTTGAATAAAGCAGAAGATTTGAACAGAGCCGTATATTTTGTCTTCAGCGGTATACGTATCTATCCGCACACATATTTATATGATCTGGCCCTCCGGGAGGGACAAATATCTCCTGCAACGAACCTGCTGGATCCGACTTTTTACTGGTCTTCGGCACTGGACCGTCAAAAAGCCATGGATATGCTGGCAGATCATACAGAAGGAAAAATCAACTGGCTCGTCGGTTCCGGCGCGGAAAAAACCGCCCGGATTCTCGCCCGGATGTACGCAAGGGGGCGGGTAGGTCCGCTTTGGGAGTACCTGATCCGATGACGGCAGATGAAATCAGGAAAGAAGCCGCAACACCCGCAGCGTTGATGGGATTCATTGCTTTGACGGTTGCCTTGGTCCTGAGCGTCTTTGCTCCCCATCTGGTCATCCTTCCTCTGGTCCTGTTCATCATGTGTTGTCTGATTGCTTCTTTGCTGCCCGGCGTGAGTTTTTTTCTTCCGGCAAACAGCAGGGGGAAAACGGGAAAACCTGTGGTGGCACTAACCTTCGACGACGGACCGGATCCCGCGACCACCCCCTGGCTGCTCAACTTACTGGAAACACAGGGGTTAAAGGTTACGTTCTTTGTCACAGGTGAACGGGCTGCCGGACATCCTGAACTGGTCCGGGCCATTCTCGAGAAGGGACATGACATAGGCAATCACTCGTACAGTCATGATGTCTTGCTGATGCTGCGAACCATGAAACGCCTTTCGGGGGAAGTGCAAAAAACTCAGGAGCAATTGCGGCGGTTTGGAATTGTACCCCTGGCTTTCAGGCCTCCGGTGGGAATTACCAATCCGAAGCTCGCCGTTGTTTTGCAGCGCCAGGGGCTATTCTGCGTCAATTTTTCCTGTCGGGCCTGGGACGGCGGCAACCGCTTTGTGCGGGGCATGAATCACCGCGTCCTGAAAAAAGTACGCCCCGATCATATTATTGTCCTGCATGATACCTGCCCGTCGGCATCGGTAACAAGCCGGGATTGGCAAGCGGAAATCGTATCGATCCTGAGCGGCCTTCAGGAAAAAGGCCTGCAGATCATCCCCCTGGAGACGTTGCTGGGGCAATCCATCATGGTTCGGACAACAAATGATGGTTAATGATTTTCCATGTTTGTCACGCGTAAAAAAGTATTGATACAGGCGGGGATCAGTGATATTGCGTTTCCCTTAAATGTATCTTGAATGATTAAGGATATTCCGTAACCTTCCACACCGGAACCGATAACGCGGTCTGGGAAAAGCAGTTAACGGAAATGAGATACAGGATGAGGGGTGCCGAATCGTCGACCGGTAAACGGGTCGCGGTTCGCCAACCTACGTTATGACGGAACAATGGCACTTCATATCCCATGATCGCGACCCTTCGGGCGCCATGGCGGTCATCCGGGCGACGGCCCCCAGCGGGTCACCCTGGTATGCCGGGCATTTCCCCGAAAACCCGATCCTCCCGGGTCTGGCTATCCTGGCGATGGTGAAAGAAGCCATTGTGGGGGAAGAATCTGTCCACGGGAAAAAAATCAGGGTTGTGGGCATCCGCCGGGTTCGGTTCCGCCTGCCGGTCAAACCCGATGACGGATTGATCCTGTCCTTTTCCCGATCCCGGCAGGAAGAAAAACTTTCCTATTCGTTCCAGGTATTTCTGGACACAAAACCGGTTTGCAGCGGTTTGATGGCTGCGGAGATCCTTGCGGAAGATTGTCCGGAAGAACAAAGATTATGAGGCCCTTGATTTCGGTCAAGGCGTATTTATATTCAGGAGGAGTGGATGCCCGTGAGCACGGAAAAAAAGGCCCTGATCATCCGTATCGCTGAGATCGTCATTGCCGAATTAAAATTGCAGGACATTACACCGGACACGTTCGATCCCGACCTCGATCTGGTCGATGAACTGGGGGTGGACAGTATGGACCTGGCGACGGTGGTGCTCGTGCTGCAGGATGAATACGGGATTACGATTGACGAGGACGATTATCCGAAATTGAGGAACATTCGCCTGATTGCGGACTATATTGAACAGAAGCTGCAGGCGTAATCATACGAGTAAACAGCGGATTCATGGACAGCACGGAAACCATTACGATCACGACAACGGATGCCGGGAGAAGAAAATGGAAATTTTCCGAACTTTTAGCCGATCCGGAGGTTTCTCTGCGATGGGAGAAGGTCAGGAAGTATTTCTTTCTCAGGGAATCTACCTATGACATGACCAACCGCTGCAATATCCGTTGCGACGGCTGTTATTACTACGAGGGGGAAAAGCAGTTCGCCCGGGAAAACCGCGATCCGGACGCATGGCGAAAGCTCATGCAGGAGGAAAAATTCCGCGGTATTACCTATGTCGTCCTGGCCGGCGCCGAACCTTCCCTGGTTCCGGAGTTGCTTGAGGTGTGTTATCAGGAGATGCCTTTGGGCAGCATCGCCACCAACGGTTACATTCGGATTCCCGAAAGCGTGGGTTACCGGATCCACATTTCCGTCTGGGGAAACGATGAAACGAGTTTCCGTATCCGCCGGGCTGGAAAACTCCTGGAACGGCAGATTGACAATTACGCCGGCGATGCCAGGGCCGTCTTTGTTTATACCTTTACCCGAGAAAACATTGATGAAGTATACGAGGTTATGGATACCATTGTCAGCCGGGATTGCCGCATGACTTTCAACATGTTTTCCTCACCGGTTGGGTATACAGGGAGCCTGCGGCATGACACCGCTTCGCTGCTCAGAACGCGGCGTACCATGATGGATCTGCTGAACCGGTATCCTGAGAACACGTTGTTTTCGCCTTATAATATCGTGGCCCACACGGAAGCTTACGGGCTCCACACCCTCTACGGCTGTTCGTATCCCCGGATGAATGCGTCCACCGACATCGGGCTCGGCCGCACTTTCCGGCAGTACCGGGCGGATCTTTCCTGGGATCGCAATATTGCCTGCTGTGTACCCGATACGGACTGCGAAGACTGCCGGCATTATGCCTCCGGCAGCGCTGTGGTGACCGCCCGCCTCCACCGGCATACGACCGATCCGGAAACGTTCCGATCCTGGCTGGATTATGTGGACACCTACCTGGCCGTCTGGGTCATGAATTACGAAAAGGGGGAAACCCTCTGCACGAAACTGATTGAACCGCCCGGGAAACCGTTTCCGGGTTCCAACTATTAAGATGGTCGTTTCCAGTGGATGAAACGACGGGTGAAAACGGAAATATTCTATGAAAACAGTCAGTTCCTTATTAGATGAAGCCTGGCATGAACGTTACCGGAAAATCGCCAGCCTCAATATCCGGAGCTCCATTTACGATGTGACCAACCAGTGCAATCTGCGATGTAAGGGATGCTTTTTCTTTTCCTCCAACGAACACTTGGCCGCTCCCGAAGAGATGGACCTGGATAAGTGGTATGCATTCGTCGCCAAGGAAAAGCAACGGGGGGTCAATCTGGCCATCCTGATCGGTGGCGAACCGACCCTTTACCTGGACCGGGTCGAAGCCTTTTACCGGCAGCTTCCCACCTACTGTGCCACCAACGGCCAGATCAAGATCCCCCGAGACCGTTTTCCCGACATGATGGTGGGCATCTCCCTGTGGGGGGACGAAGAAGATGAAAAAGTCCTCCGGGGCAAAGATACCTTCGCCGTATCGCGACGGCATTATGAGGGCGATCCCTACACCTACTATCTCTACACGATCACGGCGAATCAGGTCGGCCGCATTGAATCCGTCGTCAAAAAAATTGCCGATGCGGGACTGAAGGTCCATTTCCAGTTGCTCACCAACGATGAAGGCGTGGATGGGTTTTTCTGGAGTGAAGACAAGCTGCGTGATGTGCGAAGCGAAATGGACAACATGCTCGACCGCTACTCACGGACGGTCATTTCCTGCCGGTACTATCACGAGATCATTACCACGGGGAAAATGATGGGGCGGCCTTTCGGATGGAATGAGTGTCCCTCCGTAACGGAACAACTCGATACGCGCAATCCCCGGCCCAAACGTCTCATTCACTTTGTCCGCTGGGCGTCCGATCTCAAGACCATGCACCGGTGCTGCACCTCGGAAACACGCGACTGTTCGACCTGCAAGGACGGAGCGGCCCACATGAGTTGGGTCATGGTGAACAAAAGGGAGCATCTGCGCTCGACGGAGGATCTCCAGAACTGGATTGAAGTCTACGAAATGTTCGCCAAACTGTACCGTTTTATCCCCTGGTAGTTTTACGCATGATTACCAAGACAAACGGCGCAACAGGCCGCAGGCGACCGGTGATTCTGGGTTATGACGCCGTTTCTCCCCTGGGAATGGATCTGGAAAAACAGTGGGATCAGGCGTCGGCAGGAAAAAGCGGCATCGGTCCCCTGACACGTTTCCCCCTGCGGGACGGGTTTCCCGTGCGAATCGCCGGAGAAGTCGAAGCGATTGATCTGCAGTTATATCCTTTTCTCACCGCCCGGGATATGGTTCAGTGGACGTCGCCCCTCTTTCCGTACGCCATGCTGGTGGTTCACCGGGCTCTGCGAAAAAGCGGGATCGATATTACCCCCGATATGGCGCCCCGAACCGCCATAACCTTCAGTTCCGCCATCGGCGGTCTCGATGCGGTTTTAAAAGCGGATCGGCTTCTCAACAAAGAGGGAAAACTTCCTCATCCGTTCACCAATCCCAATTCCTGCATTAACATGGTGGGGGGGAAAATATCGATCATGACCAGGGCGACAGGTCCGATCACGGCGACCATTACCGCCTGTGCGACGGGTTGCACCTCCATGATCATGGGGGCGTTGTTGATCGAACAGGGTATGGCCGACGTCGTCATCTGCGGCGCCGTCGATTTCCCTTTGGTGGAACCCATCGTGGCCGGATTTGCCACGATGAACGGGGCGTACCGCCCGAAGGAAGACCAGCCGGAAGAGGCGCCGGACAAGGCAAGCCGGCCTTTTTCCCTTAACCGGCGTGGATTTGTCGTGTCCGAAGGCGCGGGCTGCGTGATCATTGCCGACCCGGATTTTGCCGCCGCACACGGGTTTCGGCCTTCACTGGAAATGGCGGGCTGGGCCATGACGTCCGATGCCCATCATTTCGTGGCCCCGAATCTGGAAACGGTTCGGCGCTGCATTACTGAAAGCCTGCGCGACTCAGGCTTGGCGACCACAGATATCGATGCCGTCAACGCCCACGGCACCTCGACGAAAGTCGGCGACAAGGTGGAATGGGAGGCCCTGCGGGACGTTTTTGGCAATACGATCCCTCCCGTCTCGGCAAACAAGTCCCAAACAGGCCATGCCATGGGGGCATCGTCAGCCATTGAGATCATCCTGGCTATGGAAGGCATGCTAAAAGGGCGTATCCTGCCGACAATCAATTACATGTCGGACCCTGAAATACCCATTGACTGTGTAGCGGAGGGAGCAAGGAACCTGGACCAGGAGTTCGTTCTGAAGAATGCATTCGGATTCGGCGGTTGCAATGCCTGTCTGGTATTGCACAGAACCGCTTGATCGGTGATCGGAAAGCGGATAAGAAGATTAATCTATGAAGGCGCCAAAAAACAGAAGGGTTTTTGTCATCGGCTACGGGGCGGCAACGCCTTTGGGGCGGACCTTTCCCCTGACCTGGAAACGGGCCGTGGAAGGGGAGGCCGGGTTCCGTCCGATCACCCGTTGCCAGGTCAAAACCTTAAGCCATGTCGTGGGTGAGATTCCGGACTGGGACCCCTTGGCGCTCGGCCTGGCTGATGAAAAGGAGGTTTACAATTGGAATGCCGCCTTTGTCATCCTGACCACGGCGGTCTGCCGGGAAGCCCTGGAGCATGCGGGACTTGTCATGGACCGCTACTCAGCTCCGAAGACGGCCTGTCTGATCGGTTCAGCCATCAACGGCAGCGACGCGTTCCGCTGCGCCGTGGAGAATCTGCGGGACAAAGGCCCCCTCAAGGTCAGCCCCTATCTGCTGCCAAACATCTGCGCCAATCTGCCTGCCGGGAAGGCCGCGATGGCGCTCGGCTTTACGGGACCCATTTTTTCGCCCCAGGGAGCGTGCGCCTCCGCGAATTACGCCCTGGCACTGGGAGCGCGCATGATCCGCGACGGCGACTGTGATTTCGCCCTGGCCGGCGGGGTTGATATGCCGATTATTCCTGAAATCATTCATGGTTTTTCCAATATGAACGCCACCATCAAGATTCACCCTTACGACCGAGCCCACGACGACCCGGCACAGGCATCCCGGCCCTTCAGTGTGGACCGGAAGGGTTTCGTTGTCGCCGAGGGTGCAGGCGTTCTGGTTCTGGCCGCCGAAGAATCATTGAAGGCCCATGGGCTCAAGGCCCAGGCGGAAGTCATGGGTATCGGATGGAGCGCCGACGCCCACCATTTTACACGGCCCCACAAACAGACGGTTATTCGCGCCATCAATGATGCGATTGACGACGCGGGCCTTGCAGCGACCGATATCGACTACATCAACGCCCATGGCACATCCACCATGGCCGGAGACAGTGCAGAAATAGACTGCCTCCGGGACGTGTTCGGCGATGTTCTGACCAGGATCCCGATTTCATCAAACAAGTCCCAGGTCGGCCATACTTTGGGGGCCGCCGCTGCGATTGAAGACGCCCTGACCATTGAAGGGATGCAACAGGGCCGGATCCTGCCGACAATCAACTACCTGCCGGACCCACAGTTCGACGGCCTGGATTTTGTACCCAACACCGCCCGCCGGCAGCATCACGAAATCGCCCTGTCGAACGCCTTCGGCTTTGGCGGGACCAACTGCTGCATTGTTTTTCGGGGGTGCGCATGAGACCCAAACCGTTCCGTCCGGAAATCCTGACTGATGATCATCGTTATGTCCGTGATCTGGAAACAGATCTGGTCTGGCATCGCTGCACCCAGCGGACCCTCTACGCCGACACGGACCGCTCCGCCGTGGTCTATCACGCCAATTATCTCCGCTATTTCGAGTTCGGACGGGCCTCCCTGATGCGTGATGCGGCTTACCCTTACCGGGAAATCGAGGAAAGCGGTTTTGTTTACCCGATCATTGAACTGGGGATTACCTTCTGCGAACCTCTGCGTTATGACGATCCCATGTATGTCCACACCCGTCCGGCGGAACTGGAACGGGTAAAACTGCGCTTTGATTATACAATTACCCACGCGGAATCAGGAAAGATTGTCTGCCAGGGTTTCACGAAACACTGCGCTTTGAACGCCCACGGACGGCCGGTAGCAGTCGATACGAAAACGGTGCAACTCTGGAAAACGTTTCCGAAATAGATATTCTGGCTCCTGAATTCTGGATGCTGTTTCATAAAACTCGGGGGGATTGGAACCGACATGACACGTGATGAAATCATCAACCATATTTTGCAGATCTTCCGGAAGGAATTTGAAATCGAAAATCCGGGACTGGACGACGATCTCCGGGAGGAGCACGAGTTTGACAGCATCGACGCCGTGGAATTGCTCCTGCAGATCGAGAAAATGCTGGGCTCGGAGTTGACCCAGGAGGAGAAGAAACAGGCCATGGATATCCGAACGATCAATCAGATTGTCGACTATATTGAACGCCTGGCCCGGACAAGACAGGGAACGTTGCGATAAAGGAGAGAGAACCGATTTGCCATGCCGGACTCCCGCCAACGCTCGTCCGGAATGACAAAAATGGAAAGCATTCCGGACGAAGTGAAAATCTGAGTATTGAGATATTCTCTGATACAAAGATTCTTCGATGAGTACCTTAGAATTAACCGGATGAAACATCAGGAGTTTCATGGAAAGAAGAGTCGTCATCACAGCCTGTTCCGCCATCACCCCCATCGGCCGGACCAAGGAGGAAATCCTCCGCGCGCTTCGAAACGGCATATCAGGAATCAAGCCGCTGAAGGAAGACGGGCTGTTATCCGGACATATCCACTCCAAGGTCTTCGGCGCCGTCGATTATCCCATCACCTATGATTTCAAGCGTACATTCCGGAAAACCATGGGGCCCGTGGCCTATTACGCCTGTCAGGTGGCGAAGGAAACGCTCGAACACTCGGGTCTCGATCAGGATTTTATCACCTCCGGCCGCCTGGGCGTCGCCTTTGGCTCGACCCACGGGAGCCCCACAGTGCAGCGTGAAATCTACAAAACGTTTTTCGGCGGAACCCGTGACGACGTGCGTTCCATTGGCGCCGTCGATTACCTGAAATCCATGGTGCATACGACGGCGGTCAACATTACCAAGATGTTCGGCATCACGGGCCGGGTCATTTCATCCTCCACGGCCTGCACCACCAGCAGCCAGTCAATCGGATTCGGCTACGAAATGGTCAAGTTCGGCATGCAGGACGCCATGCTCTGTGGCGGCGCTGATGAGTACGACACGACGACCGTCGCCGTTTTCGACAATCTCCTGGCCTGTTCCACGGCTTTCAACGCAACGCCGCACCTGACCCCCCGTCCCTTTGACGCGAAGCGTGACGGACTCGTCGTCGGTGAAGGCGCCGGGGCCGTTCTGCTCGAAACCTACGACCATGCCCAAAAGCGTGGCGCTGAAATTTTGGGAGAAGTCATCGGTTTTTCCTGCAACAACAACGGCGGTGATCTGATCCTGCCCAATCTCCAGGGCATTACCGAAACGATCCGGATCGGCCTGCGGGACGCGCAACTCGCCGCCGATCAGGTCGATTTTATCAGCGCTCACGCCACGGGAACCAAAATGGGTGACGTTATCGAGGCCCAGGCCATTCATAACGTTTACGGCGATCGACCCCCCATTGTCGGCCTGAAGAGTTACATGGGTCACACCATGGGATCCTGCGGAGTGATCGAAACGATCATCCTGCTCCACCTGATGCGGGAAGGGTACATCGTTCCGACCCTGAATCTGGAGGACATCGACGAGCGCTGCGCCATGATCCGCCACAGCCGGGAGGTACGGGACTATCCGGTCCGGATTGCCGCGGTGCAGAATTTCGCTTTCGGCGGGGTGAACACGAACCTCTTCATCAAAAAACCGGATTGACGACCATGGCGGCACAAGGGCCTGCGGGAGTCGGTATCATGAAAATTCTGGCGGATTTCGCCATCACCCTGACCCTTTGGGTTTACTATATCGCGGGCTTTCTCCTGATTTTTTCCCCTTTCTATCTTTTTGTTTTCTTTTTTTCGCCAAACCGGGAAGCCGCTTTCCAAAAATTAAATTATACGCTGCACCGGAGCTTTTTCGCCCTTTTGCGGACCCTGGTCCCTCAGGTCACCTGGCAGGTTTCGCCTGAAGTTCGGGCCATCGGCTCATCCGTAATCATCGCGAACCACCAGTCCTTCCTAGACCCGATCCTGTTCGTTTCACTCTTTGCCAGACAAAAGACCGTCGTCAAGAAACACTACTTCCGTGTTCCCGTGTTCGGCTGGATTCTAAAAACCTCCGGTTATATCCCTGCCCTGGCGGGGGATTCCGGATCAGACATTCTGCTGGAGCAGATCGGCAGGATGAAGACCTACCTGGCGGACGGAGGGATTCTCTTCATGTTCCCTGAGGGAACCCGGAGTCGTGATGGCCGGATCAGCACGCTCGACCGGGGAGCGTTCCGTATCGCCAAACTCTGCGGCTCTCCCCTTCAGGTGGTGGTGATCCGCAATACGGGGCGTTTGTTTATCCCCGGACGATTTTTATTCAACACCCGGGAGCGTTTCACCATATCCGTCGAACTGGCGGGCACCCTGAATCCGGAGTATGACAGCGCTACGTTTTCCCTTTCCAGCCTTATGGCCGAGGCGCGGAAGCTGATGGAAAAGAAGGCCACCCCATGAGCCAAACGCCGTCCAACCCGGTAACGGAAAAAAACGACCAGTGGTTGCGTTATCCCAGCTTGATCACCGTCTTGTCCTATCTTCGGGATCATCATTTCGCCGGAAAAACGATTTATCCTGCGGTTGAAATTCTCCAGGGCCTGGGAGCAACCGTTTTGAACAAACACCCGGAAACCTGTGTCACGGTCATGCAGAATGCGGCTTTCGACCGGTTTCTGGAAATCGGACCGGATGACCGTGAAATCGAGGTCTTTCATGACCTGAAAGCCGGGGAAAACGGTCGGATGTCGGCTCGGCTGGTGACCGTCACCCCATCGGGAAATGCCGGAATCAAACGGGAGAAGATCCACGCCGTTGTCGATTTCGCCGGACTGGCAAAGTCCTTACCGGAATTTCCTTACGACATGGCGGCGTCCCTGGAAGGCATCGGCTTCCGGATTCCCGCCCAACGGCTCTACGACGAGTTGGTTCCCTTCGGACATGCCTTCAGGAGTCTTCAGGGTGAGTTGATCCTGACCGAAAACGGCGGAATCGCCCCGGTTCTGGCCTCAACATATCCTGCGCTGACAAGCCCTCTGGGTTCCCCCTTCCCCTTTGATGGAATGATGCACATCGCCTGCGCCTGGAGCCAGCGTTTTCACGGCATCATCGCCTTCCCCGTCGGATTTGATGAACGGAGGGTTCTGGTACCGACCGTGCCGGGAGAAACGTATTTTTGCCGGGTCATCCCGGTTTCGGCGGAAAAGGACGTCCTGTCGTTCGACATGGCGATTTATGACCGGACGGGAAATCTGCGGGAATTCATCCGGGGTGTCAAGATGAGGGATGTGTCGGGAGGGAGGATCAAGCCGCCGCAATGGGTGCGTCATGACGGTGTCGACCCTCTGGTGACATTGCGGGCCCACTGCCGCGCCCTGGCGCTGGTGGAAGACGCCGCCGTTTCCGACTTTGCCGACCGTGCTCTGACGCCGGTTGAAGCATCGCGTTACGCTAAAATGGGGAAACGACGGCAAAGAGGTTTTCTAACAGGTCGCCTGGCCCTCAAGGCCCTGGCGCGAAAACTGGCAAACGATGAGTGTTTGACCTCGGCGGAGCATATCCACACCATGATGGAGGACCGGGTTCGACCCTTCTGCCCCGATCTAACCGGTAAAACACATGTTTTCTGTTCCCTTTCCCATGATCGGCGTTTCGCTGTGGCCGTCGGAAGTGACGAAGAAATCGGCGTCGATGTGGAAATCCTCTCCGAGCGGGCCCTCAAAGCCCGGCATCTTTATATGACCGAAGAGGAACGCACCCTGTCCGATGCCTCTCTCCTGGGCCGTCTTCCCGCAGCGCTCCGGATCTGGTCCATCAAGGAAGGTGTAACCAAGGCTGTCAACATGCCCATCGGAGAGTCCTGGAAACAGGTCCATGTCACGGATATCGGTCTCCATGAAAGCCGCCTGACCGTCGGTGATCAAAAATTTTGGGCTTTTCATGATACGGTGGAAGATCACGTCTTCACGCTCGTAAAAAGAGTATCATAAGATCGAAACCGAATCGGGAAGGAATAAAGAGAAATGAGCATGCTGATTGTGATTTTGACGGGGGCTTACCTGGCAGGTTCCGTCAATTTCTCCATCCTCCTTTTCGCTGCTCTGGGAAAAAGGGACCCCCGATCGCGCTTTAGCGGCAATGCCGGGGCGACCAATGTCTGGCGCCAGGCGGGACTGGGTTGGGCCGCCCTGGTTCTCCTCCTGGATCTCATCCGGGCGATGGGCCTTGCGTTGATCGCCTTGCATTTTCTGCCTGAAGCCCAGGTCCCCTGGGTGGGGCTGGCCCTGGTGTTAGGTAATCGTTACCCCTGCTTCCACGGTTTTCAGGGCGGCAAAGGTGTGGCTGCCTATCTCGGCTTTACCATTCCTATTGCCCCCTTTGCGGCGGCGCTTTCAGTCCTGGCCTGGGCGCTCGTCTATGGGTTGATCCGCCTCCCCTTTATGGCCTC
>CAZBQX010000007.1:0-42128 GCA_964494155.1 uncultured Syntrophales bacterium
GTTTTTGATATTGACTTGCCGATGTAATAACTTGAATACGGAATGGGGTGATTAAATGAAATTAACTGTCGGAGCAAACGCACCGGAATTCAAAGCGGAAAATTGTTTCGGTGAAGTGATCAACCTGGCAGCCATCAGGAAAAAGGGGCCTGTCGTTCTTGTTTTTCTGAGAGGTTTTAGCTGACCTTTTGCCAGAAAGCATCTCGGGAAGATGCAGGAAGATTTAAGCTTGTTCACGGGCAAGAAAGCCCAAATCACGGTGATTGCCCCTCATAATACGGCAACGGTCAGGGAATATTGGGAAAAAGAAAGGCTTGGTTATACCGGCATTCCGGATCCCGGAGGCAAAGTGGGAAAACTCTATGGTCAGGAATGGAATCTGTTCAAACTTGGGCGCATGCCGGCTCTTTTTATTATTGATCGGAAGGGCAAAATTGCTTTTGCTCAATACGCAAAAAATATGGCGGACATTCCTTCCAATGCCGAACTGTTGGGCGTTATCGCAGGGTTAAAATGAACCATCCCAAGGATATGTCGTGCCGGTAAACTTTTTTTAGCCGCTTTCGCAGAGCAAGTGCATGATGATCAGAAAACCCTGCCCAAAATCAATTCGCTAAGTCAATAATTCTATTGATGAGTTCCTTATAAGACAGGCCCGTATTTTTCATCAGCATCGGGTACATGGAAATATCTGTAAATCCAGGCAGCGTGTTGATTTCATTCAAATATATTTTGTTTCCATCAACAAAGAAATCGACCCGCGCAAAGCCTTTGCAATCGCAAAGCCGGTAGGCCTTGACGGCCGTGCTTTTGATTTTTTCCTTCATTTGAGAATGAAGTTTAGCCGGAATGACAACCTGGGTTTTGTTATTCTTATATTTTTCGTCGAAATCATAGAAAGTTCCGCCTAAGACGAGCTCCCCGGGATCGGATACGGTCAATTCGTCATTGCCCAATACGGCCACCTCAATTTCTCTTGGGTTTACAAGCCCCTGCTCCACGACGATTTTATCGTCATGCTGCGCGGCATCCTTGATGGCTTTCTTAAGTTTATTGAAATCCGTGACTTTAACCACACCAACGGAAGAGCCGGAATTCGAGGGTTTGATGAAAACGGGTAACTGGAAGTTTTCTTTTATTTTGGCGATCCATTTTTCAACGTCGCCTGGTTTTTTACCCCGCAAATCAATCGCATCAAAATTGACCTGATTGATTTGGTGTCCGGCTAAAAATGTTTTGAAAACAGCCTTGTCCATGCACAAGCTTGAACTCAATACCCGGCAGCCGCAATAGGGGACTTTCTGAATTTCAAAAAGTCCCTGCAGTGCGCCGTCTTCCCCGTATTTGCCATGGGTAATCGGTAAAGCGACGTCAAACAGTTTGGAAAAATCGCCGGCGGTTATCCTGTTCTTTTTTGAAATGCCATTAATTTCATAGGCATCTTTCAAAACATAAAACTGATTATCTGTATGCCAGTAAACCAAAACCAGGTTGTTTTTTTTATGGTCGAAATTCTTGATGATGTTCTGGGCGGAAATGATCGAAATATCCGCTTCGTTACTGATACCCCCGAAGAATATTCCTACGGTTTTCTTTTTCACGTTGCTCCCCTGATCTTTATTATTCCGTGCTCAAAAACGAATATTGCATTTAACGGCGGGAATTTATAGTCCATTTCCCACCGGTGGTCAACGCCGTTTTTTTGATTCGGATAGACTCTGCCCGACCATGCCGAAACAAGACTTAAAGATTGCTCGAAGCATTGCGCCTTGAAATGACCCCGCCTTTACAGGGAACGAAGACCGGGCCGCTGGTGGATAGGCCGAGCCTTTTCGCGGACATCATGTTGAAGCGAATATGAATTCTGGATCCTGGATTCAAAGGGATAATATCGAAGTCAGGGCAATGTTTAATTAGACTTTCTTCATGCTGGGAATGCGGCAGCTGCCGCCGTCTTCTTCGATATTTACGCCGTCCGCAAGTAGAGCCTGATGCTCCTTGTGCCGACGAAAATAGGTAACGGCATACGAGCAGGAGGGGATAACTTTTATCCCGTTTTGTGCGGCATAGTCGACAACCGCTTTTAGAAGTTCTTCGGCTATGCCCCTGCCGCGAAGATCTGAATGTACAAAAGTGCGATAGACATCGAGTGCCTTGCCCTGGTCTTTCATTTCATGCTCCGCAACGCATCGATGCCCGTCAACATCACAAAAGAAACAACCTTCCTTTTCATTATGCAATATTTTAATCTTCGCTTTTTTGTCTTCGCTTTGCATATCGGTTCATCCTCTCATACGAATATTAACGTTTCTCTTACAGGTTAAAAATATATAAACGAGTCGTGGGTGCGTCAAGATTAGGGCAAAAAAAGAATCGATACGCGCATTTTCATGAAAAGGCAGAATACCTGCGGCAACACTGTGCAAAAGGATTCAAGTGCTTTTATATGGGATGTATCCCCAGGTCTTTTCTATCCCAGGCGAAAATCGGTTCCGAAGATTTTGAAGATCCGAACTTGTGGTCCGATTTGTCTGCCGTTCACCGCCCTTTTTATGGCATGATATGGGCAGGATGTATCATTAAGGCAGTTTCTGTCGGATCAATCTTTCAAACAGATCGTTTCAAAGTCCATGTGGTTCTTCAGGACCATGGTGCCGCCGCCTTCGGAGACAATTTGCTGTACGGCGTCGGCATTGTGAATCCTGGCACCGGCGATGTGGGTCACCGGTGTTCCGGCGAAAACCTCCGGACGCATGAACGCCGAAGGCCCCAGAATGATTACGGCGCGAGGATTCCCAAGTCCGGACAGCAGTTCATCAATGGTACCGGTGACGACGGAAGTGGCGGTGATGATGGCAACACTGCACGCGGCCAGGGATGCACGACCCTCTTCCGGGGAAATGGTCCCCGGCTTGTCCTCTGCCAGTTCCTGAATATTCAGCAGGCAGCCGGTTCGGCGCAAACTTGGAATAAGCGGACCGAAAAAACCGACCATCGTAACATGATCGGAAGCCTGAATATTGACCAGTTCCAGGACATCCGTCGTGGTGGTTCGGGGATGCGGCAATCCCGCCGCCAGGGCATTGGCCGTTGCGAGGCCGACGGAGCGGGAAAGCGGCTTAATCGGGTTTCCCAGCATCTCGAGAAGCTCATGGGCCGCTCTCCCCGCCAGAGTCCCGGCTTTTTGCTCGTGCGTGCAGCTTCCCGAATTTGACTGGGCCGTCCATGCAATGCCGATATTGCCGTTTCCGAGCCGCACACTGGTATAGCCTAAACCGATACGCACGTCAGAGACAACGAGACCATCTGAAACGGGTTTGACGCAATCAATAATTTTCTGCTGAATTGTCTTATCCATGAACGTCTCCAGTAATAAATTCATTTTTCAGTAACGAATTCAAGGGAATGGGCATTTCATTCCCGCGCCATTGCCATGCTCATGCACTGAACGCATCCATATGGCGTTATGCTTTATAATATATAACCAGTTTATGCAAGCCGAAGATTTGTAGAAAGGATTATGTCGGATGGCAAGAAAAGTCAGGATATTTGTGATAACGGATCATTGCTGGAGATGAAAAGCGTTTTGATCAGCAGGGCATGACTAAATAGAAGCGATGTGATTTCAATGTGCGGCTACCTTGTCCTACTTAAAAAGGGTATCCCGTGGCCGATATCGCATCTGACCATGAAGGACTTGTTCAATGGTTTCGTCACCGTCCTTCATCTTGGTTTCCGCGCAAAAAAAAGATTCAGGACCATGGCATGTCCCGGGTGGTTGCAAATCGTCTGGATGTGAGGCGGGTTATGCTTTGGCTTCGATAAGATAAAAAATCTGTTCACCATTATGGCAGAATATGCATGTAGAATGTCATTCTGCCTTTATCAAAACCATGCTACTGTGCAATCGAAGGAGAACGCTATGGAAAAAGATAGGGTGCCGGTCATTACTAGAAACATTGCCGTCGTCGGTTTTGAAGGCTCTGAGATCCTCGACATTGTCGGTCCCCTTGAAGTGTTTGCCATGGCCGATTTTCTCCTTAAAAATCAGGGCGCTTCTTACGAATCTGCTTATCAATCGTACATCCTGGCGCAGAAGAAGGGCGTCTTCAGTACATTTTCCGGCGTAAAACTGACGGCGGATTATGCCTGGAATAATTTTTCAAAACCGATCGATACCCTTTTCGTTGCCGGCGGGCCGGACGTGAGCCCTCTGGCCGATGACAAGGAATTTCTTAACTGGCTGTGCAGCATGGAAAAGCAGGTGCGCCGCTTCTGTTCCGTATGTACGGGTTCACTTGTCCTGGCCAGGGCAGGCTTGCTTGATGGGAAACGGGCCACGACACACTGGGTTGCGCTGCAGGCAATGAAGACGGATTATCCGGAGATTGTCGTGGACTGCGATGCCCTTTTTATCCGTGACGGGCACATTGCCACCTCGGCAGGTATTACCTCGGGCATGGATCTGGCCCTGGCGCTTCTTGAGGAGGATTACGGGAAAAAATTAAGCTTGGATGTTGCCAGAATGCTTGTTCTTTACCTGAAGCGTCCCGGTGGGCAGAGTCAATTCAGTGTTCAGCTCCGGCAGCAGATCGCACAAGACAGTCCCATGGCCTGCATATTGAAATGGATTGCGGAAAATTACCGCGGATTGATCACGATAGAGAAGTTGGCCGAGCAGGCCGCCATGAGTCCCCGCAATTTCGCACGCGTGTTTGTCCGAGAAACCGGCGTGACGCCGGCGCGTTATGTGGAGCAGTGTCGACTGGAACACGCCATCCGTTTGCTCGAAGATACGGAAAACCCTGTTGAGACCCTTGCCCGGGAAAGCGGGTTCAACAGTGCAGAGCATCTGAGGCGGGCGTGCATGCGTTACCTGGGCATTACCCCCCAGGCCTACCGCGACCGTTTCCAGTCAACCTGTCGACAGGAGAAACTTCTAAACAAAGGAGGCTAAAACATGAGCAACAAAACCGCCATATTGATCTACAATGGTGCGGCAGAGTTGGATTTTGTCGGGCCGCACGAAGTCTTTAGTATTTCCGCCACGATAGGTCATCCTGAAGATCAACTTTACACGGTCGCCAAAACGGATGAAATCGTCGTGGGTCTGGGAGGTCTGAAAATTGTCCCGGATTACACGTTCGCCACAGCCCCAGTGCCGGATATTCTAATCGTACCGGGCACCCAGGATCCCTTACCGATTCTGGGCGACAAAGAAATGCTGGACTGGGTAAAAAAGACGGATGAAAAAAGCCAGTGGACCACAAGTGTCTGCACCGGTTCGTTTATCCTGCTCGCCTCAGGGGTGGCTCAAGGAAAGAAGGTGACCACCCATTGGATGGGAATCGAGCCGATGAAGCAGATGAACCTGGCCACGGTTGTAGAAGGCACACGTTATGTGCAGGACGGGAAAATCGTCACGGCGGCGGGGATAACCGCCGGAATTGACATGGCTTTGTGGCTCATCGGCCAGGTCTATGGTCCGGACCATGCCCGCCAGGTTCAGGAGATCATGGAGTATCATCCGGCTCCGCCTTATCAGTCATAGATCGAAAAACCGAGGTGACTTATCCGGACGGTCGGATGAGTCACCTTGAGTTTATTTCCGGCGCGCTAAGATAAAAAGAAACAACTTTTCCGGCCTTTGCGGCATGAGTTGAATCGGGATGATGAATTGCCATGAAAGCGTTAAAGAAGGTTTTATCTGAGCAAGGGGTCTTCGGGTATATCGGCTTATAGCGAAATCAATTCTATGCGTTCCAGTGTATGAAGTTCCGCTCGCCTTCATAGGTGCCGATCAGGACGAGTTCGGAATTCTCCATGATCGGCTTTCGCGGGTCAAGGTTGATGTGCATGACGCCGTTCTCTCTGATGGCCACGACAGAACAACCTGTCAGTTCCCTGATTTTAGAATCTACGAGGGTCTTGCCGACCAAAGAGGGGGGAGCCTTCAAATGAAAGACGTTCAAACCTTCTGCGAGCATCGCTGTTTCTTCATGCTTCAGAAAGTTAAAGATGGCATTGGCTCCCAGTGAAGCATAGGACATGACGAAATCGGCGCCCGCGCGATGAAGCGTAGACACATTACGCTCCAGATTGGCGCGGCTGAGAATCTGCAGGTCCGGCCGCAGGCTTCTCAAGTATTTCGTGAGATAAATATTGGTCGCATCGTCGTGGGTTGTAATAAGCGCCGCCGGAGCTTTATCAAGCCAGGCACGCTGCAAGGTGCGTATATCGGCGGCATCGCCGATGACGACATTTTCCTCCTGATGAACGCTCCGGGGATTTTTGTCGATGATAAGATAAGGTGTGCCCCGCTCCTTGAAGCGTTCCGCTATTGCCAATCCAACCCTGCCGCCTCCAACAATGAGTACAGGATCCGTCGTCAGCTTGTAAATGTGGTAAAAGGAATAGACCTCGTCAAAGGTATCGAGAGTCTCTTCGGACCCTGCCAGCACCAGAACGCTGGTCCGGGTAATTCTACTTTCCGCAGTCGGGATACCGAACTTTCCACGTTCCCAGATTCCCACAACGTTTACCCCGATATTTTCCCGCAATCCGCTTTCGGCAAGTGTTTTCCCGACCAGCGGTGTTCCCATTGCCGGGAATTCCGCGATGTTCAGATCGTCATAGCGACTGATGATGTTGGCTTTGCAGTCGCCACCGACCGTCCAGGTTGCCAGGGAGCGTCCCAGAATATCGTAGAATTGCAATACCCTGGTGCTGCCGGCCATTTGCAGGATGTCCACAGAGAAGGGAGAGTTGGCGGTGGTGATGATCGGGACCGAATCGGTCAATTCACGCACCGTAAAAGCCACGTTCGTATTGATTTCATCACGATTGGTCGCCACCACCATCAGGGCGCCTTCAACCCGCATCTTCCTGTAGGTCTCCGGATCGTCGATGTTTCCCAGGGCGACACGCAAGCCTGTGTCGGCATGCTCCTGGGCTTCCTTGTAATCCTCAAAAAGGACAACATATTCGTATCCGTGGTCCCTCAGCTTTTCAATTAGTGCTTGAGTTACCGCATCATGGCTTGTGATGATAACATGATTCTTTGTTTCCGCCGGCAGTTCTCGCGGGGTTCTTTTTTGGGCTTCGGCCTCGATCCAGGGAGCATAAAAAAACTTGATAAAAGTGAAGGGGAGCAATGTAAGGAGAAAGACGACGCCGGAAAGAAGGACCAGAATCGAAAAAGTACGCCCCAGGTCCGAATGAAAGGTGATGTCACCAAAACCCAGGGTTGTCATGACGGTCAGCGTCCAATAGAAACCCGTTAGCCATGAATGATCTCTACCTTCGTAGGCCATCAGGAAATGGAACAGAATACTGTAAATGATGACCATGGCGGCCAGGACGAGGCAATAGCGGGCGAGTTGACGAACATTACGCTTGGTATTTTCGCCCTGCATGAAATAGCTCAATACGGAAGGGTAATACTTCACAATATTTTCTCCAGAGAGTGCATCTTTAATATGCGAATATTATTTATACTTCGCCGTTTTGTACAGGCTGGATTTAGTATCTCTTGCAAGCTAATATAGGGAAAACACGTTTTTTCTGTCAAGGATTACAGTCAAGGGTACGTTTCGTGGTGAGAACCAACCCCGGCTAAACCCGGGGGGATTCCATAAAAACGCATCTCCTTGGATGAAGAGAATTCCGAAATTGCTGCAATAAGATATACAATTCACCCCTTGATGGAACGGGCGTTTCACCCTTGGAAGGGATTATCATGCATCTCATCTGTATTCAAAGAAACATTTACGGCATGACATCAGTTATCGGCACCCGAGATTCCGGGAGCGTCCGGAGGAGGCCCTTTTCACCCGTGTTGTTTCCCTCGTTCAGCTCAGTTTCTCTGTTTTCAGGGTCCACCACAACTTTTAACAGTGTGCAGTCGCTGGGTAGATCCGCATCCGGCACTTTCACTTCTCTGAAGCCGCCGACTGCGATGTCGATACAACCACCGATGACATACGAGTACCATCCGTCACGGATACCATAGGCCGTGCGGTTGCTTTCCGAATAATAAGACATTTCCCAGGCGGGTTCATCAGACCCCTGACCTCTGTAGTTGGCCGTGCCCCGATTGTATATTCTAAAGAAGATGTCGTATTTATTGTAGGTAACTTCACCATGCATGAAAGTGGTCCCGGGCTTAAGAATGACATCGCCGATGGTAACGCTCAAATCAGGCCGGAGGGGTGTACTGCCGACGGCAATGGCAGCCCGCGGGAGGTTCACCGGCATGCTCCAGTTGGAATAATTATTCGTTTCGCTCAGTTCACGGATTGATGGATGTCCGGGAAACGGCGGGTCCACCACGGCACGGTAACGCATGGTGACGCCTTCGGCGTCGCTGCGATACAGGGCGAGTGTAAATTGCTGACTGATGAGGGTGCCGCTGAATGTCCGTTCTGCGCCGGGTGCGAGCGATTCATTCAAATAGAGCATGCTGGGGAGAATCGATCCGGCCACTTTATAGCTGTAGGCGAGGTATCCGGGTGGCATGCCGCCTGCCGCCTCCACGGAGACCCGGAGCGGACGTGCCGCCGTGCGGCCGAGGTTTTTTACTTTGACCGTCAGAGGGAGTGTAACATAAATCGGTACAGAATCGGCCGGTCCACTCGCATCTTGGATTCGTCCGGTGAAAGGGTCGCGGTTTTCCGCACGGGGTGTTCCGATGGAGACGATACTGACCACCAGATCTGGAGAAACCGCCGGGACCATCTGCGCTCCGGGCCTGATCTGCAGCTCGCCACCACCCTTGGGCTGCAGGGGAGCACTCCATACCGTCTGGGAAGAGAACAGAAGAAAGAAAACCGCCGCGAAGGTTCCCCAAAAAGTCTTCATATCGACTCCTTTCTTGCTGGAAAACTGAGCGATTTGAATTGAAGAACTATTCTTATATTAATTGCCGGATTCATAAAAGTACCTCACGGTGCATCAGAGAAATCCCTGCCGGGATTCATTGAATAGCCGCTTTGGAGAAGATTCTGAAGTTCGCCTGCAAATGCGTCATAAGTATCCTGGCTGAAAAGGACGAAACGCACCTCCTCAATTTCAGGGTGGCCGGTCAAATATTCGATTACCGCTTCCAGGGCAATCCGGGCGGCCGGACGCAGGGGATAACCATAAGCGCCGGCGCTGAGGGCCGGAAAGGATAGGGATTTTAATCCATGCTGCACTGCCAGATTGAGGCATGTGGTATAGGCGTTTCGCAGGAGCGTTTCTTCATTGTGCAGGCCGTCCCGGTAAATCGGCCCCACCGCGTGAATGATATATTTTGCTTTTAACAGGCCGGCGGAGGTGATCACGGCGCTGCCTGTTTGGCAGGAACCGATTTTCCGGCATGCCTCCATAATCGTTGGTCCGCCCGCGCGGTGGATGGCGCCATCCACACCCCCGCCGCCTCGTAAACCGGAATTCGCGGCGTTGACAATCGCATCCGTCGATTCCTTTGTGATATCGCCAACTATCAATGACAAAACCGATTGGTTGATCCGTGCTTCCATTTTAGAAACCTCCCGAAATCTGCCTACTTTCACCGTGAACAAGCATATGATAGGTTTTTTCAATGCGGTCCCAGTTGTCCTCGCGATCCATGGACCAGTAACGGCCGATCACCGAAACCACCCGGCCTAATCCTAAATCACGCGCCTTCTGTTCCACCCGTTCGATGTAAATTGCGCCGCTTTCCGGAAGTTCGCCGCGTCGGCCCAGCATGGCGTGGATATAGAGTTCCTTGATTCCCTTTTGTTTTGCCATCTCCATCAAGGCGAAAAGATGATTGATCGAGCCGTGCGAACTGAAAAAAGACACAATTCCCATAAGATGAAGGGGGGTGTCGTTTTGTAACGATCTGTCCATGGCCCTGAGAAAGGCCGGGTTTTGAAAAAAAGAACCGTTTTCAATCGCCTGGTCGATCTTCAGGCGGTCCGAAAAGATGGTCCGTCCTGATCCGATATGAAGATGCCCTGCCTCGGAATTGCCGACGGTGCCGGGAGGCAATCCCACCGCTTCCCCCGAGGCGAGCAACAGCGTAAAGGGATGGTCTTTCCTGAAAACGTCCATGCGGGGCGTATCGGCCTTGACGATCAGGTTGCCCTGAATCGTTGCATTTTCACCCCAACCATCGAGCAGAATGAGGATCAGGCGTTTGCAGGATGGATTGGCAAACAAAGGACTTTCCAAGATGAGCGAGCGTCCCGTCATGCTTGCCGGTTTGGGAAGGCCGAACAAATCCAGGATGGTGGGGGCGATATCCGACAGGGCGCCCTGGTTACGCAGAGGCCGGTCAAATCCGGGGTGGATCAAAATAAAGGGGACGAGACTGTCGGTGTGTCCCGTGTCAATCGTTCCATCGGGATATTGCCATTTTTCGACCGTTCCGTGATCGGCCGTAATGATCACCGTCATGTCTTGGCGGCGGGCTTCATCCACCACCAGCCCGAGATGGCGGTCAACGGCGGCGACTGCCGACAGGATGGCGGATTCGTTTTCGATATGACCCACCACATCGACATTGGGAAAATTTGTGAAGATGAATTGAACGGAAGGATCCTTGATTTTTTGGCAAGTCGCTTCGGTTATTGCGGTGATGGACATTTCCGGCGCTTCGTCAAACAGGGCGACGTCCTTGCGGGTGGGAACAACGATGCGTTCCTCACCTGCCACCGGTTCGGCTTTTTTGCCATTCAGAAAATACCCCACATGAATGGCTTTTTCGGCTTCCGTAATCTTGATCTGTTTGATCCCATGAGCCGAGAGAACATCGCTTAACGTGTCTTCAACGGTCTCCTCGGGAGGAAAAGCGACGGCAGCGTTCAAATCTTTATGATACTGAATCATGGTCGTTAAATCACAGGTGAAATGGACATCAACGGGAAATTCGTCAAACCCGCTTTCGGTTAGGCTCCGTGACAGCTCGACTTCTCTCTCGCCGCGTATGTTGTAAAAAATGACCGGATCACCGTTTTTGATCCGTCCGATGGGAACGTGATCCATACCGGTAAGAACCAGAGGCTCCAGGGTTTCATCCTCTTCATGATTACGGTATGCGTTTCTGATGGCATCAGACAAGGAATTGCTGTTGGACATAATTGATTGACTCCTGTATCGTGCTTATATTGACGACCAGTATAATTCATTTCATCATTTCTTTCAGTAAAAGATGACTGACATAGACTTGGAAAATCTCAGACCGCTCATGTCTGATTCGGCTCTATTGAAAAAAGAAGATATGCATGTTAATGAACGGGAAATTTTAGTGACCGCTACAAACCGTGAAAACAGAAAAATCAATTGAAGAAGTCCTGCAGGAAGAGTTTCTCCGAGAACGGGCGGCTGTGCTGGCCAAAGCTGCGGAAAAATTGACAAATACCCTGCGCCAGCTAGCACATATCGAGGAATCCATTATTAAAGAGAGTAAGACCATAAGTGGTCCGGCTTTCCGGGAGAACGATCATAAAGGATCAATCGGAGAAACTCCGCCGCGCAATAGATCGACTCTGATAGAGATCAATCAGCGTATCGATCATTTCAATAAGGTTCGGGATACGGCAAAAATTCAGTATTATTACCTTATTGTAACCAGAGAAGCACTCGGGCTGCGAAAACACCACTGGGTTGAAGAGTTTTATGCGATTCCGCCCAAGAAGAAATATATGAAGGATAATTAATGGATTTATATAAAAAACAGAGAATGCGCATGGTTGAGACGCAGATTCGCGCAAGAGGCCTCAGCGATGTGCGGGTTCTTGCAGCCATGGAAACCATCCCCCGCCACATTTTTGTTGACGATGGATTGCAGGATCAGTCCTATCAGGATAACCCATTGCCGATTGGCGAGGGACAGACCATTTCACAGCCCTATATCGTCGCGCTGATGACTCAGGCCATGGAAATATCCAAGAAAGACAAGGTGTTGGAAATTGGGACCGGCTCCGGATATCAAACGGCAATTCTGGCGGAACTGGCTGATCAGGTATTTTCCATCGAAAGAATTGCGAAACTGGCGTCCAAGGCCCGGAAATGTCTTGATGCCCTTGGATATTTCAATGTAGCCATTCGGGTCGGCGACGGCACCTACGGCTGGAAAGAGGAGGCGCCGTTCAACGCCATCATTGTCACTGCAGGCGGCCCGTCTCTGCCGCAGAATCTTTTAGCACAACTTGCCGTGGGCGGGAGAATCGTTTTGCCCATCGGTGATCGGCAGTCCCAAACCCTGTACAAAGTGACAAGATTATCGGAGGACATAACGGACATCAAGAAGGAGAACCTGGGTGGGTGTCGCTTTGTCGATCTGATCGGAGATTATGCTTGGGGAGGCGCGCAGTCCTGAAATATTCACGATTCCAAGGGGTTGTCAAGCCTCAGCCCCTCTTCAACACATGATGAATCATTTTTGTAATATGAAAAAAACTATTGGAAACATAGCTGTTCTGATCCTGTTGATTTTTTGTGCTTTCGGGTGTGTCCGGGACTACGTTAAGAGTGAGCCGAGGCAGGGATACTATTATGTCGTCAGGCCTGATGAGACGCTGTCCAGCATTGCCCGCGACCATCGGATGAGTGTGGAAGAACTGGCTGAAGTGAATGACCTGGATAAGGCAGCGGCACTTAAGGAGGGCAAGGTTTTATTTGTACCCCGGGAAGAGTCTGTAAAAGATCTAAGTAAGAGTAAAGAAGTCAAGTCAAAAGAAGTTTCTCAGGGCCGGAAACCAAGGACGGAAACATATCCCGGAAAAACGGCGAGAAAAACAGAGACGGTTAAAAAAACCGATACGAAAAAAAGCACCAAAACCATTTTACCTCAAGAAAATGTCAAGATAAAACAGGGGGATAGTACAAAACCAATCACCGTGAGCAAAGACACCGATGGTATTCGAAAAGGAAAGTTTTTCTGGCCCCTCAAGGGAAAAGTGATTTCGAAATATGGGCCGCAGCCCAACGGAATGTTCTACAACGGTATCCGAATCGAAACGCGGAAAGAATCTTCCGTTGTCGCATCGGCCGGAGGTCAGGTTATTTTTTCCGCATTGCTCAAAGATTATGGGGAAACGGTCATCATTAAGCATGATCAAAATTATGCTACCGTTTATACGCATCTCAGCAAAAGACTCGTCAAGGTCGATCAAAAAATCAAGCGCGGTGATAAAATCGCCTTGATCATACCGGCTTTCTCCGGTGTAGGGTTTATTGATTTTGAAATAAGATACAGAAACAAGGCAAAAGATCCCCTTTTGTTTTTATCCTGAAGATTCTCCATTTGAGAGGAACGTATGGAATTGAATTTCGAACAGGGGCCGATTCGTCCGCCGAGCGAAGCGGAGAGCCTGCTCATCCGGGCAACCAGGAATTGCCCCTGGAATAAATGTACCTTTTGCCATAGCTACCATGATTCGAAGTTTTCTCTGCGGTCTGTCGAAGAAATCAAACAAGAAATCGATGCCATGCATGCCATTGCCGAGAACATCGCCAAATTGTCCTGCAAGCGAGGTCAGGGCGGGAAAGTCAACGACAGCATCGTGCAAATGATTTTCAACGATTACGGCTTTAGTGATGCTTACCGGTCTGTGGCGGCTTGGCTTTATTTTGGCGGGAAATCCGTATTCCTTCAGGACGCAAACTCGATCATTATGAAAACGGAAGACTTGGTCGAGGTCCTGAAGTACATTAAAATGATATTTCCCTTTGTGGACAGAATCACCTCATACGGTAGATCCAAAACGGCGGCCAAGAAAACGGTTGAAGATTTTGTAAAATTGAAAGCAGCAGGTCTTTCACGCATCCATGTCGGAATGGAAAGCGGCTATGATCCTGTTCTGGAATTCATCAAAAAAGGAGAAACCGCGGCTGACCATATCGCAGGGGGCAAGCGGATCATGGCGGGAGGAATTTCTCTATGTGAGTATATCATTCCCGGCATGGGCGGAGATAAATGGTCAACCGAACATGCAAAACAGACGGCCGAAGTTTTGAATGAAATCAATCCGGATTATATCCGGTTAAGATCACTGCAGGTCAGAGAAGGGACCGCGCTTTACACGATGATGAAGGAAGGACTGTTTACCCCCCTGGCAGATGAGGATGTTTTAAAGGAAATCAGACTTCTCCTGGAAAATCTTCATTGCCGGGACACTTATGTCGTCAGCGACCATATCCTGAATCTGCTTCAGGAAATCGAAGGTAAACTTCCCAATGACAAGGAAAGAATGCTGGGCACCATCGATCGCTATTTCAGTATGTCGTTAAAAGATCGTATGATTTACAGACTCGGCAGAAGGCGGGGAATCTACAACAGTCTGGATGACTTGGCGAATATTCGCATTTATGATCGGCTCCGGCAGATTGTCGAAGAATACGAAAAGAAGGATCCTCAGCAACTCGACCGGGATCTATATAAAGCGATGCATGGCTTTATATAGATATTCCCTTCTGGTATTTACTGCAACCCCTTCCAGGGCCTTTAATCAGAAGATATTATCATAATTATTGACTATTTACCGGTCTTGTGTTAGCCTTAACCGTTAAATAAATTGTAAGGTGTATCAGCATGTTTAAAATTGGTGATTTAGCGGTTTATCCGGCACAGGGTGTTGGTGTGATTGAATCGATTGAAAAAAAAGAAATCATGGGCAACAAACAGATGTTTTACATCATGAAGATCATGGGTAATGGCATGAAAATCATGATACCCACCGATTCAGCAGACTCTGTAGGCCTGAGGGAAGTGATTCATAAAGACGATATCTCAAAGATATACGACATTCTGAGATGTAAGGACGTGACCATCGATAAACAAACCTGGAACAAACGGTACCGTGAGTACCTGGAAAAAATTAAAACAGGTTCTGTTTTCGAGATAGCAAGCGTGCTTAGAGATCTTCTGGTGCTAAAGACAGACAAGAATCTGTCGTTTGGCGAAAGAAAGATCATGGACACGGCTAAAAATTTGCTGATCAAAGAGATATCTGTCGCGAGCAAACTTGAAGAAACCAAGGTTGAGAAAGATCTGGAGATGTTATTCACCATTCAATAGTGGTTTCATCTTCTTGAAATTTTAATATCTTTTTCACCTGTCGGGTTGTCGTCTTTTCTTATTGTCTCTTCACGCATACACTGAATATCAAGCAAGTCGTCTGAAAGACAGCTTTGATTATTCGTTTTGTGTCGAAATTAAACAGAAAGGAGGTGAGAAAATGCAGGTTAGAATTCTTTTGATCCTGGCATGTGGGTTAAGCGGATTTTTTATTTCATATCATTACTTCGGATCACCACAAACCTATCTGAACATTTATTCCATCTGTGGTTTAGTTCTGGGTCTTCTGGCATCATGGTTCGTGATTCACTCTGAAAAGGCCATTAGGAAAGTTTCATTAAGGGTCATCTTTGGCGGAGTCGCCGGCTTATTTATTGGTTTGTTATTCGCGTTCCTGTTAGCCTTTGGTATGAGCTTTGTCAGTGATATCATGGAAAAACAGCAGGTTGTGCCTTGGATTTATACGCTGTTGACAGGCATTATGGGTTATCTGGGGCTGGTCATCGGTTCCAAAAAGGTCGACGAGTTTCAACTGCTGGCGTCGGGCAGTGTCAAGGTAAACCAGAATATCAAAATTATGGATACCAGTGCCATCATTGATGGACGTATCGCCGATATTTGCGATACGGGATTTGTCGAAGGGACCTTGATTATTCCGAAATTTGTTCTGGAGGAGTTACAGTATGTTGCGGACTCGCCTGATTCACTGAAAAGGTCGCGAGGGCGACGGGGTTTGGATATCTTGAATCGAATGCGCAAGGACAAGTATGTCAAAATAGAGATTGTGGATCAGGATTATCCGGATGCAAAAGGCGTCGATGCCAAACTAATCGAGATGGCCAAACATTTAAGTGCTAAAATTCTTACCAACGATTTTAATTTGAACAAGGTCGCGGAACTACACGGTATTAAAATTCTCAACATCAATGAATTGGCCAATGCCTTAAAACCGGTGATCCTGCCGGGCGAGATCATGACGGTGAAAATTGTTAAGGAAGGAAAAGAGCCGGGGCAGGGTGTGGCCTATATGGATGACGGAATGATGATTATTGTCGATAATGCTCAGAAACATGTCGGCTCGAATGTGGAAATCGTCGTGACCAGCGTTTTGCAGACAACGGCCGGTCGTATGGTTTTTTCCGAGATGAAGGGATTGGCCAACGACAAAAAAGTATCCAATTCCATTGTGAAATAAGCAGAAAACCCGGGATTCAAATCCCGGGTTTCCATTTATTAATGAAAATTGCAGCAATCATTCCCGCCGGCGGCTCAGGCTTGAGAATGGGATATTCGATTCCCAAGACGTACTTGACGTTTGATTCCGTGCCTATCATTGTTCACACCCTTCGCATATTTCAAGATTCGAGTCTTATTGACGATGTGTACCTGGTCGTGCAAGAAAAGGATCGGGAATACGCCAAAAACGAAATCGTCGGGAAGTTCGCCCTGACGAAGGTGAGGGCGATTATAGCAGGCGGAAAAGAGAGACAGGATTCTGTTAATCATGGCCTGACCTGTTTAACTCACGAGCATGAATTCGTTGTTATTCATGACGGCGTACGTCCTCTTCTAGAGAAGGAGATGCTTGAAAAAACGATTCACGTTGCAATGAAGGAAGGCGCTGCCATTACGGGCGTGCCGGTTAAAGATACGGTCAAATCGATCAACAAGCTCAGCATCATAAAAAAAACGGTTGATCGTCATAATCTCTTCTTGATCCAAACGCCACAGGTGTTTAAAAAAGACGTGATCGTCAAAGCATACATAGCCGCATATCAGGATCAATACTATGGCACAGACGATTCATCTTTGGTGGAAAGACTGGGTATTCCTGTCAAAATGGTTGAGGGGAGTTATGAGAATATCAAAATAACGACCCCCGATGATTTAATGCTAGCGGAAATAATAGTACAAAAAAGGAAATCGCATACCCAATGAAAATCGGATTCGGCTACGACAGTCATCGTTTCATTGAAAACAGACCTCTTATTCTTGCCGGCGTACATATTCCCTCGGAAAAAGGACTTGCAGGTCATTCGGACGCCGATGTTCTTGTCCATGCCATATGTGACGCCATACTCGGCGCCATGGGGGCGGACGATATCGGATGCCATTTCCCGGATACGGATCCTCTTTATAAGAATATATCGAGCATGATTCTTCTGGATAAGGTCCATTCCCTCATGATTAAGAATGGTTATAAGATATCCAATATCGATACGACGATCGTTCTTGAATCGCCGAAAATTCGGCCATTTGTTCCGGAAATGGTGCAAAATTTAGCTCAGGTGCTTCATATTGCAGGAAAAGATCTGAATATTAAGGCCAAAACCAACGAAGGCATGGGATTTATCGGCAGAAACGAGGGCATCGCCGTTTTTGCCGTCGTCATACTTGAGAAAGTTTAACAAAATGGAGACAGCCCAGATCAGAGTAAGATTCGCACCGTCGCCGACGGGAGAACTGCATATCGGCAATGCCCGGACGGCTCTCTACAACTGGCTGTTTGCGCGACAGCACCAAGGGACGTTTGTCCTCCGCATAGAAGATACGGATCGTGAAAGGTCAACGGATCAATTCAAAGCAAACCTTTTAAGGGATCTGAAATGGCTGGCCATAGACTGGGATGAAGGCCCAGAACAGGGCGGGTCGTATGGTCCCTATGAGCAATCAAAGAGATTGGATATCTATAATCAATATCTGCAGGAACTGAAAGATCAGGATTTGGTCTATCCGTGCTATTGCACGGAAGACGAACTCAGTGAAGAACGCCGAAATTTGCTCTCGCGGAAAATGATGCCTCGTTACATGGGACGATGTCGGACCTTGAATCAGGAGCAAAGAACAAAACTGGAGGCAGAGGGACGAAAACCGACGTATCGATTTAAGGTCAGGAAAGGGGAAATCCACTTTCATGATCATATCCGGGGGGTGATGCGATTTGATGGTGAATCGATCGGCGACTTTATCATCATGCGCTCCAATGGCCTGCCCGCCTACAATTTTGCCGTGGTGATCGACGACTATCTAATGAAGATCAGTCATGTGATCCGCGGGGAAGATCATCTCTCGAATACGGCTTCGCAATTGCTGCTCTATGAAGCGCTGAAATTCAAACCGCCGGAATACTATCACCATTCCTTAATTCTGGGGCTGGACCACACCAAGCTAAGCAAAAGGCATGGCGCGGTCAGCGTCGGCGAATTCAGAAAGAACGGATATTTGCCTGAAGCATTGGTCAATTACTTGAGTCTGCTGGGCAGTTCCTTAGGAGAAGGACGTGAAATCTGTCCGCTTGAAACGATCATTCAAACATTCAGCATGGAGAAAGTCGGGAAAGGCGGTGCCTCGTTCGATGAAGACAAGCTGAAATGGATTAATGCAACATACCTGCACGCATATGACATCAAAAAATTAAGCAAAATTAGCCGTCCGGCTATTACAGAAAAAGACTTGACCGGCCTGACGGACGAAAAACTCGAGCAATTCATCGCCTTAATTCAACCGAATATCGAAACCATAAACGATGTCAACGCTTACCTGGGCATTATTTCCGATCGGGCATTCAATATGACCGACGCGGCAGAAAAGATTCTGGGGGAACAAAAGAATGTCGAAATGCTGGGTGTATTTTGTCGGCTTATGGACGCCATCCCTGAATATTCTGAAAGACAGCTCAAAGAAGCGCTCAGGGAATTATCAAAAATCACAGGATTAAAGGGCAAGGAAATCTATATGCCGCTCCGGGCCGCCATTACCGGTATGACAAAAGGGCCGGAATTGGATGAACTATTCCGCTTCATGGGCAAGGAATCCATTCGGCAAAGAATTGGAAAAGCTGTGGGAAAAATTAACGAAAAAATAGAATAAACAGAGTTTTGAAAAGGATTCATCATGGCGATCAGAGAATGGCCGTTGATCAGCAGTAAGATAAACGAAAAATATCGCATATTCAACATCCGCAATGACCGGGCAAAATCGCCGAGAAATGGCAACGTTTATGATTTTGTCGTCCTGGATGCCTCACCCTGGGTGAATGTGGTTCCTCTTACAGTGAACAATGAAGTGATTCTCATACGTCAATACCGGCATGGAATCCGTGCGGTTACCCTGGAAATACCCGGAGGCCTGGTTGAAGAAAAAGAACCGCACAACCAGGCGGCGCTGCGAGAATTGGAAGAAGAAACGGGATACAGCACAAAGGATGAAGATCTGATCTATCTGGGTAAAGTTTCGCCTAATCCGGCTATTCAAAACAACCTCTGCCATACCTATTTGGCCAGAAATGTCTATCCCATCGGTCCTCAAAACATGGACGAGAAGGAAGATATTGAATTGGAATTGTGTCCTCTGCAGGCCATTCCTAAGCTGATTCACGATGGAACAATCTCCCATTCTCTTGTTGTCGTCGCGTTTTATCGGTTCTTATTTGAGTATCTTCCCCATGCATCAAAATAGCGATTATCATTATTGTCCTTGCTGCGGTTATCTCTGGGATAAACCGGAAGCAACGTCAACCGTCGGCAAGCACATCGTATGTACACATTGCGGTTTTATCCTGTACAAGGATCCTAAAGTTGCCGTTTGTGTGATTATTGACGTTGACGGAAAGATCGTCATGATAAAAAGGTGTTTGCCGACACCACATGGCAATTGGGCTATCCCCGGTGGATTTGTCGATGCGGGTGAAACGCTTGAGGCGGCGGCGATCCGGGAAGTCGGCGAAGAAATCCTGCTTGATGTGGAAATTACAGGATTAGTCGGTGCATATTCAGAAGAGGGCGAATCCGTTGTACTTATTGTATACAGTGGAAGAATAATCAAGGGGCGGCCGGGATGCGGCCCCGAAGCGCTTGAAGTGAGGTCGTTCGATTATGATTCCATCCCCTGGGATGATCTTTCTTTTCCAATTAACGGCAAGGCTCTGCGGGATTATTATGGAAGATAAGATTCAGGGAAAAGATTTGACCAGGGGCAATTTTACCGGCGTGGGTGGCTTAATCTTTCATCAGGAGAGATATCTCATGGTGAAGCAGGCGTATGGTGAATACAGGGGATTATGGATCCTGCCCGGCGGTCATGTCAAAGACGGTGAGGCCCTTCACAAAGCCGTGGAGCGCGAGGTTCGGGAAGAAGCAAACATAAAAGCTGCCGCAGAAGGTATTGTTGCCGTAAGAAGCCGCATACGCAGCCCGCAAACAACAGACTGCTACCTTGTCTTTCAAATGCGTTATCTGGAAGGCATGCCCCGGCCGGATGGCAAGGAAGTGGACGCAGCAGAATTTCTTCGGTACGAAGAAATAGAAGCGTTAAACAATGTGGTGAATTTAACGAAAATCATCATCCAGCAGCACAACGCGAAAAAATTGACCACTCTCAGCCGCACAAAATCATTTGAATTCTACAATTTAAATGCTCAGGATTATCAACTATTCCTTTGAATCTCCGGAAGTGAACTCTTTAACAGGGCCAGAATTAAAGGGGAATGTTATTGTGTTTTTTTGCGATTTCCGCACGCGATTTGTTTCGCAGGGCTTCTAATAAGGATATAAGCTTTCTTCGGGTATCCCGTGGAAGAATTATTTCATCAATGATACCGAGGCTTGCAGAAAAATAAGGGTTGCTGAAATGATCTTCATAGGCTTTTGCAAGTTCGATCCTTTTCGCCTGCGGATCAGCGGCGGTCATTATTTCCTTGCGGTAAACGATATTGCAGGCTGCTTCGGAGCCCAAAACGGCGATTTCCGCTGAAGGCCAGGCCATAACATAGTCTGCACCCAGTTGTTTACTGCACATGGCAATATATGCCCCACCGTAATCTTTTCTGATTACGACGGTAATTTTAGGTACGGTCGCTTCGGCGTAAGCATGAAGCAGTTTGGCGCCATGACTGATGATGCCCAGTTGTTCTTGCCTGCTCCCCGGCATATATCCCGGAACATCGGCCAATGTGAGTAGTGGAATATTAAACGCGTCACAGAAACGGATGAAACGCGCTGCCTTATCGGAGGCATGGACATCCAGAACGCCGGCATAATATTTGGGGTTGTTGGCAATCACCCCCACCGTTTGTCCCATGACCCGTATGAAACATACAATGATGTTATGAGCCCACGCTGCATGTGGCTCAAAGTACTGTCCAGCATCGGCAATAGACTTGATAATTTCTTTCATGTCATAACTTTTAGAGGGTTCATTCGGAATAATCTCATCAAGTTCAAATGCTATGCGATCTGGATCGTCACCCAAGTCAAGAGTGGGGACAGGGCTATGGCAACTGTCGGGCAGGTAGGATAAAAGCGTCTGAATTTTTTTGATACAGTCATGATCATTCGCTGTACTGAAATGACAGACACCATTCTTGCTCGAATGGATCAGCGGGCCGCCCAAATCTTCATGACTGATTTCCTCGCCAATAATCGACTTAATGACATCCGGTCCCGTAATGTACATGTAACTGGTGTTCTGAACCATGAACACCCAGTCCGTCAGGGCCGGTGAATAAACCGCGCCGCCGGCGGTCGGTCCCATAATCGCGGTGATCTGAGGAATATAACCCGATGCCCGGGTGTTCCGGTAAAAGATACCGCCGTAACCTTCCAAGGCGGGAACGCCTTCCTGAATGCGTGCCCCTCCCGAATCATTAAGGGCAATGAAAGGCTTGCGGGCTTCGAAGGCCATATCCATAGCCTTCCAGATTTTTTTTGCATGCATTTCGCCGAGACTGCCGCCGGAACTGGTAAAGTCCTGTGCGGCGACAAAAACGATTCGACCGTCTACCTTTCCATAACCGGTAATGACGCCATCGGCATGAATTGCCTTGCCTTCGAGACCGAAAAGATGGGATCGGTGTTTCACGAAGAGCTGCACTTCATTGAAAGAACCTGCATCGAAGAGTGCGTCTAATCGTTCCCGTGCAGTTAATTTACCGAGATCATGCTGTTTCTGGATCATCCCCTGACCGCCCAGGGCCATCACATCGGCGATGTTCTGCTCCAGCTTGCAGATTTTATGAAAGGTATTGCCATGATTTTTATGTGTTTTCTTCATTGTCATTCGATCCGTGGTCTCCTAAATTAAAAATATCTTTATGAATATAAGAAGTTATAAACTGCGGCAGGAATTCCATGTTGACCTGTGTAAACAGGTAAGATATATATGCACGGGCAATGAGAAAAAACATGGCGCATGCGTTATTTGAAAACTTAATTCCTGACAATAAAAAAATCAGAAATTCTTGTATCAGATCATTCTATGGAGGCGCAATGAAATTTATTGATGAGATGAATTTAAAGGGAAAAAGAGTCCTTTGTCGGTTCGATTTTAATGTACCATTGGATAATTCTCAAAATATTACTGACGACACACGAATTCGTGCCGTTCTTCCCACCATAAATTATGCTCTTGATGAAGGCGCCTCGGTGATCATGATTTCTCATCTGGGTAGACCCAAAGGTAAGCCTAATCCAACATACAGTTTGGCGCCGGTTGCCAAGAGGTTGTCCCGCTTCCTCGGGAAAGATGTCCAGATGCTCAACGATTGCATGGGTGATGAAGTCAAGGCCCATATTGAAAAGATGATTCCGGGAGATCTGGTTTTACTGGAAAATCTCAGATTCTATCCGGAAGAAGAGGCGAATGACGACCATTTTGCCCGGGAATTGGCCAGTTTTGGCGATGTTTATATCGACGACGCGTTCGGAAATGCCCATAGAATTCACGCCTCCAACGTCGGCATTACCCAATTCATCAAAGAATGCGCCGCCGGATTCCTGATTAAAAAAGAACTGAATTATTTAAAAAAAGTGCTGGATAACCCGGCAAGACCATTTGTCGCCATTATTGGCGGTTCGAAAGTGTCCGATAAATTGGAAGCGCTTTTAAATTTAATTCAACGTGTTGATAAGATGATCATTGGTGGCGGGATGGCTTTTACGTTTTTAAAGGCACAGGGGTTTGAGATCGGGAAATCAATCTTTGAAGAGCCGTTGATGGAAAAAGCCTTGGAGATTCTGAAGAAGGCTAAGGAGTTGGGGGTAAAGCTTTATCTACCCATCGATTGCGTCATTGCGGAAGACAAAAATGCCGCTGCGGAAACAAAAATTGTTCCCATTCAGGAAATCAATCCCAATTGGATGGGTTTGGATATTGGTCCGGCAACGATTACACTCTTTTCGGAAGCATTGAGTAATGCAAAGACCATTGTGTGGAACGGTCCCATGGGAATGTTTGAAATCGATGCCTTTGGCAGGGGAACAGCGGCGCTTGCACACAGTGTGGCGAATACTTACGCACTTTCCATCGTCGGTGGCGGAGATACGGATGTGGCCATCAACAAGACAGGGGAACAGGACAAAATCACCTATATATCCACCGGAGGCGGGGCGTCCCTTGAGCTTCTGGAGGGAAAGGATTTGCCCGCCGTCAAGGCGCTGGATCGTTGTTAAAGTTTATAGTGCTGGAGGGTAATCGTCGGCGGGAATGCAATATAATTCCCGCCGTTTTCGTTAAATATGAGAAACATCAAAATTAATATCGAATATGACGGCGCGCAATACTATGGATGGCAAAGACAAAAAGGCCACCAAAGTATACAGCAAACCTTGGAAGAGAAAATAAAATTAATCACCAAGGAAAATGTCACCGTAATTGGGTCGGGAAGAACCGATACCGGTGTCCATGCCATCAACCAGATTGCCCATTTCAAGATGATCGGCGATATGAGTGAGGAAAATTTATTGCACGCCCTGAACTGTGTACTGCCCGATGATATTGTCATCAAGCAACTTGAGGAAGTCCATGAGGCCTTTCATGCGAGATTCGACGTAAAATCAAAGAAATACATTTATCAAATCTGGAATGGCCCATCGAATACGGCGCTTCACCGGCGCCACTGCTGGTATATCCGCAAGACATTGGCGCTTGATCTAATGCGGGAAGCGGCCCTTTTCATTAAAGGGACACATGATTTTTCCGCTTTTTGCGGGGCGGGCAGCAAGGTCAAAGATTATATCCGGACGGTTTTTTCTGTATGTATTGATGAAGATAACCAGGGAAGAATCATTATCACAATTACGGCAGATGGTTTTCTCCGTCATATGGTCAGAAACGTCGTCGGCACACTGGTCGAGGTGGGCAAAGGTAAAATATCCCCCGAACAATTTAAAATAATCCTCGATTCCCGTGATCGCACAAAAGCCGGTATGACGGCACCTGCCCACGGCCTGTTCCTGGCGGAAGTGACCTATTGATCGATAATACCAAATGTATTTTCCTGGCTGTAAAGTGTAATGCTCAAGCCAACTTTCAATCGTTAGGCATTGGATTGCAGAGATTTTCCGACGAGTCGGCAACGCGGCCGCAGGTAAAGCAAATAAATTTAGGATGGCGGGTCAGTTTTTTTACTTCTTCAAAAAGCCCCTTGCTCACCAACATGCACAAATGACCGGCATGTTTTTCGGGATGCTTACAACTTTTTTCCTCAGACATCGTCATTCTCCTCGTATAATAATTTTTTTAAAAAAGGTTCTTGTATACGCGCCAACATCCATAAAGGACCAGCATGATTTTAATCTTAATTTGCTAAATATTATCATCCTCTTCGGATAATAACCAATATAAAAACGAAGATGAACAGATGATGGAGATTGTACATATGTAATCATGGGCTAGTGTGCCCGTGAATTTTCTTCAAAACCCATTGGCAAAACGGTGGTTTTTTTGTACACATGATCCGAACCGATCGAATTGCGTTAACTCATTTCCTGAAAGGATACAGGTTTATATTTCCATCATGAAAGCTCCTCTACTCATTGTGGCCGGTGCCAAAGGGGCCGTTGGCTCGACGGTTGCGGCAGCCGTAGCCGACATGAAACAAACAGGGAAAAACATGTATCCCTGGTTGATGACAGCCAATTGGACCGACAAGATTATTCTTCAGGAGACGGCATTTGCCGGCTGGGATGTGTCTGAAAAAAAGATGTCTCAGGCCGTGGCCCTGCAGGGTGTTTTGCCACAGGAGCATTATGAGCCGAGCATGGCCATGCTGGACACAATGGATGTACGGAAACCTCCGGCGGTAACGACGGGTTACGCGGAGCAGATACGAATTTTGTCACAAGACATTGACGATTTTATTAAAAGGCATCCCCGTCAGCAGCCTGTCTTTGTCAATCTCTTGCCAGCTTGTGCGGTGACCAAACTTGAGAAATATGAGGCATTAACTGATCTTTACCGTGAGCTGGCCCCCGCGGATTTCCCGGACCTGGCCTATGTCATGGCGGCTATGGCCTGTGGTGTTCCCGTTGTAAACTTCACATCCAATGCCGTCGAATGCCCCCTTGTCGTGCGTGAAGCTTTCCAGGCCGGTGTTCCCATTTGTGGCCGCGACGGGAAGACAGGACAGACGTATCTAAAGGTGGTGATTGCCTCTGCTTTGAAGGTGAGGAATCTTCTCGTCGATGGCTGGTATAGTTTGAATATCCTGGGTAATGAAGACGGCCGGAATCTTTCGGATCCGCAGAAAGCCTCGGGTAAACTAGCCAACAAGACGGATTTTCTTAACACCATCCTGGGTTATTCCGTGGGGAAAGAATACGGACAATCCACACACAAGGTGGCTATCGAATTCTATCCTCCCCGTGGCGACAGCAAGGAATCCTGGGATGTTATTGATATAAAAGGTATATTCGGGATGCCGATGAGCATCCGGATGAACATGCAGCTGCGCGATTCCATTCTGGCTGCGCCTATGGTCATTGATCTTGCAGTATGGATGCCGGCCCTAAAGGCATCAGGCCGTAGCGGTTTTGTGCCGGAGTTGGCGTTTTATTTCAAAAAGGCCCCCCTGCCGGACAGTCCGGTTACCTTTCAGGAACAGGTTGCCGCCCTGCAGAATCTGGCGCAGGATTTAAAGTGAAACGTTAACGTTTTGATGAAATCAGGAGATTATTCAACATGAAACTTGGTTACAGCAGCAACGCTTTTGTCAGGATGTCCCTGTTTGGCGCCATAAAGCAGATTGCCGACCTTGGGTTCGGCGGCATTGAGATCATGGGCGACCGACCTCACCTCTATCCTCCCGACTGGAACGATGAAGCGCTTCAGTATTTGAAGAAGAACATCCATAATCGGGGTTTACATATTACCAATATCAACAGTTTTACCCTGTTTGCAGTGGGGGACACCTATCTGCCGTCCTGGATCGAGGCGGAAGCGTCCCGGCGAGAGATGCGTGTGACGCATACACTGCAGAGCATTCATATGGCCGATCAGCTGGGTTGTGCCAACATTTCCGTTCCGCCCGGGGGGCCGTTGCCGACGGGTATGTCGAGGAAGGAGGCGTTACGGTTGTTTCATGCCGGACTGGATCAAGTTATCCCCCTGGCGGAGAAACTGGGGGTCAAGATTCTCATCGAGCCGGAACCGGATCTGCTGATGGAAAACACGAAACAAATCAGGTCATTTATCACCGATATACGTTCACCCCAGGTTGGTATCAATTTCGACATCGGTCATTTTTACTGTGCCGGCGAAGAGCCGGGAGAAAGTTTTCAGGAACTTCTCCCCTGGATCGGCCATGTCCATATTGAGGATATTGCCGCCTCACGGCAACACCATCACCTCATTCCCGGACAGGGAGCCATAGATTTTGAGACGGTTTTAGAGACGATCAAAAACACCGGCTATCATGGGGATATCAGTCTGGAGCTCTACACCTATGCCGACAAGCCCAAAGAAGCGGGTGAGGAAAGTCTGGATCATCTTTTGCCGATTTTTGAGACAGTCGGCTTCAATCCGGCGGATTTGCTCCGGACGAGTGAGTAAAATTGAAACAGGCGGAGTCGGGGTCCATGCATCCGAACACAAATGAGCAGCATACTCAGGCCAAAGATCAGGAAGCAACAACCTCGTTTGGCTACAGACAGATAGCGGCTGATGAAAAGGCCGGCTATGTCCTGCGGCACTTTAATTCAATCGCAGCTAAATATGATTTCATGAATACCCTGCTCAGTTTGGGGATTCATTATCTTTGGAAGCGATCTGCGGTGAAGGCCGCCCGGTTAAGAGAAGCCGGACTGGTTATCGACGTGTGCGGTGGCACGGGGGACTTGGCGATGCTTGCCGCTAAAGGGATGGGCTCCCGTGGCCGCGTCATGGTCTATGATATCAATTTAGCCATGCTGAAAAACGGCTTACCCAAAATCCGGAAGGCCTCTCTTGAAAAGCAGATCACCTGTGTGCAGGGGGATGCCGAAGCCATTGCATTCCCGGCGAATCTATTTGATACGGCAATGATTGGGTTTGGAATTCGCAACGTAACCCATATGGAAACGTGTCTGCAGGAAATGTATCGGGTGCTTAAGCCCGGAGGGCGGTTCATGTGTCTGGAATTTTCACTGCCTGTGACGCCATGGTTTCGTTTTCTTTACGATTTCTATTCATTCCGTGTCATGCCGGTCATCGGTCGCTTGCTGGCCGGCACCCGGGAGGCCTATCTCCATCTTCCCGAATCGATACGCATGTTTCCATCGCCGGATCTGTTTTCCCGGATGGTTATGGAGACGGGCTTCAGGGATGTCCGTTATGAAAGACTGACCAACGGCATCGCCGTCATCTATACGGGTGTAAAACCATGAAACTCAACTGGGCGGAACGGCTGGCGGTCAACAATCCGTTGCGACCTCTCCAGCAGCGTCTCGAAATGAACTGGTACTACAGGCGAGTCAAGCTGGAAGCAGAAGCCCGGATTCTGGAAATCGGCTGCGGTCGGGGTGCGGGAGCCCTCCTGATCAAGGACACGTTCCATCTTCGGCATGTTCATGCCCTGGACCTGGACATCGATATGATTAGGAAAGCAGACCCCTATCTTAGTCAGAAAGAAAAGGACGGCATTTCTTTCCTTGTCGGTGATGTTTGTGCGCTCCCTTTTGAGGACTCCACCATGGACGCCGTTTTCGGTTTCGGTGTTCTTCATCATGTTCCGGATTGGCAGAGGGCGTTGGGTGAAATTGTGCGGGTACTAAAGTGCGGAGGCCTTTACTTTTTTGAGGAACTTTATCCCACCTTGTATCAGAATTTCATCACCCGTCGCATCCTGTTGCACCCGGCGGAAAATCGATTTGACAGTGAAACATTAAAAAAGACCATCGCCGCATCGGGTCTTGCCATGGGAGACTATCTGGAAAATCGTCACCTGGAAATATTGGGCTATGCCGCTAAAATGTAGATAGTACCGGTTAAAATAAGAGACTGATCGTCAAACACACCAGCAAAGCCAGCGGATAATAGCTGGCTAGATTGAAGAGGCGGAAGGCTTTCTGTGTGTCCTGGGAAAGGAAAAGGATCATGGCTGGCGTCAGGAGCAACCATAGACCACATAAACTGGCGCCGATTGGATAAAGCCAGTTAAATTTGACTGCTACGGCGGTCAGCAATGCGAAACTCAAAACATAGGCAAGGGCCAGGGATAAAAGAATAATCCAGATTGACGTGCGGATACCGAAGCGGACCGGTATGGTTTTCGCCTGCAGATCCCGGTCCGTTTCCATGTCGGTCAGGTCGTTGGGGACGTTCTGACCGCCGATTTCCCAGAAAAAGAACCAGAGAAACAGCAGCAATACGAAGGGGAGCGGGGGATTGGGATTGACCGCGAAAACGGCCGCCACCGGTCCCGATGTTTTCACAAATCCACTGACGATACTGCGTAACCAGGTGATCTTCAGCAAAGCGCAGTAAATGGTTTCCAGGAAAGCGGCAATAATAAAGATCGCCAGACAGAAAGGATTCAGCCACCAGGCGCCGATCAAAGCCAAGGCTGACCAGAAAATGCACCAGGTCAGGGCAGCCTGGAAACTGATTAATCCCTGTGCCAGGGGGTGACGCACGAAGAGACTGTCTAAATCCGGGGTGGATGTTTCTACGGTCTGGCGCCGGCAGATTCTCCGGTCGACCCGATAATCCACGATATCGTTTAGAGCGTAAACGGCGGTGTATCCAGAAAAAGCCGTTATAAAACCGATCAGGATGATGGTGGGGGAAGGAAAGGTCCCAAGGCAAAGCAGGGCCGCAAGCCCCGGCCCTGCGAGATCAAGGAGCGCATGCGGGGTGCGGGAAAGGGCAAGAAAATAATTCAAGCGAAAAAAAAGGGAACGCTTCATCGTTGCTCGGGCACTCAAAATGACTAAAACTCCGCAAAATGGGAAATTTTCTGTTCTACATAAATGATTTCCGGAAACGAAACAACCCCCAAAAGATCGCCCGGCGTCAGTCAAGAAAATAAAATGATTGGTTTATCTTGTCGGGAATGGAAGAAAAATCAATAATCGGTTGCATGGTGACCGTACCAGCGGTTAATATTAAAGACACAAGATATCGGAATCGAAAAGATACGTAATGAATTGTTTCATGTCGTACGTGAGGAAATATGCCGACTCGTCGAAAAAAATTATTCATCCTGATCGCCCTGTTGCTGTGCCTGATTCTCGCGGGCGCATTGACGGTGGTCGCGGTGAAAAAACTCCACCGGCTGGATACCTACAAGGATGATATTCTATCGGAAATGCAGAAATCTCTGAACCGGGAGGTTCAGTACAGCCGGGGTGGTTTTTCTCTTCATTACAGTCCTTCCTTCACCTTTGAAAAGGTACTGATCCGGGAGAAGAACCCCGAAGAGCCCTCTGCATTTCTGACCGCTGACCGGATTTCCCTTCGCCTTGCCTTGCTGCCCCTGTTGTTCAATAAAGTCGTAATCAAAGAAGTCGATCTTGAAAAACCAAGTATCAGATTACACCGCTATCGCGATGGCACCTTCAACATTACCGATCTTTTGACGGAAAAAAAAGAGCGCCGGATTCAGGTAAAAGCGCTTTACGTTGAAAAGGGAGCCCTGACGATACAAGATGATTACGTCCACGAATCTCCAGTCGTACATGCTGTTTATGACCTCGATTTGTATTTGGGCAATCTGACCCGGGGGAAAAGGGGTAAACTGAACCTGTCCGCCATTGTCAAAGATCAAACCGGCAGGAGCGAATTAAATGTGAAGGGCAAATTAAAACTTGCTTCAGATGATCAACCGTTCCTCGAGAGTGTATTCGACGGCCATGTGACGGCGAAGAATATTCAGGCCGAACGCTATTGGGACTACTACCGCCGCTATGTCCCCTTTGAGAAAATCCTTGGTCATTTGGATGTGGAATCCGGTTTCAAGGGCAAGTTGAAAGAATTCGAAGCGGAGGGGATGATCTCGGTTCGGGATCTCCGTTTCAGCTATCCTAAGGTGTTTCGGTCGGCACTGACTCCCCGGACGGTCCAGTTGAAATATCATTTGAACCTTGATTCAAGGGATGTGACGATTAAAGATATCGACGTTCATGTCGATGGTTTTCGTGCGCAGGGAAGCTGTGCCGTTCTCGACATGCCCAGCCGGGATCCCCGCATCGTTGCCCGCGCCTCGACGTCAGCGTTCAAACTGGAATCCTATTTACAATACATTCCCTTCGGCATCATTCCCGAAGACACGTCCCGATTTATCGAGGCGAAAATCAAGGCGGGCACGGTTAGACTGGATGACGGCCGTTTGGACGGGCGTGTAAGTCAAATTGCCCATATGGAAGAGGGGGAAAACTGTCGGGTCCTGTCCATCCATAGTACGGTGGTCGAGGGCGGGTTGATCCGTTTGAGTGATCAGGTCCCTTTGTTTAATGGGATTCGGGGTAAACTCATTCTGGAAGGAAAGAATTTTACTCTGAAAAATATGTCTGGGAAATTCGGAACGTCACCTTTTACACTGAACGGCGCCATTACGGATTACTGTCTGAAAACGCCCGTATCCTATCCTTTCGCCATGGTCATGACACCGCAAAGACCCGAAGTCGCCTGGCTGCTGGGCAAAAATGCCGGAAACAAACTGATGTATTCCGGTAAATCCACGCTGCGCTTAAACGGTCGGGGAGAGTCCAGTAACTATCAATTATCTGGTGATTGGCATCTGAAGGATGCCGCGTATCAGTTCAATCAGATCGTCCTTAAACCCACCGGTAAAGATAACCGCATGACATTTTCCGGGCGTATCAATGATGCGGGTTTCCATGTCACGTCATTGAAGTACGACCTTCCTCCTTTGGCCCTTAACCTGTCAGGAAAATATGCCTGGGGTGAAAAGGAATATCTGCTTATCCAGGCTGATTCGAATCGTTTCCGGATTGAAAATGTTGCCGGTTTCTTTCCTGACCTGCAGAAATACCAACCCAAGGGTATGGTGAAAATAGATGTCACGGGAGAAGGGGGTGGCGCCGACCCGTCTCAGTTATACTGGTCGGGTCAGCTATCTATGACCGGTCTTTCCTTAGTCCCCGGCGAAAACATTAAGACCCTCAGCGGTATTAACGGTTCCGCGCGTCTCAAAGGCAGCGCTTTGGAAATATCTTCCACCACAGCCCGCCTCGGCACGTCGCCTTTCACGGCACAGGCAACCGTCACCAATTTCCGCGACCCGTCCATGCGTGTGAATTTTCTCTGCCCGAATCTTGAACTTAGCGACCTGGGCCTGACGAGCCCGGATCCGCAGAAGAAACTGACGGAGATCAAGGGCAATTTTTCCTGGCATGCAGACAACCTGGATATAAACACTCTGTCCGGACGTATCGACAATACGACATTGAATGTGAAGGGAAAGATCAGAGATCTTAAGAAACCAGTCATCTCCCTTCAGGGCACATCTTCTTATCTGGAAATCGAGGATGTGCTGACCCTGGCCGGGATCCGCAAAGCGGAGACAGAGAAGGAGTCCGGCCTGTCGTTCATCTTGAAAGCCAGCATGGCTGCTGAGCGTGGAAAATGGCAGAATTTTTCATTTGAGAAACTTCGCGCCGATCTGAACTACAACCCCAAGCGGCTTAATTTCTCTAAATTGGCGTTCAATGCCCTGAACGGGAAAGTTACCGCCAAGGGGTTGGTGGATTTCAATCTTGACCAGCCGCGATACACTACAAATTTCAACTGCGACAAGCTGTCCGCGGAAGTATTGATGAAAACTCTGGGTTGGCAAGAGCGGATGATGACGGGTTCCCTGGAGATCGAAGGCGCATTAACCGCCCAGGGAGAAACCATGGCGGATTTGAAAAAGACAGTTCAGGGCAACGTCAGTCTGAAAGCCACAAAAGGTATGCTCAGACAATTTCCCGCTCTGTCGAAGATTTTCTCTATTTTGAATGTTTCACAACTCTTTAAATTTCAATTGCCGGACATGGTTTCCGGGGGGATGCCTTACAGTGAAATCACCGGTAATTTTAATTTTCGAGATGGTTTTGTCTCCACCACGGACCTGTTTGTGAAAAGCGACGCCATGAATATCGCCCTTGTCGGACGGATCGACATGATCAGGGAAGAGAGCGACGCCACAATTGGTATCCAGCCCCTCCAGACGGTGGATAAGGTCGTCAGCAGCATTCCCATCGTCGGGTGGATCATCACGGGCAGGGAAGGAACCTTTGTGACGGCTTATTTCGAAACCAAGGGTAAGCTCAACGATCCAATCGTAACCGCTATCCCCTTTCAGTCTATGGCAACAGGGGTGTTCGACATATTCAAACGTGTGTTTCAGCTTCCGGTGAAGATCTTTACCGACACGGGGGAAGTATTAATCGGGCAATAGAGCTAACGCGATCTGGGACGGAACACCGCCGTTGCGTCATCATGTTTTATCAGGAAAGTTGTGCGAGCGCTTCCCTGGTAATGGTTTTACGGGCCGGCTTGTCGTGACCCACGATGGGAAATTTCTTCAAGAATAAAACCATTTTGGGCACTTCATAGGGCGTCAGCTGTGCCTTCATGTGCGCTTCAAATTGTTTATCACGATATTGTTCAGTGTCTTCCGTTTCGATAATAAGAATCAATTTTTCTCCGAGTCTGGGATCGGGCAATGATGAGAGGATGAACCGGTCGTTGATGATTGGGGACAGTTTCCGTTCGATGGCTTCCGGTGAATATTTGATGCCTCCCGAGTTGATGATGTGATCAAGGCGGCCGATCACTTCCAGTTGGTCCTGACCGACAAGCCTCACCAGATCCCGGGTGCGAATCGTCGTATCGCATAGGGCAGGGGCGTCGATGACCAGGCAGTTGTTTTCATCGGTACGGATTGAGACACCCGCCAGGGTTTGATAAAAGCGCGAGCGCTTCGGTCCGTTCAGTTGCCGCAGGGCGATATGGGAAACCGTTTCCGTCATCCCGTAGGTGGCATAAATCCGGTTGTCGAAGTCTTGGAGCTGCTCTTCAAGTTCCCGGGAGATGGGGCTCCCGCCGATTAAAAGCGTGCGAATGGCGCGGATTCTGTCACGGCCTTCCGGTGTCTGTAAAAGACTTTGAATCTGAGTGGGGACCATGGCCGAGAAATCACACGCTTCGTTGTGACCCCGGATGGTGGAAATTTGTGGTGCAATGACCCTCAGGTTCAAGCCTCCGATCAAAGCGCGTACGATCATCATTTTCCCGGCAATGTATTGGGGTGACAGGCACAGAAGCGCCCGGTCACCCGGCATGAGCCGGAGGAATTCCAAGGTCATTTTGGCGCTGTTTCGAAAAAACGCCTTGGGGATGCGCAGGGTTTTCGGCGGCCCCGTGCTGCCGGAAGATTGCACGGACATGACGTCCGTATTATTGAACCATTCGGAAAGAAAACGCCAGAAAGCGATTTCCCATTCAGCGGTGTTCCGTGCCGACGATTTCTCCCGCGCCTGTTCAAGGAGAGCCCGCTGGTTCATCCAGGTGCCGTTGAGGTGCAGCCCATCAACCATGGTGCAATCCGGACAGATCAAATTCCCCGTTGCGGTTCATCCATAACCGGGCATGACGAGTGTACAGGGGAGCCGGAAAGTTATTTTCAAAGAGTTGTCCCGTGCCCAACCCCTGGGGAAGAGGATTGTTCAGCGTTGAAGTCCACTGGGCGATGGCATTGAGACCGATATTGGATTCCAGGGCCGATGTGATCCACCAGGCGATGTGGGTCCGGTCTGCAATTTTAATCCAGTCTTCGCAACCACTGAATCCGCCGTGGAGAGACGGCTTCAGAACCAGATAGGACGGCCGAATTTCCTGGATCAGGCTTTCTTTTTCTGCCGGATTATCGATACCGATCAGTTCTTCGTCCAAGGCAATCGGGACCGGGCTTTCCCGGCACAAGAATGCCATCTCCCGCCATTGGCCGACTTGGATGGGTTGCTCGATGGAATGGATGCCCAGTGCGGCTAAAGCCTCAAGCTTCCCCTTGGCGTCGTCCACTGAAAAAGCGCCGTTGGCGTCGACTCGGATCTCCATGTCCTCCTGAGAATATTGAGTTCTTATTTCACGGATCAGATCGCGTTCCGCTTGAAAATCCATGGCACCGATTTTTAGTTTAAGACAACGATAGCCCTCGGCGATTTTTTCCCGGACCTGTTTCTGCATGAAAGCTAAGGGGCCCATCCAGATCAAACCGTTGATGGGAATGCCCGTCTCGCCACGGCAAAATCCGGTGTCAAAAAAGAACTTGCCGCCCTGAGCCTGGTAATCCCAAAGGGCTGTTTGAAGACCCATTTTAATGGAGGAATAACCATCAAGATAGTCGGATGGCCATTGATCATAATGACGGATATCCTTACAAATATCCCGAAGTATTTTCTCATAATCTTTGCCGTATTCGGGACTTAAATCCGGTAGCGGCGCGCACTCGCCTAAACCAAAACCCTGTAAAGGGTCGGTGTCATAAATCCGGATAAACCAACTCTCGCGAAGGGTATAGGTGCCACGGGAGGTGGCAGCAGGCAGCTTGAATTTTAAGCGATACTTTTGAAAATCTGCTTTCAACATGGGGATCTGTTCTCTGAATTTGTGATATCCCTACCTAAAACCGACCTGTCATTGCAAGTTATTTAAAAAAGAAAGGCCGGAGCCAAACAGCATACCGGCCTTGAAAGGTAATATGTCGGTGAAGTGAGGCTGTGGAAGGCTATTCACCGATAAGCGCGTAAAGTTTCTGGCGGTCGCCGGCCAGCGCTTTCGCCTTTTGATGACTTTTGGGCGGCAGGTCGGACGCGGCAATATAGCAATTCTGGAAAGCGTCGGGATTACCGTTATCGTAGGCGAGGCTGAAAAGCGCGTAAGAGATGATCAGGTCTTTCGTCACGCCCTTGCCATTGTAATATAAAAAGCCCAGATTATTTTGCGCGTCTGCATATTCCTGCTTGGCGGCCAATTTGTACCAGCGGGCGGCTTCCTGATAATTTTGTGGGAAACCAAGCCCCTTTTCATTGAGCACACCCAGATTGAACTGACCCGAAGGATCCCCCTGCCTGGCGGCCAGATCAAACCAGGAAGCGGCCTGTTTGTAGTCTTTCGTTTTGCAGAGTCCATCCGTATAAAGAAGACCAATGGCCGTTTGTGCTTTTGCATATCCTTGCCTGGCGGCCAACTCATAGTAATACAACGCTTGGTTGTAGTCACGTGGTACACCCTGACCTGTTTGATAGATCATCCCCAAATCGTATTGTGCGGCGGCGGTGCCGTTTTTTGAAGCCAGTTCAAACCAGGTCTTGGCCTGTTTATCGTCTTTGGCCACGCCCTGTCCTTTTTGGTACATGCAGCCAATGGCATGTTGTGCCTCCGAATGTCCCTGTTTGGCGGCCATTTCATACCAGTAGGCCGCCTTGAGTAAGTTTTTTTTGACCCCTTGGCCGTTGTGGTAAATTGTGGCCAGTTTATATTGAGATTTGGGATTGCCCTTTTTGGCATCCCATTCAAAAAGCAGGATGGCTTTTTTGAAGGCCTTCTTATCCATAGCCGTCTGGCCTTCTTCGTATTTTCCAGCCAAGGCCGGAGAAGACAGCAGAAAAAGGATTGTCAGCGTCAAGAATAATAATTTTAATTTCATTTTTTAACCTCCACAGATTCAAAACTGAAACAGCTACCGGCTACAGTTTTGAACGTCGCAAAATTCGCTACAACTTTACATCAAGCCTGCTTTGAAAGTCAAAGAGGAGTTTATGCATGGGAAAGCCCCTCTGAATGAACGTACTCAGCACCGCCTATCCGCCAATCATTGCATAGAGCTTTTTGCGATGCGACGAAAGATGCTTGGCCTTGTCAAAATTCTTGAAAGAGATGTTTGAAGCGGCTATGTAAGTATTCTGGAAGGCATCGGCATTGCCCCGCGCGGCGGCGATATTGAAAAGTGCCAAAGAAATGACCAGGTCCCGCGGGACGCCTTTCCCATTGTAATAGAGAAACCCCAGGGCATTTTGTGCCAGGACATGGTCCTGCTTGACCGCCTTTTTATACCAGTAGGCCGCTTTGTCATAATCCTGACGTACACCCTGACCTTTCTCATACAGCATGCCGAGTCGATATTGGGCCTCGGCGTCCTTGCTTGCGGCAGCCTCCTGAAAGCAGAGGAATGCGGTTTTGTAATCCTGACGGTTCAATGCCGAAAGACCGTCGTCTCTGCCGGCGGCATGGGCAGTGAAAGAGAAAAGAAAAACGGAAAGGATTAAAAGCATGAAATTTTTCATCAATCGCCTCCAGGATTGAATTTTTGCTTGAAATATATATCGGCTCGTTGGGTGAAGTCGAACAGGGAAATCGTGAAATTCCGTGAAATATTCACTGAATGATAAAGGGAAAGCGCGTTTGTTCGAGACGTTTTTTTTAATGTTTCGGAAGATCGTGTCCTCCTTATCTTTTGTTGATCCGAATCAGGGAAACTTGGGATACTTTTGGAAATCAGGGTCTCTTTTCTCCAAAAAGGCGTTTTTCCCCTCCTGTGCTTCTTCAATCAGATAATAAAGAAGGGTGGCATTGCCGGCGAATTCCTGAAGCCCGATCTGGCCGTCGAGGTCGGCGTTCAACCCGAGTTTCAACATGCGCAGGGCCAAAGGGCTGTGCTTCATAATCGTCTTCGCCCAGGCAACCACTTCGTCTTCCAGTTTGTCCAGGGGGACCACCTTGTTGACCATTCCCATATCCAGGGCCTCCTGTGCCGAATACTGGCGGCAGAGAAACCAGATTTCCCGCGCCTTTTTCTGGCCGACGATGCTGGCCAGATAAGAGGAACCCAGGCCGGCGTCGAAGCTGCCCACACGGGGGCCGGTCTGGCCGAAAATCGCGTTTTCGGAGGCGATGGTGAGATCACAGACCACATGCAGGACATGTCCGCCGCCGATGGCAAAGCCGTTCACCATGGCGATGACCGGCTTCGGCAGGGACCGGATCTGCTTCTGGACATCCAGAACGTTCAAACGGGGGATGCCATCCTTGCCGATGTAGCCGCCGGCGCCCTTGAGATTCTGATCGCCTCCCGAACAAAAGGCCTTGTTGCCGGCACCGGTCAGGACCACGACGTTGATGCGCTGGTCTTCCCGGCAGATGCGCAGGGCGTCGCTCATTTCGGTAGTCGTGGTCGGCGTGAAGGCGTTCCGGTAGCGCGGACGATTGATCGTTATTTTGCCGATACCTTCCCAAAGTTCAAAGAGAATTTCCTCGTAATCCTTAATGATTTGCCAGTTTCTTTTCTTTGTCATGGTGTGCTTATCCTTTGAGATCATGAAAGTATTGCGTAAGTATTCCGGCGTTGACATCGGCCGGTGTTTTGACTTCCAGAACAGCCGGTTTCTGAAAGGTCGACTGATACAGCCACGTTAAACCCTGCTTCAATTCTTCTTCCGTCTGTGCGACAAAACAATCCAGACCGAATGCCCGGGCGACCGGCTCGGCCGACATGGCATGTCTGGCTTCGAAGTGGCTTTTCAATGCCGGCATAGATGAGGGGCCGTCGATAATCCGGAAGATACCGCCGCCCTGGTTGTTGATCACGATGATGCGCAGGTTCGGCGTCGCGTGTCGGATCCAGAGCGCGTTTGAATCGTAGAAAAAGGCCAGGTCGCCGGTAATCACCGTATTGATTTTAGGCGAAGTGAAGGCAAAACCGGCAGCAGTGGAAACAACGCCGTCAATACCGCTGGTGCCGCGGTTCGACATGCATGTCAGAGAAACAGGGTATTTAAAAAGCTGGGCGTAACGGACCGGTGTGCTGTTGGACAGGTGCAGGCAGGAATCAATCGGCAGCATACCGAGAATCAAAGCGAAAGCCTTGAGATCGGAATAGGGGCATTGTTCGAGGTAAACCATTTGCCGCGCCTGTGTCATATGATCCAATTGGCGCCATTTCTCCCCATAATCCGATTTTCCGGGCGTTAGGTATGGTTTCAGCGACGCAAAGAAAGAAACGGGGTCGACGGGAAAGACATCCGTCAGGGACATGAACGTGTCCGTGTGTTCGGAAGACAACGAGAAATGCCAGTGCGCCGCCGGACGGTATTTTCTTAAAAAGGTTTTGATCCGCTTGGAAACGATCTGCCCGCCCAAGGTGATCAGAAGATCGGGTGCGTAAGGCTCTTCCTTCTCCATAGCGCTCAGTGCGTTGTCGATGCAGGAATTGAAACGCCTACCGGATAGGTTGGATAGGGTTTCCGAAAGGACGACGAGCGACGGATTGTCCGTGAGGCTTTCCAGAGTCGCATTCAATTTCGGATTAGGCGACAACTGGCCCGCCAGGATCATGATTCGGGAACAAGAATTCCATAAGTCCGCGCACTTCTGGATACCGTCATCCAGGGGACGTTTTGCAGCCTGATGAACCTCGATATTTTTAATTTCAGGCAGGCTGCCCTCAACCAGCTCATAAAGCGGTTCGCTGAAAGGAATATTGATTTGCACCGGTCCCGGTTCCGGATCAAGCAGGCGATGGCAGGCCTCGTTAATCTGCCGAACGACAAACCATGCCTCCTCGTCTGTTTCAATGCGGCCCGGCAGGTTGTAAGCCGCCTTGATAAAATTGGCGTACACGTTTTCCTGTCGGATGGTCTGGCCGTCGCCCTGGTCAATCCAGGCCGCCGGACGGTCGGCCGTCAATACCAGAAGGGGGATTTTCTGATAGTAGGCTTCTACGATGGCCGGTGCGTAATTCAGCACGGCGGAGCCTGAGGTACAGGCCACAGCCACGGGACGCCCAAGATGCATCGCCATTCCCATGGCAAAAAAAGCGGCCGAGCGTTCATCAACAATATTCAAACAACGAAATCCGGCTGCGGCCGTGAAGGTATTGATGAGGGGCGCATTACGGGAACCCGGCGAAAAGACGATATCCATCACACCCTTTTTCAGGAGGGTGGCTGCCAGGTATTGTGCGCTGCGTTTTTGGGAAATCATGGATTGATCACATCAGGATGGACAAGAGTGTTTTGGCCTTGTGGTTCGTTTCTTCCCACTCGTTTTCCAGAACCGAGTCTCCCGTGATACCGCCGCCCACATAAAGACATGCCCGGCGATCGAGCAATTTCATGCACCGGATATTGACGTAAAGGTTCAACCGGCCCGCCAGGTTCCACTCCCCGAGGAAACCGCAGTAGTACTCACGGTCATGCGTTTCCTGGGTCAGGATGTAATTCCGGGCTTTTTCCCGGGAGCTGCCGCAGACGGCGGAAGTCGGATGAAGGGCCGTGATGAAGCGTCCCAGATCGTTGTGAACCTGGGTATCCGGGAAATCGAATTCCGTTTTCAAATGCGCAACATTTCCGGCAAAAGAGGTGAAAGGCCCCGTCTTGTTGTAATCCGCGATGCCGAAATTCTGTAATTGCATCTCAATGAATTCCGTGACAATTTCCTGCTCCCGGATTTCCTTGTCCGTCCAGGGGAGTTCGGTATGATCGCCGGACACCGGTAATGTTCCCGCCAGGGAAACCGTAGAAAAACGTCCCTGGTTTTTTTTAAGCAGCAGCTCCGGCGTTGCTCCCATCCAGGTGCCGATTTCCGGCAAATGCACCAGATTGACAAAAGCATGGCCCAGTCTGGTTTTCAATTTCAGCAGCATGTCGCCCGGCGACGCGCTTCCCGTTAGATCGACGTGCAGGGTGCGCGAGAGGACGACCTTTTCGCATTCCCCCTCCCGGATTAAGCGCAGGAGGGGTTCCGCCATTTGAATATATTCCGCCTTGTTCATTTCCCTCGGCAGATTATGAGCTTGCTCCGGCTGGGAAGGGGCTTGCAGGGTATGTTCTGCAACGTTCAATGCGGAGATTGCGGCAAAACCCTTGATGTGCAGATCGGGCCGGATGACGACCAGAGGCGTGCGGGCGCTTATGGTGAAGGGAGCAAAGACAAACCCTGACGTGTCGTTTAGTTCTTCATAGGAATTTGCCTTGAACAAGGCACCCTGGGTTTGTACAACCAAGTCCGGTTCTTCCTCACCGGGAGCGTAATACAGGGCAAAGGGCAGGTTCTTGCTGATCAGTTGGTTGACCGTATCGACTAAGCCGTTTTTTCTCATGGACCAATAGTTAACCTAAACAAGCGTATTAACGCAATATTTCTTCCGGTAAGGGTGATGAGCAGGCCAGGTAACCTTCTCACACGGGTTACGGACTATAAGGGAACCCTTTGGTTGTGTCAACCCAAAATAGTCTTGACAAATATCTCAAGATGAAAAATGAAACATCAAGGCATTGGCTTAACAGGTAAAAAAAACCAGAAAACCGCTTCTGTGGGAGGGTGTCGGCATGGGAAAAAAGATGGATATGCATGATCTGGCTCGGGTTAATCAGCTCTGGGCAAAGGTTTATCCTTATCTTGCAGATCAGATTTCGGATTATTATGCCGAAACCGAGGGGGATGTCCTGGAATGGGGGCCCTTTTCCGGAGGCATATCTGTTGCTCTCCAGAACAAGAAGCCCGCGCTAAAGATAACCATCGCGGTTGAGGAAGAAGACGTCTATGCGCTCATGCAGAAGACGTTAACGGAAACCGGACACACCGGTCAAATTCAGCTTGAAAAAAGCCCTCTTGTTCCGCTTCGCTATGACGACCATGCCTTCGATCTGGTTGTCCTGCGCGGCGCCTATTTCTTTCTGGATCGAGAAGGAAAAGCCCTCCGGGAAATCTATCGGGTTATAAAGCCGGGCGGGGTCGGCTTCATTGGCGGCGGATACGGGAAAAACATACGCCAATCCGTGATTGAGGAAATATCTGAAGAATCCCGAATACTTAACGACAGCCTGGGACGGGTCCGGGTGACGGTGGAGGATCTGATGGCGATGATTGGAAAAGCCTGCCTGGGAGATCACGTTCGGATTATCATGGACGGGGGCTTGTGGCTCCTGTTGCAGAAATGACCCGCCGTATTATTTTCCGATACAGAAGGTGGAAAAGATCCGGTCCAAAATGTCTCCGGGCAGGGTGCGCCCTCCGATTTCATCGAGTTGATTGAGGGCGTCCCGCAGATCGAGGGAAACGATTTCCGGCGGCATACCGGCCAGCATGTTGTCCCGGCCCCTGGTGAGAAATTCCGCTGTCCGGGACAGGGCATGGACATGGCGGATGTTGGTGATACAGACCGAGTCGTCAGGGGAAGATTCCTGCGTGGCTGCCAGACGGGACATTTCATCCTTCAGATTTGAAAGGCCCGTTTTGAATTTCGCCGAAATGGTGATGGTTTTCAGCCGCGGCCGATCCTTGAGCAGGTCCGGGATTGCCCACTGCAAGGGCAGATCCTCCTTGTTGATGACGGCGATCACCTGTTCCTTGTCTTTCGTCTTCTCCAGGACAAGGCGGTCGTCGGCGTCGAGATTACGGCTGCCATCAAAAACCAGCAAAACCACATCCGCATCCTGAAGCTTCTGCCAGACCAGGGCGATCCCCTGTTCTTCAATCATATCGGCGGATTCCCGGATGCCTGCCGTATCGATGAGGGCGACGGGAATACCGCCAATCCGGATCGATTCCTCAATGAAATCGCGGGTGGTGCCCGGAATGGGGGTTACGATGGCCCGCTTGGCACCCAGCAGGGCATTCAAGAGACTGGATTTTCCCACATTCGGTTTTCCGACGATCAAAACACGGAGACCCTCCTGATCAATTCTGCCGTTGCGAAAAGTGGACAGGAGGTGCGACACTTGACCGAGACAGGTCTCCAGCCTGGCTGCGGTCAGGGAGAGCTGCTCCTCCGGGACGTCTTCGTCGGAGAAGTCAATCGAAGCCTCCAGTATGGCCAGAA
>CAZBQX010000007.1:42228-59943 GCA_964494155.1 uncultured Syntrophales bacterium
CCGGTGTAGCTGTGCGGTTTCTCCATGTAGCAAAGGAGCACCTCGTCGATCACGGCGCCCGTTTCCGGCGATACGATATCGCCGTGATAAAGCTTGTGCGATTCAAAATGTTCACGGGAATGGGAGGCGCGGAAGATGCGGCGGGCGATGTCGAGGGACCGGGGGCCGCTGAGGCGGATGACACCGATGCTTCCATATCCCAAAGGCGTGGCCAGGGCGGCTATGGTGTCACCTGAATCGGTCATGGCCTTCCCCGTGCGGCAAGAGTTATTTCCGGTCCGGAAGGATCACAATTTTCCGGAAATCACCTTCGCCGCGGCTTTTCGTGGTTAAACCTTCCTCGTTTTGCAGGGCCATGTGAATGATACGCCGGTTGTGGGCATTCATATGGCTCACCGTGATCGGTTTCTGGGTGCGCCGGGCCTTTTCCCCAAGTTCCTTCGCCATGGCCACCAGGGATTCTTCACGGCGCTTGCGATAGGTTTCCGTATCGATGATGACCATTTTCCGCGTCTCGCTCTGACGGTTAATCGCCTTGCTGACGATATACTGAAGGGCATCCAGGTTTTTACCGCGTTTGCCGATGAGCAGGCCGCCGCCGTCGCCGCGGATGTTGAGAATGATCCGGTCGTCCGTTTCCTCAACCGTGACGGGCGCTTCCAGGGACATGCGTTTCAGAATGCCTTCCAGGATTTCCCGGGCCTGCTCGGCGAGAATTCCTGCCGGGACTGCTGCCGATGCCGGTTTATTTTCGATGATTTTCACGCATGGCGCTTCAACCGGTGCGGGTTTCTCGTCCTGGGTATCGGGTATCGCCTCAAATCCGTGGCTGAGGGTTGTCGTTTCAAAAGAAAGCAGAGCGGCTTTAATACGGGCTTTTTTCGAGCCCAGGCCGAAGAATCCCGACGATCCTTCGGAAAGAATTTCGATCTTCAGCTTCTCTCTGGGCACATTCAGGATTTTACAGGCGTTTTCGATGGCCTCGTCGATTGTTTTTCCTTCGTATTCTTTCAAGTGCATCATGTTTCACCCCGTGCTTAGGCGTGCTTGTTGATGTAAACCTGCTGTCCGATACTGATGATGTTGTTGAAAAGCCAGTACAGCACAAGACCCGACGGGAAGTTGAGGAAGAGGAAGGTAAACACGACGGGCATAAGCAGCATGATTTTCGCCTGCATCGGATCACCCATGGTCGGGGTCATTTTCTGCTGAATGAACATGGTCGCACCCATGATAATTGGCGTGATGTAATAGGGGTCCTTGGCGGACAGGTCCTGAATCCAGAAGAAAAAGGGCGAATGCCGCAGCTCGATCGCATAGAGCAGGACCTTGTAAAGGCCAAAGAAAACGGGAATCTGGATCAGAATGGGCAAACATCCCCCCAGGGGGTTCACCTTGTGCGTTTTATATAAGGCCATCGTTTCCTGGCTGAGCTTCTGCTTGTCGTCTTTGTATTTCTCCCGCAGTTCCTGCATCTTGGGCTGCAGTTTCTGCATTTCCTTCATGGATTTGTAGCTCTTGTTGCCCAGGGGCCAGAAGATGATCTTGATCAGGATCGTTAGAATAATGATCGCGATACCATAGTTTTGCACATACTGAAAGATCCACTTCAGGACGATCAAAAGCGGCATGGCCAGCCATTTGATCCAGGAGCCGAAGTCGATGGCATTCTCCAGACCGACATTTAAGGCCTTCATGATGGAGTAATCTTTAGGGCCCAGATAGAGCGTGTAGGCGAACAGGCCGTTCTGCCCGGTCGGAATGACGTTTTTGGGTCCTTTCAACTGCACGGAAACAACATTATGCTGGTCCCGATTCAGGGTCAGGGACGTCAGGGCCGGATTCTGGGGAATCATGGCGGCGATGAAGTATTTGCTTTCGTAACCGGACCAAGACACATCGGGACCATGGTGTTCTTCGGCTTTTAAATCTTTCAGGTCCGTTAGATCCACATCCTTGTCCATGAAATAAATCGGTCCATCGTGGGTGTAGCTGTCCTTTTCAACGGCCGGATCGTCATAATGGAACCAGGTCAGGGTGGCGTTCTGCTGAATTGTCGCCGGGGACAGGTTATGGACCTTCACCTCCATCTGGATGGCATAATCGTTCGGATTGAAGGTGAAGACTTTCTCGATTCGCACTGAACCCGGGTAGGTCTGGCTGAAGGTCAGGCTGGTTTTTTGATCGGTCTTGCCTAAGGTGACAGACTGGCGGTCCGTCTCATATAAGTCGTTGCCTGCCACCAGAATACTGGAATCGACAAAGGATACGGACAACGGCAGCGGCATATTCGGTATGTAATTGACCAGTTCTATCAAACTCGCGTTTTTGTCGAGTTTTGTCTTAAACTGTTTCAACTGAAAAGACCGGAGGGTTCCTCCCCGTGTGGTAAAAACAGCCCGGTAAAGCGGCGTATCAACCGTAACGTCTTTTTCCACGCCCGCCTTCTGGACGGTGGCCGTCTGGGTGCTCTTCTCCGCCGGAGTGGGCGTTGCGGCGGCGCCGGCTGCCGGAGTGGGCGTTTTGGCCTGCTGCTGGGGCGCTTCGATGGCGCTGGGCGTCTTAGCCGGTTGCTTGGGCGTTGGTTTCGGTGCGAAAAAGAATTGATAAATGAAGACCACCACGACGGATAGGGCGATGGCGAGAAGGGTCCTTTTTTCCATAAGATATCTCCAATAAGCAGTCTACTTCACAGGGTCATAGCCGCCGGGATGAAAAGGGTGACAACGGAGTAGCCTGCCGCAGCCTTTGAGCATTCCAGCGAAAGGTCCGTACATCCTGATGGCCGTAATCATATATTCTGAACAGGACGGATAAAAACGGCAGCTCTGTGGAAAGAGTGGCGAAAGAAAAAGCTGGTAAATCCTGACCAAGCCGATAAGCGACTTGCCGAGGATCAAATTAATGACATGATTGATCATCTGCTCTGATAATGAGATGGTCTTTCAGTTCCTGACAGACGTCCCAATAGGTCAAGGTATGCGGGATTCCTTTTTTCGTAATGATGATGAAATCCTGGGAACCGGTGATCGTGCTTTTGTGAAGTCGAAAGAACTCTCTGATCAAACGTTTGAGACGATTCCGTTTTACTGCGCTGCCTGCCTTTTTGGAAACTGAAATGCCCAGCCGATTCACTCCTGTTTCGTTTCTGCTTTTCACCACGACGAAGTTTCTCGTATAACTCCGAAGGCCACGCTGCTGGATGGCCAGATAATCTTTTCTTTTGAGAATTTTCTCCGCTTTCCGGAAGGTTTCAGAACCCATAAAGGCAATGTGGTTATAACCCGAATGAAGTTTGTCCGCTGTGAGATCACGGCAGGGGGGTTATACGGTCAGTCTTTTTCTGCCTTTGGCCCGTCGCCGATTCAAAACCTGGCGCCCTGATTTGGTTGCCATTCTCACCAGAAAGCCGTGCGTTCTTTTTCTCTTTGTATTGCTCTTTACCGTCAGATTTAATTTCATTTTAATGCCCCGTCAAATTATTGAGCCGCTCTTTTAATCACAAGGGGTGGGGTTTGTCAAGGCGAAATTCCGGTAGGAGCAAGGCAAAGCAATCCAAAACAGGAGGAAATCCGGCAGACGTACGGGAATTGAACCGCCAATCGTCCAACCAATTATTAACCGTAGATGCAACCCTTGCGGTTGCCCTGATCTTTGATGGCCAATTTCAAAGATAAGAGTGCAGTTTAATATGAAAATCGTGCCTTAAGTTCATGGTATACTAAATAAATACTGATATTTAAATAAGTCCAACATTAAATAATCCCATGCTTTTGTTCGCTTAAGGCAAAGGTAATAAGGAAAAAACCCGTCCATGCTTTCATATCCAATTCATCAGTTTTCAACTATCAAGACCATTGTTTTATACATAAGTTGAAATATCTTATTTCTAAACATTAATATGTCCATTTAAGATTAAGTGCAAAAAAGTTGAAACTTGTGTTTCCGAATTCGCCCGCAACTCTGCCCGTCAGGGGGCCGCTATTTTGGTCGACGGACATGTCACCCAGCCACGCGAATTGGTATGCTGCCCCCAGAGTCAGGTTCGGAGAAAGGGCATATTGTGTTCCAAAGGCGACCGATTTGATCTCGCCAATGGGAACGGATACCGTGCGGTCCCCGTCACTGACTGCCGAGCTGTCATAAGCAATACCGAAAGAGAACTTCCATGCCGGCGAGTAAGTATACTGGATGCCCAATGCGGTATGCCAGGTATCCTTGTAATGGCTGTCCACAGTCAAAGACGTGGGATTTTCCGTGTTAACGCCTACATCCACCTTTCCAAAACGGGACCAGTCCTGCCAGCCCAGATTGCATAGAACGGCCCACTTAGGGTTCAATTCATGGTAAGCACTAAACATGACCATCTGGGGCACAGTCATGCTCAAGTCGAGGCTGCTTGAAGTAAGCCCATGATTGGTCAGCCATAACTGCAGCACGGGATTCAATCCGCTGAAATCAGGGACATCGCTGAAATCGAGTTTTACTTCCGAGAGATACGTGAGTCCCAGGCGCGTCCCCTTCTTCGGCTCAACCAGGATGCCGAGATTTATCCCGTAGCCCATTTCGGTGTCCTTGTATTTCATCTGGCCGTCGCTCAGAGAAAAGGGCCTGTTGTTGATGGCTACTTCGTTTTCCAAATAACCGTACATCATATTCAGGCTGACTCCTATCGAAAGCCAGTCATTCACTCGGTAGCTCACAGCAGGTGTGAATGTCATACCGACCAGGGTCGATTCTTGAACATAGTAGCGCCCCAGCCAATTGTCGTCGAAGCTCTCGCTCAGGCCGAAATACGACAGGGCCCCAAAACCGATACTCAAGGCTTCATTAATTTTGTGCACAAGGAAAAGGCTTCCTCCGGGAGCCCAGCCAATGGCATTCCCGCCGTCGCTGCCCCCTCCCGGTACATTGGTTGAGGAATCGGGGTCAAATTTCACATGTGCATACAGGGCTTGCATCGCTATCAGGGACTGAGAGGATGCAAGACGGCACATTCCCGCTGGATTGGTGAAAACAGTGGATGCATCCTGTGCCCGGGCAGCGTAGCCCGCATTCCCGTAACCGATGTCCGGTTGGCCGAATTGGTAAAGCATGACCCCTCCGGCCCAGGCGTTGCCTCCAACAAAAAATGCAGCCAGAACGAGACAGCACAAAATTTTTATCCTTGCTGATTTGTTCATTAATCTCCTCCGTCCTATTGAAATAACTATTGACCGGAAACACTACCCGGCCGGAATAAACTCAACATGAAAGGTCTGGTTATCAGAAGTTTGATTAATAGAGATCTTGAAGCACTGAACTTCAAGTGTTGCCACATCATTCTAACCTCAAATCACGTAAATTCCTTTTCCCGGATTGCCAGATTTTGGATTACCCCGCTCAATGACGAGAGGCCCTTTCAGAGCCTCCATGACCAGAGAGGCGGGAAGGTCATTTTCAAGAAGCTGCGCCATAACCCGGAGGTACTTGGGGATGTGCAAGAAAAATTTCTTGTAACCGGGGCAAAGGTAATGAAGGCCCGGCTGACCATCATAAGTCATTACAAAGCGATGTTTGGGGCAACCGCCCTGGCAGGCAACCCGCGCACTGCACTCCCTGCACATGTTAGGCAATGCTGTTTTCTTGGCTATGCCAAAGCCTGATTGCACTGATTTTTCGACCATCTTAATTAAACTGTCGCTGCAAACATTGCCAAGTTTATACTCCGGATAGACGCAGTGATCGCAGGCGTAGACATCTCCGTTATGCTCAACCACAACAGAGCGGCCGCACTGCTCTGCATGAATGCACACGGACGCAGGAATGCCAATCCATGCACTCAGCGCCCATTCGAAATTCATGACGAAGATCTTGCCCACGTCATGGCGGACCCAGTCTTCATAGATGGTGATGAGAAAATCCCCATACTCCTCCGGCACCACGGTCCATGGGGTGACCTGAACCTGTTTTTCTTCACGGTCAAGGGTAGCAGGTCCGGCCAGAGTGAGCCCTTTGTTCAGCCAGGCCTCATCGGACATCCGCTCGATCACAGGGGTGAACTGGATGAACTCGACACCCTCGGCTTTTAGGAAATGGTACACATCAAGAGGCCGTTTGGCAGTGTCTTTCGCCACACAGGCCAGCACATTGAATTCCACCCCATGTTTCTGAAGCATGTTCAGACCGCGCATGACATCTGCGAATGTGCCTTTGCCTTTGCGGTCGCGGCGGTAAGTGTCGTGAATCTGCTCAGGCCCGTCCAGGCTGATGCCCACCATGAAATTGTTCTTCTTCAGGAAGATGCACCAATCGTCTGTGAGGAGCGTTCCATTGGTCTGCAGGGAATTTCGGATGGTCTTCTCCGCTTTGTATGGTTTCTGCTCCCGGATGACCTTCTTGAAAAAATCGAGCCCTGCCAGGGTGGGTTCGCCGCCATGCCAGACGAATTCGACCACCGGCGTGGGCTGCGATTCGACATAGTTACGGATGAAGGCCGCGAGTATTTTATCACTCATCCGGTAATGCCCGCCCTGGCCGAACAGGGCCTTCTTCTCCAGGTAGAAACAGTAGGCGCAGTTCAGGTTGCACACCGGCCCCATCGGTTTGGCTTCCACGTGGAGCCCTTGGGGAAGTGTGTCATGACCATCTTGACCGGTACTCATATCCTGTTCCTTTTCGCCGAGACGAAACATTGTCCTGGTAGAACATCCCTACGCTGCCGTTTGTTGCATGTATGCCGCCAGCGAACGGGCGGCCTTACGCAACATGCTATCCATCATTCGCCGACCGAGGGGGCCGGCCAGTTTCAGCAACAGGCGTGGTTCGCAGGCGATGGTATAGATAAATCTGGTCTTGCCAGTGCCGAGCGGCTCAAGGCGGTAATCCTCACAGAAGGCATGTGCGATCGGCAAGGTGGCCGCCGCGAGACAAAAGGTAAACCTTCTCCCAGGATCCCACGCTATGAATTTTTCATAGACGGTCATGCGTTTCAGCGTGCCTATCCTTGTCGTGCCCACCCCATAGGGTTTGGGGCTGGTCCATTCTACTTTAATGATATCGTCGAACCATTCGGGCCAGGCGTTTTCATTCTCAAATACTTTGAACACCTGCTCCGGAGAGGCCGCGATCTCAACTTCCGTCACAAACCTGAGCGGCGCTTTTTCAACAAAATCCAAATCAACGGGACGGTAGGTGAATCTCATTTCATCCTCCTTGGGTTGTCACGGCACCTATCCACTCCCTCCACAAAGAAGGAATGTGGAGGGGGGGATGGCGAATCGAACCAGCTCCTAGTCCCGGCTAAACGCCCTCTGTGCTTCCTTCTCGAGATCAATGTACCCTGTCTTCTCGGTGGTGACGCCGACACCGATGATCCTGCCGCCGTGGAATCTGCCGGGTGATTTGTATTGGGTGCTGACCGCGTCAGCGCTGTCGTACCCCACGCAAAGACCGTCTCCCTGAAGGGTGAACTTGCCGGGCTGGGTTTTCATCGGTCCCTGCGCCACAACCTTGTCGTTTACATAGAGCTTGGTTGTGCCCAGTGATTCGTGATTCGGGCCCATCTTCTCCCTGATGAACTCCATGCCCAGGGTGTACTTGCCGGGCTTGAGTATGGGTGAAACAAAATCCTGCTCGGGCTTGATGCCCAGGAAATTATTCACGTAATGCAGCCGCTGGTTCTTGATGAACAGGGTGTGGCCACCGAAGCGCGAGCCGTGGGCAAAGATGACGCCTCCACAGTTCTTGTCCGTGATCTCCACATCGGCCAGAATTTTGTAGGAGCGGCCGATGACACAGGCCGCGGTGCTCTCCGGGACTGGCGCGGTGTCCGGGTAGTAGATGTAGCGCTCGCGGGGAGCCTCTTCCGTGGGACGATAAACCGGGACCAGTTCCAGGCATGTGCGATCGTCGAGGGGGAGAACGTTATTCCTGTTCGCCTCCTCGTACCAGGCCTTAATGAGCCCCTGGAGCTTCTCGGGATACTGCTTGGCCAGGTCTTTTGACTCGGCGCGGTCCATATCCACGTGGTAGAGTTCCCACCCATCCTGGTCATAGTGCCCTTTGCCGACCATGGGAGCATGGAGTGACACCGCCTTCCAACCGTCCTCCCATATTGCCCGCGTGCCCAGCATGGCATAGTACTGACGGTGCTTCCGGGTCGGAGCGTCAGGGGAAGCGTCGAAGGTGTAGCGCATGGATATGCCGGAGAGTGGGTACTGCTCTACCCCCCTGTACACTTTTGGCATCTGGAGCCCGCAGATATCCAGGATGGTCGGAACGAGGTCCACGGAGTGATGGTACTGGTTGCGCACCTCACCCCTGGCCTTGATGCCCCTTGGCCAGGAAATGACGAGCGGATCGCAGGTGCCGCCGGCATATTCGGAATAGCGCTTGAACATCTTGAACGGGGTCGAGAACGCCGCGGCCCATCCGGTGGGGATGTGCTCGTACGTGTCCTGCCCGCCGAGTTTGTCGATGAGCTTCATGTTCTCGGCCAGGTCGTCGGGATAGCCGTTGAAGAACTTGTTTTCGTTAACCGAGCCGTTGGGTGTGCCCTCGCCTGAAGCGCCGTTGTCCGCGGCGTAGATGACGATCGTATTGTCGAGCTGACCTGTGCTCCTCAAATAGTCGATAATGCGGCCGACCTGGGTGTCGGTGTACTCTGAGTACGCTGCATAGACCTCGGCCATACGCGAGAACAGCTTTTTTTCTTCAGGCTTGAGCGAGTCCCAGGGGCGAACGTAATCCGCCTGATTCGCGATGGTCGGCGGAAGCGGGTTGAAAGGAGTCAGTTCGGTACCCTTGGGAATAACGCCCTTGGCAATCATGCGCGGCAGCACCCATTTCCGGTAGGCGTCGTAGCCGTCGTCGAACTTGCCCATGTATTTGGCGATGTAGTCTTTGGGCGCCTGGTGCGGTGCGTGCATGGCGCCTGGGCAAAACCACATGAACCAGGGCTTCGAGGGGTTGCCGGCTTTCTGGTCGCGGATCATTTTGATGGCCTGGTCGGCAAGATCCTTGGAGAGATGATAGCCCTGTTCCGGCAAGTACGGCTGATCGACGAAGCGATTGTCCTCCACGAGGTCAGGGTACCACTGGCTGGACTCGCCACCCAGGAAGCCGTAGAAGCGATCGAAGCCCATCTGGAGCGGCCATTGTTTGCGGGTCGCCCCGGAGGCGAGGTCCTGGTAAGGAACATTGTGGTTCTTGCCCAGCCAGAAAGTGCTCCAGCCGTTGTCCTGGAGGACTTGGCCCACCGTGGCGCACTGCTCAGGGATGCGGCCGCTGGCGCCGGGGAAGCCGTCCGCCACTTCGGTGATGCTGGACATGCCGTTGAGGTGATGATTGCGTCCGGTCAGAATTGTGGAGCGGGTGGGCGAGCTCAGGGCGCAGGTATGCCACTGCGTGTAGGTCAGGCCGTTAGCCGCCAGTTTGTCGAGGGTGGGCATGTTGACCCGCCCTCCGTAAGCCGACCACATCGCCATGCCGGTGTCGTCGTAGAGCACGATGAGAATGTTCGGCGAGCCTGCCGGTGCTCGCTTGGGGAGGAACGGTCCCCAATCCGGTACAGAATCACGCACGTCGGTTTTGATGACACCCTTGAAATCTGGCGTGACGGTAGATCTGGATAAGTTTTGCTGTTCTCCTGCCGTCAGCGTACCGGCAGCACCCAGTGTGAGGCCGAGTGCCGCAGCGATCCGGGTTATCCTTTTCATAGCGTTCCTCCTTAACTATATTTTATATTAACGATCAGTCTGTATGTCTGTTCCTTTATAAGAATCTTCTTCTACAGCGCATCGCCGTTCATCTCCGCGATTTGCATCCACCGTTACACCTATCACCGCCTTTTTGATTACTCCGGGAAAAGGAAGGTTATGGTAAATCTCAACCCCCAGTCGGGGCCATCATCCGGGGCATCGAGGTAATAGCGGTATCCTGCCTGGCACGTCAGGGGTAGGCTGCCGATCTTTAGCATCTGGGTAACGGAGAGGTTCACCGGTACTGTCCACTGGCTATTGACCCAATCATAGGTTGACTCGGTGTTCACACCGAATATGGTGTAGGTCTTTGTTGTGTAGGAAAAGAAAGGCTGAATAAATGTCGCACTGATCTCGTCGCGGTATTTCTTCCCGGCAAAGGACCAGATGTGGTTAGAGAGAAACCCGTACGTAAGCCCGTTCTCCTGCTTCAGGGCTACGACCGTGGGGCCCGTTCCCCACTTCTCACCTCCCAGAGCGTCATTGGTGGCACTGGGGTAATAGAAAACCGGGCCCGCACCCACGATCCATCCATCCATACTCTTCTTGGGAACGAAGAAAAAGCTCTGAGTTATATCTCCCAGGCCAGATTCATCATGCCCTCCCTTTACAGGAGCCTCTGCATAGATATACGGCACGATGGTCCTGACGACGAGGTTGAACTCACTGTTCAGCGAGAACGGAACGACGGGTTGAAAATTGAGTGTGTAACGCATGGCATCTGCCGGCCCGATTCCAAAATCCCAATTGTTCTGAAAGGGAACGCTGATCATGGGCGCCACAGGGTTCTGTGTTGCTTTGGCCAGATTCTCTTTACTTTGTGCAGCATTTATCGGCGCACTTTGCAGGATGATCAGGCAGAGGATCAGGGTCGTAAACACTTTCATGGTGACCTCTCTGCTTTACGTAATCAAAGGATGTGTTTCAGTCATTCTTAAAATTCTCCAAATTCCAGCTTCCGGTTAATCTTTACATCCCCCACCCCTGAGGTAAAGGGGTGGGGGACAATTCAAAAAAGGAGAATTGAGTTTTAATTAGCCCTGATCTTTGCCTCGGTAGCGTTCAGCTTCTGTTGATCTGAGGTGGAAAGTTTATTGTCGCCGAGATATTTGACGACCAGTTTGTCGATGGTGCCCGTGAACGCGAATGGCACATCGTAGGAGAGGTTTACTGGCGTGCCCGTGTCCTCGCCCACGTCGAAGGTTTCATCGAGGGATATCCGCACCGGCATGGTCTTGTCGATCCGGCCCTTGGCCACCTGCTTCCCGTCCACGCTTAGGATCCCCGTGCCGCCCTTGCCGATGCCCCCGCCGTCGTACTGGAAGTCGAACACGATAGTGTGCTTGCCGGGCTTCAGGGCGTCTTTGCCGGCGATGCTGTAATGGGCAAGGCTCGCGAAGTTGTAGTGGAACACGGGTTTGCCTTTTTCGAGCATCAATGCGTAGCCTGCGCTGTAGCCGCCCTGTGTGACGATGACGCCCTGTTCGCTCCCTTTCGGGAGAACCACGTCGGCGGTGATGCGGTACGACTTGTTCTTCAGGTTCGGCGCCGACCCCTCCGGGATGCGGATCAGGGTTCCCGAGTATTTGAATTCAGTACGCCCGCGCGTGAGACTTGGACGGATGGACACGTCCATGCGCGCAAAGGTGGTGTCGTCCAAGGGCAGCGCGTTGTATTTAGACGCCTCGGCATAGAACAGGAGCTGGAGCTCGCGGAGTTTGTCGGGATACTTGTCCACAATGTTGACCGCCTCGCTGAAATCCTCGGCAACGTGATATAGTTCCCAGCTATAGCCGCTTATCACATCGATCGGGGGAATCTTCGTCGCGTCGTCCCAGGGGGTGATGTGCGGCGTCGTGCAAGCTACCCAGCCATCGTGATAGATGCCGCGGTTGCCCGCTATCTCGAAATACTGGGTCAGGCGCATCGAGGGTGCTTTTGGGCGATCAAAAGAGTAAGCCATGCTGATGCCTTCGATGGGCTTCTGCGCCACCCCGTTGATCTCGGTCGGCTGCTCGAGCCTGGTTGCCTCCAGGATGGTCGGCACGATATCGATGATGTGGTGCCACTGGGACCGGATCCCGCCCTTGTCACTGATGCGCGCGGGCCAGGAGATGACCAGGCCGTTGGCCGTCCCGCCGTAGTGCGAGGCGATGACCTTGTTCCATTGGAAAGGCGCGTCCATGGCATGCGCCCATTGGACCGGATAGTGGTTATGGGTCTTCCATGTGCCGATGTCGGCCTTCTGCTTCAGCATCTCTTTGTAATCTTCCGGAATCCCGTTGATCGAGGCGATCTCGTTGAGGGAACCCCGGACAGTGCCCTCGCCGCTGGCGCCGTTGTCACCCACGATGTAGATGACCAGCGTGTTGTCCAGTTCGCCCAGCTTGTCGATGGCTTCCAGGACTCTCCCGGCATTGTAGTCGGTCTGCGAGAGATACCCTGCATAGACTTCCATCATATAAGCAAACAGCTCCTTCTGCTCCGCGTTGCACGAATCCCAGGAGGTCAGGCCGCGGCTGCGTTCGGTGAGCTTCGTGTCCGCCGGGACGATGCCCAGCTTTTTCTGCCGCGCCAGGGTCTCGTCGCGCACCTTGTCCCAGCCCTGGTCGAACTTGCCCTTATACTTGGCGATCCATTCCTTTTTCGGGTGATGCGGAGAATGGGTAGCTCCCGGCGCGTAGTAGAGGAAGAACGGCTTGTCGGGCGCGACCGCTTTCTGGCTGCGAACCCACTGTATGGCTTGGTCAGCCAGGTCGTAATCAAAGTGGTAGTCGGGGTTGCCGAAGTACGGCTCTATGGGCTTGGTGCCGTCGAAGAGCGCGGGCCGCCACTGGTCGGTCTCGGCCCCGATGAACCCGTAGAACTTTTCGAAGCCCAGCCCGGTGGGCCAGAGGTCGAACGGACCGGCCTGGCTCGTCTGCCAGTCGGGCACGTTGTGGTTCTTGCCGAACCAGGCGGTGTTGAAGCCCTGTTGCTTGAGGACCTCCGCCACCGTGGCGGTGTCTTTGCCCATCAGACTGTCGTAGCCCGGATAGCCTGTGGCCGTTTCCATGATGGTTCCGGTGTGGACCGAGTGATGGTTCCGGCCGGTAAGCAGCGAAGCACGTGTCGGTGAAGAAACGGCGGTGGTGTGAAACTGCGTGTAGCGCAACCCGTTCTGCGCCAGCTTGTCGAGAGTCGGCGTGTCACACGGCCCGCCGAAGGTGCTCGATGCGCCAAAGCCGACGTCGTCAAGAAGAATGATCACGACATTGGGTGCGCCTTTGGGAGCCTGCACAGGCTGTGGAAAATCGGATTTCGAGTCTTTTACGCTCAGACCTATCTGTCCTTTGAAGGGGGCGGGTGGTATGGGCAGGACCTCTTGTGCGGCAGCAATGCCGCTGAAGGGAAACGTGGCTGTTGCCACACCCAGTGCGAAGCCGAATACTTTTGCAACGTTTCTTCTCATGATCTTTCTCCTTATTTATCCATGAACGATGAGGTTTTTATTATTACTGACTCCCCAGCAGGGATGGCGGGAACCGATATGCCGCCCGTGAGGTCCTGTTCTCATATTTTCATTTTCTTGAGGCTCTCAATCCCCTTCCAGGGGGAGTCTTCTCCGTAGCGCACCCTTGCTGTTTCGGTCAGCAGATCGACGGCCCCGAGAAATACACCGCCGCTGCCGTAGCGTATGGCCCGCTCAAGACTCGCTTGCGTTTCCCAATCAATGGCCATAAAGAAGATATTATTATCCTCCATGTCACGCCAGACCCGGCAGTCACGGTAACCCTTCTCCCAACGGATGGACGGAAGGAGTGCCTGTAAAGTCTGATAAAGCTCCTGGGTCTTCTCGGGCTTTGCTCTTAGTTCGATGGTGATTTTCATAGCCTTTGCAGGTATCCAAGAAGCATTCCAAGTGAGGGCAACCTGTCAGAAAGTTGGGACTAACTGATATTATTTAATTATTTGTAGAGGGGAAAATGGGGTGAGAGAAAAATACTCTCAGTATATTGAGAATCGTCAATATGCTGAGAGTCATTTGTTGAGAGCGGCTTCCGTCAGGGGCGCGCAATGCCCAGCTTCTTAATCCTGAAGCGGAGGGTACTCGGGTGGATGTTGAGAAGAGCGGCGGCGCCGCCGGGACCGTTGATCTTCCATCGAGTTTTCTGGAGAACCCTTAAGATGTGCTCTTTCTCCATCGCGGCAAGTTCCTCCGCCGCTTCTTCTCTTGACTGGACCGCTTCGCCCTCGAGCCGGTCCACGATCTGCAGTGCTGCACACGTGCTGGTGATGACGGCTCTTTCGATGACATGCTCCAGTTCCCTTACATTGCCGGGCCAGGAATAGTTCTGAAGGGATTTCATGACGGCCTTCGGGACCGTCTTTATCTGCCTGCCGATTTTCCTCGCATATTTGTCGATAAAATAGCGGACCAGTTGAGGGATGTCGTCGCGCCGCATCCGCAGGGGCGGCATCGAGATGGGGAAAACGTTGAGCCGGTAAAAAAGATCCTCTCGAAACCGGTTTCCGCGAATCTCCGCTTTAAGGTTGCGGGCCGTCGAGGCGATCACCCGCACATCGACCTTGATGGTGCGGGGACTCCCGAGCCGCTCGAACTCCCCTTCCTGAAGCACCCGCAGGAGTTTCGCCTGAAGTTCTAGCGGCATTTCGCCGATCTCGTCCAAGAAGATTGTCCCACCGCTTGCGATCTCAAAACGGCCGGCCTGCTTTGCGTGGGCCCCCGTGAAGGCTCCCTTTTCGCGGCCAAAGAGCTCGCTCTCGATGAGGTTGGCGGGCAGAGCAGCACAATTCACCGTGATCATGGGCCTGTCCTTCCGGGCACTCAGTTCGTGTATGGCATGGGCCACCATTCCCTTGCCCGTCCCGGTTTCCCCAAGAATCAGTACGGTGGCATCGGTGGAGGCCACCTGCCGGACGCGGAATGAGACGTATTGAAGGGCATCGCTGTTCCCGACGATCTGATGAAATCCTTGCCCCGTCTTGATCTCTTCGCGGAGATAGACGTTTTCCTTCTCCAACTGAAGCTTCAGGCGCTCGATCTCCTCCAGTCGCTCTCGAAGAAGCCGTTCAGCCATGGTCCGTTCCAGCGCGTTGACGAAGAGTTCTCCGAGAAGGCGCAGCCGCTGGATGTACTCCTCCGGACAGGTCCGACCGGTTTCACCCGAGCTGATACCAAGCGTATACTCGGTAGATCTCAGGGCGGCGATGGGAATATATAAGCCGGACCGAACTTTCCACATCTCCATCGTCTGTTTGTCAACGGCAGCCTCCGCTGGGAGATCGTCGGGTGTTGAGAAAGAAAAGGTTTTGCGGTCATCTGCCAGTTTCCTGGCCGCCCAGGGTACAAGCGATACGGGCAGGGTGGTTTCGATGGGATAAGGAGAATCGCCTGCAGCATCGGCATTGTGTGTAATCTGCCATTTTGTCCTGCACGGAAGGAGGCGGAGCAGGGAACACCGATCAATTTTAAAGAACTGCAACACCCTTTTCAGGGCGCCACGAATCTCATCATCTACCTGCTCGGGAGGTAGGGCAACGAACTTTGCGGAGAGATCAGCCAGGAATCGCTCGAACTCCAGGCGTTTTTCGGGTGACTCTTGCCCGGTTTGGTGATGGGGGTTCTTTCTGTTCACCGCAGTACCCTTGTTGATGAAGGATCTGTCACTTAATTAACAGAATGCCAAGCCGGTGGCCGAGTCAAAAAATTCGGACCCCATAGCAAGAATACAATTCCACCGTGAATACGAAGTGTTAATGGTGCGGATCTTAATATATTGAGACTTCAGGAGCAAGTAAAAATGATGACATGAGAAATGCACAATCTTATCAAATGTGAAGAAGATATGGAAAGTCTGATATTGACATGCAGTGAAGAAGAAACATCTCACATTCATCGCTGTTAGGAACTTGAATTCGACCCCCGAAAGAGCATGAAAAAAGGGGGCGATATCGATTTAGAATATGAATTACGCGCAGAACTAATCTATATCATTCATGAACATATTCGTTTTGCTTTGTAAAAACAGCCGTTCGAATAACTGTTTGTGATCTTTTGATTGGCGCTTTTTGATGGTTAAGAATTAAATTGGTCCTCACCATAAATTTTCACAAGTGGCGACCTTTTCTTGCAATAAATCCTTTTGTGTTGTTAGAAGACTTTCTGACGAGTACACGTGCCTTGAATCAGGACAAATTGATAAGGGGAATTTATGGCGTTTTTAAAAAGCAACCATACATACGGGGAGAGCGCGAAGAAAATTGCAAACCTGTCGTTTGCCATCGGGGTTTACCGTCCTCCCAGCGAGGGCGGCAGTGCATCGCTGCTTCTTCGGATCACGGAGAATTGCCCATGGAATAAATGTACGTTCTGCGAAATGTACAAGGGAGAGACCTTTGTGCTGCGCAGCGTAAGGGACATCAAAGCGGATATCGACGCCGTACGGCAGATAAGCGATGAACTTGCCGCCGTTTCGATCAAGATGGGACACGACGGCCGGATCATCCGGGATGTGGGCAGTGTCTTGTTGCAGGCCGAACCTTCCCTTTATGACAACTACTGCTTCATCACGGTTTTCAACTGGCTTGCTTCAGGTGGAAAGACGGCTTTCCTGCAGGACGCCAACACTGTCATCATGCGGCCGGATGAGCTGGTCGAGGTGCTCAAACATCTGCGGCAAACGTTGAAAACGCTGGAGAGGGTGACCTCCTATGCCCGCTCCAAGACGCTGGCCCAGAGAAAGCTGGAAGATTTAACGGCGATTCGCGAAGCCGGACTCGATCGGCTCCATGTCGGCCTGGAATCCGGGAATGATGAGGTGCTGGCTGTTATCCGCAAGGGTGTGACGAGCGCCGAACTGATTGAAGGCGGCAGAAAGGCCATGGAGGCGGGTTTTCAGCTTTCCGAATACTGGATGCCCGGTCTGGCCGGCATGGAACTCTGGCGGCAGCACGCGGAAGACACGGCGCGTGTCCTCACCGCGATCAATCCGCACTACATTCGCTCCCGTCCTTTCGTTCCAAGCTCCCGCACGCCGATTTATGAAGAGCTTGCGCAGGGGCGGTTGAAAGTCAGTTCACGCCATGAGCGCCTGGAAGAGTTGCGCGTGACGATCGAGGGGTTGGATGTGACGTCGCGTGTCTGTTTTGACCACATGATGAACTCCTGGCGGAACCGCTACGGCGGTCTGCTCTTTCACCAGGATTACGAGGGCTACAAGTTTCCGGAAGAAAAACCGCGTGTTCTTGAACTGATTAAAGAAGGTCTCGCTGTGGGCGACTAAAGGCACATCGACGTAGGGGCAGCGCTTGCGGTTACCCTGAAATTGAGATAGGAGATTTCAGGCCTGTCATTATCTTAAGCGTTTGCATTTTTAACCTCCGGCATGATTTCCGTCTTGAAATTAAATTCAAACTACGCTAGCTTGGCCCAAATTTATTTTCACAAAGGAGATCACGATGAAAAAGGTTTTAGTCGCTTACTTTTCCCAGACCGGAAACACCGAAAAGGTTGCTCGGGCAATATTCGATGCCCTTCAATGTGAAAAAGAGATTAAACCGATAGATGAAAGTTTGGATACAATCGGATATGAATTCATCTTTTGTGGATTTCCTGTACAGGGGCACAGTGTGCCGGCCAAGGCAAAACCTTTCCTGAAGAAACTGGCGAAGGATCAGAAAGTGGCGTTTTTTACCACACACGGATCACTAAGGGGCGGCAAATTTCCAAAACAGGCATTGGAAGACGCTTTGGGTATGACGACGCAGACAAAATTAATGGGAACATTCGGGTGTCGTGGAAAGGTAAAGCCCGAATTGATCGATGCGCTGGCAAAACAGCTTCAGCATGAAGCGTGGGCAGACGAAGCCCACAGCGCCCATGAGCACCCCACAGCCGCAGACCTCCAAGATGCGGCGTCGTTTGCCCGGGAAATGTGTAAAAAGGCACAGATTTAAACGTCGAAACCGTTCA
>CAZBQX010000008.1:0-21346 GCA_964494155.1 uncultured Syntrophales bacterium
TCGGTTTCGCCTGTGGTAAAGAAATTTTCCTTCACCGTGAACGATCTGAACAATGCCCGGAAAATGTCCAGCGCGAAACCCCAGTTGCTTCTCTCCTGGCAGACGCGGGTCAAGCTGGCCAATGACGCCCTGGCCCGTGACGCGGCTACGGTGAAGAAAGAAGTCGATGACGTGCTGGCCCGGGCGGATAAGAAATACGCCGATTGCTCCACCCAGGACTATACGCTGCAGCAATTGCAGACCCTTTGTCAGCCGAATGAAGGGGTTCAGGCCTGTCTGGATCGACTGCGCTGGAACTGCATGCTGAGTGTGGCCTCAGAGAAGCAGGCGGACAGTCTGGCCAATGCCCTGGCGGCCATGAATATTCAGACCGCGCTTGACCGGCTCAAGAAGGATGTCAGCGCGCTGGAACAGGCCCTATACAAATAATGATTGTCGTCCGTTGATTTGATGCCCTGCGAAGTTAACCTGTTGGGATCTCCGTGAATCCGATGGGTTGCAAATAAAGGGAAGGCGGTTCGTCATGAAAAATGCGTTGAAAGGAGCCCTTCTGTCCGGCCTGGTTTTCCCCGGCCTGGGGCAGATTGTTCTGAAACATCACCGGAAAGGCGCTTTCCTGGTCTTTATTGTTTTATCCGGATTGGCCATGTTCGTAACACTGGCCGTCAGGCAGGCCATGGTGGTCCTGGAGAAAATTCAGGCTGCCGGCGGCAAGCTCGATCCGGAAACCATTAACCGTACAGCCCATCAGGTTGCCACCGATCAGGCAAGTCGGCTCTTGAACTTTCTGTTTTTCTTTCTGATATTTTGCTGGATTTTCGGTGTGATCGATGCGTACCGGTTGGGAAAGAAAAAAGACATCGAAAGCGACATGTCCGGAACATGATATTTCGCCGGGAGAATCAAGAGGTAACGCGAAAAAATCCGGAGTAAAATCGGGAAGCGAAATAAAAAGGGGCGGGTTTGTTTTTCCAAGGAAAACGAACCGCCCTCATTTTTTGCCTTGTTCTTGTTTTGAAAGCAATTCAACAATTTTCCATGGACAGTGATCCACGATCAGTCCGACAGGATATTGATCTCCACCCGCCGGTTCTGCGCCCGGCCTTCCGGATTGTCCTTGCCGTCCGGTTTCTGGTTCGGAGCGATCGGATAGAGATCCCGGTGGCCGACGGCGGTTATCTTGTCCGGATCGACGCCCCCTTCTTTGATCAGATATTCCCGTACCGCCTCCGCTCGCTTTTCCGAGAGCGTCTGGTTATACTTCTGTGTGCCCCGGTTATCCGTGTGGCCTGCGATCTCAATCCGGGAACCGGGGTATTTTTTAACGAAATCGATGGCATCCTTCAACTCGGCCTGGGATTTATTGCTGATGACGAACTTGTTGTATTCAAACAGGATATGGAGGGTCATTTTATCCTGGACCCGCTGCACTTCCTGCCGGTTTGCGCATCCGGCTGACATTGCAACCAGAATGAATAAAAGACAGCAGAAAACGGGATTTACATGCTTGTGTTCCATAGCCCCCTCCAGATAAGAAGTCTTCAAAGCGGTTTCACTGTATCACAGTCTGGAAAAGATTTAAATCTGTCGGAGTCCGTTTGTGGCACTGAACGGACTTTACTTGACGATCCTGAAGATATCTTTGAACTTGTCGCTCCCTGCCGTTTTCAGGAGTTCAAAAAGGACCGTCTCCGTGCTGGTCAGGTGGGCCCCGGCACTGACCATTTTGTTGATACCGATTTCCCGGTTTTTGGCGGTACGTGAGGAGACCGCATCGGCGACAATGTGCACTTCACACGCCATATTGAGCAGATCCATCGCCGTCTGGTAAACGCAGATGTGGGATTCGATGCCGCACAGAAGAATCTGTTTCCGGTTTGCCTTGTTGAAGGCTTCCATGAAAGCGGCGTTGTCGCAGCAACTGAACGTCTCTTTGGGGATGCGGGTGATGGCCTCAAGCAATTCGGCGACTTCCGGAATCGTCGGCCCCAGTTTTTCCGGAATCTGCTCGGTGACGAGGATGGGAAGTGAAAAGACCTTGGCCCCCTGGATCAGCTTGCGGGTGCTTTCAAAGAGGAGTTCCCGGTCCGCGGCGGCGCGGGCCAGGTTGCCCTGAATATCGATCACAATCAGCAGAGTGGTTTCTTCATGCAGCATGTCATACCCTCCGGAAAGTTTCTTTGGTTTTCTGCACCTATCACGAGGGGAGGGGCTTTGTAAATAAGAAGACAGGATTGGAATATACAAGGGAGGACGGTTCGTTATTGCACAAGATGGGCCAATTGATGTAAGAAGGAACTAAGTTTTCGCAGATAATGATAGAACACCGCTGATCATCGGTGGTGTTATGAAAGGTTCTCAATACGGATGATTGCCGTTGTGGATTACGGTGCGGGGAACTTGACCAGTGTAGCCCGCGCCCTCGAATATATCGGGAAACCCTGCCGGGTGACGGATGACCCGGAAATGCTGAATCGGGCGAGTCATGTGATTTTCCCAGGGGTCGGCGCCGCCGGTGACGCCATGAAAAACCTGCGGAGCCGGGGACTGGACCGATGGCTGAAGGGCTGGTTCGCTTCCGGGAAACCCCTCCTGGGGATTTGTCTCGGCACCCAGGTCATCTTCGATTACAGTGAGGAAAATCAAACCCCCTGCCTGGGACTGATTCCCGGTCAGGTGAAGCGTTTTCCCCCGGACATGCAGGATGAGGGCAGGACGCTGAAAATCCCCCATATGGGCTGGAATGGTGTGACATTTTCCAGGAAACACCCTGTTTTTAACGATTTATCCAAGGAAGCCGAGTTCTACTTCGTCCACACCTATTACCCCGCCCCTGCGGAGGCCGGTCATGTCATCGGCCGTACGGAATACGGCATGACCTTCTGCGCCGCCGTGGCCGTCCGGAACCTTGCGGCTGTTCAGTTTCACCCGGAGAAAAGCGGGGCGCCCGGCTTGAAAATCCTGGAAAATTTCTGCGCCTGGGATGGCACCTATGCTGAGTAAACGGATCATTCCCTGTCTGGATGTACGTGCGGGCCAGTTGACCAAGGGTGTCAAGTTCCAGGGGAACGTCGATATCGGCGACCCTGTCGAGGTGGCGAGGCAATACTACGAACAGGGGGCCGACGAGATTGTTTTTTACGACATTACGGCATCCGCCGACGGCCGGGCCATCATGATCGATGTCGTCCGGCGGGTGGCGGAGACGATCTTTATTCCCTTTTCCGTCGGCGGCGGTATTCAAACCCTTGAGGAGATGCGTCAGGTCATCCTGGCCGGCGCCGAAAAGGTCAGCGTCAATTCGGGCGCCGTAAAGAATCCCGACATCATCCGTGAAGGGGCCAAGGCCTTCGGCAGCCAGTGTGTCGTTCTGGGCATGGATGTGAAGGGGGTGGCCCGGACACGAGAGATTCCCTCGGGCTACGAAATCGTCATCCATGGCGGCCGGGTTTACACGGGACTCGATGCCCTGTGGTGGGCGAAAGAGGCCGAGCGGCTGGGGGCGGGGGAAATCTGCCTGAATTCCATCGACGCCGACGGGACCCAGGACGGTTATGAAATCGACTTGACCTCTCTGATTTCGACGAATGTGTCCATTCCGGTCATCGCCTCGGGAGGGGCGGGCAAGCCGGAGCACCTCTATGATGTCCTGACCCGGGGACATGCCGACGCGGCATTAATTGCATCCATGGTGCACTACCGGGCCTATACGATTCGGGAAATCAAAAATTTTCTCCATGAAAGGGGGGTGAAAACGCGTCTTGCCTGGTGAAGGAAAGGAAAATCCGGCAACGGGGGCCATGATTGACAGCCTTCTGGATGCCTATTTGAATTATCTGACCGTAGAAAAGGGCCTTTCGCGTAATACCCTGGAAGCCTATGGCCGGGACCTGCGCCGATACGCCGATTTCATTGTCCGCCGGGGTATCAAGTCCTGGGAGGATGTGACCCCCGAGTCGCTGGTCGCCTTTCTCGAACAAACGAAAAAAGGGGGGCTTGCAACCGTTTCCATGAACCGCAATCTGATTGCGATTCGGGGTTTTCATAAATATCTGATGCAGGAAAAACTGACGCATGCCAATCCGGTTGCCAATATTGAACTGGCCAAGGGCTGGATGCACCTGCCCGACACATTGAGCCGGGAGGAAATGGCAACGCTTTTGAACGAACCAGGGCGGGAAAACCCGGCGGGGATTCGTGATACGGCCATGCTGGAGTTGCTTTATGCGACGGGACTCCGGGTATCGGAACTGATCGCCCTTGATATGGGTCACATCAACTGGCAGGTGGGTTACCTGATCGCTTTCGGCAAGGGGGATAAGGAACGGATTGTCCCCATCGGCCAGATGGCTTACGATGCCGTAAAGTTGTATGTGGATCAGGTGCGGCCTCTTCTGCTCAAGGGGAAGATGAATGAGGTGCTGTTTTTAAACCGCCGGGGTGAGAGGATGACCCGCCAGGGGTTCTGGAAGATTATCCGTTTTTATACCCAGCGGGCGGGGTTGGAGAAAAAGGTGCACCCTCATACCTTTCGCCATTCCTTTGCATCGCATCTGCTGGAGGGAGGGGCCGATCTCCGTTCCGTGCAGATGATGCTGGGTCATGCCGACATTTCGACAACCCAGATTTATACGCACATCTCCGGAGAACGGTTAAAGAGTATTCACAAGAAGTGCCATCCCCGGGGTTGAGAAAGTAAAGTGGAGTCAAGGTGACCGGACAAAGTAAACATAATCGGGTTTGGATTGCGGCGGGCATTGTCCTCACCGTCCTTGCCGGATTCATCATCCTTCCCTATGTTGCTCCGGGTAAAGCCGCCGGCGTGTCGTTCATTTTGAAGCGTATTCAGGGGGCCTTGGCCTACCGTATGCTGGACCGGACACCGCATGTTTACGCCCTCGTAGCCGAGAAAAACGGTCAGGACCTCCTGATCTCCGATACGGAACCCTTTGATGTCACCTCCCGGGATGAGTTTGTGATCAAGGATGTGGCTTCTGATGTCCTCTCCGGTGAAGGGTTTGCCGTTGACGTCGTGGGTACGGGCGGCCAGGACGATTACCGGGTGCTGTTGCGGGGCATTGATCTGGTGGATCAATCTGCAGCCCATATAACGGACGCGACCATGAAGCGGGGGTATACGCCGGGGCAAATCCGGGTCGCCTACGGCGGAAAGCTCCTGGCGACGATGCCGATTCGAATCCGAATCATGCCTCAGGACTGGCTGCGGTACGCCAAGGCTTCCGATAACCGGAATAAACGCATCGCGTATCTCAAACGGGCGGCGGCGGCCAATCCCCAGGATCTGGTTCTCCGGAGAACGCTGGGGGAGATTTACCGTCATGCAGGGATGTTTCCGGAGGCGATTGCCGAATACCAGGGTGTCCTGGCGCAAAAGCCGGACGACGTAAAAGCCCTGGCTGCTTTGATGAAAACCTACCTTGCTGCGGAACGGAATGATCTAGCCGTCAAGGCGGGAGAACGGGCCGTTAAAATCGAACCGGAAAACCCCAGCCTCTGGGAGGATCTCGTTTTAGGCTACAGCCGCCTTGGACTGTGGGAAAAGGCCGCTGCGTCATGCCGGACCCTGGTTCAGCTCAAACCCCAGGATGATGCGGTCCGCCTCCGTCTGGCCGGCATTTACGAGAAAATGGGACGGGAAAAAGAGGCCATTGCGCAGTACGGAGCCGTAACGGCAAAGGGTTCCCATGCTGTTCCCATGCTTGAGGGTATGGCGCGGATGTACCTGAAGCAGGGCAAATATGATGAAGCGATTCGTCTGCTGAACGATACGGTCCGCAAGGGTTCTCCGAGCGCCGCGGTTTACGCCAATTTGGCCCTGGCGTATGGGGGAAAAAAGATGTGGAAAGAGGAATTGGCCAATTACCGGAAAGCAGCGGCCATGAAACCCAAGGACCCGGTTATTCTCTATAATCTGGCTGTATCTCTGGAAAACAACAATCGGGATCAGGAAGCCATGGGTGTCTATGAAAAGGTCCTGACCCTGCAACCCGGAGATGCCGATGCGACGCTCCGGTTGGCCGACCTGGCATTTCGCAACGGACGCTATGCCCAGGCTGTCCGCCTTTACGAGAAACTGGCCGGGAAGACCGCCCAAAAAGGGAAAATATACGCGAATCTGGGTTATGCCTACGGGGAGTTAAACCAGTTGGGCCCCTCCGCCAAATACTACGAAAAGGCGATCAAGGCAGGCGTGAAGGACGAGAAAGTAGCTTATAACCTGGCCGTAACGTACGAGAAGATGGGAAACGAGAAGGCTGCCGCGGCACTCTATGGCAAAGCAGCAGGACAGAAACCGTCGGTGGAATCACTCAACCGGCTGGCGGACTATTACATCAAAACGGGCCGATACGATCAGGCCGTGAAAACCTATCAGCGGCTGCTGAAACTGGGGGGGAAGAAAAGCGGCGTCTATGCCGATTTGGGTTATGTCTACGGACTAAGGGGCGAACTGGATAAGGCCATTGAAAATTATAAAACGTCTCTGCGCTATGACAGCGAGGAAAGTGATGTCTATACGCGTCTGGGGGGGGTCTATGAAAAGAAAGGCATGCTGGATGATGCGTTAAAGGCTTATACCCGGGCCTATCAATTGAATCCGGCTGATGAAGATGCCGGTGAAAGGATACCCCAGTTGAAAATTCGTCTGCTGCGTGAAAAGCGCGAACAAGAAATGAAAAAGGAGTCATAGCGATCATGGAGAGGATTATCATCAATGAGCAGGTGGCCATCGGTGGAAACGAAAGATTCGTGTTGATCGCCGGCCCCTGCGTCGTGGAGGATCAACAGGGGACCCGGAACATCGCCCGTTACCTCAAGGATCTGACGGGGGAACTGGATATCCCCTTCATTTTCAAGGCGTCCTATGACAAGGCCAACCGCACGTCCGTGAGTTCCTTCCGTGGTCCGGGCTTAACGGAAGGATTGCGGATTTTGAAGGAAATTCGGGACGAATTGCAAATTCCGGTGCTCTCCGATGTCCACCGGTTTGAAGAGATCGAGCCCGCGGCGGAAGTGCTTGATGTGGTGCAGGTGCCGGCATTTCTTTGCCGCCAGACGGATTTCATTGTCGAAGTTGCCCGGCGGGCAAAGGTGATCAACATTAAGAAGGGGCAGTTTCTCGCCCCCTGGGATATCGCCAATGTGATTGCCAAGGCTGAATCGGCAGGAAATCGGAAGATTATTGTGACCGAACGGGGCGTCTCGTTTGGCTACAACAATCTGGTCAGCGATTTCCGATCCCTTCCGGTCATGCGCGCCATGGGTTATCCGGTGATTTACGACGGGACCCACAGCGTTCAACTGCCCGGTGGCGCAGGCACGTCCTCGGGAGGGCAGCGGGACATGGTTCCCTATCTGACACGGGCCGCCGTTGCTGTCGGCATCGACGGCCTTTTCCTGGAAGTGCATCCCGAGCCTGATCGTGCCCTGTGTGACGGACCGAACTCGCTGCGCTTGGACACACTGTCCGGGTTGCTTAAGGCATTGAAAGAGATTGACAGAATTGTGAAAAATCCGTAGCGCCGCCCTTGGCGGAGGGGAAAAGAATACATCTTATTGAGGAGAATCCTTCATGGATAACACGTTAGGTGGTGAATTGGCAGAAAAGATCAAAGGTGTCCGCTGGCTGGTGCTGGATGTGGACGGGGTCCTGACCGACGGTTGTGTCATCATGGATGACGATGGTCGCGAAACGAAGCACTTTCATGTCCGGGATGGTCATGCGTTGAAGATGATGATCCGTTTCGGGTACAAAATCATGTTCCTCACGGGACGCCGTTCCCGTGTTTTGGAACATCGGGCGAATGATTTGGGCGTGACGGAAATCCATCAGAAGATCCTTAATAAACTCGAATACTTTAGCGAGTTTATGGGGCAAAAGGGGATTTCCTTCTCCGAAGTGGCTTATATGGGTGACGACATCGTTGACATTCCGTTGATGAAAAGAGTAGCTTTTTCCGCAACTGTGGCGGACGCGGCGGAAGAAGTCCTGCCGATGGTCGATTATGTTTCTCCGTATCGGGGTGGTGCAGGCGCCGTGCGGGATGTCTGCAAAATTATCCTCAAGACCCAGGGAAAATGGAAAGAAGTCGCCGAACGGTATCATTTCCCCGAATCCCTTTGAAAATTAGACGGAGTATGCCTTTACAGTCTGTCCGGCGGGTGATATAAGCAAATCATGGGGACGATGATGCAAGGTCCGGGCCTGAGTGTCCGGGCGGCTTGGGGAAAAAAGATATGAGGGTGAAAAGCATGGTTCCCAATCCTTTAATATGTTACATCCAGCGCTTGTCCTTTCCTCTTGGCGAAGGATATTCGGATTGCTGATGGGAAAGTCGCGTTGGATAAAAATTGCCGTCGCAACGGCCGTTCTTCTGGCTGCCGTCGGATGGATTATCTACTCCGGATCGCGGGAACAGGAGAAAAGAGTCCCGGCTCCGCTGAAAATTCTGCCGGAGAAGGTTGACCTTCAGGCCAAGGATGTACTCCTTACGGAAGTCGGGCGGGGCGATGTCAAGTATGAAATCCGGGCGAAAACGGTTACATATCAGAAAAAGGACAATATGGCCGTTTTTGACGCCGTTCATGTGAAGCTGATCATGCCAAGCGGTAAGATCTACACGATTACCGCCGATGAAGGGACCTTTGACACGGAGAAAAGGAATATTTCTATGGCGGGCCATGTGGCTGTCAGGTCAGAGGACGGTGGGCTGGTGACCACGGAACGGCTCTTTTACACGGAAGCAGAGAAGAAAATCCATACGGCATCGCCGGTGACCATGGTGAATAAGAACATCGAGGTAAAAGGCGTGGGGTTAAATCTCCTGGTGGACAAGAAACAGTTGACGCTGCTGTCCCAGGTCAAGGCCACGATTTCGCCACGGTCCGATTCCGGGAAAAAGGTCAAGTAATGGAGAAACACGGGAGGTAAATGTGCGATTAAACCGACATATCATATGCGTCATGCTCTTTTTTTGCTGGATGCTGACTCCTTTAAGCGGCGTGTCCGGGAAAGAACTCAATCCCAAGAAGAATCTCGTTGATCGGAACACACCCATTCAGATCACCTCCGATCGGATGGACGCCTACAACGATAAAGGCATGGTGGTCTTTGACGGTAACGCCGTCGCCATCCAGGGCGACCGGACGATTCGGTCCGAAACGATTACCCTGTTTTATAAGAAGAAAGCAGAGAGCGGTGAAAAAGGCGAGGCTGCAGATATCCGGAAAAACAGTGATCTCGATCGTATCGAGGCCAAGGGCAATGTGCGCGTAACCCAAGGAGAACGGGTGGCGACAGGTAACGAGGCCGTTTATCTCCAGGATGCCCAGAAGATCATCATCAAAGGGAATGCGGTGCTGAGTGAAGGAAAGAATGTGATCCGGGGAGAGCAGGTTGTGGTGTTCTTGAACGAAAATCGGGGTGAAGTGATCAATCCCGGTGGACGGGTGAGTGCGACGATCTTCCCGTCGGAGAAGAAAGAGAAAAAACCTTAGTCTTAAAGAGCAGGCAAGGACTCTTCCGGTCAACTTGTCGGGAAGAGCGGACGGATCAGCAGAGAAATTATGGACTTACTGGAAGCACGCGGCCTGATTAAAAATTATAAGGGAAGAAGAGTTGTCAACCAGGTTGATTTGAACATACGACCCGGCGAGGTGGTGGGACTTCTGGGACCGAACGGTGCCGGAAAAACCACGACGTTTTATATGATCGTTGGTTTGGTCAAACCGGATGGGGGAACGATTCTCCTGAATGGTGAGGATGTAACCTCGGATCCCATGTACCGTAGAGCACGCAAAGGGTTGAATTACCTGCCGCAGGAACCCTCGGTTTTTCGAAAACTGACGGTTCGGGACAACATCATGGCGATTCTGGAAACACTGGGGTTGTCCAGGAAGGAACGTAAAGCCCGTCTTGAGGTGCTGCTGCAGGAACTGGACCTCACGAGTCTGGCCGACCACTATGCTTATTCCCTTTCGGGGGGGGAGAGAAGACGGGTTGAGATCACCCGGGCGCTGGTCACCTCGCCCCGGTATATTCTTCTGGATGAGCCTTTTGCAGGGATCGACCCCCTGGCCGTTGCAGATATTCAGGGAATTATTTTTAAATTGAAGGAAAAAGGAATCGGGGTTGTGATATCCGATCACAATGTCCGGGAGACCTTGACGGTGTGTGATCGGGGCTATATTATTAACGAAGGGTCCGTGTTGGTCGAGGGTGATCCCATGGAAATCGCACAGTGCGAAATGGCGAGAAAAATCTATTTCGGTGAGAATTTTGATTTTGATGTCAAGGATAAACCCGTGTTAAAAGAAAAGGAAAAGACGGATAGCCTCAGGAAAAACAATCCGGGCGATCAGGACGAGTCAACCACCAGGCAGCAATCATGGCTTTAGAACTGAGACAGAATTTACGGTTAACCCAGCAACTGATCATGACACCCCAGTTGCAGCAGGCAATCAAGCTGCTGCAATTGTCCCGACTGGAACTCGTTGATACGATTCGCCAGGAAATGGAGGAAAACCCCTTCCTGGACGAAGAGGTCCCGGATACGGACATGGATACGGAAGTCAGTGGAGAATTTGAGGAACCCGAAGGTCCGGAACCGCTGGAAGGAATCGATGCCACGGAGGGAACAGATCGGGAAACCGCCCTGCAGAACCTGGAAAGACCGGGAGAATTGACCGGAGAAGGGGACGGGAAAGACGAGTTCGACTGGAACAGTTATCTTGAAGATTACGGCCCCGTCGGTGCCAATTACGACCATCGGGACAATGAAAACCCTTCCTGGGACAATGTCCTTACATCCCTGCCTTCTCTTTCGGATCACCTCACCTGGCAGCTTAAGTTATCCCGCCTCACAGCGGACGAAATGCGTGTCGGGGAGCAGATCATCGGTAATCTTGATCCCAACGGTTATCTGGCCGTAACCTTGGATGAGCTGGCTGAACTGCTCTCTTTGGATGTGCCTTTTATTGAAACTGTCCTGAGGAAAATCCAGGAATTCGATCCGCCCGGGATCGCCGCCCGCAATCTTCAGGAGTGTCTCCTCATTCAGGCAAAAGTCGTGGATCCGTCCAACCAGGCATTGGAGGCCATCATCCGGGATCATCTGAAGGATCTGGAAAAGAAAAATTACGTCAATATTACCCGAAAACTGAAAATCCCCCTGGCCGAAGTGCTCAGGTTGGTGGGCATGATCAGCAGCATGGATCCGAAACCGGGGAGTGTTTTTAATCAGGAGCGGGTGCAGCCCATTGTGCCGGATGTCTATGTGGTCAAGCAGGGCAGCGACTATAAAGTGGTGTTGAATGAAGACGGTATGCCGAGACTCCGGATCAACAACCTTTACAAAGAAGTCATGGGGGGATTGAAAAAGGGGGCCAAAGCGGAAGAGGGTAAGCAGTATGTCCGGGAGCGGGTTCAATCGGCGACTTGGTTAATCAAAAGCATCGAACAGCGTCAAAAAACCGTGGAAAAAGTAGCCCAGAGTATCGTCGAGTACCAGCGGGATTTCTTTGACAGGGGGATCAATTACCTGAAACCCCTGGTCCTCAAACAGGTGGCCGATGATGTGGAAATGCATGAATCCACCATCAGCCGGGTTTCCACCAACAAGTATATGCTGACCCCCCGGGGGATCTTTGAACTGAAGTATTTCTTCAGCAGCAGCATCCAGACGGTCAACGGTGAAGACATTGCATCCAAAAGCGTGAAGGAGAAGATCCGGAAGATCATCAGCGAGGAGGACGGACAGAAACCTCTGAGCGATCAGGACATCGTCAAGCGGCTCAAGGCGGCGGGAATCACCATAGCCAGAAGGACCGTGGCGAAATATCGGGAAATGCTCGGCATCCTTCCCTCATCCCGGCGTAAGAAAGTGATCTTACCCTCATAAAACGATTGACTTTTCCCGGCAACAACACTATATGGCCAACTCTTTGATGTTGTAATTGAATCAGCCCATGTGAAAACAGCGAAAAGCGGGCGAAGTGAAAAATGAAGGAGGATTAAATAATGAGAATTACAGTGACCTTGCGAAACGGGGAAGATGAGTCCTGGCAGAAGGAATATGTGGAAGACAAGATGAAAAAACTCGACAAGTATATCGATACCCCCGCCGAGGCCCGTGTTGTTCTTCAAGTGGAAAAGTTCAGAAATACAGCCGAAATCAGCCTGTTGGCGGACGGCATGAATATTAACAGCAAAGAAGAAGCAAAGGATATGCACCTGGCGATCGATGAAGCCGTTGACAAGCTGGAGCGCCAGTTGAAAAAGCATAAGGAAAAGATCCGGACGCATAAACCGGGTGGGAAGGAAACCGGAACTTTGGGCGGTGAAGCCAGCGCCGAAGAGTTCGTTGACGCGGCGAGCCCCCGGGTCGTGGAAACGAAAAAGGTCCTCTTGAAACCCATGTCCGTGGAAGACGCGGTCCTGCAGATGGAAGAGACGAAGAACCGGTTTGTAGTTTACCGGGACAGCAACACCGAGAATGTTCATGTCATGTATCGGCGTGAAGACGGTTCTCTGGCGGTGATTGAAACGAACGGCTGACGGGCAGGGAACGGGAAATGAAAATCGTCGATATGCTGAAAAAAGAGTTCATTGCCGTGTCCTTACAGTCAAAGGACAAGGCGGATGTGCTCTCCGAACTGTCATCCCTTTTTAATTACGGGAATATTAAATATAATCAGGCGGCCATGGTCAAAGCCCTGCTGGAGCGGGAGAAACTCGGGACGACGGGTATTGGCGATGGAATCGCCATCCCGCACGGAAAATTGGCGGATCTGGACGAAATGTATGTCGCCTTCGGGAAAAGCGATGCGGGGATTCCCTTTGAAGCGATGGACGGTAAACCCGTCCACCTGTTCTTTTTACTGGTTGCCCCCGAACAGTCGACAGGGCAGCACCTGAAAACCCTGGCAAAACTTTCGCGCATGCTCAAGGATGTCGAATTCCGCAAGCACCTCCTGGGAGCCAGGACCGCTGATGAACTGTATCGTACCATTGCCGAAAAGGATGACGCCTGCTGAGAAGAGCAGTCCTTAGGTTTTCTGTTGGAGGGAATATCGATCAGAATCCTGTTTGAAGGATCGGAAGCAAGGCTGGGTATCCGGAAGCTTTTTTCTCTGCCCGACGGGAAAATGGCCGGCCGAGATTGCCCTGTGTGTTTGTCAACTTCCGAATCCCATGCCTTTCCGTGTAACTTTTCCGGGGGGATGCTTGTGATATCCGCAGACACGGCGAAAAGACTACTTCTTACCCCTGCAGCACGGGATGGCTTTCTGGCCCGGATACGGGAACAAAAGGTGTCCTGTATGGCGTTTGCGGAGGATCAGGAACCCTCTGAAGATATTAAGCGATTCTGCATAGATAACCATATTGTCCTTTTTTCCTCAGCCTTCGACGGCCCCTATTTGCAGAGTCGTCTGACCGGTCTGATCCGTGAAAAAATATTCAAAACCTTGGTGATGCATGGTGTTTTGGTTAATCTCTATGGGTTGGGTCTGCTGATTACCGGTCATGCCGGTGTGGGGAAAACCACATGTGGTCTCATGCTGGCGGAAAGAGGACACATGTGGATTGCCGATGACCTGATCGAGGTGGTAAAAAAACGCCGGAATCTGTATGGCCGGGGGTATGGATCGACGGGAAACGTTCTGGCCCTCAGGGACCAGGGGATCGTGGCCTGCCGGTCTTATCCGGGAATTACACGGACAGCGTCCGCATCACCGCTTCAGTTATGGTGTGAACTGAAAACGGGACCGGAAACGCCGATCAAAAAAGAAATGCGTACCATCATGGGGGTTTCCGTCCCCTTTGCCGTTTTTTCGTCTTTCCCTTGCCCGGAAGATGCCTCAATGCGCATCGAAAAATGGGCATACCGTTTTGCCGACTTTAAGGAGATGTCATGAAAACGGTCCGTATTGTCATCATTACGGGTCTTTCCGGTTCGGGGAAAAGTACGGTTATCCGTGCCCTTGAGGATATCGGGTTTTACTGTGTGGATAATCTCCCCGTCGTGCTTCTGCCTCAATTCCTCAGCGTCCAGTCCGCCCCGGAGAGGCGCATCGACCGCGTTGCCTTGGTGATGGATCTCCGTGAGAAAAGTTTTCTCGAAGAATATCAGCGGATCTTTACCCAGTTAAAACAGCAGGGTTACACGATTGAAATTTTATTTCTGGATTCAACCGACGACGTGCTGGTGCATCGGTTCAGCGAGACGCGGCGCATCCATCCCCTGGCGCCGCAGGGAACCATCATGGAAGGCATCCAGCTCGAGCGGGAAAAGCTCACCCCCCTGAAGCATATGGCCGATTGGGTGATCGATACGACCTCGTTGAATGTGCATCAATTAAAGGATGTGATCCAGCGGGCATACGCGGCTGAAGGGGTCCTGAGGCGGCTCCTGATTTATGTCACCTCCTTCGGTTACCGTTACGGCATCCCGGTGGATGCGGATATGGTATTCGACGTCCGGTTTCTTCCGAATCCGTATTTTGTGGAAGATTTGAAGAGCCGCGATGGTCATGATCCGGCGGTTCGGGACTACGTGTTTTCGAGCGAGGAAAGCGTGCACTTTATGGAGAAAATGACGGATCTGATGGGGTTTCTGCTGCCGCTTTACGAAAAGGAAGGCAAATCAAGGCTCAATATCGCCCTGGGCTGCACAGGCGGTCGCCATCGCTCCGTGGCCATGGCAAACCGCTTGGGTGCCTATCTGAATGAAAATCACTATCCCGCCAGTGTTTACCACCGGGATATCGGTAAGGTCTGATCTCCTAAAAGGAAACCTCCACCTTTTTCTTGACGTTGTCGGCGATCCAGTGTGGGTCCCACCATTCGATGGGATTGACGAACTGCCCCCCGACCATAATGCCGTAATGCAGATGGTCGCCGCCTGCCAGACCGGACATACCTGTTTTCCCGATCATGTCTCCCGTTTTGACCGGCTGACCTTCCTTGACCTGGATCGAACTCAGGTGCCCATACAGGGAAATCATACCCAGGCCATGGTCGATGATCACGGTGTTGCCGTAGATGCCGAGAGAGCCGGTAAAAAGGATCACGCCGCTGTTGGCCGCCTGGATGGGTGCCTGTTCCGTCGAGGCCAGGTCGATGCCTTCGTGAATGCTTTCCCCGATTTCCCGTCCTTCGAATATCCATTGCCGCCGGTCGCCGAAAAGCGCCATGGGTGCGCCGTCTTTCATCCGGAGGAATGGCCCATCCCACAGGGGCTGGGGCTGCGATTTCTGGCAAATTGCCTGGATGGTTTTGAAGTTATCTTCACGCATTTTTGTATTAACGTAAATGAACACATCCACGAGAGGCTTCCCGCGGAGTTCAGGAACCATCGTCTGAAAGTCCGGCATTTTCTGCTGAAGGAAGTTGTCGCTCAAGTTGACCTTATCGCTCCGAAACGTCTTTTTCTTCAAAATGAAGCGGATGTTGGCCGACGTTTCGTTCTGACCTTGATCTTTCACGAAGGCCCGGATCCGGGGTTCCCTTTCGCTTGCATCCATTGGGATGGCAAAATAGCTGACATAGCAGGGTTTCCCGGATACGGTGATCGGATAAGCCTTGAAAAAGGTTTCGTTGACGAAGACGCCGCTTTCCAAAACCGGTTCGGATGTGCGATACAGAACCACGCATACGCCACCCGGATTGACATGATTCATCGTATTGAGGAGAAAAATCTGGGTCGGCATGAAATCAATGTAAACGGGTTTAGTAAGCGTAGCCTTGTTTTCGCGGAAGGAAGCATCCACTGCGGTGATCTGGAGCGTGGCCGGGCCGTCGGCGAGTTTCATCAAAGGATCAATTTTGACGGGTATGTCCTGTGAAGCAGGACCTTTCTCGGGGTAGGAGACGGAAGCCAGCACATGTGTTTTGCCGCTCTGAGTCAGGTTGACCAGGACGCTCTGCAGACCGCTTTTTTGATCGGTAACCGTAACGGTAAAGGTTTGCCCCTGGCCGATGGCTTTGATGTCCGGGGTCAGCCTGATAGCGGGTGCCCCGCCCTCAAAAAAGGGGAGCATAAAAATGATGGCAGCAATCAGCACCACAATCGCGGCGCCGATCAGAATAGCCGGGGTAAATTTCTTCATGGGATTTCTCTCCGTAAGCGACTTATTCAGATAGGACATCGGGTTCACCTCATTGTTTTTTGTCATATCCGGATGCTTCGGGCCTTGCCGGCCCGCCTTTGCGTGGCCCACATATATTGATTTCCCCCCCGTTTTGCAAGATGAAATTAGCGGAGGCAGACGTTTGGACAATTCACCTTGAAGTTGTCTTCCTTTGTTGCTATAGTTTCAGCGCCTGTCAAAAAATGTATTCCGGAGAGAAGCAAAGATGTTGAAGGGTAAAAATGTTCTGCTCGGCATGACCGGCGGGATTGCGGCCTATAAAACGGGAGAACTGATCCGGGAGTGCATCCGGAGGGGGGCCGATGTTAAGGTGATCATGACAGACCACGCCCGGGAATTTATGACCCCCATGACCGTTCAGACCTTGTCCCGCAATCCTGTTTTTACAGATATGTTTTCCCTGATCAAGGACTATGACATCGCCCATATTTCCCTGGCGGAGTATGCCGATATTGCCGTGATTGCCCCGGCGACGGCCAATGTCATCGGCAAGATCGCCTCCGGGATCGCCGATGACCTGTTAACCACCGTCATCATGGCCACAAAGGCGCCGGTCCTCGTCTGTCCCGCCATGAACATGCATATGTATGCCAACCCCATCGTGCAGGAAAACATCTCGAAGCTGTCGACACGGGGGTATCATTTCGTAGAGCCCGGTTACGGAGAACTCGCCTGCAAGGTGACCGGCCCGGGTCGGCTGGCCGAGGTGCCGGAAATCATAGAGGCGATTGAAACCACCTTGACGGAAAAAGATCTCGCGGGGGAACGGATACTTGTCACGGCGGGTCCGACCCGTGAGCCTTTCGACCCGGTGCGTTTCATTTCCAACCATTCATCCGGCAAGATGGGTTATGCTCTGGCCGCCATGGCCCGGCGCCGGGGCGCCCATGTGACCCTGATCAGTGGGCCGTCGTCCTTGCCGCAGCCGCTCGGTGTTCGATTCATTTCCGTTTCAACGGCGGTGGAGATGCGGGATGCGGTCATGGCTAACCTGGAACGTGCGACGGTGGTTATCAAGGCGGCAGCCGTCGCCGATTACCGTCCCGCCGAGGTCGCGCCGAACAAGATCAAAAAAAAGGAAGGACCACTGACGATCAAACTGGTTCGGAATCCCGATATCATTTCTGAAATCGGCAAACAGAAGGGAAGTCGCATTCTCGTCGGGTTTGCCATGGAATCGGAAAATCTGGTCGAAAATGCCAAGGGAAAGCTTGTGGCGAAAAACATGGACATGATTGTCGCAAATGATCTAACCCAGGAAGGGGCAGGTTTCCAGACGGATACCAATATCATCAAGATCCTCGACCGGGACGGGGGGGTCGAGGCGTTGCCGATTATGGACAAAGGGGATGTGGCGAACCGAATCCTTGATCGGATTCGGGACATGCGGGCGTCCCATAAGCGTTAAAAAACGGAGCGCCCATGATCAACAGGCAGGATCTTGCCGCAGAATTGCTGGAAATCGTCGATTCACTCACCACGGCCATTGTTTTGGACCGGGAGCGGAAAAGGCCCCTGTCCTATCTTTGTTCAACCAAGGACGCAGCTTTGACTCAGAAGCCTGCCGCCTCTGAGGAAACTCAGGTGAATGAAAAACCAACCCTCGATGATATTCGGGCGGAACTGGGGGATTGTCAACGCTGTGCCCTCCATGCGACGCGGCGGAACCTGGTGTTCGGTGAAGGCAGCCCCCAGGCGGAATTGGTCTTTGTCGGCGAGGCGCCGGGGGCGGATGAAGATCAACAGGGCAGGCCTTTTGTCGGCCGGGCGGGCCAACTTCTGACGAAGATCATTGAGGCAATGGGCCTGAAACGGGAACAGGTCTATATCTGCAACATTCTGAAGTGCCGTCCCCCGGGCAACCGAAATCCCCTTGCGGATGAAATCCTGGCCTGCGAGCCGTTCCTGATTCGCCAGTTGGAGGCGATTGGTCCCCAGGTGATCTGTGCCCTAGGTACCTTTGCCGCGCGTACCCTGCTCAAGACGGAAGCGCCGATAACGGTCCTGCGCGGAAGATTTCACGATTATCACGGCATTCCCCTCATGCCGACGTACCATCCGGCCTATCTGCTCCGCAATCCCTCGGCCAAAAAGCAGGTCTGGGAAGACGTGCAGCAGATTATGAAGCGGTTAAAAACCGGCGATCCTCCATCAACTTCCTGAAATGAAAACGGAAAAGGAGTGGACAGGGTGAGAAAAAAACTATGTAACAGCAGAAAATGGTTTGCCGTTTTTCTCTTCTGTTTCATCTTCGGCGGATATGGTTGGGCCGTCGGCGCCGAAAGGGGGCCCGTCTATGACGTGATCACCGTCGATGCCACGATTACCCCGCCCATTGCCGAATACATTGTCAAAAGCATCCGCGAGGCATCCGCACACGCTGCGGATGGTCTGGTCATCCTCCTTGATACACCAGGCGGACTCGATTCGAGCATGCGGGAGATTGCCAAGGGGATTCTCAACGCACCGCTGCCGGTTGTGGTGTTCGTCCATCCTGCAGGCGCCCGGGCGGCTTCGGCCGGTGTCATTATTACCATTTCCGCCCATGTGGCCGCCATGACGCCCGGCACGAACATCGGGGCGGCCCATCCCGTGGGTATCGGTTTCGGTGGCGGGATGGATGAAACGATGGCCAAGAAAGTCGAAAACGACGCGGTGGCCTACGTAAAGGGAATCGCCAAGAAACGAGGCCGTAACGAGGAATGGGCGGCCAAGGCGGTTTTGAAAAGTGAGTCCATCACGGCCGAGGAAGCTCTGAGGCTGGGGGTGATCGATGTTGTCGCTGCGGATGTCAATCAGCTTCTGGCTCAAATTGATAACCGGAGAGTTAACATGCCTGCGGGGGAAAGGGTCATGAAAACCCGGAACGCCCAGATCCGGGAAAAGGACATGGGACTGCGACTACGCATCCTTTCCGTAGTCAGCAATCCCAATATCGCCTATATCCTGCTGCTTGTCGGGTTGGCGGGGCTTTACTTTGAGTTTGCCAATCCGGGGGTTATTCTGCCTGGTGTGATCGGGGGGATGTCCCTGATCCTGGCGTTCTTTGCCCTCCAGACCCTGCCGGTCAATTATGCCGGGGTGTTGCTGATCCTTTTCGCTGTCATCCTGTTTGTTGCGGAGATCAAGGTGATCAGCCACGGCCTGTTGACTGTCGGGGGAGTTGTCTCCCTGGTGATGGGATCGCTTTTGCTGTTTGATTCATCGGAACCGGCCCTGCGTGTTTCTCTGCAGGTTCTTGTGCCCACAGTGACGTTCCTGTCCCTGTTCTTCGTTGCCGTGATCAGTCTGGTCGTCAAGGCGCAATTGCGTAAAAAGTTGACGGGAAAAGAGGAAATGGTAGGGGCCGAGGGGGTGGCCGTAACGGACATTTCCGACCGGGGCAAGGTTTTGATCAAGGGGGAATACTGGAACGCCGCCAGTGACCGGGCCATTTCTCAGGGTAAACAAATCCGGGTGAAAAGCGTGGAAGGCTTGACCCTTAACGTGGAGGAAATCAACTGAAGGAGGTTGTTATGCTGGAGTTTACACCGATCGTAATTATTGTCCTCGTTGTCATGTTTCTTGCGTCCGCAATCCGGATTCTCAACGAATACGAGCGGGCGGTTATCTTCCGTCTGGGCCGGATCATCGATACGAAGGGACCGGGCATTATCATTCTGATTCCCATAGTGGATAAAATGGTCAAGGTTGATATGCGGACGATCACCATGGACGTGCCGGCCCAGGATGTCATCACCCGGGACAACGTCTCCATCAAGGTCAACGCCGTCGTCTATTTCCGTGTCGTTGACGCCAATTCAGCGGTCGTGGAGGTGGAAAATTATCTTTACGCCACGTCCCAATTGGCCCAGACGACCCTCCGGAGTGTCTGCGGTCAGTTCGAAATGGATGAAATCCTGGCGGAGCGCGAGAAAATCAACATCAACATTCAGGAGATTCTCGACCGCAGCACCGATCCGTGGGGCATTAAGGTTACCCTGGTCGAAGTCAAACATATAGATCTGCCGGAGGAGATGAAGCGGGCCATGGCCAAACAGGCCGAGGCGGAACGCGAGCGGCGGGCCAAAATCATCAACGCCGAAGGCGAGTTCCAGGCGGCCCAAAAATTGACCGATGCGGCGGCGGTCATCGCCACCCAGCCCATTTCTTTGCAATTACGCTATTTGCAGACTCTGGTTCAGATCTCCTCGGAAAACAATTCGACCACGATTTTTCCCATACCTATCGATTTGCTCAAACCGTTCCTGAAACTGGCCGATAAAATGGATGAGAAGTGAAACAGCATGAAACAAAGGGAGGGCATTAAATGAACGTCAGAGAAAAATTCGATATTGTGACGGGCGGATTGATCCTCATTACGTTGGGTTGCCTGATCATACTGAATAATCTGGGGATTTACGTGTTCGATAAAAGCTGGCCCATTCTTCTCGTGGTTATTGCGATTTCCATGCTGATGCAGAAGGTCAAGGATATTGGGGGGTGGCTGATCCTCGTAGTCGGGCTGGTTTTTTTGTTGATCAATCACTGGGGAATGAAACTGCACATCCTGGGGACCTATCTGCTGCCGGTCATCCTGATTGCCCTGGGGATTAGTATTTTCTTGCGGAAGAAGAAACGGGGTTTGTGAAAAGGCTCAAGTTTCCCCCGCCATGGATACTAGATTGGTGTAACCGGCGGTCATGCCGCCGAATTTCTGCGCGCCGCTTTTTTTAGGTAAGCCTTTAAAGCGGCGCGCTTTTCTATGCGCGGGGTTTGTTTTGGAAATTTCCTTCTTTGAAGAGAATACTTTTGTCTGGGGAATTGTGGGAAGACGCTTATTTTGCATGGATGGTGGGAGACCGTATGAGTCGTTCTGTTATCGAGAAATATATCCGTCATCATAGCGACGTCACTCAGGGCCTGCGCAGCTTGAGATCAGGCTGCGCTAAAGATGCCCCGCGGCTTGCCGCGGGCAGCTTCTCTTCCGTGTAAAGTATTGCTGAGATTATTTCAAAGACAACTTATGGAGAAATGGGTGAGGTTTAAAGGGGGAATCCATTCATCTCTTCTATTAACGGGTCATGATTATCGGGGACAAGTGCCGCGGCGAAAGACGTGATCACTCGACAAAAATGACGAATTCTCGGCCGGAGCTTTCCTTTGTTTAATATAAGGGAATAATTGATAAAGAATA
>CAZBQX010000008.1:21446-28017 GCA_964494155.1 uncultured Syntrophales bacterium
AGAATAGTGCTGCTGATGAAAGCGTCACGAGACGTCTTTTGGGATTGGAGCCTGCCGGCGGCATTCGGTTGGGGGATGCTTTATGATTTCGGTGCGGCTTGCTGGCTGTCCTTACCCTTTATCGTATTGCTGACGGTTTTGCCTGAACGTTTTTTCGAGCGCTTCAAGGGACGTCTATTCCTGCATATGAGCTTATTTTTTGTCATGTTTCTGCTGCTCTTCGGGTTGGCTGCGGAGTGGGTGTTCTGGGATGAATTCGGTGTCCGGTTTAACTTCATCGCCGTAGACTATCTTGTGTACACTCAGGAAGTGTTGAACAACATCCTCGAGTCTTACCCCATACCCATGCTTCTCAGCGTCATTGCGGTTTTATCCCTGCTCCTCCACCTCATCATCTGGAAAACAGGTCTTCCGGGAGCCTGGTTGAAGGCTGCGGCGGAACCAGCCAGGTGCCGTTATAAAAAGGGGGCTGTCTGGTGTTTGGGAGTTGTTGCCGCAGGATTAATGATCAATCAGGAATGGTTGCCTGAATTTACAAACAACTATAACCGTGAACTGGGGAAAAACGGCGTCTGGTCACTTTTTGCGGCATTCAAGGACAATGAACTGGATTTCAATCAGTTCTTCCCGACCGTTCCAACCGAACAGGCGTTCCAAAGAATGCGGAAGGAAGTCGTAGAGGACGGATCTGTTCTGTTGCGCCCCCAGGCTCGGGATACCCTGAGATTTTACTCCGGTCTGAAACCGGAGCTGAGGCCGAACGTCATTCAGATTACAGTGGAAAGTCTGAGTGCGGAATTCCTGAATAATACCGGACGTTATGCCAATCTGACGCCCAATTTATCAGCTCTGGAGCCGAAAAGTCTGGTCTTCGATCACTTCTATGCAACCGGAACGCGCACCGACCGAGGCATGGAAGCCCTGACGTTATCCCTGCCCCCTACCCCGGGCCGTTCTCTGATCAAACGTTCCCATAACGAAGGGCTGTTTACGCTGGGGTCGCTGTTTAGGGCCAAGGGTTACGACACAGCTTTTATTTACAGCGGCTATGGCTATTTCGACAATATGAACTATTTTTTTGGAAACAATGGCTACCGTGTCATTGACCGCAGCAGTGTCAGCCGCGATGATATCACCTTTGCCAATGTCTGGGGCGCCTGTGACGAAGATCTGTATCGCTGGACCCTGCGTGAAGCCGATGCAGCCTGTAAAACCAAAAAACCCTTCCACTTTTTCGTCATGACGACCTCAAATCATCGCCCCTTCACTTATCCTGACGGAAAGATCGATTTACCCTCCAAGACTTCAGGACGGCTGGGTGGTGTGAAGTATTCAGATTATGCCATTGGTTGGTTCATCCAGGAGGCAGCGAAAAAGCCCTGGTTCAAGAACACGGTTTTCGTAATCGTTGCCGACCACTGCGCATCAAGCGCGGGCAAGACCGAGTTGCCTGTTGATAAATATCATATTCCCCTCCTGATCTACGCTCCTGGTGGACAAATCCCGACCGGCCATGTTAAAATCATCACCAGTCAGATGGACTATGCGCCGACGTTGCTGGGCCTGCTGAACTGGAGTTATCCCAGCCGTTTTTTAGGACACGATGTGTTTCGCATCGATCCCGAAGAGGGACACGCCATCATCGGTAATTATCAGGAACTGGGGCACATCGAGGAAGGTGAGTTTGTTATCCTGAAACCGCTGCGCAAGAACGTCGAGTATCACTATGATTTCGCTTCAAAATCCACAAAAGCCGCGCCGCTGGAAAAAGAATTCTGGCTGGAAACCATCAGTTATTATGAAGTGGCCAGTTATCTGTATCAACACGAGGTTTATCGTGCGTTAACCATGTCGGAATTCGATCAATGTATGAAACAGCAACTGGCGTTGACGAAGGACAACACATCAGACCGAAACAACAAAAAAATCGTACATTCGAGAAATATTTTTTAAGAGGGATTTGATACATGCGGTTATTGTTGGTCGAAGATGATCTGAAGATTGCCTATTTTATTATCAAAGGCCTTCAGGAAGCGGGTTTTGCCGTGGATCATGCCAAGGATGGGGAAGATGGCTTGGATATGGCCTTCCATGAGCCCTATGATGCCGCCATTATTGATTGCATGCTGCCCAAACTGGATGGGTTGACACTAATTCGTAAGTTGCGTGAACATGATATCAATACTCCCGTCATCATTTTAAGCGCGAAAAAATCAGTGGAGGACCGGATCAGGGGGCTTGAATGCGGCAGTGATGACTATCTGACCAAGCCTTTTGCCTTTTCTGAACTTTTAGCCCGTGTGTATGCGTTGATCAGGCGTGCGACAGGGGCAAAGGAAGCCACCAGAATCGAGATCGGCGATTTATCGCTGGATTTAATTAGAAAAGAGGTCATTCGAGGGGGAAAAAAGATTGAACTGCAGCCTCGGGAGTTTTCACTCCTGGAATATCTTATGCGAAACGCCGGACGAGTGGTCTCGAAAACCATGATCATGGAACATGTATGGAATTATGATTTCCTTCCCATGACCAACGTGGTCGAGGCGCGTATATGCATTCTCCGGGACAAGATCGATAAGGATTTCGACCAGAAACTCATTCACACAATTCGCGGTGCCGGCTATGTTCTGGAAAATCATTCTCCGAATTTATCATAAACTGGCCTTCCGGCTGACCCTCTGGTACACGGCCATATTCACCGTGTCCCTCCTTGGAGCATTGTTTATTATTTACTTCATGATCGCCAATGTCATGCAAAAACATGTCGACCAGGGGCTTCTGGATGATCTGTATGAGGTGTCCGCCACCCTGGCGTTGGGCGGAGACGGTTCTTTCCGGGAAGCATTGCAGATTGAAGCGGAATCCGACGGGATTGATAAAATATTTTTGCGTCTCCTGACACCGGAGGGCAAGATCATTGCCGAGTCCGATATGAAATATTGGCAGACGGCCACCATCAATCGGGGAATATTAAATCAAATCAGAGCCGGCGAAGCGCATGTGTTTGAAACCCAAGCGGTCTCGCCTGCTCACAGCCTAAACAGGGTGATTTACGGCAGGGAAGGTGCCGGTAAAATTCTGCAGATCGGTGTCCCCATCGAACAGGAAAATCGGATCATCGTTGCGTTTAACACGATCGTTGTTCCCCTGATGGTTTTTATTATTCTGTTTTCGGCGATGACAGGATGGTTCATGGCCAACCGTGCCCTTGCCGGGCTGGGGGAAGTGACAAAAGCGGCATCAGATATCGCAAAGGGTGCTTTTGACCGTAGGGTTCAAATCAAATCAAACAGTGAAGAAATTGAGTCGCTGGCTTCAACCTTTAACCACATGCTGGACCACGTCAATGATCTGATGCGAGGGTTGAAAGAGGTAACGGACAATATTGCCCATGACCTTAAAACGCCAATCACACGTATGAGGGTTGCCGCGGAATCGGAACTCGGCAAGTCCGGCGCTGACGGAGATGAACAGAAAATGGCCGCCGGTATCGTGGAGGAATGCGATAACCTTCTGCAGATGATCGATACGATGCTGATGATTTCAAAAGAAGAATCAGGCATTTTAGCCAGGGAAAAAGAACGTGTCGATATCTCACAGATCATCAGCGAGGCGTTTGAACTTTTTTCCCCTGTTGCCGAAGAGAGGGGCATCCAATTCAAGATGAATGTTCCGGATGACGTGGTGCTCAAGGGGGATTTTAAAAGCCTGCAAAGGATGATCATCAATTTGGTGGAAAATGCTCTAAAATATACCCCATCAGGGGGAAGCGTTACGGTTTCTTCCCGCCTGGAAAGCGATCGCGTTCATATCGTCTTGCACGATACCGGCATCGGCATTGACGCGGAGGATTTGCCGCACATCTTCGAAAGACTCTACCGTTGCGACCGGAGCCGTTCTCAGGACGGATTCGGCCTTGGTCTCAGTCTGGCTCTTGCCGTCGCCCGCGCGCATGGGGGTGATATTCAGGTCACAAGCGATCTGGGAAAGGGCAGTACCTTTACGGTGATTCTGCCCCGCCCATCTTCTGATTGAATCCATTCCATAAGCTTCTCCGGATGCAACAGCGCAGAAAATATTTCTGCGTTTGCACACTGCCCCTGATTTAAATGAGTTCGTTCCTGCCTTGAACACCCGGTATATCGTGTGAAATACCTAAACATTACCCAATGGTAATTGTCCCATAATCTTCATGTAAGTTTCGCATGCTATACAACAATTCCCCAATAAGAACGCTTTAGGAACAGAATGGTCTTATCCGGATGATCAGAAAATGAAAAACGAAGCCTTTGATGCCGAAATCCTGCGCCCGTATCTGGCAGTCTCGTATCTAATTCTATTGATCAACGCGTCTGTTTTCCTGAAACAAATCGGAAATCACAGTGTTTTATCTGTTTTGTTTGCTGTGGCGGTATATCTAAGTTACAGTTTTCTCTATCTTCTCCCTGTTGTGCTGATCCTTGCAGGGATCAAAGCCTCACTATCCCTCACGTATATTTCCCGTTTTTTCCAGCGACTGCATGTGAATCCTCAGTGGATTCTGTACATGTCCGCGGTTCTTTTTATGTGGGGGCTTCAGGTCCTGATCTTTGCCGATGGATTTATTTTCCGGTTTTACAATTTTCATATCAACGGCTTTGTCTTGAACCTGATCCTCACGCCGGGCGGGATCGAATCCATGGGGGGGGATACTGTCACTTTTATCACTTTTGGTGCCATTATTGGCGGTTTTTTGCTGCTTCAAATCCTTGTCCTGGTGCTTTTACGGTTTCTTAAGCCCATTCGGCTGTTCTGTCTGAACCTGTTCAATCGCCGGCGCCTGGCTCTGTCTTTTTCTGCCCTCCTGATATTAATGGCACTGCAGAGTATCGCATACGGGGTGAGTAATCTCTATGCTTATGCCCCGGTCATGACTACCACAGATGTTTTCCCTTGTTATATACCACTCACCTTCAACAGTCTGGCGGAATCGATTGGTGTTGAACCCAAAAGACAGACCGGGTTTAAATATAACCCTAAAACCACGCGTCTTGCCTACCCCCTGGCTCCCATTCGAGAACAAGCAGGGCACAAGCAATACAATATCGTCTGGCTGGTTGCGGAATCGCTGAGAGCAGATATGCTCAATGCGGAGAATATGCCTGAAACCTGGGCCTTTTCCCGGAAGGCGGTATGCTTTGCCAATCATTACGGGAGCAGCAATGGCACCCGCCAGAGCCTGTTTTCCATGTTCTACGGCCTTTACGGCAATTATTGGTTCAGTTTTTTGAAAGAACGTAAGGGGCCGGTTATTATAGACGTTCTCCTGCGGCAGGGCTACCAGATGGACTTATTCAGTAGCGCCCGGTTCAGTTATCCCGAATTTAATAAAACCGTTTTTGCCCAGGTTCCGGAATCGATGTTCCACGATGTCAGCGAATTACCGTCCGGTCTGGGCTGGCAACATGACCGGGAAAATGTGAGCCGGATGCTTGATTTTATTGAAAAACGTCAGAAAGATCGGCCTTTTATGACCTTCATGTTTTTTGAGTCGCCTCACGCGCGTTATTACTTTCCTCCGGAAAGCGTAATCCGTAAACCGTATCTTGACGTTTTTAACTACGCGACTGTGGATCTTCGGCGGGACATCGGACTGATCAAGAACCGCTACATCAATTCCTGTCATCACCTGGACAGCCAGTATGGGCGGGTACTCCGTTATCTGGAAGAGCACAATCTCCTTGATTCCACGATTGTGATCCTCACGGGGGACCATGGTGAGGAATTTCTGGAAAAAGGTCACTGGGGGCATAATTCCAGCTTCGTGGAGGAGCAGACCCGCACACCGCTGGTGCTCTGGGTGCCTGCCGTGGCACCTCGGAAAGTCGATCGTATGACGTCCCATGTCGATATCCCTGCAACATTATTAACTTTACTGGGCGTAACGACGCCCACGGAGTATTACAGTCAGGGATTTGATCTTCTGGGGCCTCAGAGAAAAAAATACACGATCATGGTTGACTGGAATACCCTTGCGTACGTCGATGAAAAAAACAAGGTGACTTTCGGCTACAGCGGTTTCGCGATGAATCAGAATGTCACGACAAAAGATGATGTGGTGATTGAGGACCAGGAAGGTTTTTACGCAACCCATAGGCCAGTTCTTCTGCAAGTCATGAAAGAACTGGTTCGCTTCACCAAATGATCGCCTCATGTCTGTAAATTCATGATCAAATACCTTTTTGTTAACCTTGGAGACCGGATGGTGCTTATGAATAAGAAAAAAATTACCCTTTGCCTGTTGCTTGTTTTTTTTGTTCTTTCCTGTGTCAGGACCAATCAAGGCATCACCTCCCGACCTTACCTTTCACAGGTAACGGAAAATTCCATTGTGGTCACTTGGCGGACGGCCATTCCCACCTCATCCGTTGTTGAATATGGAGAAACAGCGGCTTACGGACTGTCGGCAAAGAGTGACATGACCACATGGTTTCATAGTCTTTGCTTAACCGGACTCAAGCCATCGAGGGAATATCACTACAGAGTCCTTTCTGAAAATGGGGGACAGGATTATACATTCCATACGGCAGTT
>CAZBQX010000008.1:28117-52367 GCA_964494155.1 uncultured Syntrophales bacterium
GTGACTTACATTGTGACCGGCGGAGGCGGTGCTCCGTTGTACGATGGGGAAAAGGTGGATTGGATTGCGGCTTCAGAAAGTTCTCACCACTTCTGCAAAGTTCATATTTCCAGAAACTTCTGCGAGGTCGAAATGATCCGAGCAGACGGAACAATTGCAGACAAGTTCACTATATCGAGGTGACCCCGCGGAGGCGGGTTCACGGATCCCATCACCAAGAGTCAGAGCAGTCAGCCAGATCGTGAAAAGCATAACAACTCCCGGAATCATTGTTTTATCCGCTGTCTTTTTGGTCCTGTTTGACAACTTGGCGTTTTTCAAGGGCGTGGTTGAGGTTTATCCCCTTTCCCTGAAAAATATTGGTTTTTTGGCATCGCTGACGCTGGTATTAACAAGCGTCTTAGTCATCCTGCTGACCCTGGTGTCGTCAAAATATACGCTAAAACCTTTTCTGATTCTCACCTTTTTGGGTTCATCGATTGCCGGCTATTTCATGAACAACTACAACGTAATCATTGATCAAACAATGATCCAGAATATCGTTGCGACGAACGCAAAAGAAGCCTTCGAACTCTTCAGCATTGAATTGGTTTTATATATCCTTTTCTTGGGGTTGATACCCTCCCTGTGGGTTTGTTGGGTCAAGGTGAAACCCCGTGTTTGGAAAGTTGAATTGATCTCCCGAGTGAAACTTGTTGCGATTTCATTAATCTTAATAATTTCTTCTGTTTTTATCTTTAGCAAGTTTTATACGTCTTTTCTGCGGGAACATAAACCGCTGAGGTATCGAACAAACCCGACCTACGCCATCTATGCCACCGGAAAATATATCCACGCCAAATTTAAGGATCGGTATATTCAATTCAAACTTATCGGCAAAGACGCGAACATCCCGGCGGCTGATATTGACCGGGAACTGATCATCGTGGTAATCGGTGAAGCTGCAAGAGCCGACAGATTCTCCCTTAACGGCTATGCGAGAGAAACCAATCCACTACTCAAGAAAGAGGATATCATTAGTCTAAGAAATGTCACTTCCTGTGGAACTTCGACGGAAGTCTCCGTGCCCTGCATGTTCTCGTTTTACGGCAGGAAGCAATACAGCGAGAAAAAAGGGAAATCCACAGAGAACCTGCTCGACTTGTTGAAACATGCCGGCGTCAGTATTTTATGGCGGGAAAATAACTCTGATTCAAAAGGCGTTGCTTTGCGGGTTCCATATGAAAATTATAAGACGCCTCAGAAAAATCCGATCTGTGATGAAGAATGCCGGGATGAAGGCATGCTGGAGGGCTTGCAGACATATATTGATAGTCGATCCCGGGGTGATATCTTGATCGTCCTCCACCAGATGGGCAATCATGGACCGGCCTATTATAAGAGATATCCGAAATCGTTTGAGAAATTTAAGCCGACCTGTCAAACAAACCAGCTTAACGAATGCTCCAATGAGGCGATCAATAATGCCTATGATAATGCCATACTGTATACCGATTACTTTTTGTCTAAAACCATCGCGTTACTAAAACGGAATGACAGCAGGTTTGAAACGGCCATGATCTATATGAGCGATCATGGTGAATCCTTAGGCGAGAAAGGGTTATATCTTCACGGTATTCCCTATTTCATCGCACCGGACGAGCAGAAACATATTGCTGCGCTTTTCTGGCTGGGAGACCATTTTAAAGCGCAGAGACAATTACTGAAAAAGAAAGCCGATAGGACATATTCGCATGATAATCTCTTTCACACGGTCTTGGGTCTGCTGGAAATCAACACGTCCGTCTATGATAAGCGAAAGGATATTGTCAACTCGGATTGATTTGCCTTTAAATAAAGAGTTTGTCCGTTTTATCAGGCAGACTTGGTCCAATGATTTGATGTGGCTCGAATTCAAAAGGATCAAGTACTCTCTTAACCCCTGTGGTCAGAAAAGTCCTTTTTTTATGAATTGGGTTCATATTGTATGAAGCATATTGGACGCAAATTTTTTCACTTTTTCGGTGGTCTCGGGCTGATTTCGCTTTCTTATCTACTTGAGCGGCGAGATGCGCTGATTTGCTATGTTGTCATCATTCTGGCTGTTTTGGCGATCGATATTACCCGCCTCAGAATTGCCGCACTGAACAGGTTCATGCAAAAGCGGTTTAGCCGTTTCATCCGGGAGAATGAAGCAAACAAGCTTACTGGAACAGGTCCATACGTGCTCGGTGTCGGTCTTTCGTTTTTCTTATATCAGGCCGAACTTGCAATGGCAGCCGTTCTATTTCTTGCATGTGGGGATGTCATGGCGACTGCGATCGGCGAACGTTTTGGAAGGACGAAGATCGCCGGTAAGAAAAGCCTTGAGGGGACAATCGCATTTTTTATTGCTGCAATTCTGTCGGGGATGATGCTTAATTTGATATTTATCCATGTGCCTTTCGGCATCCTGCTTTTCGGAGCCTTGGTCGCTGCAGGGGTGGAACTACTGCCGCTGCCACTGAACGACAACCTCATGATCCCGTTGGTTTCAGGTGGGGCAATGGATTTAATGGTTAGAATGGCCGTTTCTATGTAGGAGCACGATGTCCGGCTTTAACCGCCTCTTTAGAAACAGCCGATTGCATGAGCTTGTTTGACAGGTGACATGAGAGGCTCTCCCCTTCTTGTAATGTAAGAAATCAACCTATTGTGTAAATCAATCAGGCAGGAGACCTTGTTCATCGGGGACAAGTGCCGCAACTTTTCGGTCAAAGGCCGACAGGGCCGAGGGGAAGGGTGAAAGCACCCGGCGAATCACGCCCTGGGTCAGGGAGATGGCCATGCCGTAATTCGTGATGGGGACATTGGCCTCCTTGGCCTTCTGAATCCGGCTGAGCATTTCCCGGCGGTTAAGCATGCACCCACCGCAGTGGATCACAAGACGGTACTGATCCAGATCCTTTGGATAATCGCGCCCTGCGGACACATCAATTGCCAGATCACCGCCTACGTACTCCTTGAGCCAGCGAGGGATTTTTGCGCGGCCGATATCGTCCTGCAGGGGATGGTGGGAACAGGATTCGGCGATCAGAATCCGGTCACCGGGACGCAGGGTTTTGATGACCGCTGCGCCCTCGGCTGCGGCTGCCAGATTTCCCTTTTGCCGGGCGAAGAGAATGGAAAAGGTCGTGCATGGGACTTCCAGGGGTACCTCGGCCGCCACCTGCCGGATGGCTTGGGAATCGCAGATTGCCAGATCGGGGAGACGCTTCAGGTTCCGCAGGATTGCGACCAGTTGATGCTCTTTTACTACCAGGGCTGCGGCATCATTATCCAGGGTATCCCGGATTGTCTGAACCTCGGGGAGAATGAGGCGGCCTTTCGGCGCCTCCATATCGATGGGAATGATCAGCAAGGCCAATCCCTCCGACGGCAGGAGATCTTTCACCAGAGAAGGCGTGGCCATAAAATCGTCCGGCGCAACTTCGATCAAGTATCGCTTGAGCAAGTCAATGGCGGCATGCCGTTCCGTCTCATTCCGCGTGGAAAGCGAGACCACTCTTCCCGTCATGTTCGTCAACTGTTCAAAAAACGATGTAGTTGGGGCCTCCAGATCGATCTTGTTGATAATGGCGATGAGGGGGATTTGATTTTGCTTTGCCTTCTGCAGGACTGTCTCTTCATAGCTTGACCATTTTCCGGCCTCTGTGACAAGCAGAATGACATCGGCGCGATGGAAAATCGACTCCGTTTTTTGAATCCGCAGTTGCGCCAGGGAAGAGGTGTCGTCCAGACCGGCCGTATCGAGAAACAGGACCGGTCCCAGTGGCAGGAGTTCCGCCGCCTTTTCAACGACGTCGGTGGTGGTGCCCGGTTCGGGAGAGGTAATAGCCAGATCCTGACCGAGGATGTAATTCAACAGACTCGATTTGCCGACATTGGTCCGGCCGAAGATGGCCACATGGAGCCGATTGGCCTTGGGGGTGGTATCCATAAATTGTTATACCTTGGGCGATAAAATGTTCAGCAGAAGACATCCCGCTTCCCGGCCCGTATCCGGTCAAGCATTTTTTGGGAAATTTTCTGCTGCTTCCCCGTCATCTGGGGCAGTACGCGTGCGATCAGGGTTTCTCCTTCCTGCCGGGTTTCGGGGGTGGCATAGTCCATCAGATACTCCAGGAAGGTGGACAGGGCGTTGGGATCGCAGTGTTCCTTGATTTCACCGGGCTTGGCCAGATCCATGAAATCGGCCCCGGTTCTGCCCAGACGGTAACAGGCCGTGCAGAAAGACGGAATGTAACCCAGGGTCGCCACGTCCCGGATGACTTCGTCAAGCGGTCGATGATCGCCGAGGGAAAATTGTCCGCCCACCGATTCTTCTTCTCCCTCGAAATAACCGCCGGGGTTGGTGCGGCTGCCGGCAGAAATCTGGGAAACCCCCAGGGCGAAGGTTTCACGCCGGATATTGGGTGTTTCCCGCGTTGACATGATGATTCCCGTATAAGGTACCGCCAGCCGTAAAATTGCGACGATTTTTCTGAAATCGAGGTCCGAAACGGGAAAGGGCGGTTGTGCGGCGATATCGGAACCGGTGGCCGGTTCCAGACGGGGGACGCTGATCGTATGCGGACCGACGCCGAAACGGTCTTCCAGATGACGGATATGCTGCATCATGGCTAAAATTTCAAAGCGCCAGTCGAACAATCCGAACAGAACGCCGATTCCGACATCATTGATGCCGGCTTCCATGGCCCGATCCATGGCGGTTACACGCCAGTTGTAATCACGCTTCTTTCCTCCCAGGTGTACTTTTTTGTAGGTATCACCATGATAGGTTTCCTGAAACAACTGGTACGTGCCGATTTTGGCTTCCTTCAGTTCTTTGAACTCTGCCAGGGTTAAAGGCGCAATATTGACATTGACCCGCCGGATCTCACCGTTTTTACTTTTGACGCTGTAAATCGTATCAATGGCATGCAGCACATAAGGGAATCCCTCGTCGGGGTAAGATTCGCCGGCTACCAGCAGGATACGCTTGTGGCCCTGTTCGATCAGAATCTGGACTTCCCGGGCGATTTCCGCCTGGGTCAAGGCGCGCCTTTGCACAAGGGGATTGCGTACCCTGAAGGCGCAGTAAGTGCATTCGTTTTTGCAGAAATTGGAGATATACAGCGGTGCGAAAATCACCAGTCGCTGCCCGTAAATGGTCTCCTTGACATATCGGGCCGAGGCAAAAAGCTCGCTCAAAAGGTCCGGGTCGCTGACGGGAGCGAGGACGGCGACATCCTCCAGGGAGAGACCCTTGAGTTCCCGTGCTTTGGCCAATACATCCCGGACTTTTGCTGCGTCGGATGTGATCTTCTTTGATAAAATATGATCGATTTCAGTTTCCTGAATGATAAAACCCTTGTCTTCCATAGTCTTTTCCATGTTCTTAAACCTCAAAGTCCTTTATTCAATTGTTGCCACCAGGAGGTAAGTAACAATAAATAATTTAAATTGGAATTATTTTTTGCGTCTTGGTAAAAAAATTGACAGATGTCGGCAAATATGCGAGGAGCCGACGGTAAACCCATTGCCGTGGGATATGAAGGAACCCGCTCCCGGAGATTTTCCTTTCCGGCGGCGATATGCTTGCTTTGGATGATATGCCTTAAGAAAGTCCTGAAAATGCCCGTGCTTACCATTCAACAAATCATTCAGCAACTGGTTGACGGCCAGGATGTCCTGCCGGACGACTTGATCGGTGTCTTATCAACGACTGATCCGGAAAGTGTCGCCGCGCTTTATGCCGCGGCGGATCGGAAACGTCGGGAAATGGTTGGTGATGCGGTTCTGTTGCGCGGAATCATTGAAATATCAAACATCTGCGATCAAAATTGCCAGTATTGCGGACTGAGAAAAGACAATCGACGGATTCACCGCTATCGTATGCCGGCAGAAGAGATCGTGGCGGCGGCCCAAAAAATTTCCCAGAGCGATATTTCAACCGTCGTCCTTCAGTCCGGCGAGGATCGGATGCCCGTCGATCAGATCTATACCATTGTCGCACGGATCAAGCGGGAAACCGATCTGTTTGTGACGCTGTCATTAGGGGAGAGAAGCGATGAAGATTACCGCCGGTTCAAAGCGGCCGGGGCCGATCGCTATCTCCTGAAGCATGAAACGTCTTCGCGGGTTTTGTTTGAAAAACTGAGACCGGGATCATCCTACGAAAACCGGAGACGCTGCCTGGAATGCCTCCAGGATTTAGGTTTTGAAACCGGTGCCGGTAACCTGATCGGATTACCCGGGCAGAATGTGACCGATCTCGCTGCCGATTTACTTTATTTAAGAACGCTGCAGCCGGACATGATCGGCATCGGTCCCTTCATCCCCCATCCGGAGACCCCTCTGGCGGATTGCCCTCCCGGTTCCAGTGACATGACCCTAAAAGTGATTTCCTTGGCCCGCCTGTTCATTCCGCAAGCCAATATCCCGGCCACCACCGCTCTGGGCGTGCTGGATAAAAGCGGGCGAATAAGCGCCCTGAAGTCCGGCGCCAATGTCGTGATGCTGGACTTCACGCCGGAAACATATCGCCAATATTACGATATTTATCCCGGAAAGGCCCAGGTGATCACAGAGATGGACCAATATCTGACGCACCTGAAGCAAGAACTCGCGGCCATTGGCAGAACTGCCGGCCGGGATGCCGCGTTGACCAATAAATAATGTCATTCACGAGTTAAAACAAAAAGTTATATCAATTATCCCGGCGGCTATCTTTCCGGTTGACTTTCCCTGTTTATCTATGCAATAGGAACGGGCATCCAGTTGGAATTTTGTGTTGCAGAACGTTGCGTTATTTCATCAGTTCGCGTTACTTCCGTCGTTCATGGAAGTCAAGGGGCGACGGTGTCAAAAGGGATGGTTGGTTCGCAAATAAACAAGGGGAGGGGAAACAAAGAATGAGCAACGAGAATTTGGAAACTAAGAGATGGTACATTGCCATTGCGGCGATCGTCATGCAGCTCTGTCTGGGAACAGTTTACGCATGGTCCGTGTTCAAGAAACCCTTAATCGAGTCCCACGGTTGGAGTGAGCCGTCCGTGCAGGCGACGATGATGGTCATGATGGCGGTGATCGGTGTTTCGGCGGCGTTCGGCGGCACCCTCGTCGACAAGAAGGGACCCCGGTTTGTGGCCACCGTCGGCGGTATTCTCTTCGGTATCGGCACGCTCTTGGGCGGCTTGGCCGACCAGATTGGCAACCTCTGGCTGCTCTATATCGGTTACGGTGTCATCGGCGGCCTCGGCAACGGTTTCGGTTATGTGACGCCCATTGCCACGCTGATCCGCTGGTTCCCGGATAAGCGCGGCCTGGTGACGGGCCTGGCGGTCATGGGTTTTGGGGCCGGCGCGTTTTTCATGGGTAAAATTGCTCCCGCCATGGTCAATTCCATGGGCGTCGCCCAGACGTTCTATATCTGGGGCATCATCTTCCTTGTTCTGGTGACGCTTTCCGGGCAGATCTATAAGAATCCTCCGGCGGGCTGGCTGCCGGCAGGTTTCAAACCGGCTGCTTCTTCCGTTTCCGCTGCCGATTCCTTTACCTTTGATGAAGCGGTGAAGACCCCCCAGTGGTGGATGCTTTGGGCGATGCTGTTCCTGAATGTTTCTGCGGGACTCGGATTGATTTCGCAGCTGTCTCCGATGGCTCAGGACGTCGTGAGCAAGGCTCAGGGGATTACTGATCCTAAAGTCCTGGCAGTTGCCGGTGGTGCTATCCTGGCTTATGCATCGATTTTCAACGGTCTGGGCCGTTTATTCTGGGCGTCCATGTCCGATTTTATCGGCCGGAAAAACGTCTTCATCACCATGTTTATTACCCAGGCCCTTCTTTACATCTATCTGCCTCAGGTTTCGGCTGTATTTCTTTTCACGGTTATCGCCTGTTACCTGCTGGCCTGCTACGGCGGCGGCTTTGCAACGATGCCCGCCTTTGCGGCTGACTCTTTCGGTCCCGGCTACATCGGGAAGGTCTACGGGATCATGCTGACGGCGTGGGGTTGCGCCGGTGTGTTTGGTCCTCTGGTTTTCAGCTTGCCGGCGATTAAACCGATCGCCCTGTACGTGGCGGCGGGCATCCTGGCCCTGGGTTTCCTGATTGCGATCAGCTATCGGCCGCCCAAGCATAAGAGCGCTCATTAAGATAAAAATTATACAAAGGAAAAGGCGGGCTTAGCCCGCCTTTTTTTATTCTTTTCGTTGTCGGTTTATTACATCGGCAAGTAAATATCACAAACATCATGCCGGACCCCGATACGGCATCGAGTCAAATTCATTCTGGATTCCGTCTATCGACGGAATGACGGGAATTGAATTATTCAATTGCCGAAGTAATAATTAAATCAGCGTATCCAGGGAACCCTGAATCTGCTGGATTTCCTCTTCCAGTTCCTGTTTGGTCAGGATGCCCTTTTTCTCCAAGAGGTTGACGATCGCCTCCAGTTGGATGGACTCCGAAATCATCAGGGACTGTAATTCTTCCAGGTCTTCTGTGGTGATGGACTCGGTCATGGTCTCTTTTTCCTTTATTGTTTGATTTGTGGTTACAGCCCGGTTGCGAATTCGCCGCCTTGACGCCTGATAAAATCCCGGGTTTATGCCCACAGCTTAGGCGCTATAACACAAGGCCTTTCGTATTGACAAATCATTTGTCCGTACCATAAAAAGAATCTGCTGGGATCATGGTAAGTTAGGTTGTCATACTCGCAAAGGAACGTGTATGTCTGGTTTACAAGGTGTCACAAGGTGGTTTTTTCATCTTCTTTATGCGCTTTGGATTATTTCGCTTGCCGGGGTGATTCTGGGTTCTCTTGAACCCAGGCTGGAACTGCCCGTCGGCTTTTGGAATGCGGACAAATTGGTGCATTGTGCCGCTTACCTCTGGCTTGCCCTGCTCCCCACATTGATTTTTGAGGGTCCGCAAAAGCGGTTCCTTTCATCCATCGCGCTGGTTTTTCTGGGAGTCGGCCTGGAAATCGGTCAGATGTATGTCCCCGGTCGCATGTTTTCTCTGGCCGACATCGGCGCCAACGCGACCGGGGTCTTTCTGGGCTTTTCCACCGGAAAGCGCTGCTACGATAAGTTTTGGGATTTATTCTCATTTAAAAAGAAAATGACTCAGCAATGAAGAGGATTACATGAAAATCGATCAAGCACGTATCTGGCAAAACCTGCAGCGGATACGTAAGAAAAAGCCGGTGATTCATAACATCACGAACTATGTGGTGATGAACAGCACGGCCAACGCTCTACTGGCACTGGGGGCGTCTCCGGTGATGGCCCATGCGCCGGAAGAGGTTGCCGATATGGTTGGCATTGCCTCCGCTCTGGTGATCAATATCGGAACCCTGAGCCAGGCATGGGTCAAGGCCATGCACCGGGCCATGGCGGCGGCAGGCCGGAAAGGCATTCCGATTATAATCGATCCGGTAGGGGCCGGTGCAACCGCTTATCGCACAAAGACCGTTCATGATCTCGTGAAGACGGCCACCCCGTCGATCATCCGCGGGAACGCCTCGGAAATCATGGCCCTGGCAGACGGCGCCGTGCAAACCAAAGGCGTCGACAGTCTGGCAACATCCCGCCACGCCCTCTATACGGCGCGGCTTTTAAGCCGTGATCTGGGGACGGTCATTTGTATCAGCGGCGAAACGGACTACTGTGTACGTCCGGAGCAGGTGGTGCGGATCAGCAACGGCCACCCCATGATGCCCATGGTAACCGGTCTTGGTTGTACCGCAACGGCTTTGTGCGGCGCCTTTGCAGCCGTCGAAAAAGATCCGCTGGCGGTTGCGGTTTGTGCCATGGCCGTCATGGGTCTTGCCGGCGAAATGGCCGGTAAAGATTGTCCGGGTCCCGGCACATTTCAGATCCGTTTCCTGGACGCCCTGTACCAAATGACGGAACACGATCTGGCGCGGATCAGACTGGAGGCCGAATAATGGAAGGTCTCTATCTGGTGACGGACCGCAGCCTCTGCGGTGTGAAAAGTGTCGAATCGGTCGTGGAAAAAGCCGTGGCCGGCGGCGTCCGCTATGTCCAGCTCCGGGAAAAGGAAATATCGACACGGTCTTTTGTCGAACTGGCCGTTCGCCTAAAAAAGCTGCTCCACCCTGTGGGGGTGCCCCTGCTGATTAACGACCGGGTCGATGTGGCTTTGGCGTCCGGCGCAGACGGCGTCCATGTGGGTCAGGAGGATATGCCTTATGAGACGGCGCGCAAACTTCTCGGGCCGTCTGCCGTCATCGGCCTTTCCGTGGAAACCTGGGAGGATGTGGTGGCCGCCCAGCGTCTTGATGTCGATTATCTGGGGGTAAGTCCGGTTTTTGATACGCCGACCAAAACCGATACCAAGGGTATGTGGGGCCTGGAAGGTTTGGCCCGGATCCGGGCCTATGCCCGTCATCCCCTGGTCGGTATCGGGGGGCTGAATGCTGCTAATGCGGAGGCGGTCGTCATGGCCGGCGCGGACTGTGTGGCCGTGGTATCCGCGATTTGCGCCGCCGAAGATCCGTTTCGGGCCGCCCGGGACCTAGATGAAATCATCCGCGGGGCGCTGCAAAAACGGGCGTCGCGGGAAACGGATCGCCGATGACATCTTCGCCTTTCCGACTGATCGTTTTTGATTTCTCCGGAACCCTGAGCCTGGCCGCCGTCGAGTTCGGGCGTTCCGAGAATCTGGGCCCGGCGCTCGCCGCAAGCGGTCTTTTTGCTCTGGGGGTGACTTCGGAGGCCTTCTTCTGGGATGAGATCGTCTATCCGACCTGGGTTGAGGGCAGCACGACACCCCGAGGGTACAAAGCGGTGCTTGTGGATCGGATCGCCGCAATGGGCCTTCATGCGCCGGATGATCCCGATCCCCGGGGTTCGATTGAGAGAGCCGTAACGGATCTGCTGGATCGGTACTTCGACCAATGCCGTATTGATCCCCGATGGCGAACGCTCCTGGAAGCATTGCAGAAAAATGACGCCGTCCGAGTCCTTGTCGCCACGGACCATTACGCCGAGGCGACGCCTCTGATCAAAGGACGCCTGGCGGACTGGGGAATCGCAGCGATTGCATTGGAGGAGGCGTCGCCAAAATCCCAAACGCCCTTCATTATCGCCAATTCCTCGGATTTGGGTCATCACAAGGCGGATATTCTCTACTGGCAGCGCATCCGTCGTATTCTGGACCCGGACGGGCAGAGTCGCATCCTTTTGGTGGACGACTTTGGCGGTAATGAGGACAGCAGCGATCCTTACGGTGATCCGGCGCGGGTGAAGAGCCGTCAGTTGGAAACGGCGCGGGTGCTCCGGGAGGTTTTCCCCGGACAGGTTGACATTTACGCCTTTATTGTCGATCGGTCGGAGATAAACCATTTCACGATGTTGGACAAAGACAGGCTCTACGGCTTCTATATTACGAAAGCGGTATCGTATGTCCGGTCCTTTCTTGCATCCGGGCCGAATACGTGAGTACTGAAAAAGACAAACGTGCGACTGCCGGGTGGCGCCGACGATATGGGACAGATGCCGGCATCGCGCATCGCATGACCGGGTAAAAAGGAATGAACTGGTTTCCCCTGACGGTTATCTGCCTGTTCTTATACGGTATTCAGCGGTTTCTCTACAAGGTGTCCGCGGAGCGGAATTGCAACACCGCCTGGACGACCCTCTCCTTCATGGGGACGGTGGCTTTTTTGAGCACGATCCTCTGGTTGACCTCCGACGAGACGGTGAAAAACCTGTCCTGGCTTTTGATTTTGTCCCTGATCAACAGCCTGACCTTTTTTGTCGACACCATCGTGACGATCGAGGCCCTCCGGTATCTGCCGACCAATGTTGTCTATCCCCTGGCACGGATGAGTGCGGTCCTCGTGGTCATTTTCTCCCTGCTTTATTTCCACGATCAGTTGAATGCGTATCAGGCGACGGGCGTCATCATGGCCATCGGCGTGATCCTGACCCTGACCCGTTTTACCGATCAGGAGCGGCGGGAAAACCGGAATCTGCGTAAGGGACTCCTGCTGATTGGCCTGGCCGTTTTGACGGGCGCCGTGGCGGCTGTCTCCAGCAAGTTTGCCGCCCTGTATACGAATCAGATGGCGTTCATTGCCCTCACCTATACGTTGAGCATGATGTTTTCACTGGGATTGCGTAAACCGTTTGAGAAGGAGGGTGCAAGCCCCCACTACGGGGAGGCCTTGCTGATCGGGTTTTTCATTGGCCTGGTCAATTTCGGCGCCTTTTTTGCCCTGCTGCAGGCGATGGCAAGGGGACCCCTGTCCATCATCATTCCCGTGGTGGGGATGAACTTCGTCGTTGCCAATATCTTGGCCGTGGTCTTTTACCGGGAAAAACTGACTTGGGTGAAGGGATTGGGCATCCTGATGACCGTGATCTCCCTTGCCCTGATGAAAATGGGCCAGTCCTGATTTCCCTCCGGTGTGATTTCCGATGTTTAAACGAACGGTAAATTCATGATTTTATATTGAAAGTTCCTTCCTTTAAGAAGGGGATGGCTATGCTTCCCCAGAGGACTTTGAGGTGCACCGTGCCTTCGATTTTATAGGGAATATCTTTGCCCATGATGAACGATTTCAAATGGGAACCCATGCCGTCAAGTCCCATGGCCAGTGGAATCGTGATCTCCCTGGCGGATAGGGGCGCGACCTCAAAGGCTTCGGCATACCGTCCTTTGGCCGCCTGGCGGTTTTCCAAGGCGAACTGGTATTCCAGGGATTCAAAATTCAAGCTGTAGCGGTTGGGATTTTTCACCTCGACGGTGAGCCGGGCTTTCAACTCCTTCATGCTGTGCAGGGTTAAGGAAACATCCTTCAGGGTGAAGGTCGGTTTTTCCACGACCCTGTCCAGACAGGCGTATTGCAGGCACAGAACAACCAGGATGAACGCAAACTTAAAATATTTGACCATCGTTCCTACTTCCTTTGCTGTGGTAATTTTTAATGACGGCGCTGAGTATAGCGGACTGAAATAAAAAAATAAACCCCGGTTCCACGTTGAACCATCTTTTTTGACAGGGATCGTGAAATCTGATAGATCAAAGCCACATTTTAACGTAAGGAGAAAACACATGGAAAATAAGGAAAACCTATTTGTGCTGATCGAGACGGACAAGGGAACGATCCGCCTTCAGCTTTTTGCCGACCGTGTTCCGGTGACGGTGGGTAATTTTGTCAATCTGTCCCGACGGGGCTACTACGACGGGCTGACTTTTCACCGTGTGATCGCCGATTTCATGATTCAGGGCGGGTGTCCTCTGGGCACGGGAACCGGCGGGCCGGGTTATCGGTTCGACGATGAATTCCAGCCCGATCTGAAACACGACCGGCCGGGGATCCTATCCATGGCCAATGCGGGACCCGGAACCAACGGGAGTCAGTTCTTCATCACCCATGTCCCCACGCCGTGGCTGGATCAACATCACACCGTATTTGGTGCGGTCGTGTCTCCGGAGGATCAGGATGTGGTCAACAGCATCCGTCAGGGGGACCGGATTCGGCAGGTGACAGTTGAGGGCGATTGCAGCGGTCTGTTCGACCGGATCAAGACCGACTTCGACGCCTGGAACCGGACCCTGGACCAGCGTTTCCCGAAGCTGAAACCGGCCTGATTTATCCCATGCCCCGCAGCGCTCGCGACCAAAAGCAGGAGTATGCCCGCTTCCCGGTGCAGAAGCTCCTGTCCTGGTACCGGACGCATCGCCGGTTCCTTCCCTGGCGCGAGACACAGGACCCTTACCGGATCTGGCTGTCGGAAATCATGCTGCAGCAGACGCAGGTTGCGACGGTTATTCCTTATTACGAACGTTTTCTGCAGCGCTTTCCGACCGTATCCGACCTGGCCCGCGCAACCGAGCAGGATGTGCTCCAGGCTTGGGAAAATCTGGGCTACTACAGCCGCGCCCGGCAACTCCACCGGGCAGCCCGCATCGTCGTGGCGGAGTTCGGCGGTCGCATCCCGCAAAATCTGGACGAGCTGTTACGGCTTCCCGGTATCGGCGGCTATACGGCCGGGGCGATCCTCAGTATCGCTTTTGAACAGTCTGTTCCTGCGATCGACGGCAATGTCCGTCGGGTACTCTGCCGTTTTCTTGCCCTGGCGGGCATCATGGCGGACAAGGAAGGATATCGACGCCTGGCGGTTATCGTCACACCGATCCTGCCGGAGGCTCAGACGGGGCATTTCAATCAGGCCTTGATGGAACTCGGGGCCACAGTCTGTCGGCCCCGTCAGCCCCTGTGTGATTTATGCCCCCTACGGGAGACATGCCTGGCCCGGAGGCGTGACCAACCCGGCCTCTTCCCGACGCCGGCGGGAAAGAAGCGAATTCCCGTCCGGGAGGCCGTTGCGGCCGTCATCCTCGATGTCAGGGGTCGTGTGTTGGTGGTGAAGCGGCCGTCATCCGGTCTTCTCGGGTCGCTCTGGAAGTTCCCCGGCGGTTTTGCGGCGCCGGGGGAGACGTCGTTTCAGACCGTGAAAAGAACTGTGGCGGAAGAGGTTGGCCTGCTTATCACCGAAGCATGCCTCAAGCGGACGATCAAGCACGCCTACACCCATTTCAGGCTTCGCCTGCATGTTTTTGCCTGTACGATGGCCGACGGGGAGCCAAAAAAAACAGGGTGCGCGGATTTTCGATGGCTTCATGCCGCTGAATTCGGACAATTGCCCTTCTCCAAGGCGGATCGCCTGGTCGAAAATCTTCTCCTGTGACAAAGCATGTTGGGGCATGCTGCCAGTCTCTTCCTCGTTGCACGTATCGATACCACTCAATCTGAAATCTTTACTTTCTAACTGAAATCCGTTATCTTGAAAGCGATTTGGAACGGCCCTGGTCTCTTGTGAAAACCCGGGGCGTGAAAAAGAAAACCGAATGATGACAAGAGGTTGCTTCAGGCGATGAAAGATGATGAATTAGTGATCCGCTGCCTTAACTGCGGTACGAAAAACCGTATACCCGAGGGCCGGATGAATGACCGCCCGATCTGTGGGAAGTGTCACGCCTGCCTGGATGATATGATTATCCGCTGCCTCCGGTGCGGAACAAAAAATCGGATGCCGGAGAATCGTTTCAACGAGCGGCCCATATGCGGCCGCTGCGGCGCCCCATTGGTTGTGGAAGGTGCGCCGGTGAAGCCGATGGAGATCACCGACGCCACTTTTCTCCGCGAGGTCCTGACCTATTCGGGATCGGTCCTGGTGGATTGCTGGGCGCCCTGGTGCGGACCCTGCCGGGTCGTCGAACCGGTCGTCGAAGAACTGGCAGCCAAATATGCCGGTGGGATCAAGGTCACGAAGCTCAATGTCGATGAAAACCCCCTGACCGCTTCTCAATACAACATCCGCAACATTCCGACCATGCTGCTCTTCAAGGAGGGCAAGCTGATCAACACCCTGGTCGGCGCCCTGCCGAAGGAGGACGTCGAACGCCAAATCCTGGCCGTCATGAGGATGAACTGAGCGTTTTATGTCTGCCGGGAAAAGGGAAAAATCGTCATCGCCCGATTATCATATCCAGGAAAAACAGGTTTATCAGTGTCGAATCTTTTCGGTTTATGAGGGAGAGTATCAGTTGCCCGACGGGCGGGTGAACCGGCAGACCCGTGTGGACCATCGACCCTGCGTGACCGTCGTTCCCGTAGACGATCAGGGCCGGATCATCCTTATCAGGCAGTACCGTTATGCCGTCAATCGGGAACTGATGGAAATCCCGGCGGGCAGCATGGACAAGGGAGGCGAGTCACCGGAAGTGTGTGCCCGGCGGGAATTGGCTGAGGAGACAGGCTTCGGCGCATCGAACTGGGTGCAGCTTTTTGAAGGCTATCTTCTACCGGGATACTGCAATGAATACATGTACTTCTTTCTGGCCACCGGTCTTTTCCCGGCTCCCCTCCCGCCTGACGACGACGAGTGCATTGAGGTGATTTCCGTTGCACCGGATGAGGCCATGGCGATGATCAAAGATGGCGACATCATTGACGCAAAGACCGCCCTGGGGATCTATATGGCCCGGGAATACATGGCCAACCATCCCGACGCCTGATACCCTCCTCTATCCGTTTTCCCTATCAAACTGATTCTCAATGTCCAATTTACGTTCGAGGTCATGCTGAGTCCTTCGCTCCGCTCAAGGATAAACACCGCGAAGAATCTCATCAAGGTATGTTGAGAGTCGGAGAGCCTTCGGCTTATGCCCCAGGATGGCATTGAGACACGGCCCCTATGTCGAAGGGGATCAAATCCTTTTGATTTCTCAATAAATTCGGAGAGTTGTTTTTTTATCGCAGGCCCCGGTTCCTCTGTTCCAGCTCGATTTCCAGGTTCTTCAGGTTCTGGAGGTCCTTTTTCAGTTGTTCATTTTCCTGGAGCAGCTGTGCTGCTTCCTGACGGCATTGATTCTCCGATTCTTCACACTTGATTTTCTGCGACAGGATGCGCTCGCATAGCTGGCGATCCCCTTTGATTTTCGCCTCACAGGCCGCCTGCAGATCCATGAGCAGGATCATCGCTTCGGCGGTGTTTCGCCACCGGCTTTCCGGATAGGTTTGGATGAGCTGGTTCAGAAGACCCCGCGCTTTCAACTCGCTGCCGGCTGCGATACTGTCAGGCAGCGTGAGGTTTGTTGCGGCTGCGGTCAACAGGTCATCTGCTGTAGGCGGATGCTCCACGGCGATATTTTGGCTGTGGGTCGTCTCGTCTGGTTCCTTCGTCACGGCTGGTTTGCTGGTCGCGCAGGCGCCAAGCAGGAGAATGAAAATGAACAAGACTGCAATATTTTTCATGATTCTTTCCTTTTGCGGGCGAGATTCCCCAAAACGTACGCGTAAAGGGGGGTAATGATGCGCCGTTTTCCGGTTATCCGGCCAGGGGTTCTATCTCCTCCAGTTTGACGACATTGTTTCCCTTCATGGCCTTTACGACTTCCTTCAGTTCCGCCGCTTTCCGCGCCATATCCAGGGAGTTCGGAAACAGGGTGCCGTCGTCCGTGACAATGGCAATGGTCACGGTAATCAGAGGGAATTTGCGTAAAATGCCCTGGCGGTCCTTTCCGACGATAAAACCGGTTTCCCGGTCGCTTTGACTGTAAAATCTGCCGATGCGCGCATCGAAATTCCTGGTTACGGCGCGACAGATCTCTTCCGCCCGTTCGGGCGCGGCGATAATAATGAAATCGTCTCCGCCGACATGACCGACGAAATCGTTTGGCTCCTCTGTGGTTTTGCATTGTTCCCGGAGGATGTGTGCGACCTCCTTGATCACTTCGCTGCCCCAGGCGTATCCGTACTTATCGGCAAAGGGTTTGAAATGGTCAAGGTCCAGGTGACACAGGGAGAAGCGTTTTTTAGTCAGCAGACGGCTTTCGATGGCCTCTTCGATGGCCCGGTTGCCGGGAAGTCCGGTCAGAGGACTTTCATCCCGTAATTTGGCCTCGAGAATTTTCAGGCGTTCCTTCATGGACCGGAAGGCCTTGGCCAGACTTCCGATTTCGTCATGGCGGACGATGTTGACGGGATAGTCGAACTGGCCTTCGGCGATGGCTCCGGTTGCCCGTTTCAACTGGACCAGGGGCCGGGAAATGTTGAGGGTGATCATAATCGCGAGGATAAGTCCCGCGGTCAGACTGAAGGTGCTGAGGAGCATGGTTGTCCGCGCGGATTTCTGTCCCTCGGCATTGATGCGGTCCAGGCGGGAATCTATGTCCCCCTCGGCGGCTTTCTGGAGATTCCTGGCTGCCTGGGTGAGGTCGGTCATCAAAGCATCGCTCTTTTCCCGGGACGGGGCGACCGCTTCTTCCAGGCGGTTTTCCCTGATCAGATCCACTTCCCGGCGGAAATGATCGCCGTGGCGACGGGTGAGCGCGGCAATCCGATCCAGATGCGTTGAAATATCGCCCTGTGTCGATGAACGGGTTTTGGCGATCAGGGCCTTCAGTTCTGCCTGGCGTTCCCAGTAGATGGCTTCAATGGACGGATCCTTGAGAATCAGGTATTTCTTCTCCGTTCCTTCCAGGTCCAAAATGATGCCGGTCATCTGCTTCGCGGCATTCAGGAGGGAAAAATCCCGGTTTGCCAGGTTGAAGGCGAGGTGATTGATGCGGTAGAGACTGATAATGGCGTACGTACTCGACAGGACCGTCAGCAAGGCCATGAAAAAATAAATGAGCAGTAATTTCCGGCTGATAGTCAGCTTCATTTCCTGTTCCCTGGCGCATTATCGAAAAACCGTGAAAAACGTAGCACAGAGGCCCCTGTATCGCAAAGTGGAAAATGCAGGAACGGACTATTTTTATTCCAACTATAGCGTATGCTTGCATTCAGGCTTGTTCGGGCTGGGTGTAAGCGGTAGGAGATGATCGGGCTCCATGCAAAACCGATTTTCGAAAAACCTGAGGGCAATCTGCATGACGGGGAAAAAGAAAATGCGGACCGGAATTCATCCGGACCGCATTTTGAATATTGGCGTCCCCGCGGGGATTCGAACCCCGGTTACCGGCGTGAAAGGCCGGTGTCCTAGGCCTCTAGACGATGGGGACGGAAACAGTCATGTCAGTATCCACATCCGAAAAGTAACGACATGGAATTGGTGCTTATAATGATTGTTGAAAAAGAAGTCAAGAAACAAATGATTTCGACGGCGATTTTCTTTATTCAAAGACGACCGGTTCCCGGAGAATGGTGTCCATGGCTTCAAAAGCGAGGGACGCCACCTCCGGATGGGACTCCCTGAGGGAGGCGATCTGCCGGAGATTGTCACCTGTCCGGGTGATGAGCATGGCGAAATCGCCGTCGGCAATCCCCACCTGAGCGGTGATGGCTTCCCATTCCATCCCCCGGGCCCAGGCGTAAATGGCCCAGGCGGGCCACAGATACATGGGACTCACGGCAAAACCTTCCTCCGTCATCCGTCCCATGAGGTCGGCCAGATGCCGTTTAACGCGGTTGAATCCCCGGGCCAGTTTCCGGGGGGTGACCTTCCGGGTCAGTTTGATATCCTGATCCCCGTCGTAAACAAACGTGGCGACAAGGGCGGCGAGCATTTTCGCGTCGTGGCGGGGAAAGGACCCCTTTCGTAAACATTCGGCGATCAGCAGGGGCTGGTCGAGGCGCAGTTTTGATGCCCAGAGGCCGTTTTCCGTCAGACGGTCGTTTTCATCGACGAAATTTTCCTGTTTCAGAAAGGCCAGATGCTTGAGGAAATCCTCCCAGCGGCTTCCCTTGCCGCCGCCGTCCGGACCTTCCTGGTAGGAGGCCAGGGAACGTTCAAAAATCACCCGGATGTCGTCTGTCGTCTGGGACAGAAGCAGGTTCAGGATCATGGAAAAGTCGCTCTTGAGTTGGCTTTCGATGGCTTCCGGTCGTTTGAACAGGAGTTTCCGGATGTGGTGGAGGTCCATGAAGCGTCCCGGCACGGCGAGCATGAAACCGATCTTGTCCTGGCCCCGTCGGCCCGCCCGGCCCGTCATCTGGTGAAAATCGATGCCGTTCATGGGACTGAATTCATGGCCGTTGTAGCGGTCGGAATTGAACAGCACGATTGTCCGCGCCGGATAATTCACCCCCGCGGCGACGGTGGAGGTCGCGAAAATCGCCCGGAGGTGTCCCCTGTTCATCATCGTCTCCACGAGGAACTTCCAGGCCGGCAGTTGTCCCCCATGATGGGCGCCGACACGGCAGCGCTGGAGATAGGACAGGTGACGGTGGTTGCGTAAGTAGGGGAACCGTTCCAGAAAATCCGTCAGATCGTCGTCGAAGTCCTGATCGCCAAACGACGGCGGCGCCGGATGGCAATGGGCCAGGGCGGCGTCGCACTCGGCCCGGGATTTCAGAAAAAAGATGGCCGGGGTCAGGTGGAACTGCTCCAGGGCATGGATGATTTCACCCAGGCGCGGGCTGAAGAACCGCAGGCGCCGTTCCTGCTCGGCCCGTTCCATGTATTCGTTCAAGCCGTGAAAGAGTTTCTTGTTGTCCAGGTACGGCATGATCCGCCCCGACGGGTGGAGGAAAAGCGGATAGAGCGGAACGGGTCTTTTTCGCTCCTTGATGACGACGCAGGGTTTTCCCCGCAGACCGGAGAGCCAGCCCGCCAGTTCATCGTCGTTGCCGATGGTGGCCGACAGCAGGAGCAGATTAACCCGAGGTGGAAGATAGATCATGATTTCTTCCCAGACGACTCCCCGGTCGGCGTCGCCCAGGTAATGGGCCTCGTCGATCACCACAAGATCGCACGGGAAATCTTCGCCCCGGTGCATCGTATCGTAAAGCTGGTTCCGGAGAATTTCCGTCGTGCCGACGATGATGGGGGCGTTGGTGTTTTCCTTGGTGTCGCCTGTCACAATGCCCACGTTTGCCCCGTCAAAACAGGCGCTGAACTCAACCCACTTTGAGTTGCTGAGTGCCTTGAGGGGCGAGGCGTACCAGCAGCGGCCGCCTCGGTTGAAGACAGCGAGGATGGCTTGCTGGGCGATCCAGGTCTTGCCGGAACCCGTGGGGGCGGTGACCAGGCAGTCGGCGTTCTCGACGGCTTCGATGGCCTCCAGTTGGAAACTGTCGGGCACAAAATCGGCCTGGGCGGGTTTCCCGATTTTTTTGAAAATATTGTGCAGGAGAGGGTCAATCTCCGGTTTCATCCGGTGATGATGCCAGCCCTCTTTTTTGCGATGCGGTCTTTCCGGCCTTTCGGCCTCCGGTTGCGGATGCGGGGTCGGTGTCGGGTGAGGGCGACGTCGGCGCCGCCGGCGATGACGGGTATCTGTACTTGATTCCATCAGTTCCTTTGATTTGTGACAAGTTATCGTGGCGAGAAGGTATCACAGATCGCCCGGCGGGTAAAGGAGAATGGCCGCGCAGGGTTAGCTTTCCCCCCGTCACATTGACAGCCTCGTTTTGTTGCCGGTTCTTACAAAAACAGCCGGAAAAGGGTGATAAGCATGAGGTCTCCGACAACGCAACCGTTTGTAAATTCAAATAATACTTGAAGTCGGGAATAAAAGCGGATATAGAGACGCGACTGTTTGAACGGACGGCTGCGATGTTCCGGAAACAGGATTCAGCAAATGAAACAAGGAGCACTCTGCCGATGGCAAAACAACTGAACGAAACATTAAAAACCATAGAGAATTACAAAACGGTCAACCCGCACTACATTGACCTTCTCGATATTCTGGAAGAAATTCTCATTCTGCGGGAGGCATACAAAAAAAAGGCGCACCCTGCGGTTTTCTCCGTGAATGAAGCACTCATTCCCCAGAAACTAAAGGGCGGGCTTCCGCTGGTGGATCTGGCCGAGGGCAAGTACGATCTGGCAGGGCCCAAGCAGTATTTCCTTTCCCTGCTGGCGATTGCGGAAAAGCGCATGCCCGAAGACGCCCGGGATCTGCTCAAGGATCTGGAAGACGGGACGATTGTGTACGAAGACATGATCCGGGATACTGTCGAGGGTTGCGCGGAATGCGAAGACCACGATGACGAAAACCATGTGGTCGAAGCCCAGGATGCCGGCAACGCGTCGCCGGATGAAACCAAGGAAGCGGAAGATTTGGAAGAGTCCTTTGATCTGATTGAGCTCTTCCTCGAAGAGAGTTTGCGGCCTGATCTGGAATTGATTGCTGAAAAATACGGGGCAATCGTGGCCGGTTCGGATTGGTCGGAAGGTTACTGCCCCATTTGCGGCAAGGAACCGAAAATCGGCGAACTCAAGGAAGAGGAAGGGCGGCGTTACCTGTTCTGCAATCAGTGCGGCTACGAATGGAGCTTTGTCCGGATCAAGTGTCCCTTCTGTGGTAACGAGGAGCAGCAGTCCCTGGCGTTTTTTACCGTGGAGGGGGATGAGCGGTACCGCGTCGACGTCTGCAACGAATGTAAACGCTATATCAAGATCATTGATTTTCGGGAGACGAAACAGGAGGCCAACCTTGATGTGGAAGATATCGCCACCCTGCATCTGGATATGCTGGCCTACGAGGAAGGTTACAATTAACCGATCGGGCCTGTCGGGCGCTGCCGGCGATTCGTTTTATGAAGGATGACAGAATAGAGCCGGTCATCGCCCGGCTGGAGGAAGCGGCCGGGACATGGGAGGTTCCCATTGTCACCCAGTACGCCGACGATCAAAGGGGGCCGTTTACCATTCTGATTTCGACGCTTTTGAGCCTGCGCACCAAAGACGAGGTGACGGAAGAGGCGTCGAAACGTTTGTTTTTGTTGGCGGATTCTCCGGAAACGATGGCGGCGCTGCCGGAAACGGTGATTGAAAAGGCCATCTATCCCGTCGGCTTTTACCGGAACAAGGCCAGGGCGATTATTGAAGTTTGCCGCGACCTGATTGCGCGTTTTCAATCCCGGGTACCCGATACGATCGAAGATCTGCTCACGTTGAAGGGGGTGGGGAGGAAGACGGCGAATCTGGTTGTGACTCTCGGCTACGGGAAAGACGGGATCTGCGTGGACACCCACGTGCATCGTATTTCCAACCGCCTGGGATACGTGGCGACCCGTACTCCCGATGAAACGGAATTTGCCCTGCGGGCGAAGTTGCCCCGGGTGTACTGGATCCGGTACAACACCTTGCTGGTGGCCTTTGGCCGGACGATCTGCCGTCCCGTATCGCCCCTGTGCAGCCGGTGCGTCATCTTTCAGGATTGCGACCGGGTAGGGGTCCACTACAGCAGGTAGGGGGCGGATGCGGCGCCCGCGCTGTCATGCCATCGTTTTTTGGGCCCTTTCGGCTTGAGAGGGGGAAAACTTTTTACGTCATTCCGTCGCAAGACGGAATCCAGGAAAAATATCGAAATACTCTGGATACCGGTTTTGAGACTGTGCATAATGCGTTATTTATGTCTCATGTTCATTCTGAATCCTTCGTTTCGCTCAAGGATGAACTGCGTAGAGAATCTTATCATTTCGGTATGTTGAAAGAAAAAGATTCTTCGGCTGGCGCTCAGAATGACGTCACGTCAAAGTCTCTTCGCCGGTATGACCACATTGAATAGGATGGTGTTTTTTATGAGAAGACCATTTATTGCCGGCAACTGGAAAATGCACAAAACTGTTGCCGAAGCCGTGGCTTTTGCCCGGCAGTTAAAGGAAATGGCGCCTTGTTGCGCCGACCGGGATGTTCTTGTCGCGCCGCCCTTTACGGCGCTGTCGGCAGTAGCGGAGGTGCTACGGGGAACGGGGATTCATGCCGCCGCCCAGAATCTGCACGAGGCGCCCCAGGGGGCCTTCACCGGGGAAGTATCGGCGGCCATGATCGCCGAGGCCGGTTGCGATTACGTGATTATCGGCCACTCGGAACGACGGACCCTCTTCGGGGAAGACGACGCCCTGATCGGCCGGAAAATCGTGGCCGCTTTGGGATGCGGTTTGAAGGTGATCTTCTGCATCGGCGAAACGCTGCAGGAGCGGGAAGCGGGATTGACCTCCGCGGTGGTGGAAAGGCAGGTCAAAGAAGGGTTGAAGGCGCTCCGGATCGATGATATAAGGCATCTCGTGATCGCCTATGAGCCCGTCTGGGCGATCGGTACGGGCAAAACGGCGACGCCCGGCCAGGCGGAGGAGGTTCATGCGTTCATCCGGAGTCTGATGGGTCGGCTTTATAGCAAAGACGCGGCGGATGCGTTGGCAATTCTTTACGGTGGGAGCGTCAAACCGGACAATATGGCCGAACTGATGGCGCAGCCGAATGTAGACGGGGGCCTGATCGGTGGGGCCAGCCTGGATTTCGATTCCTTTGCACGCATGGTGATGTACGATAAAAAAGATTGAAAAAGGGGTATTGAAACGATGAGACCTTTGTTGATTGTTCTGCACGTGATTGTCTGCTTCATCCTGATTCTGGTGGTGCTCCTCCAGGCAGGACGTGGCGCCAGCATGGGCGCAGCTTTCGGCGGCGCCAGCCAGACCATTTTCGGTTCAACCGGCGCCGGAACGTTTTTGGGGAAAATGACCACGGTTGTTGCGATCATCTTCATGCTGACGACTCTGTCCTTGTCCTATTTCAGTTCCGGCAAGACTTCGTCTGTGGTTAAGGGTTATACGCCCCCGAAGGCCGCAGAGCAGACCGTTCCGAAGCAAACCTTGCCGCCGGCCCCGTCCGCTGCGCCGGTTGCGCCCGCCGCACCTGCCGCCGCGACGCCTCAGCCCGTACCGGCAAAGTAGGGACCCCGCAGAAGAGGGCGGCTGTCAACCCGATTTCGTGTTGACAAAGAACCGCTCAAAATGTACAGTGCCCCGGAA
>CAZBQX010000009.1:0-18051 GCA_964494155.1 uncultured Syntrophales bacterium
TTCATCGTGCTGCCGCTTACTGATGATACTTACGGATGACGGCGGTCACAATCCCTGCGAGGCGGAGTTCAATCTGAGGGTGGCTTGGAGCATGCCGGGAATTCGCGGCGTCCAGAATGATGTTTTTCCCCTCTTTGCGAAAGTACCTCATGGTCCATTCCCCATCCATCTCGGCAATGACGATATCGCCCGTTTTGGGATTCCTCCCCTTTTCCACAATCACCAGATCTCCGGGTAAGATTCCGGCCTCGGTCATAGAGTCGCCGCTTACCCTGACCATGAAAGAAGATTTCGGCCGCGGGATCAGATATTCATCGAGAGAAAGAAGATCTTGCAGCTCCTCCTCGGCCGGCGTGGGAAATCCGGCCATGATATGACCCACCACCGGCAAATAACGACCGTGAGTTGACGTTATAACGACTTTTTCCGTTTTCATGGTGACATTATTATAGAACGTTCGTTCTATTGTCAAGGGGGATCATTTCGAGAAAATCCGGAGTAAGTTTTGAAAAAGGAATGCCGCGGGTTCCCAGAACGGGATACATCATTCATCCCTTTGCCTGCAGAACAATATCTTCCAGCAATTCCCACCGGTTATAGGCTACTTCCAGTTCCGCTTCCAGTTCGTCCAGGCGGGTTTGCAGACGGGCCACGTCCTGACCGGCGGTTTTGTACAATTCGGGGTCGGACAGGGAGGAAAAGAGGTCCTGCTTTTCGATTTCCAGGGCTTCGATCAGGCCCGGCAGGGCTTCCAGTTCACGCTGCTCCTTGAAGGTCAGCTTCCGGGGACCGGTCGCAGCGCTTTGGGGTTTCTCCTTCTTCGGCTTTTCCGGCGCCGCCTCCTTCTCCGGCGCCCGCTGCTTCATCCAGTCCTCATAACCGCCGACATATTCCTGCACCCTGCCCTGACCTTCGAAAACCAGGGTGGCCGTCGCCACATTATCCAGGAAGGTACGGTCATGGCTGACGAGCAGGATCGTGCCCTGGTAATCGACCAGCATGGCTTCCAAAAGTTCCAGGGTTTCCACATCCAGGTCGTTGGTCGGTTCGTCGAGGACCAGCACATTGGAAGGACGGGTGAAGAGTTTTGCCAGCAGGAGCCGGTTCCGCTCCCCCCCGGACAGGGCCGTGATGGGGGCGCGCGCTTGAGTCGGGGTAAAAAGAAAATCCTGCAGATAGGCGATGATGTGCCGGGGCTTGCCGTTAACCGTCACCGTATCCCCTTTTTCGACCACATTTTCCTGGAGAGTCTTCGTTTCGTCGAGCTGCGCCCGCAGTTGGTCGAAATAGGCCACCTCCAGGCGGACGCCGTGGCGGATCGATCCTGTCTGCGGTTCGAGTTCTTTCAGCAAAAGGCGCAGGAGGGTCGTCTTGCCACAGCCGTTCGGACCGATAATGCCCACCTTGTCTCCCCGCATGAGGGTGAACGTAAAATCCCGGATGATCGGCAGGTTCTCATAGGCATAATCCAGGTTCTTAACTTCGATCACCATTCTGCCCGATCGTTCCGCTTCCTGTTGCAGGAGGCGGACATTGCCAGCCCGGTCGCGACGCCTGGCGACTTCATCGCGCATCGCCAACAGTGCCCGGACGCGGCCTTCGTTCCGGGTCCTTCTGGCCTTGACACCCTGCCGCAGCCACGTTTCTTCCCTCTGCACGACCTTATCGAATTCGGCGTTTCGGTTCTCTTCATTTTCCAGCAGCTCTTCTTTCCGGCTAAGGTACCGGTCATAGTTTCCAGGAAAAGAGATCAGGCTGCCCCGGTCGATTTCCACGATCCGGGTGGCGAGCTGTTTCAGAAACGCCCGGTCGTGGGTGACGAAAACCATAGTCTTGACAGAGCGCAGAAGAAACTGCTCCATCCAGAGAATGGCGTCGATGTCGAGATGGTTGGTCGGCTCGTCGAGAAACAGGATATCCGGGTCTGTAACCAGAGCCTGGGCCATCAGCACACGCCGCCGCATACCGGCAGACAGGACAGCGCAGTCGGCGTCGGGGTCGAGGTCCATCCGGGAGATGACCATCCGGATCTGGTGATGGAACGCCCAGGCGCCCGCTGCCTCCAGGTCAAACTGGAGGTGGTTGATCCGTTCCAGGGCGGCCTCATTGTAGGACGCTTCAGGCGAGGAAGTAAAGCGCTGATATTCGCGGAGCAGGTTCGCATGGTGGGGCACACCACCGGCCACGACATCGTAGATGCTGCCCGTCAGGTCGGCGGGCACCTCCTGGGGGAGAAAGGCTGTTTTGACACCCTGTGCTCTGCTGAGGGTGCCGCTGTCCGGGATCAGATCGCCATTTAAGATTTTCAGCAGGGTGGATTTCCCAGTACCGTTGCGGCCCACGAGACAGATGCGCTCGCCCCGCTCAATCTGCAGGTTGATCTGTTCCAGCAGCAGGGGGCCGCCGAAACCGAAGCTGATATCTTTTAAAGCGATCAAAGCCATTGTAAATACCTGTTTTTGTTACGAATGCATAGGCAGCACCACGCACTGCCAATGAACCCCGGGTCGGCGCCCGGGGTGACATCGGAGTATCCAACACAACAGAAAACGTATCATGCCGGACCTGGAGGCGGTGCCGGCATGTCATCCTGAGGTGGTAGCCGAAGGATCTCTATCTCTCAAAATGCCGTGATTATTAGATTTTTAACTTTGTTCAGAATGACCTCAAGCGTAAATTGGGTAACAAGACACATTCTCTTCGCCGGAATGACACACGCTATAAATCGAAATGGTGTGATCATCCAAGCAAGTCGGGAGACAACTTCGTGCGGCCTTCGATGTAGGGACGGTCCTCCGCCAAATCTTTCCCGTCCGCGGCGCCCGTGGCCAGTTGGTCACAGCGCTCGTTCTCCGGGTGTCCGGCGTGTCCCCGAACCCAGACGAACGTCACCCGGTGGCGGTCGCACAACTCAAGGAGACGGGACCACAGGTCGGCGTTTTCGGCGGCCTCCGTCTTGGTCCGCATCCAGTTGCGGCTCCGCCATCTCCGAGCCCAACCCTTGGTCATCCCATCCACGACATAGCGGGAATCGCTGTGGAGTACAATGTCCGATGATTTTTTCAACGACTCCAGACCGGCGATGCAGGCCATGAGTTCCATACGGTTGTTCGTCGTCAGGCGGTAACCCCGGAACAGTTCCGTCCGCTTTTCCCCATCGTCGATAATCGCACAGTAACCACCCGGACCGGGATTGCCCCGACAGCCCCCGTCGGTGTACATGAGGATCTGTCCGGGTGACGGGACACTTGTTTCGATAGTTGCATTTGATGCAATTGGTGCTTTAGTTGTTGAAATCGAAGCAGCAATCGTTGGATCGTTCAGCCACTGCTCCGCCTCTTCACGGGTGGCAAAACCCTTGTATTTCGCACCGGCGAAACCCCGGATCTGGACCTCGGCACCCGTCGGCCCGAACCAGGTCTTATAAATGCCCGGTCTCTTTCCCCTGGCCACTGCGTAGTATTTCTTCGGATTTTCTGCCAAATTACCTCTTTCTTGCCGCTCGCACTAACATTAATAATAATGCAACAAAATCGTAAGAATGTCATTTCGAGCAAATGCGAGATATCCGTATCCCATTAAATATACTGAAGATTTCTTCAGAGTATAATAAAGAAATTGAAATTACGATTATGCCTATCGAGCACGGCGCCACGTCCCGAAAACCGGACCCGAATCCTTACGACCAGTTATCGTGAACGCATCGCTTTTGTCAACTTCAAAGAAAATTTCCGTCACACCGGCAACAGCGACAGCAATCATGCAAAACGGCCGTGGAAGAATTTCCATTCCATCTCCCACGGCCGTCATGTTGGAGCATATGCCGCCTGTCAAAACAGCCAAACAGCAAATACAAAGTTAAATAGCTAGGTTGTGATCCACGCCGTCGATCAACACCGCCACCTGATCCGTACCCGAAGCGCCATAGTTGTCGAGGGTGCAGACATCGACAAAGTTTGCACCGTTCGCTGCGCCATCGACATCCACCTGGACTGTGGTGTTGTCGCCGTCCTGCGTCAGCTTGATAAAGTCGAGCACATCATCTCCGGTGCTGAAATCGAGCATGTCGGAGAGATCGAGCTTGTCGCCGGCCAATGCATTGTAATCGACGATGTGATCCGCGTTCGCCGTACCGGTCTGGCTGAGGACGAATGTATCCGCTCCGCCGCCGCCGTTCAATGTGTCGTTGCCAAGTCCGCCGACGAGGATATCGTTCCCTTCGCCGCCGACCAGCAGGTCACTCCAACTGTCTCCGGTCAGGACGTCATTACCCGTCCCACCGAGCACCAGTTGATCGTAATTGCCGCCAGCATGGACGCTGTTATAGGCCACGGCTGTGCCGTTATCCGCATCGTAAGTGCCTTCAAAACCGGCAGTCGTGTACTGGCCCTGTATCGCGATATTGGCTGTATGGATTCCATCACTTACGATGAGCGTGCCTGCCGTTCCCGTGCCATTGTCCGCGTAGCGGATCGTCGTACCCGTACCGTTGCCGAATGCGACGTCCCCAAGATCGATGGCATCGCCTTCATTGAACCCGGAAACCACGCCGGTGAAACCGGACGATTGTTCCAGACTCAGGATGCCATCCCCGCCGTCCGCAAAGTTGGTATCGGCCGCAGAGGCGCCGCCGAATTTGAGAGTTGCCGCTCCGCTGATCGTCGCATCTCCGGCACCGGTGACATCACCGTTGAAAGTAATGTCGCCGCCGTTGGCCCACAGATGGCCGGCATTGTTGACAGCGCTTTCGACAATCAGACCGCCGTCTCCGGTGGCTTCCAGAGTGCCGGCGTTCGTAATGACATTGCTTCCCGTATCGATCACGAGAGAATTGATGCCGCTGGCGAGAATCAGGCCTTCATTGACCAGCGTCATCTGCCCGGCGCCCAATTGCCCGGCGCCCGAAATTGTGTTGTCCACATTGGTCAGCACCGTGTCGGCGCTGCCACCGAAGATCACGTTCCGGTCACTGTCGGAGAGCAGAACTTGTCCGCCCCCCTGGAGTTTCGCACCCTGGTAGAGGATCTCAAGATCAGTTTCATTGCCCGTCGAGTTGAGTTGGATCGTCCCGCTGTTTTCGATCGTCCCGCCCAGAGGCAGGATGGCCCCGTCACCGATCGTCATTTGATCTGCGTTGACCGTGACCGGCTCCGCATTGAACGCGAAGTTGTTTGCGGTCAGCGCTGCGGCATCGATGCCCAGGACCGTAATCGTCGAACCGCTCGCCAGGGTGATCACGGCGTTGCCGTTGCCGTCGTTGGCAATAGTCAGGTCGGCAAAACCGTTGATACCGGTGAAACCGATCAGGTCGATCTTGTCCGCCACTGCGTCGAAATTGTGAATCACATCGTTTGCAATCGGCTGAGCAAAGACGAACAGATCATCTCCGCTCGAACCGGTCAGATGGTCGTCCGCCGACACAGCAAAGATCGGCGAGCTAGGCGCGAAGGCTTCGACGTTGTCGAGAATGACGGCGCTGCCTGTTGTGCCGTCGGCGTTTGTCCAGCTCTGGGCTACATTGAGCACCAGCGCACCGGTAAATCCTGCCGGCGTCGTCACCGTCAGACTGCCCGGATCGTTTGTCTCCACGATCCAGCTCCCATCGGCCTGTTTTGTCCCGCTGTTCAACACCCAATCCGACGGCATACCTGTAATCGTCAGCGTGATCAGATCGTTTTCATCCGCGGTGGGATCGGTCAGCGCCAGGTTGATGGGCTCGCCAGCCACGCCTGCAGGAAGATTTCCAACACTGCCACCAGAACCAAGATTTCCGGCTAGATCACTATAACTGTTAGATGTAACGCTAACAGATGAGCTAAGAAAACTTGTGCTATAGAAACTTTCAGTATACGTATCGCCGTCGACCGGTGTAAAGTTGCTCAAAGTACCTCTATAAACCGTAGTATCAGATTCATCAAAGTTGACCACTGCCTCGCTAAACTGATAGGTGATAGTCGAGGTCTGATGGTATCCCACAGAGGAAGGATTCGACGTCACCGTCACCGTTGGAGCCGAGGTGTCTATCGTCACCGCCAAGCCTCCGGAAGCCGCACTCGCGTTGCCCGCGGCATCGGTTACCTTTGCCGTCAGTGTGTGAGTACCGTTGCTCAGTGTAGAACTGGTAATCGTCCAGTTGCCGGAACCATCCGCTGTTGTCGTACCCAACACGGTGGTGCCATTGGTATCGTATAACGTGACTGTGGCACCTGCCTCGGCTCCGCTGCCGGTAACCGTTGGCGTATTGTCGTTGGTGATGTTGTCAGTATTCGATGAACCGGAGTCGGACGACGACATCAAATCCGGAGCACTCGGCGCTGACGGCGCGGTTGTGTCAACGGTCACTGCGTAATTCGCAGAAGCCCCGCTTGTATTCCCCGCCAAATCTGTCGCCATTGCCGAATATTGATAGGTATTGCCATTCGACAGCGGCGTGCCGTCCGCTATACTCCAAGCTCCGCTGCCGTTTGCCGTCGCCGTTCCGATCGATACGCCGTCTCGATACACCGTAACTGTGCTGTTGGCTTCCGCCGTACCACTGATCGTTAGACTGGTATCATTCGTGATATGGTCACCAATGGCACCACTATCGGTAGCAATTGAAGTGATCGCCGGCACTGTCGCTGTAGTATCAATGGTCACCGCCAAGCCAGCCGAGGCCGCACTGGTATTGCCCGCAATGTCAGTCTGCTTTGCCGTCAGCGTGTGTGTGCCGCTGCCAAGTGTGGAACTTGTGATCGTCCAGTTTCCGGAACCATCGGCCGTGGTCATGCCCAACACGATCGCGCCTTCATAGAGTGTGACTGTAGCACCACTTTCGGCTCCACTGCCGGTGACGGTTGGCGTATTGTCGCTGGTGATGTTGTCGGTACTCGACGAACCGGAGTCTGATGCTGCGATCAGATCCGGCGCGCCCGGTGCCGCAGCAGACGTATCGATCGTAATTGCCTGGCTGTCGGTATTGCCAATGTTGCCGGCTGTATCTACCACCCGTACCTGGTAAGTGAAGCTCGTGTTATGCGTCGTCACATCGACAAAGCTCCAGGTGGTACCCGTGTTCTGGGTCACATCCGACCAGGTGCTGCCGCCGTTGCCGCTGATCTGGATCTTCTCACCGCTGCCAAGCGCCGTATTGGTCCCTGACACCGTCAGTAATGTATCGCTTGTAATGAAGTCGGTTGAGGAGACACCGGTGTCATTGGCAATGGCCGTAATGTCCACCGTGGCCGTTGGTGCCGCTGTATCGATCGTAACCACCTGACTGTCTATATTGCCCACATTATTATCCGCGTTAATCACCCGGCTCTGATAGGTAAAGCTGGACGAATGGTCTGTCGGATCGGCGTAACTCCACGTCGTGGCGGTGTTTTGCACAACATCCGCCCAGGTCAAACCGTCACTGCTGACCTGGATCTTTTCTCCGGCCCCCAACGCGGTGTTCGTACCGGATACGGTCAGCGACGTATCATTCGTGATGAAGTCTGTCGAAGAAATGCCGCTGTCTGAGACAATGGCTGTGATGTTAACGGTTGCCGTCGGCACTTCCGTCGGATCATTCGTCACTGTGACCGCGATGTTCTGTGTATCGGTTAGAATGCCATCCGAAGCCTGCACGGTCACATCATAGATGTTGTTTGCATCGCTGTCAGTCGGCGACTCAAAGTTGGGCGCTGTTTTAAACGTCAGCACACCTGTCGCGCTGTCGATGCTGAATTTCGCCGCATCGGCGCCGCCTGCAATTGAATAGGTAAGCGTCGGGTTGTCGATATCGCTTGCATTGACGTCGGTCACGAGCATTGAATTTTCAGCAATGCTAAGCGCGGCCGAGACACCACCGCCATCGGACGTAATGACCGGTGCATCGTTTACTGCTGTTACATCTGCTGTCGCCGTGGCCGTAGCTGTCGAAAACGCCGTGCTACCGCCGTTCACCGTCGTATCTGCCAGGTCACCGTTGGCGCCGCTTGTCTGATCCCAAGCCCGGAAGGTGATGCTGGCACTGCCGTCATAGTCGGCGTTGGGCTGGAAGTAGAGCCGGGTGTTCGCGTCTGCCGCCAAAAGCCTGGCCGATCCATCTGCGGGCGTACCCAGCGCGATCCAGTTTGCGCCACCGTCGAGCGAATAGAACCAGGTTCCGTTGGCCGCATCGGCAGCGGTAACCGCAATGCCCGTTACGGCACCAGCGTCAACATCGCTTACGTTGTTGTTACCGGTTGCGGGCGGGTTGAGATCGACCAGACTCGAAACCAGCGTCCCGACTGCACCAACCGGCGCACCGGCGTCCTCATCCACCGCCGCCAGCGTTGGCGTTACGGTGTAGGCGATGTTGACATTGTCGATATAGACATAATCGCCAGAATCGAGATCGCCATCAGCAATGATCCGCAAAACAGTCGTTGCAGAGATGTAAGAAGAAATATCCGCAGTGAACGTGAGGTAGTCTGAATCGTTGGCGGCACCCTGGATCGTCTCAATCGTTGTAAAGTTCACTCCATCGCTTGCAATTTGTACGCGGATTTGGTCGCTTGAGCTATCCAGAGCAACACGTTTGTAATCAAAACTAAGTGTAGCAGAGTCCGCACCGCTAAGATTGACTGAACGCTGAATCGAATCGTCAGTACCATCTCCAGTGTTGTCACCAAAACGCAATAGCAGATTTGACGACTCTGTGGTCACTTGGATGTCCCCACTACTCGCATTGGTGGTTTCTCCGCTTTCCGTCCAGTTGGTCGCCCAATTTGAACTGCCGTCATTATTACTGTACGATGCGCTATTAAATTCGTCTCGGACATTTTTTATAAGACTAAGTACCGGCGCATCATTCACATCCGTCACCGTTACTGCGATGGACTGCGTATCGATGAGTGAACCATCGGTGGCCTGCACAATGACATCGTAGACGTTGTTTGTGCCACTGTCGGTCGGTGACTCAAAGTTGGGCGCCGACACAAATGTCAGCACACCTGTTGCGCTGTCGATATGGAACTTCGCAGCATCCGCACCGCCAACGATCGCATAGGTCGGCGTCGTCAGATCGGGATCGATAGCTGTTACTGCGGTCACTGACGTCGAATTCTCGGCAACATTCACAACCGCCGTGTCTCCGCCGCCATTGCTGGTAATCACCGGTGCATCATTTATCGCTGTGATATTGACCGTAATGCTGCCTGTCGCCGAAAGAGCACCGCCGGTACCCTGGGCACCAACATTGCCGTCGCTAAAGGTATAGACAATCTCCGCAGTCGCCGACGGGGCATCGCTGGTGCTGGCGTAGGTGAGAGATTGCAGCACACCATCTGCCACCGCAGTGGTCGCATTGGCATTGAACGTGATCGTGAGCGTTCCATTTGTCTGGTTGTACGCTCCCACAGTGTTTCCACCATAGATTACATCACCGCCACTTAAGGCAAGTGCCCCTGTTCCGCCAAACACATCGGTCGAAACTGCACCGCCCTGCCGGCCAAGCGTCAAGGTCGCACCGGCGTAACTGTTCGCCGTGTCGAGTTCAATGTCACTGATGGTCGCTGCACCGTCCAGCACGATGGCATCACCCTTTTCAATATAAGTTGGAACCGTCGGCACGGTATAGGCGATGTTGATGTTGTCGATAAACGCTAGGTCAGCCTCTTCCATTGTCCCAGTTGCTACGAACCTGATGGTCGTATTTGACGATATATAGGCTGAGATGTCGTAACTTGCTGTCTGATAGGTGGAATTATCGTTGCTGCTGTCAAGGTTCAGGAGTGTTGTAAAGTTTGTCCCATCCGTCGATATTTGGATGTATACATCATCGTCAGATTCACTCAGCACACTGCGATAATCGAAACTTAAAGTCGCCGAGGTGGCCCCGGAAAGGTCGACAGTACGTTGAATTGCGACGTCAGTTTCATCGCCGTCAGAATTAAACCATGCATCACTAAAATCACTTAACCGCAAACTCATGTTTGGTGCTGGGTCAGCAGTAATGCCAACATCATCAGGAGTGATGAAAAATCCTAATAATTCATACCCATTAATGGCGGCATCCCCGTCGTCGCCTGTTTCTGTCCAGTTTGTCGACCAGTTTGTGTCGCCGGTGTTGTTGTTGTAGGCAATGTTTTGAAAATTATCGCCAACACTGTGGCTTACGTTAACTGTTGAGTGCAGCATAAGCTCCGGTGCATCGTTCACCGGCGTGATATCTAATGACGCGCTTGCGGTAACCGGTGCAGCAATGCCATCGCTCACGGTGTAACTGAAGCTCACCGAAGTATCGTCGTTCGATACTGGTGTATAGGTCCAGGTTCCATCTAGATTATCGACCAGCACTCCATTTCCTGACACAATCGTCAAGTTTGCAGCTGTCAAAGATGCACCATTATCCACATCAGATGCGTTCGCTAGCAGTTCCGCCTGAGTGATGATCCGTGCACCGCTGTCCTCTGCAATCGGTGCAATGTCAATATTTCCACTCACCACCGGAGCATCGTTCGTACCCGTGATCGTAATCGTCACCAACTGGCTCGCCGTCGCCCCAAAATCGTCCGTCACCGTCGCCAGGAACGTATCGGTCACGATCGCACCCTCTTTGAGAGCATCCGTGTCTGAATCGGCGTTGTTCAACGTGTAGGTCCACGCTCCCGTCGCCGCGTTGATGGCAAAGCTGCCGTAAGTGCCGGTCGCGTCTCCGCTCCAGGTCGCCGTGGCGTCTGTGTCGACATCAGAGGAACTCAGGATGCCACTCGCATCCGCATCACCGGGAACAACACCCGCCTCGACTGCCGTATCCTCATTGCCGCCTACCGCCGTCGTGATCACCGGAGCATCGTTCGTACCCGTGATCGTAATCGTCACCAACTGGCTCGCCGTCGCCCCAAAATCGTCCGTCACCGTGACCGTATAAACCTCGGTTACGCTCTCATCCGCCGCCAGGTACTGAGCCGCGCTGTTGTTCAAATTGTAGGTCCAACCAACAGAACCCGCTGACGTCCCGTCGTCGTTCACACTACCCAAAGCAAACGTCCCCAGAGTCGTGGTGCCGGAAGTCTGCGCAAAACTCGCCGTGTGACCATCCGTCAGATCGACATCGTCGAAGGCCACCGTACCCGCCACGCTCAACGTGTCGGTCAAACTCGCCGTGTCGGCTGCGTCTTCCGTCACCGTACCCGCCTGGACACCGCTGGTAATCGTCACGCCGTCGTTCGTCCCCTGAATCGTGATCGTCACAGTCTGAATCGCAGCACCGCCCGCACCATCATCAATCGTTACATCATATTTTTGAATCAACTGCTCATCTGCCGCCAGAGAATCTAGCGCGCTATCATTCACGTTGAAAGACCAGCCGACATTGGTATTTACATCATCCAGCGCGCCAAGCGTAAATGAACCGACATAACCGCTTACCTGTGGTGTAACTGTTGCGGTATGCACACTGCCGAAGTCGGTATCGGTAAAGTTGATGGTACCTGCCGCCGAATGATCATTTATATTCTCGCCCGAAGCATTATCCGCGATTTCCGTTGCAGCGCCTGCAATATCGGATGGATCGATTGTGACACTGGCGTTCGTTACCCCGATAAAATCATTGTTGGTCAGATCATGCCATCCCATCAATTTTATTGCTAATTCAGGATAGTCTGGGTTGCCTGTAATATCGGCGTAAACATAAGTTACCTGATTGCCGCAGTAGTCGGTCCCCTTCGTAAACCATACACCATTGGGGGTAGGCGTTGTTCCACTCCATGTCAGATCAACCGTGTCGCCCAAAAGTTGATGCAAATCGAGCTTGTCCGTGTTTTCGGTCGAACCGGGATCGTGGATGCCCTGAAAGTCGGTGACTGTGTCCATGGCCCAGACGGTGGAGTCTGACCAATTGACCAGGTGATCGTGATCATAGCCTTCATGATGACAATGATGATGATGATGATGATCATCGTGATCAAACTCGGTAACGGCAGCGCTGAAAGCGAACGTGTCGTGCCCGGCACCACCGGTCAGTTTATCCGCGTCGAGGCCACCGGTAATAATGTCGTTACCGGCGCCTCCGGATATTGTGTCATATCCCTTTTCGCCGAAAAGCTGGTCGTTTCCTCCTTCACCATAAACCTTATCATTGCCGTTTCCGGCATAGATGGTGTCATCCCCTCCGATACCGCTACCGTTAAGATTATCTCCGTTATCGCCGAAGATGATGTCACTGCCCCTGCCGGCGTAAATCGTGTCATTGCCCAGCACCGTTGCCGTGGCGTAGGAACTATAAGATTCCCTGCCGTCTCCATAGATCGTATCGCTCCCGTTCTCTCCGCCGTCGCAGTGCCGTGAGGTGTCATTGCTGCCGATGACATCGTTACCCGACCCGCCAAAAAGCAGATCCTGGCTGTCGGCACCTTTGATGGTATCGTCGCCCGCACCGCCAAACACCACGTCACGACCCTCACCACCATTGATAACATCGTTTCCCGCTCCGCCATCGAGAATGTCATTGCCATTCTCACCGTAAATGGTATCGTCGCCGCCTTCGCCGTAAACCTTATCGGTGCCGTTTCCGGCATAAATGACGTCGTTGCCACCGGCATCACTGCCACTGAGATTGTTGCCATTATCTCCATAGATGGTATCGCTGCCGCTGCCGCCGTAAATGGTATCGCTGCCCGCTACCGCCGCAAGAGTATTGATATCGTACATACTCTCCCGACCATCGCCGTAAATGACGTCGTTTCCGCTTTCGTTACTGCACCAATGACGAGATTCGTCATTTTTTCCGATCACATCATCACCCGACCCACCGCGGATCGTATCGTTTCCGCTCGATCCAAGCACCGTATCGTTGCCGGCTCCACCGAAAAGTTGATCCCCGCCACTGCCGCCGCTGATCCAGTCGTTTCCCTCACCGCCGTCGATCCAATCGTAACCATGTCCGCCATAGAGTTTGTCATTGCCGGCGCCACCGGAAATAATATCGTTGCCGGAACCACCATCGATCATATTGTCGCTGCTGTTGCCGGTAATTTTATCGTTACCGGAACCGCTGATAAAGTTCTCAACATTTAAAATGATATCCGAGTTCGTGGTCGTGCTGCCCGATCCATAGACAATAGCCGTCGCCTCGTCATTCAGGGTCACTTCCAAGTTGGATTTGTATGCAGAGTAATCGACTGTATCGACTCCGAGACCCCCATCGACGTAATCCTGTTGATTATCGACATCCATAATAATGGTGTCGTTGCCGGAACCGGCATCAACGATGTCACTTCCTGATCCGGCATCGATAAGATCATTCCCGGCGCCAGCATCGATGATATCGTTTCCCGTACCGCCGTCGATAATGTCATTCCCATCGCCCGCATAAATGGTATCGTTCCCTGATCCGCCGTCAATAATATCGTTGCCTGTGCCGGCAGAAACCGTATCGTTTCCTGATCCTGCATTGATCACATCGTTGCCTGCACCGGCATCGATGGTGTCATTTCCCGATCCTGAGTTGATTATGTCATTGCCTGCTAATGCGTAGATTGTATCGTTGCCGCTGCCTGTAGTGATCTTGTTGTTCCCGTCGGTCCCTGTGATTTCGGACATGGTTTTTTCCTCCCTTATTTCATCTATTAAATATTAGTTGATAGCTTTAATGCTTAACAGCTTGCCCTTTTGGGATTTAAGTCTCCCGAGAAAAGAGGTTAAACAACGTAAAATGACAATAAAACCGTTAACCTTATTCGCAAAGTACATACCAAAAAATATTCCATATCCGTGATACTTATAACTATATAATATTATTTGTATTATAATTTTACTACCTGCGTCGCAAAGCATGGTCTGTTTAGAACGTTATACAATGTTTGTAGCATGTTCATCATTTTTTGTAGATGTAATCAGTCCTTCCTGTGCTTGTTGATGATTCATCAATTGAAAAGGAAGCTGCCTTGTGGACTTTAGCCACGGCCACACATCCCTACATTTTGGTTTATATGAAGTAAATTTGTTTTCAGGTAACATGCTGGTCAACATCAAAAGGAAGTTGACTATATTTACGGCTGCGTTTATTTATTAACGTTGACAAGTCATTGCAAACGTTTGAGCAGGACTTCATCCTCATAATGCTGATAATAGCTTATAACAAATTATATTTAATAAGTAATCATGTAGAGGCGCCTCTTTTAGATCAAAAATGGGGCATGGGTTTTTAGTTATCCCTGAAGCTTTTTCTATTCAATTGTCCTTTGGTACTAAGTTTATATTTTTTAAAAAATAATGTCGGGGCAGCTCTATTGGGAGCATTGGGTTCTTCCCCACACAAAGTAATAGTGTTACTATTTCATTGGCATCATTTGGGGATTGAATAAGGCATAAAAACAACGGACTTTTCCCAACAATTTAAAGGAGGCGAACCATGGCACAGACGGCAAGAGAAAAAAGGAAGGAAAAGGTCATCGAAACATTGAATAAGGCTCGCTCGATGGAGCTGCATGCTATCCACCAGTACATGAACCAGCATTACAACCTGGACAATGCCGATTACGGCGACCTGGCCCTGAAGGTCAAACTGATCGCCATCGATGAAATGCGCCACGCCGAAATGTTCGCCGAACGGATCAAGGAACTGGGCGGGGAACCGACTACGGATGCCGCTGCAAAAACGGTCAAAGCCCAGAAAGTTGACGTGGTGTTCTCTTTCGACGCCAAGCTGGAAGACGACACGGTGGACGATTACAACCAGTTCCTGGCGGTCTGCCGCGACAACGGTGACAGCATCAGCGCAAAACTTTTCGAAACCATCATCGACGAGGAACAGACTCACTTCAATTACTTCGACAACGTTGCCGAACATATCAAGACCCTCGGCGCGGTTTACCTGGCCCAGATGGCCGGCACACCGGCGGACACGGGTACGCCTGCACGGGGTTTTGTGGTGGCACAGGGTGCTGAATGAATGTCCCGTTGGTTTTATCCGGGCCACCTAAAAGAAGGAGGGAAACATGCGTCATCAGGGATGTGGGAAACACCTGTGGGCTGCTTCGCTTTGCCTGATCATTTTTTCCCTTTTTGTTTCGGAACCGGCTTACTCAGAGCCCTGGGTAGATGTTCCCCTGGTCAAAGGCGCGATTTATGATTTCAAAACCGCCCAGATCAGCACCACCAATGTAGACCGTGATTTAATTAAGAAACTGACCGGCGGTGCCGTAAAGGTTTCCTTGGCGGAAAAATCCGCCCGTGCGCTCGCGAAAGCAACCCTGAAAGGCAAGGCAACTTACTCGGCCCGCGTCGGAACACGCTTGCGTGTTAAGCGGATGGGCGGAAATGTCATGCATGGCAAACTGCGGGTGACCATCTACGACATCGCCTACATGGGACGGATGGCAACCCTGGGGGCATCGGGCGGCCACGCCCTGCTGAGGGCGGAACTTTATGGTGATCAGGGCAACATCTACCAGCAAAGCACGATTCTCGACAAAACCGTTTTCATTGCCGGTACCGAAACACCCCAGCAGACGAATATTTCCAAAACTTTCGAGTTCTGGGTCTACTACGCCGACAAAGATATCGATGTTTCGCTGTTTCTCCAGCTTAAAGCCGGGATCACCACGGTGCTCGACGTGGTCACGGGCAATTCGGAGGTGGATTTTTACCATTCCGGACGAGGAGTCAGCTACGGCGGGGTTAAGGTGGAAGTGCTGGAGGCCGTGCCTGTCGGCTCAGGACCCGGGAGACCTCAGTAAAGCCCTATGCCGTTTCTGCAACTAAGTGATATGACCCTGCACTATGACGTGTCGGGTCATGGAGAACCGCTTGTGTTCATCCACGGCCTGGGTTCCAGCGGTCGGGATTGGCAGCCCCAGATCGATTTTTTCTCCCGTTTTTACCGGGTCATCGTTTTCGACATCCGGGGGCACGGCCAATCGAGCCGTCCCCCAGGCCCTTACAGCATAAAGCTTTTCGCCGCCGATACGGCGAAGCTGATCAAAGCCCTGACGGAATCACCCGTTCATGTCGTTGGGCTCTCACTGGGCGGCATGATCGCCTTCCAACTCGCCGTGGATCATCCCCGCCTTTTGAAAAGCATGACCGTTGTGAATGTCGGACCCCAGGTTAAACTGAGATCGCTACGCCTGATCATGAAAATGCTCCGGCGTTTCATGACCATACGTATCCAAGGCATGCGAAAAATGGGTGAAAGCCTTGCCCGGGATCTTTTCCCGGCGATGGAACAGGCATCGATTCGGGAAACGTTTATCGAACGCTGGGCGGAAAACGACAAACGTGCCTACCTGGCCTCAATGAAGGCCATCATGGGATGGAGTGTGGCAGATCGGATCGCCGGTATAACCCTCCCGACATTGGTTATTGCCTCCGATCTCGACTACACTCCGGTCGCATTCAAGGAGGCGTTTATCACCCGGATGCCCCATGCAAAGTTGACTGTCATCCCCAACGCCCATCACGCAGTCCCCATTGAACAGCCTGAAATATTCAACGCCGTTGTGGCGTCTTTTCTGGAGGCTCAGCATCCGTTTTTTGTTGAAAAATGAGTCTCTTACCAATTTTCATTGATAAAGATCGGCGTCCCTATCAAGTTTTGGCCGGATCCGTCCGAATATAAAACATGAACTGTAAACTTGATTAAATCAGGCGTGATAATACGCGATGACTTTTTCGGGGGATGGTGCAATGAAAAAGACAAAAAACTTTCAGCGACACAGCGGACCAGCCGACAGCAAAACTTCCGGCAACCGACAATCGGAAAAGATAAAGGAATTTTCATATCTTATTATTTTACTGAGCGTTCTCACATGCATCGCTGTTTTTTGGGGCCGTCCGAGCGTGTCATTTTCCGGTGACCTTTATCGTTGGGTCGACGAAGAGGGGGTGTCTCATTATTCGGATGAACCGCCGACTACATCGTCAACAAAAGGCAAAAACATCCCATTTCAGACCATCAAACAACCTTCTTCCAAGCAGGATTTCAAAGAATATATCATCCCATTCGAACCGATCGGTCAGGGGATGCTGGTTCATGTCATGATCAATGACTACATTCCCGCCAAAATGCTCGTCGATACGGGGGCGACCGCCATAAAAATCAATGTAAAATTATTGAATCAGCTCAATCAGGATATTCCGGAAGACCGGCGGCGGGGTTATGTGTCCACAGCAGGCGGCATGAAGGTGGCGGAAGAGGTTTTCATTGATAAACTCGACGTGGGCGGCGCCGTCAAGGAGAACGTCCGGGCGTTTTTCATGCATGAATCTTACGATGACACCCATTTTGACGGACTCCTCGGCATGAGTTTCCTTTCCGATTTTCAGATGACCGTGGATTATAAAAACAACCAGATTCATCTGAAGCGTTGACGTGTCATTGCGGATTTATACAACTGCCGGTTTAAAATAATGCGCGATTTATTGATGTTTTGATGCCCGCATCAGGTTTTCTCTGCCCGTCCCTCTAAACAAATCCCATTTTCCTGACCATCAACCTGCGTTTCCTGCAAAATTTGGCTTGTAATCTCATCCGAATGGGTGGAAAATTGCGCCTGTTATTTGAGTCCCAATTCTGAAGATTAATTATCAAAGGAGGTCCGCAATGAATGACAGATGTATGGTCCCGTTATTTTCCAAAAGATGCCTGGTCTTGATGGTCGGATTGATCGCGTTTTTCCTCGTGATGCCGATGGCTTTTGCCGCCTGGGACGGCCCGACAAACCGCTACAATCCGGATGGAACGGGTCAGGTGGTCGGCTATGACACATCCGACTGCACAGGGCCCAATTACATTATTCTTTATCATGGTACAACCTACAAGAATCTGACAAACTGGCACGGCGGATCGGACGGGCGTAATTTCAACGACCGGATCTCCTGCATCATCGTCGGCCCCAACACGAAGTTCGAGTACTGGCAGCACAAAGATTATAAGGGTAAATACGGAAGCTTCAACAATACCACCGACCAGATTGACACCAAGGTGATCGACGGCTGGTGGGACAACAGCATGAGTTCCGTCAAGGTTTGGAAACAATAGGAGCAAAGTGGCGCTTCGACTCCTTCAGCCTGTCTTCCCCGGTCGCATGAATGCTTTCT
>CAZBQX010000009.1:18151-24344 GCA_964494155.1 uncultured Syntrophales bacterium
AAAGTGGCGCTTCGACTCCTTCAGCCTGTCTTCCCCGGTCGCATGAATGCTTTCTGACTGAGGAGGTTATCATGGATGTGCTTCTTTTAAGCAGGTTACAGTTTGCAATCACCTGTGCCTTCCATTTCCTGTTCGTCCCCCTGACGCTCGGCCTGTCCGTCCTGACGGCCTGGATGGAATGGCGCTATGTGAAGACCGGCGATGTGGTCTGGCTGCGCATGACGAAGTTCTGGGGAAAACTGTTTCTCATCAACTTCGCCATCGGCGTTGTCACAGGCATATCCCTGGAATTTCAATTCGGCATGAACTGGGCGGAATATTCCAAGTATGTCGGTGACATTTTCGGTGCGCCCCTGGCCATTGAAGCCACCGTCGCCTTCTTTTTGGAATCGGTCTTCATCGGCGTGTGGATCTTTGGCTGGGACAAGGTTTCCAAAAGAATGCACGCCATGGCCATCACGATCGTCGCCTTCGCCACCAACCTGTCGGCCCTGTGGATTCTGCTTGCCAACGGCTGGATGCAGAACCCCATCGGCGCCAAACTGGCCAAAATCGTCGGCAATCCCCTGATCTCGGAACGGGCGGAGATGTCGAGTTTCCTCGCTGTCGTGACGAACCCCTACGGCTGGCTTAAATTCTTCCACACGGTTCTGTCAGGTTATACCGTGGCGGCCTTTTTCGTTATGGGCATCGCCGCCTGGCATCTTTTAAGGAAAAACGAAACGGATCTTTTCAAGCGGTCGTTTCGCGCCGCCGCTGTTTTCGGCCTTGGCGCGGGTTTGCTGGTTATGGCCACGGGTGATTTTCATGCCGTCGAAATCGCCAAAACGCAACCGACGAAGCTCGCCGCGCTGGAGGCGATCTGGGACACGCAACCAGGCGGAACTTCATTATCCCTGATTTCGATTCCGATCGTTTCGCAGGAACGCAATATCGAATTCATTACCATTCCCAAAGCGGGAAGCATTTTGGCTTTTCATAACCCGACCATACCCATCAAGGGTATTAAGGAATTTAAGCCGGAAGACCGGCCGCCGGTGGGGATGACCTTCTGGAGTTTTCGCCTCATGGTCATCATCGGGACGGTCATGCTGCTGCTCTCCCTGCTTGCGGTGTATCTGTCTCTGAGAAATCAAATCGCGACTTACCCCCTGCTGTTGAAGATCTTCCTGTGGGCCATCCCTCTTCCCTATATTGCCGCACAACTGGGCTGGATCGTGGCGGAAGTGGGGCGTCAGCCCTGGCTGGTTTACGGCATGCTTCGCACTGCCGACGGCATATCGAAATCCATCGATATGCTCCAGGTTCTCGGCTCCCTGACAGCGTTCACTCTGGTTTACAGCTTACTGGGGGCGATCGGATTTTATCTGATTGTAAAATTCGCACGCAAGGGTCCCGAAGCTCTCATCAACCCGCTGAAAAAGGAGGTGTGAGATGGAGGCGCTGCAGATTATCTGGTTTATTCTCTGGGCGGTTCTCTGGGCCGTTTATTTTTTGCTCGACGGTTTTGTTCTGGGCACGGGCATGCTGCACCTGTTCCTCGGCCGTAGCGACACGGAACGGCGCGTCCTGGTCAACACATACGGTCCGGTCTGGGACGGAAACGAAGTCTGGTTGATCACGGCGGGGGGGGCGACCTTTGCCGCCTTTCCCACAACCTACGCCCTCATGTTCAGTTACCTCTACACCGCCCTGCTTTTGCTGCTGTTCTGCCTGATCATCCGGGGCGTCGCCTTTGAGTTTCGCAGCAAAGTCGATAACCCGTCCTGGAAAGAAGCCTGGGATAAGGCCATTTTTTTTTCCAGTTTCCTGATCGCCCTTTTACTCGGTGTAGCCTTCGGTAATATTTTCGAGGGATTGCCCATGGACGCCGACGGCTACCACGGCGGTCTTTTCAGTCTGTTAAATGGATACGGCGTCCTTACGGGCATCTTTTTTATCCTCCTTTTTGTCGTCCACGGAGCCCTCTATGCCGCCCTTAAAACAACGGGCGATCTCTCTCAGCGGGCCAAGAACCTGGCCAAAAATGCCTGGCCGTTTCTGCTTGTCGCCGCGGTGGGATTTCTGATCTACACGGCCTTCGCCACCAGGCTGTTAGGTAACTATTTCCGGGAACCTGACCTGCTGGCCGTTCCGCTTGTGGCGGTGCTGGCGCTTTTGGGAATCCGGTTGTTCATCGCCCGGGGCGCCCTGATCTATGCCTTTGGTGCGTCCTCACTCACCATACTGTGCGTCACATTTACAGGGGTTATCGGACTGTTTCCCAATCTGATCCCTTCAAGCCTGGACACAAGCTATAGTCTGACGATCTTCAATTCATCGTCGAGTTTTCTGACCCTGGCCGTGATGACCGTAGTCGCCATGATCTTTGTCCCGATCGTGATCGTCTATAAGATCTGGGTTTACCGTCTGTTTCGTGCCCCCGTCACCAGCGAGGACATTGCCGGTAACCGGGACGCCTACTGAACCCTTCCGCCTTCCAGACGCCGCCGGATTCCCCGGACATTGTGCCGGGTGATCAAGCTCATCCCGTGTATGGCGGAGGTTTTGTTTTCTATCCGGTCTCTGCTTACTGAAGTTTCCGCCATTGCCCAAGATGAACCATTATTAATTTATTTTATGTATTAAATTAGTCACTTAATCAAATATTTCCTGTTTTCAAATGACCAACACGGATAGCTTTTCTATTGACACAATCCGTTTCATCAACCATCATCGCCATACAACACCTTTCGGAGGAAAAATTATGAACGGAGCCCAAGCGCTGCTTCATACCGTAGCGTCGGCAGGCATCGAAGTCTGTTTTGCCAACGCCGGCACAACCGAAATGCCGATTGTGGAGGCGTTCGATACCAATCCGCGGATCAAGCCGATTCTTGGCCTGTTCGAAGGCGTCTGCACGGGCGCCGCTGACGGTTATGGACGCATGAAGGAAAATCCCGCCCTGACCCTTCTGCACCTGGGACCGGGCATGGCCAACGGCATTGCCAACCTGCACAACGCAAGGCGGGCGCGCAGTCCCTTATTCATGGTTATCGGCGAACATGCCTCCTGGCATATCCAGTCCGATCCGCTTTTGCATATGGATATCGCCGGTCTGTGCCGAACCTTTTCCGGCTGGCAGCGAACCGCCGTTTCTGCCGGTGCTATTTCCCATGATGCCGCGGAAGGAATTGCCGCCTGCCGCTGTGGTCAAATCTCCACCCTCATCATCCCCAGCGACTATCTTGGTGCGGAATACCCAAGCGATTTGTCATCGATACCCGCGATCTCGCCTGATCCCGTAGAACCCGAACGGATCGAAACCGCGGCCCAAATGCTGCTGACAGGTAAAAAAACCGCCCTCATCATGAACGGCCGCGCCCTGCTGAAAGACGGCCTGACAGCGGCTGCACGCATCAAGGCCAAGACGGGCTGCGATTTGTTCAGCGTCACCTTTCCTGCTCGCATCGAGCGGGGTGCGGGCATCGTCCCGGTGACACGGATTCCCTATTTTCCCGAACCGGCGATGGATCTTCTGGCGTCCTACGAGATGGCCCTTTTCATCGGAACGGATGAACCCGCAACGTTTTTCGGCTATGAAGGCTTTTCCAGCTATTTTATGAAATCCGAGGTAAAAAGACTCCGGATCGACACGGACCGTCAGGATGCCGCCCGGGCTTTGGAAGCATTGGCGGCGTTGCTTGATGCACCCTCGCGTGTTGCCGGGAGCCCATTCGCAGCCCCTTATCTAAAACCGACGTTGCCTGCGGGAAAGCTGACGCCGGAAAAAATATGTCTCACCGTGGCAGCCCTGCAGCCGGAAAACGCCATCGTCGTTGACGAAGGTCTGACCTCGACGACCGCCTACTCGGCACTGGGCGCCACTGTTGAACCTCATACGCTTCTCTATCTAACCGGAGGCGCCATCGGCCAAGGCATGCCCTGCGCCACCGGCGCGGCCGTCGCCTGCCCCGACCGGACCGTGATCAACATCCAGGCCGACGGCTCCGGGATGTACACCCTGCAATCTCTGTGGACCCAGGTCCGGGAAGGTTTGAACGTCAAGACCCTCATCTGCGCCAACCGCAGCTATAACATTATCCGTGTAGAATTGAATCGAGCGGGCTATACCGCGCCGGGCGCCCCTGCCCTGTCCCTGATCGACCTGGGACATCCGAATCTGGATTGGGTGAGTTTGGGAAAAGGCATGGGGGTGCCGGGCGTCGCCGTGGAAACGGCGGAAGATCTTGCCCGGGAGCTCAGAATCGCCTTGGTTGAACCCGGACCCCGCCTGATTGAAATGGTGCTGTAAAGCGCTGACCCCACCCAACAACATTCTCTACAGATTACAGGTGTAGCCCCAGCAGGCAAAAAGAGCCAAACCAAAGAGAATCCGGTACCAGGCAAAAACATGAAAGGTGTGTCCCGAAACAAAAGCCAGCAAGGCGCGAATCACGAAAAGGGAGACCACAAAAGAAACGATAAAACCAACCCCGAACAGGGGAGCGTCGCTGACGGCAATCGCCTCGCGATGCGTAATCAGTTTGATCAGTGACGCACCCATCATAGCCGGCACGGCGAGAAAAAACGAAAACTCCGTGGCGGCCACCCGTGAAAGGCCCATCACCATTCCCCCCATAATCGTGGCCCCTGAGCGTGAAATTCCCGGGAAAAGAATCGCCAGCACCTGAATCACTCCCACCCCGAAGGCCTTCTTCATGGGAATATGGTCTACGTTCTCGACATCAGGCCGCCGGCACCATTTTTCCACCAGGAGTATTGCCACCCCTCCCGCAATCAGGGCCAGGGAAACGGGAACGGGTTTGAAGAAATGGGTCTCAATCCAATCCTCCGTGGGCAAACCGATGATTGCCGCCGGCAAAGTAGCGATCACAAGATTCATGATCAGCAACCGGGCCTGTGCATCATGCGGCCAGTTAACAGCTATCGCAAGAAATTTCTTACGGTAGAGCCAGACAACAGCTAGAATCGCCCCCAGTTGAATGAAAATAATGAAGGCGTTTTCCCTGGCGCCGGTAAATCCCAGCCAATGCTGAAACAGAATCAGGTGGCCCGTCGAGGAAACGGGAATAAATTCTGTTGCCCCTTCGACAATGCCGAGGATCAACGCATTCAGTAAAGCCAAGAAATCCATGATGTCCTTTTTCTCTCGGGTTTTGCCCGGTCAATCCACCACCCAGTTCTTCTGGTATACCTTGATCCGCTTGACGTCGAACGTCAGGTCCTCTTTATGGGGAATGCGTACAACATAGGTTTTCCAATCCTTGTTTTCCAGCTTGTTCCCACGAATCCAGACGTTGAAATCCTTAAGCTGAGCGTAGGTAATGCCAAAGCCTTTGGCGAATTCGGCCCAATCCTCGACCGGTCCGTTTACAGTCACTTCGGAGAAGCCGATGGTCGGATACAGGTGTTCCCGCTTGATGTAGAAGCCGTATTTCTGGGGATGCTTGAGAATCTCCTTGATCGCCAGGATACGGAAAATATAGCGGCTGGTTTCGTCGAAAATGAGCATATCAAAAAAACCGCCGACCCGCTGCATGGTCTGTTCCGAGCTGATGCGCTCCATACCGGCGTTGTAGGAGGCCGCGACGGTCGCCCAGTCGCCGAATCTGTCGTAAGCATCTTTCAGATAACGGCAGGCCGCCACGGTGGCTTTTTCGATGTGGTAACGCTCATCGATACCATCGGAAATTTCCAGTCCGTACTGCTTGGCTGTTTCAGGCATGAACTGCCAGATACCCGCCGCCTTGGCTGATGAGAAAGCCCGCGTGTTGAAATTGCTTTCCACCAGGGCCAGGTATTTGAAGTCATCGGGGATACCGTTTTCTTTCAGGATCCGTTCGATAACAGGAAAATAGAGATTGGCCCGTTTGATCGTCACAATGGTCGAGGCATAGGCGTAGGTGAAGGCCATCTGCTCGCGGTCGAAACGTTCACGCATGTCGTAGCGGTCCAGCGATATCATGGTCCCGGCAAATTCAACCTTATCCGGGATGTCCAGGGAAACGGCAGGAATGGGCTCCCCTATTTCCCTGCCGTAACTATCGACAGATGGGGAAGCAAACAATAATAAAATGATGAAAGAGATGATAAAAAACCCCTTGCAGAAATGTCGAAAACAAACGGACATGATGCGCAGTGACTCCTGACGATGGCGTGTTTTTGTTGAGACAGTCTTTCCGGAACGGCC
>CAZBQX010000009.1:24444-51967 GCA_964494155.1 uncultured Syntrophales bacterium
CCGACCGGCGGGACTATAGGGAGATAGATGTCCATGTCGATGATGGAATTATGGTTTCGTTAAAGGGCAGACCTCGGTCAATCATATTCGGAAACAGCGTGGTTTTCTGGTACAGTCGGCATCTCCGCTATATGAATCGCACAATATCGATGGCCGACTGAACGACATAAACCCGTTCATTGTTGCCCTGCATATCAACCGGTACAATAAAAAAACCCAGTCGGCTGCGGTCATAACCCATGGTTGCCCCAACCATCTGCTCCCCATCCTTGAATACAACCTCAATCTTACGCCCTTGTGGACGGTCGGATTCCACAAACTTGCGCCGCTCGCGGTAATCCGGGTTTCCATTAAAATCCCGGACAAAGAAAACGGCTTTCAAGTCCTTAACCATTATCTTCAGGGGTTCCTGCCCTTCCGATATGTCAAGCGACTGCAGGTAAAATTGATCTTTATTGGGAAAGAAATTCAGGGTATACCCCTTGACAATCCGTCCATCAACATAGCGAACAACAACCTTCGCTGGATCCATATTTCCCCCCAAATGTTCATCAATCCGCCGTTTTTTCTTCTAAAACTCTGCGACCTTATTACCACATCTGGCAAAAATGACAACCTTGTATTGCCAGGAAAAGGTTGGGAATCCCTGTGATAAAAGCCATTTTTCAAGGCAACGTGATGCGTAAGTTGCTTTTGATTCTTAGGTATTATACTTTTCAGCGCCGTGTGCACGAGGAAAGTTTGCTAAACCGGTTTTCGGGTCGGGGTAAACCGTTTTCGATCTTCAGGTGCATCAGGTGCAAGTGTGTCGGCGACCGCTTTCGTGAGGCGTTATAACCCGTTCTGCCGACGGTCGCAATAGGTTGCCCGGGCTTGACCCAGTCGCCGATCCGCACGACAATGGTATCGTTATGGGCATAATAGGTCAGGCTGTCGTCCCGTGGGTTGTAAATCCAGAGATATCGACCGCCCCGCAGGAGGCTGTTTTTATCCCAGGTATTTTCGACGGAAACGACCAGCCCGTGCTCCATGGCGAGAACGGAAACCGGTTCTCCCGTTACGTCATCCCGGCTATCCTGATTCCTGTCCCGAATAAACAGGTCGTGCGCCGGATGCCCCCCGTGATTGTTCCCATCGAAGTAATCATATCCTAAGGCAAGATAACCGCTGCCATTTTTCCCGCCGATCGCCGCCGGTGCATATCCCCGCAGGGGGAACACACAACGGCCGGACACGGTGCGCAGTGGATCTGCTTTTTCGGTGAAAATTTTGAGGTCCCCCATCACCGTTTTAAGTCTGACCACAGCTTCGTTCTTATCGATGCGCCCGTTAAGAATTTGCGTGTTGAGGTTATGGAAGGCCTCACAGGGGCTGCACAGTAACTCGGGAAGATGGCCGCTTAAGGTTGCAGGCTCCTGTTTCACTGGAGGCAGATCCAGCGAAGCTGCGGTCGCAAGAAAGGTGCTTATCAATGAGACAGTCAGGATAAGACCGGTCCCCGTCAATCCGCGTTTGTTTGTTATCCGTTGTTTCTTCATCGTATAAGTTTCGCCATAAATCAGGTGATTACTCCAGAATTCGATACCGCGTTTGTCTGAACCATGCTAAAAACGGCTTTCAGGCTCTGTTTAAGCGGCATATTTCACCTGAGGAGTAACTATACATCCATGGCTCGCTACCCGGCGTTAAAGGGACAAGGTCTTTGGCTGCTGATCTTTTTCTGGTTCCTGTGGTTTATGAACTTCAGCATCCGGACAATTTTCTCGCCGCTCATGCCCCTCATTGAGGATGAATTTGCCATCCGACACACCCAAGCCGGTGTTTTCTTCATATCCAATGCCCTCGGTTACGGTATCGCCATCCTGTCCAGCGGAATGCTGGCCGGACGCTTCGGCTACAAGCGCGCCATTATGGTCTCCCTGTTTTTCCTGAGTGGTGCCCTGTTTTTGGTTTATTATGCAAACAGTTTTGCTTTTCTCTGCATTCTGTCGCTTTTCCTCGGCCTGGCCTCCGGCATTTACTTGCCTTCGATTATCCCTCTGATTACGCATTATTTTGAAATGCACACCTGGGGAAAAGCCATCGCGATTCACGATTCCGCCGTATCCTTCAGTATTTTCGGCGCGCCGTTTATTGCACTGTTTTTTCTTAATTTTATGCCGTGGAAGCATATCTTTATCGTGTTCGGCATCATCACCCTGGTGAATCTTGTTGTTTTTTCACGCACCGTCAACGAGTTGAAAATCAGTCGCTTACCGAGTGGAAACAGTCTGGTTTTGCTGCGGCAACCGGCGCTCTGGATCATCACCCTGATGTGGATCTTCTCTTCAGGAGCCAACCTGGGTATTTACTACATCACACCGCTTTACCTGATCAAGGAGCGCCATCTGGATCCGGTTTATGCCAATGAAATATTCGGTTTGTCAAGGATCGGCGGCATTTTTGTGGCCATCGCCGTGGGATTTATCATTGACCGGTTCAGCCTGAAAAAAACGATGTTTGGACTCAGCCTGACGACCGGCATCCTCACACTTTTTCTCGCCTTTACCCAGGGCCGCGTTCTGGAAATCTTTCTCTTTCTCCAGGCGGCGGCAGGATTCGGATTTTTCCCAGTGGGATTGGTCGCCATTGCCAGAATATTTCCGGAAAACCTGCGCAGTCCGGCAACAGGCTACATCGTCACCTTGGGGGTCTTTTTCGGTCTTGGGATCATACCATACCTGCTGGGTTTGGCAGGCGATTACCTGAGCTTTGGTTGGGGCATAGCGATTGTGGGCCTCCTGGTCATTGCCGCCAGTGGACTAACGTATCACCTGAAGGAAATTGCGTAAGGCCCACCTTCTCAAACCATTTCGGCCAGTTCAAGAATGAGTTCTTCCGTATCGAGCCAGCCCAGACAGGGGTCGGTAATGGATTTGCCGTAAATTTTCCCCCGGGACGACTGGGCGCCTTCTTCGATAAAACTCTCAATCATCATTCCACAGATCATCCCCCTTAGCACCCCGGAATGTTGCCTGCTTTGCATGATCTCTTTGGCAATCCGGGGTTGTTCGGAAAACTGCTTATTGGAATTGGCGTGATTGGTGTCCACGACAATGGACGGATGCACCAGGTCCCGCTTCAAATAAGCCTCGGCGAAGGTGATCAGGTCCTCGTAGTGGTAATTGGGTACGGCCAACCCCAGGTGATTGACCGATCCCCGCAAAACGGCATGGCTCAGCGGATTTCCCGAGGTTTTAACCTCCCACCGATTGTAAATGAAAGTATGCGGTGTCTGGGAGGCATGGATCGAATTCAGGGTCACCTGGATATCGCCCGATGTCGGATTTTTCATCCCTACAGGCACATCAAGACCGCTGCAGGTAAGGCGATGGGCCTGGTTTTCGACGGATCGCGCACCCACGGCCACATAACTCAGCACATCTTCCAGATAAGGATAATTGCCCGGGTAGAGCATTTCGTCCGCCGCCGGCAGTTGGGATTCGCGCAGAGCCCGGATGTGCATCTTACGGATCGCCTGGATGCCCCTGACCATGTTCGGCGCTTCCTGAGGATCAGGCTGGTGCGCCATGCCTTTGTAGCCGCTGCCGGTCGTCCGGGGTTTGTTTGTGTAAATACGTGGAATAATGACGATCTTGTCCCTGACCAGTTCTTGTACCTTGGCCAGGCGGCTGATGTAATCGCAGACGGCGTCTTCATCATGCGCCGAACAGGGTCCGACGATCAGGAGAAACTTTCCGCTCTTCTTGGTAAAAACGTCCCTGATCTCGTGATCTCTCGTGATCTTGATCTCTTTCAAATCCTTATCCAACGGCATATCCGCCAGGATTTCTGCCGGCATGGGAATTTCCTGTACATAGATAAAACTCATTCGCCGATCCTCCCCCCAAGTATTTCATCTCACCCGAACCGCCGCCCCTGTCTCGAACCTTAAAATCAAAGGTTCTTAAACAAGGGGCTGCCGTGACCTGGCTGATTTAGGTGCCATATTAGCAGAGAAAGGCGCTTTGTGCATGTCCTTTGTGACTCTTCGAACAACGGTGAGTTGATCATCATGATCTGCCACATCCCAACAGATTTTCCCCTTTTGTTTTCCCTTTCATATTGACATAAATAAGCGCTTCTCCTATATTTTCCCGCAACGCACACAACTTATTATCTTTGCACGAACCGTCAAGATCAAAAAGGAGGTTCCCTTGGGAATTGAAAAACGGATCAACGAACGCCTCGCCCGGGACGAAATGATCTGCCTGGCAACGGTCATTGAATCCCCGCGAACTGACCTGCCCCCAGGCACCAAGACGATCATCCTGCAGAACGGCGAGATGGAAGGTCCACTCGGGCAAACCGACTTGGCAAAAGACATCCGCGCCCAGGCCTTTCTCGCCTTCCGGGACCGGAAGAAGACGCTTCAGGACTATCCAGGCGACATCCGCATTTTCCTCGATATGATCATGACCGATGTTAAGCTCGTTGTCTGCGGCGCCGGCCACATTGCCGTTCCCCTGGCCAAATTTGCCCGGGATGCCGGATTTTATGTTTTCGTGATCGACGACCGACCCGATTTCGCCCACCCGTCGCGTTTTCCCGGCTGTAAGGTAATCGCCGATGATTTCATTCCAACTCTGCGGCAGATGCCCGTCAGCCCCACCACCTACTGTGTGGTCGTCACCCGGGGCCACGAACATGACGCGGAATGTCTGCAGGAGATCCTGCAGAAAGAAAATGACGCCGCCTATGTCGGGTTGATCGGCAGTATGCGGCGGGTACGCTTTGTAGTCGAGATGCTCTCCCGTCAGGGAATCCGTCAGGAACGTCTGGACAGTCTTTTCACGCCAATCGGCCTTCCTATTGGGGCGGAATCCCCAGAGGAAATCGCCGTATCGATTTTAAGTGAATTAATCTGCGTCCGCAAAAAAGGCCCGGAACAGGCGCGCATCCTCCGCCGGGCCGCAGGAGTAGGCTTATGACCGACCGCGAAATCTTTGAGAAATTAGAGGAGCTAACGGAAGCCGGCACCCCCGTTTGTCTTGCCACGATCATCGAAGCCAAGGGCTCGACGCCCCGGGAGGTCGGGGCCAAGATGCTGATCTTTGCCGACGGTTCAACCTATGGTTCCGTCGGAGGCGGTTGCGGCGAAAACCAGGTGCGAAGCGCCGCTTACCGCTGTCTTTTGACGGAAAAGATGCCTGAGGTGATCGAAGTCGATCTGACGGACGATCTGGGTACCAAGGGGGGCGATGTCTGCGGCGGCAAGATGAAGATCTTCGTCGAACCGCACTTTTAGCAGCATCCGACGATTTTACCGTAGCCCTGCGTTAGATCCGATTTTTTGAACCTCTCAGGCCGGCAGCACCGCCTTGCCGGCGCTCCCCAGGACATGCACGATTTTATGCCGGTAGAGCGCCGCCAGGGCGTCCCGACCGGCCCCCAGGTATTTCCGGGGATCGAATTCCTCAGGATGTTCGGCAAAGACCTTGCGGATTGCCGCCGTCAAGGCCAGGCGTCCGTCCGAATCGATATTGATCTTACAAACGGCGGATTTTGCCGCCCGCCGCAGTTGATCTTCCGGAATGCCCGCCGTGTCTTCCAGTTTTCCCCCGTAACGGTTTATTTCCGAGACAATATCACGGGGTACGGAAGACGCCCCATGCAACACAATGGGAAAGCCCGGTATCCGCCGTTCAACCTCCTCCAGGATGTCGAACCGAAGCGGAGGAACTTCTTCTCCCGTCTTAACTTTGAATTTATAGGCCCCGTGGGAAGTACCGATGGAAATGGCTAGAGAATCCACGCCGGTGCACCCGACAAAGTCCTCGACCTCTTCAGGCCGGGTGTAATGACTCTGCGCGGCGGCGACCTCGTCCTCGATCCCCGCCAGAACCCCCAGTTCACCCTCCACCGTCACATCATGGTCGTGGGCAAACATCACCACCTGTTTTGTCAGGTTGATGTTGTCTTCGTAGGTCAGGTGGGATCCGTCGATCATGACGGAAGAAAAACCCGTTTCGATGCAGGAACAGGCCAAATCGAAGGAGTCGCCGTGATCCAGGTGCAGGACCATGGGGACAGCACATCCCATGTCCCGAGCTACGTCCACGGCGCCTTTCGCCAGGTGCCGCAGCAGGGTCTGATTCGCGTATTGGCGCGCACCTTTGGAGACCTGCAGGATAACGGGTGACCGGGTTTCGACAGCAGCTGTCACAATTGCCTGCAGCTGTTCAAGATTATTGAAATTAAACGCGGGGATGGCATATTGCCCTGCCATAGCCTGACGAAAAAGTTCTCGCGTATTCACCAGACCCAGTTTCTTATAATGTACCATGAATCCCCTCCATCCTCAGAATTGCCCCTCGGACCGACTGACGGCAGGCGGGGGCAAGATGCAGACTTGAAAGAAAAGTTGCCCTGTTTCTGCAGATAAAAAGCTGCCAGGTCATAGGCTGAAAACATAGCAGGATCAATCTCTTATAATTTCGCTCACCCGTCAAGTAAAATAGAGCACAGGTTTCGAGCTTTGACTTTCTACGGAATCAAAGTAAAGTCCGGCATGGGGACGATAAAAAATGTCCACATCCTGAAAAAAGCTGATGACATTTTTTTTATTATCGTATATGGAAACCTCAAATTGAAGCAATCAACCCTTCCGCTCTCAATCTGCCCGGGGAATAAAGGGAAGTTGTAAACCATGCGAAAAATTTCCGTCGATAAGCTCGAAGCGGGGATGGTCTTGGCCAAACCCCTGTTACGAGGAACCATGGTAATCCTGGGGGAGGGAACGGCGCTTACAGAAACCTGGATTTCCCGTATCGAAGATATGGAAATCGACAGTGTGTTTATTGAGGGTGCAGCCGAACAGGCCATCCCTCAGGAAGAAGCACTGGCACAACTTGACAGACGCTTTCAACACGTCTTGGATCAGCCCCATATGATGGCCCTGAAAAAGATCGTCAAGGAGCATATTGAAGGTCTCTATGGCGGATAATCTCGAACTGGAGCGCATGCGGGCCAAAGTTGAAGCGATCAATGCCCTGCCCACCGTCCCTTCCAACCTCAGGAAGATTTCCGTCATGCTGGAAAAGCCCCGTCTGACGATGGATGAAATCGCCCGGTTTGTTGCCAATGACCCGGCCTTGACCACCAAGGTCCTCCGGATGGTCAATTCCGCCGCTTATGGTTTCCCGGGGAGGATTTCCTCTGTCTCCCATGCAATCATGCTGCTGGGTTTGAATGTGATCCGGGGACTCTTACTCGGCATTTCCGTTTTCGATCTCATGCAGAAGAATATGGCCGGCCTATGGGAGCATTCTTGCGCATGCGCCGTCGCGGCACGCTGCATCGCTCAGCAGAAAAAAATGAAGGAACCGGAGGAAGTTTCCATCTGCGGGCTCCTGCATGATATCGGCAAGGCCATCGTCATGCTCCAGTACCCCTCAGAATATGAACAGGCCCTCCGGGAAGCGAAGGAAAAAGACATCAGCCTCTTTGAAGCGGAAAAGAAGTATTTGGCGGCCACCCATGCCGATGTCGGTCTCTGGCTGGCCCAGAAATGGCGTTTCCCTGCCAATCTTGTGGAGGCAATCGGCTATCATCATCGGCCGCAGTTGGCCACCCAGGCCCCCCTCGAAACAGCCATCGTCCATGTTTCGGACAGTTTTGTTCGCGCCAAGGGTGTCGGATTTGCCGGGGATCCTTTCGTTTCAACCATTCACCCTGCGACGTGGCAGATGCTGCAGCTCTCCGACGACGACATCCGGGATATCCTGACCCAGATAGACGAATCCACCTCTGCCGCCGGAGAAGAAACTTGATGTCTTCCACCATCCTCGTCATCTCCGGTTCTCTGCCAACAGTGAATACGCTGACGAAGAGCCTGGACGAAATGGGGTATGTGACGGTTTTCAATCACTTCAGTTCTACCTTTGACTTCGTGTATAATGAAATCCCCCTGTTAATGATCGTGGATTTATTTGAAGAACCGGAAACGATTCCCCTGTTGAATTCATTCAAGGAGGATCCTCTGTTTGCAGGGGTGCCCGTCCTGGCTATTCTGGATGAGGAACACACCGCGATGGATTGGGAAACGGTTCACGCCGACGATTACATCCGGCGCGGGTTTATCGAACACGATATTTTAATGAAGGCCCAACTCTGCATTCTCCGTTCCAAACGGGTTGTCGAGGTGAACCCCCTGACGCGATTGCCGGGCAATATCGCCATCAACCGCCAGATTCAAAGCCGGATCGATAATCAAACCACCTTCGCCCTGGCCTATGTCGATCTGGATCATTTCAAGCCTTTCAACGATAAATACGGATTCAGCCGCGGCGATGATGTGCTTAAAATAACCGGCCGCCTTATTCTGAATATCGTCAAGGGCAATTATTCGCACAGCAGCTTTGTCGGCCACATCGGCGGCGATGATTTCATTTTTATCACCGAGCCGGCCATTATGGAAGATGTCTGCCGGGATCTGATCGGTGCTTTCGACCATATTATCCCTACCTTTTATGATCAGGGGGACCGCCAGTCGGGCTTTATCCAGTCCAAGGACCGTGAAGGACATGTGAAACTATTTCCCTTTTTGTCGATTACGATCGGCGTCGTCTACGTCAACGGCCTGCATTTTACCCACTACGGAGAAGTCACCGAAATTGCATCGGAAATGAAACAATACGCCAAAAAACATGCGGGAAGCTGTTATAAAATCAATCGCCGTTCCTACGATCCTGAAAAGAGGAGAAACCGGCAACCGCGGGAGCAATAGCGCATGCCCCTGCGCATGAAACCTGCCGCCGCCGGCGCAAAGCACCTCTCACCCACAAATGTCTAAAATTCCATCAGATATCGCCCTTCCCTGTTCAGCCATCTTTTATGCCGATCATATTCGGGGCAATGGGTCCGCACGAACGTCCAGAAGCGGGATGAATGATTCATCTCTCTGAGGTGTGCCAGTTCGTGAATCATCACGGAATCAATCACCGCCACGGGGGCCATCATCAGGCGCCAACTGAGGGAAATGCACTGCCGGGTAGAGCAGGATCCCCAGCGGAAGCGAGCCGATGAAATACGAAGATTTTTGGGGGAAACACCCATCCGATCCGCATGCTGAGCCATCCGTCCGGGGAAAAAGGCTTTCGCCTGCCGGACATACCAGCGGGTAAGCAAAATTTTTCCCACTGCCGGTTCCCGACAGACCACACGAAAGGCATCTCCGCTCCAGTACAGGGCATCTTTCGCATCCCCATCCATGTGTCGATCCATATAAAGCGGATACGCATCGCCAAGATAAAGCACCTGCTTCCCTGGGATAAACAAGTCGGGAGTAGGCGGGATCGACCCGGTTTTGAATGCCGTTATTTTTCTGTTGATCCAGGCACGCTTGTGCTGCACGAAAGCATCGATCTCTGAGAGGGGAACTTCATGGGGAACACGAACGACCACTTGACCCTCGCGGTTCACCATAATGGCCATCGTCTTCTTGCGTTTTCTGCTACGAATCAGTTTATACTCTCGTTCCATGCCCTATATTCTATTTCATGTAATATAAATTTTACACACGAAAGAAACAAAGAGGTCAAGGAGAACCCATCCAACATGAATTAATCAGCCGATCCATAGGGTTGCGGTCAGAATACATTCCGCCCTGGGTAGAAGCGGCTTTTTTCAGCGGGGTTTTTCCCAAATGCACGTTAACGTTCTAGCAGGACATTTTGCTATCTCCCCAATAACGCCATAAAACAAGAGGCATATCATGCAAAAGCATCTGCAAGGCATATCGTGTTCAGAATCCAAGCTGAGTATGAGGATATGAAAAGCAGATCAAGGAAGGCGACAATTTCACGGAAATGGCAAAGTATCAACCCATGTACGCCTGAGGCCAAAAGGAAGGCCAACCCGCGCAACTAGGCCAAGACACGTTGGGTTCAGGAATTACATAAGGTCATTTTAGGATAGTGATCAGCCAAGTACGTAGACCGGTTAAAATTACCTGAGGATGCATATCACAAAATAAAGGCCAAAAGTATCATGGGCATTGACTTCTCAATTGTTTAATTTTGAAAATATATGTATAAAATGCGGAATATAAATCGTCGATTTCTGAAATAAATTTGCCGATCGGGGAATGATGACCGTAGCCATGGAAAACGGTTTGCGAATTGCAGTCATCGGCGGGGGAATTGCCGGTATTGCGTCATCTTATCTGCTGCAGCGCAAACACGAAGTCACCCTTTTTGAGAAAAACGACTATGTCGGCGGACATACCCATACCGTCGTCCTTGAACAGGGACCGGACCGGGGACTTCCGATCGATACCGGATTTATTGTCTTAAACGACCGCACCTACCCCCTGCTTAACCGCTTTCTGGCTCAGCTTGGTGTTCCCATCCGCAAAACAGACATGTCATTCAGCTATGCCTGCCGTGAAACGGGCCTGGAATATGCCAGCCGGAACCTGAATGGTTTTTTCGCGCAAAGGCGAAATCTCTTGCGACCCCGTTTCTGGAATCTGCTGCGAAATATTTTCCGTTTTAACAAAAAAACGCTCCAATACCTGTCGGAGGAAAGACTGCAAGGACTTACGCTGAAACAATATCTGAAACAGACCGGTTTTCATGGTGACATCATTGACAAATACCTGATTCCCATGTCGGCCGCGATCTGGTCGACACCTGACCTCCATATGATGGACTTCCCGGCGGAAAGCTTTTTCCGTTTCATGGCCAACCATGGCCTTTTATCCATAAACGACCAGCCCCAGTGGTACCATATCGAGGGTGGAAGTCACAGCTATGTTAAAGCGTTCCTGAAAAATTTCCGCGGCACTGTTTACCTCAACCGGGGAGTCAAGCACATCCGGAGAACAGAAAAAGGCGTTGTCCTTTCCACTGAGGAAAACGGCGAGGTTCATTTTGACCGTGCGGTCATCGCCGCGCATGCAGACGAAGCGTTTACCATGCTCAGCGATCCTTCGCCGGAGGAAATCCGGCTTCTTTCGCCCTGGTCTTATACCCAGAACAGGACACTTCTGCACACGGATTCCTCCCTGCTTCCCAAAAACCGTCGAGCCTGGGCCTCCTGGAATTATTTGCGCGAAAGGGATTCGCTGTCAGGCTCACCCATAACAGTGACATATCACATGACCCGCCTGCAGCATCTGTCGACATCGCGGGATTACTGTGTAACCCTGAATCCTGCCCTCCCCATTCCGGTCGCAAACATTATCCGCGAAATGGACTATTCACATCCACTCTATAACTTCGCGGCGCTGGACACTCAGACGGGTCTGCCTGATTTAAACGGAAACCGCCATACTTTTTACTGCGGAAGTTACTTCGGCCACGGCTTTCACGAAGATGCGCTTCGTTCAGCCGTCCAGGTTGCCAAGCGGTTCGGGATTGAATTATGAAATCATGTCTGTTTCTCGGCCACGTCCGTCATACCCGGTATCAGCCCGTGGAGCATCACCTCGATTATCCCCTGTACATTTTTGCATTCCATCTTCATGAACTGGCAGCTCTGGACAAAAACCTGCTCCTCTTCGGCTATAACCGGATGAGACCATTTTCTGTCCACGACCGGGATTATCTGGACGATACGGACGGGACGATCCGGGAAAAACTGCTGCGTTTTCTGAAGGCAAAGCCTTTCGTCAATGAGATCAAAAGCATCATCCTCATTACTTCGCCTCGTTATTTACATTATGTCTTTAATCCCGTAAGCTTTTATTACTGCTATTCGTCAGAGGAAAAACTGCTTTATACGGTGGCCGAGGTTAACAATACTTTCGGGGAACGTCATGTCTACATCCCCGAAGAAAGCGAAAATGACCAAAAGGATTATCCTGTCCGCTTCACGGCAGCCAAGTCTTTTCATGTCTCCCCGTTTAACGACATGACAGGAACCTATGAATTCTTTTTCGGCGACATTCGTCGGGACCTGGATATTCGCATCAACCTGTGGCGGGATAACCAAATCTTTTTCAATGCAGAACTGAAAGGCGACACCATCCCCCTGGGCAATGGGAATCTTTTCAAACTGCTCATTAAACACCCCCTCATCCCGACCCTGACCATGTCCCGCATCTATCGGGAAGCGATAAAGCTTTACTTCCTAAGGAAGCTCCCTTACCATGAAAAACCCTTGCCCGTCAGCATGATGACCATCCGGAAAGCACCACCGACGTATTTCCAGCGTCGATGCCGGCAATTTGTTCTGCAGATGCTGCAAGGGATTCAGAGTGTCCGCATCCGGATCGTCCTTCCCGAGGGGAAAGCCATCGAATGCGGTACGTCGGATTCTGAAAGATCTATCGTGATGGTAATCCATGATCATGCCTTCTTTTCCCGGATTGTCTTGGGCGGCGATATCGGTCTTGGTGAATCCTATACCGACGGCCTTTGGGATTGCGACAATCTCGCCCTGCTTTTCAGGGTGTTTTTTGAAAACCGGGATCGCCTGTCTGACGGTAATTTTCTCAGTGATTCCTTCTGCCGTTTCAGGGATCTGCTTGTCCACCACTTTCGCTCAAACACGCAGACGGGAAGCCGTCGCAACATTCGGGATCACTATGATCTGAGTAATGAATTCTATGAGCTTTTCCTGGATGCATCTATGACCTATTCCTGTGCCCTTTATCTGTCACCCGGGGATTCCCTGGAACAAGCCCAGGAAAACAAAAGACGCGAGATCATCCGCAAGGCTGCAATACGGCCGGAGGACCATGTGCTCGAAATCGGCTGCGGTTGGGGCAGTTTGGCCATCGACGCCGTCAAACAAACCGGATGCCGTGTCACCGGCGTCACCCTTTCGCAGGCACAGTACGAGTACGCCCGCGAACGGGTCCGGCAGGAAGGACTGGAAAAGCATATTGAAATTCGTCTTGCCGACTATCGTCTCCTCACCGGCGCTTTTGATCGCATCATCTCCATCGAAATGCTGGAAGCCGTAGGTCACCGCTACCTGGAAACATTTTTACGAACCTGCGAGAATCTACTCAACTCGGGTGGCGTGATGGTGCTTCAGGTGATCACGGTTCCCGACGAACGTTATGAAGCCTATTGCTCTGGCATCGACTGGATCCGGAAGCATATTTTCCCCGGTGGTCATCTTCTCTCCTTGGATATAATCCGGAAGATCATCTCTGAAAAGACGTATCTCAAAATTGATGAAACGGAGGAGATTGGGCCGCATTACGTCCGCACTCTGCACGAATGGCGAGACCGCCTTAACGATCACTTACAGGAAGTCAGAGAACTGGGGTTTGACCGAAGCTTCCTGAGGAAGTGGAATTATTATCTTGCCTGCTGCGAAGGAGGTTTCGCCGCCGGGGAACTGGGTGATGTGCAGATGGTTCTGCATAAGACATGAAGGAAGTTGCCGTGAAACTGGTTTCTATGTTTGCCGTCATCATTGGTTTAATTGCCTGTTCAGGAAACGCCGATGTTACCACGGGACAGGACACGAACAGCCTTCTCCCCTGCCCGGGCAAGCCAAACTGTGTTTCCTCCCTGACTACGGATAAAAGGCATGCCATCGAACCGCTGCGCTATTATGGAAGCCGGGAAATAGCGCAACAAACGCTCCTGGAAGTCATCGGATTGTGGGAAAGGGCCCACGTCGTCGCTGTCCAGGGGAATCGGATCCACGCCGAATTTACCTCCGCCCTTTTCCGTTTTGTGGACGATGTGGATTTTCTCTTCGACGATATAGAAAAGACGATCCATGTCCGGTCCGCCTCCCGTATCGGCTGGTCGGATCTGGGGGTGAATCGACGTCGGGTTGAAGCGATTCGTAAACGTTTCGTCGAACTTTCAGCAAAGGAGGCTAAACCATGAAGACCTGCAAGCGCTTTCGGTATGGTGCTTTGTCCATTTTAACGATCATTTTGATCTGCGGTTGTGCCGCCAAGACTCAGGAGGGTGACGCCATGAAACGTTATATCCATTACCTGGAAACAACCGATCCGGCAAAGGGCGCTGGACTGCAACCGGGAACAACAACGGAAGAACAAAGTATTCGTCGGTTCGAGGAATTCTATCAGGTATTCTCGGCCGATGTTATTCGGAAGGGCGTGCGCGATCTCTATGCCGATGGGGCCTACTTCCAGGATCCTTTGAAGGCCGTGGAAGGCATCGATGCAATCGAGGCTTATTTTCTCAAAAGCACCGAAGGCGTTCAATCCTGCACCTTTGATATCCAGGAGTTTGCCGTCCATGAAGGCAATTACTATTTTCGGTGGGTCATGCATCTGACCCTGAAGCGCTATCCTGACGACCCGATTCAGGCCCTCGGCATGTCACACGTCCGCTTCGACAAAGAGGGAAAGGTTGTTTTCCACCAGGATTACTGGGACACGGGAGTAATCTACGAACGGGTTCCGCTCATGGGTTCGATCATCCGCTGGTTCAAAAAACAGTTTTAATCTTAGCAATTTCTTGGAGTACCTCAGTTTTAATCGTGGACGATCTTAAAAGATTAGCTGCAGAGATTTCCTTCATCAAAATTGACATTTTTTTCTTGACCTGTTTATCACTTCACAGTGTAGTGATGTCATCGTCATGGCCATGACAGAATAAAACAGGAAAGGAACCAGACGATGGCAGAAAAAATGAATATCGAGGCATGGGTTGCCCTGTTTAGAGAAATAGGGTTTGACGAGGAGAAAATGCAATTGTGGCACCGGCTGTTCGAGCGGCATCATCCCGAAAGGCATCAGGATTTCCTGAAATGGCTGGGATGCTCGAATGCAGAAATCGCACGGATCAGAGATAACAGCCGCTAGCTGGGGCACCGGTGGCGGCGAACGACCGCTGTCGGCTTCCATGACGCATATGAACACGTATACGATATCGCAACTTGGCCGTTTATACGGGTTATCCCGCAGCACCCTCCTGTACTATGACCGGATCGAACTATTGCCGCCTTTCGGTAGGACGGATGCAAAGTACCGTTACTACACAGAAGCGGATCGCGACCGGCTGGACCGGATTTGCCGCTTTCGCCAGGCGGGATTGTCCATCGAAGATATCCGGAATCTGCTTGCCTCGTCAGAGAACTCTTCCTTATCGGTCCTTGAAAAACGCTTCCGGGAAATCGGCGATGAGATCCGCAGTCTTAAATCCAAGCAGAAGCTGCTTTCCCGCATGATGAGAGGTCTTTCCTCAGACCATGCATTCCCTGAAGTGGACAAGACGATGTGGGTGGAGATGTTACGTGCCGCCGGAATGGATGAATCCGCGATGGAGCAGTGGCATGGTGAATTTGAGGCGCGTGCCCCGCAAGCCCATCGCGAATTTCTACTTTCCCTGGGCATGTCCGAACAGGAAGCCTGCGAAATTCGCAAGTGGTCCGGACGGGTTTCCATATCAGACAAAACGTAAAAACAAAAAAGAAATACAGGATCTGATCGCGCTCAGATATTAAAAAAAGCAGAGAATATCGACGTGATCCGCAGCATCAACGATCAGTTTTTCGGTAGGGCAATGCCGGTCATCAAAACGGTATCCCCAAGGTAATCCTTATGATCCGGTTTTGTTGCTGAAGTGGAAAACGATGGCAGGCTCATCCATCATCACCCGATGTCGCGGGGAACTCAATGAAAGTTGTTTCCACCATTAGGTATTAACCTAGCACAGCAGCAACAATTCATTCATATCGCAGGGCGTCGATCGGATTCAGCAGGGATGCCTTGTATGCCGGATAGAAACCGAAAAAGATCCCGACAAGGGCCGAGAAACCGAAGGCAAGGAGGACGGAAAAAGTTGAAACAACGGTCTCCCATCCGGCCACAGCACTTAATATTTTTGCACCCCCAATACCCAGGATAATGCCGATGACGCCACCCATGAGCGAGAGGGTCAGGGCTTCGATCATGAACTGCAGACGGATGTCCCAGGTTTTCGCCCCGACGGCCATGCGGATGCCGATTTCCCGTGTCCGTTCCGTTACGGAAACCAGCATGATGTTCATGATGCCGATTCCGCCGACCAAGAGAGATACCGAAGCAATGGCCCCCAATAGCAGGGTCATGATCCGGCTTGACTGCTCGGCCATCTGCATCATATCCGTCAGGTTTCTCACCTGGAAATCATTGTCCTCCCGGGGACCGATACGATGCCGCTGCCGGAGAAGACTGTTCAGTTCATTTTCCACGACATTGAGATCATCGGCATGCCGGACTTTGACCATAATGTGTCTGACCATTCCGGGGAAGGCCGTGCCGAAAATCTTTTTCTGGGCCGTTGTGACGGGAATATAGATGATATCATCCTGATCCTGCCCCTGCATGGACTGGCCCTTTTCCGCCAGAACACCGATCACCGTGAACGGCAGTTTCTTGATCCGAACAACCTGCCCGATGGGGTTCGATGACCCGAAGAGGTTCGTCACCACCGTCTGACCCAGAACAGCCACCTTGGTGGCGCTGCGTATATCCTGTTCTGTAAAAATCCTGCCGGCGACCAGAGATAGGTCTCTCACGACGAAAATGCCCGGCGTCGAACCATAAACACCCGTCGACCAGTTCTGATTTCCGTAAACCACCTGGGCCACACCGCTCAAAACGGGAGCCACTTCCTGAACTTTCGGAATTTCCCGGAGAATCGCATCGGCGTCATCTTTCGTCAGGGTTGGCTGTGATCCCATCCCCATCCGGAGTCCTCCCGATGTCGTACTGCCCGGATGAATCAGCAGGAGGTTGCTGCCGATGCTGGAAATCTGTTGCCTGATCTTTTCGCTGGCCCCTGTCCCGACAGCCAGCATGGCGATGACGGAACCAACCCCGATGATGATACCCAGCATGGTGAGCCCTGAACGCATCTTGTTGATGCGGATTGCCCGCAGGGAAATTTTTAATGTATCGGGAACGTTGATCATTGGCCTGGCCTTTCTTCATGCTTTTTCCACTCCGGGCAATGGGCTTCATCACTGACAATACACCCGTCGAGGAAATGAATGATCCGACAACTGAAAGCGGCAATATCATGCTCATGCGTGACCAGAACAATGGTCATGTGGTCGTCCCGGTTCAACCGGACCAGCAGTTCCATGATTTCGATGCTGGTTTTTGTATCGAGATTCCCCGTCGGCTCATCGGCCAGAATAAGCGGGGCGTCATTGACGAGAGCCCGGGCAATGGCGACCCGTTGCTGCTGTCCCCCCGAAAGCTGATTCGGGTGATGATGTTCCCTGCCCTCCAGCCCCAGTCTTTTAAGGGCCTCCAGGGCCTTATGCTTCCGCTCGGCCTGGGGCATGCTCCGATAGAACATGGGCAGTTCTACATTTTCAAGGGCCGAAGTCCGCGGAAGCAGATTAAACCCCTGAAACACAAAGCCGATTTTCTCGTTCCGGATTGTCGCCAGATCATCCCGGGTCAAGCGGCCGGTTTCTATCCCCCCGAGGTGATAACGCCCGCGGGTCGGCTGATCGAGACAACCGATGATGTTCATGAACGTCGACTTTCCCGAACCCGACGGTCCCATGATGGCGACAAACTCGCCCGGTTCGATCTTGACGGAAACGCCATCTAAGGCGTGAACCGGCGCTTCCCCCGCATCATATATTTTATAAAGATCTTCCGTTTCAATCAGGGCCATTTTTTATCTGATAAACCCCGGCATCGGGCGTGTATTGGTATTTTTCTTACCATCATCGATGGACTCGACGATGACTTCACGGCCTTCCTGGCGAATCCCTGCGACAATTTCCGTGTAACTCCCATCGCTGATGCCGGTCTGCACGGGAATCCGTTCAGGCATACCATTTTTTAAGACCCAGAGGCCGGCGCCTTTCAACCGCTTGAGGTCTTCTTTCCCTGCAGGTTTGTATCGGAGGGCGGCGTTGGGTACACGCAGCACGCTGTCTTTCTCCTCGAGGATTACGGAAACATTGGCCGTCATTCCTGGTTTCAGTTTCAAATCGGGATTGCTGACTTTGACCACGACATCGTAAGTCACAACATTCTGCACCGTGATAGGTGCGTTGCGAACCTCGAAAACCTTTCCGGTAAAAGTCTCTTCGGGATAGGCATCGACCGTGAACTCCACCGTTTGGTCAACTTTGATTTTTCCGATATCCGCCTCGTCGATATTTGCATTGATCTGCATCTTTGTCAGGTCCTGCGCAATGCTGAAAAGGGTCGGCGTTTGGAAGCTTGCGGCAACGGTCTGTCCAACATCGACATTGCGAGAAATAACCGTCCCATCAACAGGCGAAACAATTCGCGTGTAACGCAGATTGTTCTCGGCAAAGTCGAGGGCGGCGTTGGTTTGCTGAACCTGAGCCTTTGCAGCCGAAACCTGTGCCCTGGCCGATTGCTCTGTTGTTTCTGCCGTGTCCAAATCGCTTCTGGCAATGTAACTTTTCTGAAACAAGGTCTTGTGGCGCTCGAGAGTGCGCCTTGCATCCAGAAGAGCCGCCTCGGCTTTCTCCACATTGGCTTTCGCTGCGGCAAGATTGGCCCGGGCCTGATCCACCTGTGCCTGAAACGTGGCCGGGTCTATCTGAGCAAGCAACTGGCCTTTTTTTACAGGAGAATTATAGTCCACGTAGATGGATTTAATTGTCCCGGAAACCTGTGTCCCCACCAAGACCGTCACAACGGCATTAACCGTTCCGGTTGCCGTCACTGTCGCCCGGATGTCGCCCCGACTGATCTTTTCGGTACGGTATTGAGGTCCTTTTTGTCCATCACGGAAAAGAAAGAATGCCACCATCAAGGCCAAGATCACAATCACGCCGATACCGATATTCACTTTCTTTTTCATCAAAAGGCCCCTTGTTTCACTATATGGATTTATTTAACACCGATCGCTCGCTCAAGAGCGGCCAGAGCGTTACGGTAATCCGCCAGTGCCGAAATATTTGCTGTTCTGGCGTTGCTTAAAGCCAAAAGGGCATCCGTCACCTCAATGGGACTCCCTAACCCCGACGCATAGCGGCCTTCGGCCAATTCCAGATTTTCCCTCGCCTGCCTGACGGTCAGTTCGGTTGTTTCGATCCGGCTGGTCGTCTCCCGCAAATTGGAAAAAGCCTGGTCAATCTCCAGGCGAATCTGTTGTTTCAATGATTCGACATTTGCAGAAAGAACGTCGATATTTGCTTTTGACTCGGAAATTTGATTCTCAACAAGATAACCGCTAAAGATGGGAATATTAAGGCTTCCCCCGACACTCCAGCCCTCCCCCAGAGGGAAGTCACGCCCCCCGTAACCGTAGTTGGCTTGACCGGTCAAGGTCGGGTAGTGTCCCGCCTGGGCCAGATCGAGAGACTTGCGCGCCGCCGACTCCCGGTAGAGCAAAGACTGGAGGTCAGGCCTGTTTTCATAGGCCTTCTGCAATGCATCCGGATAGGATGGTTCATAACGTTCAAACAAGAGATCATTGTCCAGAACATATTCCGGAGCATCGGGCATGCCTATGGCATTATTGAGGGTGACCCGGGCAATACGCAACGCATTTTCCGCCTTGATCAAACTCAACCGGGCATTGCTCAAGTCTACTTCCGCCTTCGTCACATCGAATTTCGGTTTCAGACCTACCTCGAAAAATCCCTTTGCAATATCCAGATGCCGCTGAAACTGGTTGACCGTTTCCCGGGCGACGCGTCGGTTCTCCTCTGCCTGCAGCATGGCGTGATAAGATTGCTTTACATTAAAAATAACCAGGCTGGTGACATTGGCCAGATCCTGCCTGAAGGCATCACGGTTTAAATGGGCAATTCCAACTTTGGCGGGCGTCCGACCAAAATCGAAGACATTCTGGCTCAGAACTAAACGTCCCGAATAAAAATCGGTCGCGGATTCGCCGGACAGATTGCTCACCCCGGATTTATAGGCCTGCGTTCGATCATAACCCGTTTCCATATTCACCTGAGGGAAATAACCTGATCGGGCCTGACCGATTCGGCTGTCTCCGATGCGGACTTGATGTGCTGCCGCTGTGATATCCGGATGTTTTGTCAGAGCAATTGCAATGCAGCGGTCAAGCTTGAGGCGCTCCCCGGACCTAATTGTGTCTTCCCCAGCTACCGGCCCGGGTGTGAGGAACACCATGCATATAACAATCAGCAACCAGCATTTTTTCATAAGGTCATCTCTTTATTATTCATCCATTTGATGCGCAAAATCAGAAAAAGACCAAACCGCTTTCGCCCTCAGAGCCCTGAGAGAAGATGGGCTTCCCCCTAAGTCTCCCCCAAAAGACCAATTCCATCCTATCGTCAAGGAAGGCCCCATCACAGATACTCCCGAAAGCAGAAAAAAGCAAAAACTAAGAAACCCTGAACAGATAAAAGACGTTGCAATCCGAAGGGCCTCAGGGCAACCAAAAAATAAATTCTGCCTTGTGGAAAAAAGCAACACCTGTGCCACAACAGATAATCATCTGTATGTACATGTATTGATTTTATTTTAATATGTGCGCTGAAGACAGAGATGTGGAATAAACGAACCCAGACGCATACAATCTATCCATTTATATTCTGAGCATGGATATTAATGATACAGAATGCAACCTTTTGATTGATTCAAAGCAGACGGAAAATGCTTGTAGACGGCCGGTTTTTCTAAATGCCCAATCAATATGCTTTCAGGGGATGGATCGATGCCCTGTTTCTCAGGTCCGGTCCAGCATTTCCCGGACCCTAATCAGAAACGTTTCCGGCTTGAGGGGCTTGGGTAGAAACGCCGCATCGCTTTTCTGAATATCGTCCAGTAGCGCGACATCTCCCGTATAACCGCTGGCAAACAGGACCCTGATGTCCGGTTTGATGACCCGAATGGCGTCAAACACCTCTTTACCGTTTTTCTTGGGCATCATGACATCCAGAACCGCCAGGTCGATTTCATCCGGCATTTCTGCAAACTTTTGAATGGCCTCTTCGCCATCCGCGGCATCAACAACATGATAGCCGGAATTTTCGAGCACTTCCTTAAGGAGCAACCTGACCTCGTCATAATCCTCTGCCAGCAGAATGGTTTCCTTGCCGTCCTTTACCTCGTTCATGGGCTCTTTCAGTTTATCCGCAGACGCCTCCTGCGAAGGCAGATAGATACGGAAGGTGGTGCCCTTCCCGGGTTCGCTATCGGCATTGATGTAGCCGTGGTGTTGTTTTACGATTGCATAAACCGTGGAAAGAGTAAGCTCGGAGGCTACACCCACCTTTTTAGCCAAATAAAAAGGCTGAAAGATCTTGACCAGCGTGTTCTTATCCATGCCGACACCGGAGTCGGACACGGTGATTTCAGCGTATTTTCCGTTCTTCCCGTAGCCGTATTCCTGTATAAATTTTGCATCGATTTCCGCCGCCCTGACTTCGATCCGAAAACGCCCGCCCCTGGGCATGACTTCCCGGGCGTTCTTGGCCAAGTTGATCAGCATCACATTGATCTGTGTCGCATCCGCCATAACTGTGATGTCATCGTGAATGGCCACCTCAAATTTAATTTTCCCGACCAGCAGGCTCTTGATCAACTTTTCCGATTCCCTGATGGTCTTGCTGATTTTTTGTTTCTGTAACTGAAGCGGTTGCTTCCTGCTTAAGGAGAGAAGGCTCCGGGTCAGGTCCGCCGCTTTTTCCGCTGATTCCAGTATATTTACGATATAAGCGCTATTTTTATCCTTTTCCGGTGTACACATCTTTAATAAGGTGGCATAGCCGATAATGCTGGTGAGAATATTGTTGTAATCGTGAGCAATACCACCGGTTAGGAGACCGATGACCTCCATTTTCTGCGCCTGCATATACTGGTTTTCGAGAATCCGTCGCTGCGTGACATCCAGAACGGTTCCAATCAAGGCCGGTTTTCCTTCATATATGGTCCCTGAATAATAGACCTCTACCGTCTTGACCGCACCGGTGCCTGTGATAATGCGAAATTCATGATGGAAGGCATCAATTTCACCGGATAAGGTTTTGAGCGTTTTTTCTTTTAAATCCGGCAAGTCTTCCGGATGGATGAAATCCTTTGGTTTTTTATCGTATAGAATCTCCTCGATCTCATATTCGTGTATGTCCGCAAATTTTCGGTTGATGTAGCGAAAACACCTTTCTTGCAGAAGAAAAATGCCCACATCCGATTTTTCCGCCAAAGCGCGGAATTTGTTCTCCGATTCGCGCAGAGCCTCTTCGCGGCGCACATGGTCGGTAATATCGATATGAACGCCGACCATGCGCACCGGTTTCCCCTTTTCACCTCGGGCCATGATTTTACCGCGGCCGGAAATCCACTTGTACGAGCCGTCTTTACAGCGAATCCGATATTCCGCTTGATAAATCGCCGTTTCGCCTTTCACATGCCTTTCCAGTTCGTTTAAAACCTGCCTAAGGTCATCGGGATGGATACGCCGGTGCCAGGCGTCTAGATAATTGTCCATCTCATGGTCTTCGAAGCCCAGCATTTCCTTACAGGAACGGGAAAAGAAAACCTCGTTGGTCTGGATATTCCAATCCCAAACACCCTGACCGCTTCCTTCCAGAGCAAAACGCCACCGTTCTTCACTTTTCTCGGCGATTTCACGGAGCTTATTCAGTTCCTGGATCAGCTCTTCTTTTGTTTTATCCTGGTAATTCATTTATACAATCATTCAGTTGATCTTCATGGGGAAAACCCCTACTTTTTGACCCATATCATGAAAATGCGGGATTGCCAAAAGGTCTTTGTCAAAGAATACGCTACCTTTCCCGAATAAAGAGATGCTTATTTACTGCATCCCCGGATTGCAAAAATAAATCCGAAGACTGCGGCGTATTCATTCCAATAACTTTTAAATGATCCAATGTTCTGGGGTTAATTTTCCAACAAATATTCCATATTGAGAAAATGCCCCGGCCCATGTAAGATGCCGCAAACTTCACCCGTTCACCTTACAGGAAAAATCGGCAACAAGTTCACGGATGAAGATCAATTCAAGCGAACAGATTATGAAGAAATCCACCAAGACATGTCTGGGAAACATGTAAAATGACAAACAAATCATGAATCATCAAAAATACAAAAACATTGTCGACAGTCATGTGCATTGGGGCCCGTCCATCACCCTGGGCATGGAGGTGACGACGCAGATGATTCTGAGGGAACAGCAGGAAGCAGGAGTAACCCATGTGATTATCCTTCCTTTCCCCTCGACTGCTATCATGACTAACGACGTCAATGTTCAGCTCCTTGCCGAAACAAAACAAATTGGCCATTTTATTCCTTATTTTTATATCCGGGAGAATTTCTCACCCATCCCCGAAGGATATTACGGCGGCAAGTGGCATTGGATGAGGGGCTGGCAGGACACAGAGTCTAATTACAACGTTTTGCGGGATCCTGAATTGCCTGAGCTGGTCGCAAAACTGGAAAAAACGGGGAAACCGATTATTTTTGAGGAGGAACTCGATTTCACCGTACAGTTCGTCGACCTTTTTCCGAATTTAAAATTGATCATCCCCCATCTCGGTATGCTTGGCGGCAATCCCCTGGATTTTCTAAAACAATTTAAAAATAAAAAAAACATCTACTTTGATACGGCCCTGGGGCAAAAAAGCACCATTCATGAGTTCGTGAAAATTCTCGGGCCCGAGCGAGTCATTTTCGGTTCGGATATTCCTTTTGGTTCCATGGAAAACGAACTGTCGAAGGTCCTCGCCCTGCCTTTGAACGATGCCGACATGGAACGGATCTTGTGCACAAACATCCTCGAATTGACCGGCTATCTTATTTAAAATATGATGCGATCGTCCCCTTGACAGAACGCGGGGGCTCTATTAAATTATTATCAAAAAAGAGCTGTGATGTGCGTAAAAAGTCATGTCACCGGAGCCGAACAAAAAAAGAACCGCAGGATCTTTGTGGTGATTGCCACCCTATAGAGATCAAGTTTAAGTAACGTGACTCCAGCACACAGGCCAGACGCCATCAGCGGCTCACCTTATCCCTCGAAAGAATCGAACGATTCTTTCGAGGGTTTTCGTTTTTTGAGTGGATATAAAAAGGACAGCCGGTATAGGCAGAACTCACTTAGCCTGGATATTTTGCAGAATCACAAAGTGGTCGCTTCCAGGTTTTGCACAAGCTTACGGATTTCTTCGACACGATCCTTTTTGGCAATAAGGGTGCGTGTTCCCGCGCGAACCACGACCAGGTCGTCGATTCCCACCACCATGACCAGATCGTCCCGATCTTCACAAAATACAATATTTCCGGTGGCGTCCAGCGTCATGACTTGGCCCCGGCAGCAGTTGTCATCCCTGTCCCGTTCCAGGAAATCGGCCAGGGCCAACCATCCTCCCAGGTCGGTCCAGGAGAAGGTAGAGGCAACACAACGGACTTGCATCGCCTTTTCCATAACACCGTAATCAATCGAAATGGGTTTCACCTGATCAAAAGCCTGGCACAGGGATTCTTCCCAAAGGGGTGTCCGATCATGGCGCACCGCTTCCGATATGGCACGCCAGTGTTCCGGCAGGTGGGTCTGGATCTCCCGGATAATGGTATCGGTATTCCATATGAACATGCCGGAATTCCAAAGGAATTTACCCGATAACACATAAGCGGCTGCGGTTTCAGCGTCAGGTTTTTCCTTGATGCGGCACAGGTGAAAATGTTCTACGCCGTCCTCAGACTCGACTTTCTCCCCCAGTTCCAGATAACCGTAACCGACGGCGGGAAAATGCGGGCAAATGCCTAAGGTGTAGATCGCCCCGGATGCTCTGGCCGCCTTGGCAGCGGACATGAGAACTTTCTGGAACAGATTGACGGGTTCGATCATATGGTCTGCGGTCAGAACAACCATCAGGGGGTTCCCGAAGCGCTTACGGCAGAGGGCTGCTCCCAGGCAAACCGCAGCCGCCGTGTCCCGCTTCATCGGCTCGCCAATGACATTATCGGCCGGTAATTGTGGCAACTGCTCGCGGACAAGAGGAACAAAAGAAGCATTTGTCAGGACCACGATGCGTTCGGGAGGAATTAAGTCCGCAATACGATCGTAACTTTTCTGCAGTAGGCTCCGGTCATCAAAGAGTTTCAAAAACTGTTTGGGTTTCTCCGATGTACTGAGAGGCCAGAACCGGGTCCCTGTGCCCCCGGCCATGATCACGGCCACGGCGTCAAGGCTGTCCATTATTTCGCGTTTGCAATGCGCCGATACGCTCATTTCTGCGCTCCGATATTCACCAGGATCACAGGCGGCCATAATCATCCTCGCGTCTCTCGATATCATCCTCGCCGAAATATGTGCCCGTCTGCACCTCAATGAATACCAAATCGTCCGCTTCCGAGTTTGAGATGCGATGCCACGAACCTTTCAGTATATCGACAGATTGGCCTGATCTTACCCGAATTTCCTCATCATTTATCGTGACCACCCCGGTCCCTGCGATGACATACCAGTGCTCTGTGCGATGCTGATGGCGCTGCAGGCTCAACCGTTGATGCCCGTAAACGACAATTCTCTTCACCTTGTGGGTCGCTTCGTCGCTCAAGACCCGGTAGTATCCCCAGGGCCGGTGATCCTCTTCCATGATCGGAGATGTATTCTTGATCTCCTTGGCCATCTCCACCTCCATACCATGCCGCTGCTGTGGTAGTGCCTTTCCTCTGACGTTGACGCCTCGCGGGTTATCCCGCTTTTTTTAGATGCTTATTAGGCCGCGATTTCGACCAACTTCAAATCGAAGATTAAATCTTTTCCTGCCAGAGGGTGGTTGGCATCCAGGGTCACCTGATCGCCCGTGACATCCGTCACCATGACCTGAATCAGCATGCCGTCATCGCGCTTTAACTGCAGGATCTGACCGACCGCAGGCGCCAGATCTTCCGGAAACTGACCGCTGTTAAAGACGGCGACCATATCCTCCCGACGCGGACCATAGGCCTCGGCACAAGGGATGCGGACGGTTTTTTCTTCTCCTGCTGTCATACCGATAATCGCGTCTTCAAATCCCGCTATCACCCTTCCTTCGCCAATCGTAAATTCGAGAGGCTCGCGGTCCTGAGAAGAATCAAAAACCTGACCGCCATCCAGAGACCCCCGGTAATGAACTTTCACGCAATCACCCTGTTTTGCCTTATCCATTTCTGCTCCTTTAATGTGACATCATTAGGGGACATCCTGCTGTACGTGAGATCAACGAATTCCCCGGGCCCCGTAAATTAAACTTCGGCTGTTAAACAATTTCGCCCATTTTCCTTACTCAGGTACATGAGCATATCGGCTCTTTTTAAAATGGAAACCGGCGTATCCTCGTCATTGGCGATCGCCGCCCCGACAGACAACGTAATGCCGATATTCTTCCCGTCGACGTTGATATAGGTTTTTTCGACCAGACTTCTTAGTCTTTCTCCGATACTGGTCAACAATGCCATATCCACATTGCGGATAATCGCAATGAACTCTTCTCCCCCCCAACGTCCGATAAGATCGTAAGGTCGTGCCAACGAACGTAACGTGTTGGCCACCGTCATTAAAGCGCGGTCACCGATGTCGTGACCGTAGTCGTCATTAAAGCGTTTGAAGTGATCAATATCCATAAAAAGAAGACCGAACGGGAGGTTGTAGCGCTTTCGTTCCTGAATGCGCACCTCCAGCTCCGATTCGATATAGCGACGATTAGCCAGGCGGGTCAGGGTATCGATCATGGCGAGTTCTTCCAGCTCTTTGATCCTAAGAAGCATGGCCTCCTTGGAGCTGTTATCGGTGAATAGTTCCGCAGCACCGATAATATTGCCCTGCACATCCTTTAACGGACTCACCCGAACAAAAACAGGAACGCGATGGCCGTCCTTGTGGTGTAAATAAATTTCTGCCTCCCGCGAAACCCCGTCGGCCATCGTCGCCGTCAGGGGACATTGGGCGAGACACAGACATGCGCCCCTTTCATCCACATGCACCAGGATGTTGTCCGCACAGCTTTTCCCGACCACCTCCGATGCAAGGTATCCGCTGACTCTTTCGGCTGCCTTGTTCCAATAGGTAATTTTTCTTGTGGTATCAACAAAATAAACCGCATCGGGCATCCGGTCCAAAAGGTCGGAATAATTATATTTCACCTTTCAGCTCTCCCTTCATCAAATTGCCATCCAACATCAAGGCCAATGCAATCTTTGCGCCTTGGTCACGTAAATGATGCACAACGGTTGTTATTGTATCGTTTAAGCGTCTTGGAATCTTCAGCTTGAGCGGTCTTTGCATGGAGGTTCGTTTTCAGAACTCTGTGAGTCGGACAAGAAGGACCATGGACTATGTCCCCCCTGATTTATATGGTGGAGCTGAGGGGGATCGAACCCCTGACCTCTTGAATGCCATTCAAGCGCTCTCCCAGCTGAGCTACAACCCCACATTTGAATTCATAAGTAGCTGATGAGGCAGACCCTTTAGCATGGCGCTTTCTGCGTTGTCAATACATTTTTCTTGACATTTCCCTTTGCCCCGCTATAATCGCCAGCACTGTGCCGGAGTGGTGAAACTGGTAGACGCAGGGGACTCAAAATCCCCCTTTCCTTGCGAAAGTGTCGGTTCGATTCCGACCTCCGGCACCA
>CAZBQX010000010.1:0-14795 GCA_964494155.1 uncultured Syntrophales bacterium
AGCCGGCGTTTAAAGGGTATCACGGCTATCCTTTTTCGTTATGCGCCTCTGTTAATTGTGTTGTGGTTCACGGGATGCCGTCGGAACGGGTTCTGGCTGCCGGTGATATCCTGAGTATGGATTTTGGCGTTTGCTACGACGGCTATTTCGGGGATGCAGCCATCACGGTTCCTATCGGCAAGGTGTCCGATGAAGCAACAAGACTGATGCGTTGCACCGAAGAAGCTCTTTATCATGCTATCAGGCAAGCGGTGCCGGGAAACAGATTGGGTGATATTTCCGCCGCTTGTCAGGAAAACGTGGAAGCTGCGGGTTATTCGGTTGTGCGGGATTACGTCGGCCATGGAATTGGACGCCATCTGCACGAAGAACCCCAGGTTCCGAATTATGGCACCAAAGGACGCGGTCTGGAGTTGAAAGCGGGTATGGTGCTGGCCATTGAACCCATGGTCAACCAGGGAACGTACAGGGTAAAGCTTCTGCAGGATGGCTGGACGGTGGTTACGGAGGATGGGCGGTTGTCGGCGCATTTTGAACATACTGTGGCCATTACGGAAAAAGGGCCCGACATTCTCAGCCGGCTGCAGTAAGATAACGGTAAAGTAAAACGGAAAGAGAATGGCAAAAGAAGAAGCAATAGAAGTCGATGGCAGAGTGATTGAGCCGTTGCCGAATGCTATGTTCCGGGTGGAACTGGAAAACGGTCATAAAGTGCTTGCTCACATCTCGGGGAAAATGCGTATGCATTTCATCAAGATTCTCCCCGGCGACAAGGTCACGGTAGAACTCTCGCCTTATGACTTAACCAGAGGAAGAATTACGTATCGTTCCAAATGAGGGACGGCTGACATAGCATTCAGATGACAGGCAGAAAAAGCGTTTTTACCTTAAAAAAGGGAGTGGGATTGTGAAAGTAAGATCATCGGTAAAGAGAATATGTGATAAGTGCATCATCGTAAAAAGACACGGTGTTTTGCGCGTCGTCTGCGAGAATCCAAAGCATAAGCAGCGCCAGGGTTAATTTGCCGGAATAACGAGGAGGTTGTCAGGTGGCAAGAATTGCAGGAGTTGATTTACCAAAGAACAAAAGTATGGAAATTGCGTTGACCTATATCTACGGCATCGGACGGTCGACGGCGAGGGAGATACTTGATAAGGCGGGTATCAGTTACAATACCAAGACGGACAACCTTGCGGATTCCGAAGTAAGCTCCATCCGAAGCATTATTGACAAGGAACATAAGGTGGAAGGCGATCTCCGGCGTGACGTGTCCATGTCCATCAAAAGATTAATGGATATAGGTGCTTATCGTGGTCTACGTCATCGGAAAGGCCTGCCGGCGAGAGGGCAGCGGACCAGAACGAACGCCCGGACAAGAAAAGGTCCCAGAAGGGCTATTGCCGGTAAGAAAAAATAATAGAACCGAATCAGGAAGATTAATCTGGAGGCAGCATGGCTAAGCCGGTAAGGAAAACGGGTAAGAAAAAAGAGAAGAAAAATATTCCGGAAGGAATTGCCCATATTCAGTCGACATTCAACAATACGATTGTGACGATCACCGATATGGTGGGCAACGTCATTTCCTGGTCGTCGGCGGGAATGCAGGGGTTCAAGGGCTCCCGGAAAAGCACTCCCTTCGCGGCCCAGATGGCGGCGGAAGATGCGGTCAAGAAAGCCAAGGAACACGGTGTGCGCCGCGTTCAGGTTTATGTCAAGGGGCCAGGTTCAGGAAGAGAATCGGCATTGCGGTCTTTGCAACTGGCGGGTTTGACGATCAGTCTTATCCGGGACGTAACACCCATTCCCCATAATGGTTGCCGTCCCCCGAAGCGGAGAAGAGTCTGATCTTATCTAAGTTAATTATAAATATTAATAGGTTATATTTAAGAAGATAACAGGGAGGCGGTCTTGGCAAGGTATTGCGAGTCTGTATGCAGGTTGTGTCGTAGGGAAGGCTTGAAACTATTTCTCAAAGGAGATCGTTGTTTCGGCGAAAAGTGTGCGTTCGAGCGCAGAGGGTATGCGCCGGGAGAGCATGGTCAGGGTAGGAAGAAGCAGTATTCCGATTATGGTCTGCAGCTGCGGGAAAAGCAGAAACTCAAGCGAATGTACACGATCCTGGAGAAGCAGTTTGCTGGTTATTTTGAGAAGGCGGACCGGCAAAAGGGTATTACCGGCACGAATCTGCTCATACTTTTGGAGAGAAGACTGGATAACATGGTGTTCAGAATGGGGTTTGCCAACTCCCGGACCGAGGCGCGCCAGCTGGTGCGTCACAACCATTTCCTCGTGAATGGGAAAAGGGTTAACATTCCATCTTATCTCTTAAAAATCGGCGATGAAATTTCGGTAAAAGAAAACAGCAGAACGATCGCCCGGATTTCGGAAGCGGTGAGTACTGTTGCCCGCAGGGGTGTTCCTCAGTGGTTGGAATTGGATAAAGAGAACTTTAAGGGAACGGTGAAGATGTTGCCGGTGCGCGAAGAATTGACCATGCCGGTTCAGGAGCAGCTGATCGTAGAACTCTATTCCAAGTAAAAACAATTGAATGCGGAATAACTAATCTTGAAAACCCAAAGGGCAGAGGAAGTAAACCATGCTAAAAAACTGGTACAATTTGATCAGACCCAAACGGATTGAAGTCGATGAGACCAACCATACGGAATCGTATGGCGAATTCACGATCCAGCCGTTGGAACGGGGTTTCGGTACGACGCTTGGCAATGCCTTAAGAAGGGTTCTTTTGTCATCCATCAGCGGTGCCGCGATTGTCTCCGTAAAAATCGACGGCGTGCTGCACGAGTTTTCGACGGTGCCCGGCGTCAAGGAAGATGTGACGGACATTGTCCTGAATCTCAAGGGGATTCGTCTTAAAATGCATCAGGACGGCCCCAAAACGGTCCATATCGATGCCTCCGGTGACAAGGTCATCCGGGCCGGCGACATCATTACGGACGGTACGGTGGAAGTGCTCAATCCGGAACACTACATTGCGACCCTGTCCGAAGGCGCCACGATGAAAGCGGAACTCGTTGTCCGGGTCGGCCGGGGCTACATTCCGGCGAAGAAGGAACGGGATGCGGACCAGTCCGAGGGCACCATCAATATTGACGCGATCTACTCGCCCATCAAAAAGGTCAAGTATACGGTGACATACGCCCGCGTCGGCCAGGTTGCGGATTATGATAAATTGATTCTCGAAGTATGGACCGACGGCAGCATCCTACCGGAAGACGCCATTGCCTATGCCGCGAAAATCCTGAAGGACCAGTTGGAGATATTCATCAACTTCGATGAGGGGGAAAGCGAGGTCCAGGAAGAGGAAGTCGAAGAGAAACAGGATGTGAACGAGTATCTCCTGCGGCCGTTCGACGATCTCGAGTTGTCCGTGCGGTCGGCAAATTGCCTGAAGAATGCCGGCATCCGCCTCATCGGCGAGTTGGTCCAGAAGACCGAGCCGGAGATGCTGAAAACCAAAAACTTCGGCCGCAAGTCCCTGAATGAAATCAAGGAGATCCTTGCGGAGATGGGCCTTGGTTTTGGAATGAAACTTGATTTTCCACCCTGGAACCAGCCGAAACGCGAAGACGCGGATTAGATCAGGGAACGGAAACACTAAATATTATTACGGAAATCTGAGAAAGGAAGTTCTCCATGCGTCACGGATATCAGAAAAAGAAATTTGGCCGCCCCACCGCTCACCGGGAGGCCATGTTGAAGAACATGGTCACGTCCCTGTTGAAGCATGAAAAGATCACGACGACGGATTCCAAAGCGAAGGAATTAAGACGGCTGGCGGAAAAGATGATTACCCTCGGCAAAAGAGGGGAACTGCATGCCCGGCGTCAGGCCCTGGCTGTGATACGGGAGCGGGATGTCGTGGAGAAGGTTTTCTCGGAGTACGCGGAGCGCTATCGTGAACGCAAGGGCGGTTATACCCGGATTATCAAATTGGGATTCCGGGAAGGTGACAACGCCCCTGTGTCCATTATCGAATTCGTCAAGGATCAGGCTGAGGTTAAGGCCAAGGGTGAAGCAAAAACCAAGTCCAAGACGAAAGCAGCGGCAGAAAAAGCCTAAAATTCCCGGCCGGTTTTTACGGCAGCACCGATATCGTAAGGAAAAGGCAAGCATCACTGCTTGCCTTTTTCCTTTCTTGGTTCCTTTGGAGTTAAATTAGTTAATTTTTGGATTCTTCAGGTATTATCCGCAACAAAAGACAGAAATACGGGAAGTGTTCTGTGCAACGGATACATGTTCTTGCTGTCAAGTGTAAACCATGTCCCCGGTTTGTTTTGTAACCTATGTTACCAGTTTGAACCTCCCCCCCTCAAAAAAACATTAAATTACGCATTTTCCCTATTATGGATGTCCTCCGAATTCCCCTGGGTGGGACGAGGCGTCTTCATTCTCCAGACGTTTAACGTTGGGGAGGCATGCGCGGAACAGGCTGTATGACCGGCCCCTGAAGCGCAGGCGGGCGGGTTCGCGGTTCCTCCCACACAATATTGATCATGTTGGAGTTGATGACGTTGCCCACGTTGTCGAAGGCGCGCAGGTGACAAGATGTGGTGCGCCCACTGGCAGGTCTCGGGACTTCAAATAGGAACTGGGTGCCGCTGTATGGTCGCGTCCGGGTGGCCATGGTGCGGCCCATGTTGTCCACCAGCCAGACCTCCTTGACTCCAGCCTGCCCAACATCGACGACGTCTGCACGGGCGGCTACTCGGGCCTCATGAGTGCTCAACGACAGCCGATGGGGATCGGACAGAGATGCCGGCGGCGGCCAGATGTTGGAAATCTGCGGCGCGGCATCGTCGGAATAAACGCGGAAGCCTTTCTCCGTTTGTTTACGTGCCGCATCTGTCGCCAGCACGCCGATCATGCGACTGCCGCGGCCGGTGACCGTAGCGCGCAATCGCTGTGTCAGACGCGGCTTGAACGCAGCATCCGCACGACAGATACGATACACAGTGCCGTCTACACTGATGATGAAGTCTCGAAATCCGAGGTCATCGTCGGCCGCCACCTCGATCTCAAACTCCTGCCCACTCTTAAAGACGCTGTTTTCGGCAGGCGACAAAATGCGCAGTTGTGGCCACTCCATGTCAAGATAGAAGGGCAGGGACCCCGAAACACCGTTTTCCGCCTGGGGCGATCTGTGGTCCCGCGGCACGAAGTAGACTACGGCCACCATCTGCCACTTGCCCGGCTGTCCGAAGTCCCGTTGCTCGGTCACCTCCAGATAGAGCGGACCGATGGTATCCCGGTCGTAACTCCAAGTCGGAGGGATTGATTTCATGTATTCGGTGGTTTCAACGCGAGGATCACGTTGCTGGAAGCCGATGGTGACACGGTTGATGCGACATTCGGGTACCGCCGCCCGCGTCGAAACCCATACTCTAACCGGGCGGGGACCCGGATGAGTTGTCATGACCATATTGGAGACTAGAGGCATATCGCCCATCGTCAGCTGGACGTTGACGATGTCGAGGGGGGGATCGCAAATGGCTTGCGCCGGTAGCGGCAACAACGCGAGCAACGATGCGACAATCACACTTGAAATAACCCTCATGGAGCTATCTCCTAGCATTTGATTGTAAGTTGCATCTTTCTTTTGAAAGCATATTGAAAAGTGGTTGATTGTCAAGGTATTTTGTGAACAGATTCTCTTGAAGAAATAAAACGGAAATCATACAAATAAAAGACAACACATTAATGGGAGGGAACAGGGTGAAACGTTTACTGGGTTATTTTCTTAAAGGCCTTTTGGTTTTTGTCCCGGCCGCATTAACGGTTATCATTATTGTCATGGTCATCAGGAAGTTCGACAGTCTTTTCCATCTTCCTGTTCCCGGCCTGGGCTCTGCCATCACCTTGGTTTTGATCACACTGATCGGCTTTTTTGCCTCAAATTATTTGGGGTATAAATTTTTTACCTTAATTGATCGTGTCTTTAACGGGTTACCTGTCATCAAATTGTTGTACTCTGCAATCAAAGATCTGATCCTTGCCTTTGCCGGTGACAAAAAAAGTTTTGATAAGCCGGCCATTGTTGAGGTCGTTGCAGGGGGACCAAAGATGATTGGATTTGTTACAAGAGAAGATTTGGCTCTTCTATCCCTCTCAAAACACGTTGCCGTTTATTTCCCTCAATCTTACAATTTCGCCGGTCAGGTGCTCATATTCCCCGTGGAACGAGTTACCCCACTAGACATAGACAGTTCAAAGGCCATGGCTTTCATCGTCTCTGGAGGGGTATTGGGCAAGTAAATGCGATGTTCGTTAAAGCTTAACATCTTTTCATCAGAGGCTTTTCGGTGGCCCTGCATTCCGGTTGCCGAAAAGCTTTTACGAAAAATCGTTACCTTTCAGTTATCCGCAACTGTAGAAAAACATTCCGATTGGCGTCATCACGTTTGTTCAACCGGTCTTTCCCGTTTGGCTTTCCTCTTTGAGTGCAGCAATGCGATCCTCCAAGGGGGGGTGGCTCATAAAAAGAATGCCGAAACCACGACCGGAAGACTTGCCGCTGATGCCGAAAGCGGACATCTGGTCGGGAAGGGGTTCCTGGACTCCTTTTTGGAGCGCTTCCAATGCGGCAATCATGTTTTCCCGTCCTGAAAGCATTGCCCCTCCGGCATCTGCCCGAAATTCTCTTTGCCTGCTGAACCAGAGCACGACGATACTCGCCAGGATGCCAAAAACGATCTGAGCGATGATTGTCGTCAGAAAAAAGCCCATCCCGTGCCCCTCCTCATTTTTGAGAATGACCCGATCAACGAAATGGCCGACAACCCGTGACAAGAAAATCACAAATGTATTCACAACCCCCTGAATAAGGCTTAGGGTGATCATGTCGCCATTGGCAACGTGGCTCATTTCATGACCCAAGACGGCTTCAACCGCATTTTTGTCCATAGTTCGAAGCAGACCGCTGCTTACAGCGACCAGAGCGTTGTTTTTGCTCATCCCCGTAGCGAATGCGTTAGGCACGGGGGAATCAAAAATGGCCACTTCAGGCATTCCGATATTACAAATCTTTGCTTGGTTTCTTACCGTATTGACGAGCCATTGTTCCGTGACGTTTCTGGGAGAGGTGATGACCTCGGCGCCGGTCAACCTTTTCGCTGTCCACTTTGATAACGCCAGGGATATAAATGACCCGCCGAAACCGAATACCGCCGCAAAAACAAGTAGATTGGTGATGTTAAGACCGACGCCTTTTTCATCCAGAATGCGATCGACTCCCAGTAAACGCAAAACGATGCTGAGAACCAGAACCACGGCAATATTGGTAACCAAATAAAAGAATACTCTTTTCATGCTCACTGACCCTTCCAATCTGACGTCGCCGAATTGATCCTACCGAAGACAGACACCTGTTTTTCTTGGAGATATACCATTTTTACCAATTGATGTTCCGTGTTTTCTCATTTCACGTTTCTTTTCTGAAATTTTTTTATCATGGTACTCATCGCAAACTTTATTCTTCATATAACATAAAAAAGCATTCTGCAGAAGTACACATCGTTTAAGGTGAATAGAGGGTCGTCCCAAACACGACGCAGCAATCATCGCACTGGTGACACCTTATCCCAATCCGGCTGCACATTATAAGAAACTGTTTAATAAATTGGATAAACGATCTTACATGACAATTGAGCTGAAGGTCTGCAATGATGAATCCCGCTTCTTACCCATACAAATATCGTGACGCCTGATGAGAATACTTGCCGGGATGGCAACAAACCCTTTTTGGGCTATTCATAGCTGTGAGGATAGAGAGTGCTTTTTGTCCCTCTCTCCCCCCCCAAAAAATCTATCGCAAAAGCTGCGGCGGCGGAAAAACCCTGATATTGCCGGACAATTTGCCGTTTTAATCACACTACATGACAAAGGCAAGTCGTGATACGTGCCTTTTTTCTTGTCATTGAAATAAAAATGTCTATACTTGAAATCCATCGAACATCACAGAATCGACCCTCGGCAAGCAGAGGATAGAGAAAGGAGGTTGTTATGGCGGAGGAAAAAATTGGCGAAGTGATGAAGTTTTTTTCCAAGCCGAGCGTTGCCGCGATTAAGATCACCGCGGGAGCAGTGTGCATCGGTGATACCCTGAAGTTTGTCGGTCACACCACGGACTTTACGGAAACCGTCGAATCCATGGAAGTGAATAACCAGAAGATCGACAAGGCGTCAGCCGGCGAATTTATCGGGTTGAAAGTCAAGGACCGCGTGCGCGAAGGGGATGAAGTCTTCAAAGTGACCTGATTTTCCCTTGCCTTCAATAAATTGCATCAAGGATAATAAAAAAACATTTGTCTTCATGTTACATGCCCCGCTTTTATCTTGAGGGGACATGTTATTTCGGAGAAAACAATGGCAGGGGGAGTTGCACCTGTTTGCAGTGATCATGATGCGCATGGTTTGTTCTTCTCTCTGCGCGGGACATGTTTTTTTGCCGCTTTGGGCCGTCTGTCCGCAGAAAGCGAAAAATCCGTAAAATCATGTCTTCTGCGGGGGGGGCAGCGTCAACCTGAATGACGGAGATCAAGATGGAAATCAGGGTGTTGGGTTGTTACGGATCGCATCTTCCCGGCTACGGGACGGCCAGTTTCCTGCTGGAGGAAACAATGCTGATCGACGGCGGCACGATCACGTCCGCCCTGACCCTTGCAGAGCAGTTGAAAATTGAATATGTTTTTCTGACCCATGCCCATCTTGATCACACCCGGGACCTGATGTTTCTGGTGGATAATATTTTTTACCTGAAGCGGCCGGAACCGCTGGTTCTGGTCAGCACCCCTGGGATTTTGGCGACAGTACACGCCCATCTGTTCAACGGAGAAATCTGGCCCGATTTTTTCGCCCTTCCTTCACCGGACAAACCGGTGCTGAAAATGCTGCCCATTCATGCAGGAGAGAACCTGGTCGTCGGTCCCTGGACGGTCTCGATCACACCGGTCAACCATACCGTGGAAACGGTGGCCTTCACGATGACGTCGCTTGGGGAAACGGTCATTTTTATTGGCGATACAGGGCCGACCGAGGCCGTCTGGACCGAAGCCAATCAAACAAGTCATCTCAAGGGCATCTTCATCGAGACATCTTTTCCCAACCGGATGGAAGACATGGCTGGCCTGACCAGGCATTTGACACCGCGGGGACTGGCCCGCGAACTGGCGAAACTTCACCGCCAGGAAACCGAAGTCTATATTTTCCACCGCAAGCTTAATCATGGCGAGGAAATTGCGCTGGAGCTTCAGGATCTTTCCGATGGACACCGGATCCATGTCCTCCACGACGGTCAGAGCATTCACCTGTAATATCCGCAAATCACCGTGGCCACATTACCTGACGATTCCATGATGAAGGATCAAGAAACCCGAACATATCTGACCGGGCTTTTGAGTAACGGTATCCGTCTTGACCTGACTCCTTTCGAGCAACTCCTTGCCAAACTGAAGCGGCCGCACAAGGTTTATGACACGATTCTGGTGGGAGGCACCAATGGCAAGGGATCGGTTGCCTCAACAATCGCCGCCATCCTGATCCAGGCCGGGTATCGTGTCGGCCTTTACACGTCGCCGCATCTTGTCGATGTCCGGGAAAGAATCCAGGTCAACGGTGAAATGATCTCACCGGATGAACTAAACCGATGTATCGCGAAAATCAGGGCGATGGCGGAACCTGGGGGCACTTACTTCGAATGCCTCACGGCGGCGGCCTTTCTCCATTTTCGGGAAAAGCAAATCGATCTGGCGGTGCTCGAGGTCGGCATGGGGGGCCGGCTCGACGCCACCAATGTGGCCGATCCTCTCGTTTCCGTCATTTCCAACGTGACGTTGGAACACACGGATTATCTGGGGAAGCATCTGCGGGAGATTGCCGGTGAAAAAGCGGGCATTATTAAGGAAAAGGGGTTGTGTCTGACCGGCGCGACACAACCAATCGTCCGGCAGACCCTGCGGAACCGCTCCCGTGAACTCGACGCCACGCTGCTTGAACTGGGGAAAGACTTCAAGGTGCGCAGGGGAGGCGATGGGACGTTTTCCTTCCAGGGCATGCATGGGACCTTCAGGAGCCTGAAAACGGCCTTGACGGGGGACCACCAGGTGAAAAATGCGGCGCTGGCAATTGCCGCCGTTGAGGCTCTGATCGGTCACGGATATGACGTAAAGGAAGAGCATATTGTCTCTGGTCTTGCCACTGTCAGATGGCCTGGTCGTCTGGAGGTGGTTTGCCTCAATCCGACGGTTATTCTGGACGGTGCCCACAATCCGGCGGCCAGCACCGTTTTGGTGGATTCTCTGAAGCGATATTATACTTGGCGGCGGCTCATCCTGGTTTTCGGCGTTCTCAAAGATAAAGAATATCGGGAGATGATGAAACGCCTGTGCCCCCTGGCGGATGGGGTTATCCTGACGCTTCCGGATACGTCCCGGGCGGTGCCGCCGGAGAGGCTTTTGCCCATTGCCGCCCAGTATTGCCGGGATGTGGCAATCATCCTGTCGCCCCGACTGGCCATCCGGAAAGCGATCTCCGAAGCGGACGTCGATGATCTGATTTGCGTTTGTGGTTCTCTTTATCTGGTTGGTGAGGTGAAAGGGTTTCTGCCCGGCGCGTCTTTTTCGTCTTGATATCTTCTTTAAAAAGATTCATTTCCACATAGTTCATTTTGACTTAATGATGCAAATAGAATAGGATGCGAAAACTCGAAAGAAAACCCTGAAATGATGAGCGGTGCGTGAGGAGCTTCGAAAGAGAGAGCATGGGGCGGATAAGGGTAAGATTTCTGATATGGCTGTTGATCACGGCTGCAGTGCTTCTACTGGTCCCGCCTCCATCGTTTTCCGCATTTAATGACGGCCTGAAAATCAAGGAAGGTCCCGTTAATATCCAGGCTGATCGCCTTGTGTACGAAGAAGACGATGAGACCTACCACGCCGAAGGCGATGTCCTGATAACCTATTCGGGAGGAACCCTGAAAGCCGATCAGGTTATTCTGAGAAGGATGACAAACACGGCTTACGCTAAGGGCAATGTGGTTCTGAAGAGCGATCAGGATGTGCTCGAAGGCGACAGCGTTGTTTTCAATATCGATACGAAAACGGGAACCGCCGACAACGGCAAGATGTTCATCGACAAGAATCATTTCTATATTTCAGGTGGCCAGTTTGAAAAGAGCGGAGAAGCATCATACCAGGCACGGAATGCGGTTGCCACCACCTGCGACGGGCCGAATCCCGCCTGGTCCCTCAAGAGCCAGGAACTGGATGTGACGGTGGACGGCTACGGGACCTTGAAAAACGGCACCCTCTATGCCGGCAAGGTGCCTGTCCTTTATCTCCCCTATTTTATCTTTCCCGCCAAAACGACGCGGCAGACCGGTTTACTTTTCCCTTACATCTCCTATTCGAAGGATAAAAACGGCTTCGATGTTGAACTGCCTTTTTACTGGGCCATCTCTGAGAGCATGGACGCCACCTTTTATCAGCGGTTCATGAGCAAGCGGGGATTCAAGGAAGGGGCGGAATTCCGATATTTCCCGACGCCGGAAACGTCAGGGGTTATTTTCGGTGATTATCTATACCGCGACCGTTTACGGGTCGAGGAAAATGATGGCGGAGCCTTGGCCCGGGACTGGGATAAAGATCACGACCGGTGGTCCCTTTACATCCAGCATGAGACAGCGTTGGACGATGATGGGTATTACCTCCGGGCCGACATCGCCAGAGTTTCCGACCACTGGTACTTCAAGGATTTTTCATCCCGCAATTACTATCGGCAGCATTATGGTGTAAAAGAGGAAAATCGATTCAAAAAGGTTTCCTTTGAAGCGGACAGATCCCTGCGTTCCTTGGATTCCAAGGCGCGTTTTGTCAAAGACTGGTCCCTTTTTAACCTGACGGCCCTGGCGCGCTACACGGACGATTTTACCAGTTCATCAAACGATAATACCCTCCAGCAGTACCCCGAGGTGACGCTTACGGCAATCAATCAGCCCCTGCCGGCAACGCCCCTGCGTTTCGAAATGGTGACCTCCTATGACAATTATTATCGAAGCGAGGGACAGAAAGGCTCTGTCTTTGATGTACGACCGGCCTTCATGCTGCCGCTCAATCTCGGACCCTATGTCCATTTTATGCCTAAGTTCGAGTGGAACGGCACCCTCTGGCGTGCGGGGGGAAGCGATTTAGCCGGTGTTGACAAAAACGGAAATCGAAACAGTTATGCCGCCGGCGGCTTGGTCACGTCCGAAATTCAGCGCATTTATCATGTCAACGGCAAGTCCGTCCAGAAAGTCCGCCATGGCATCCGGGCGGAAGTGGGTTATTCCTATACGCCTCATGTCAGCCAGGATGATATTCCGGATTACATCGACTGGATCGGTGAGCGAAACGGTTTTTCATACGCCCTGATCAATACCCTCATGGTGAAGATGTCCGAGGGAACCGAGGGTCCCCGATACCGCGAAATTCTGAGACTGAAATTGGCCCAGACATATGACATCAATGGCATAAGACGGGACTGGGAAGACCCGGACGCCAAGGAACGCCATTTCGGTACCACGGATATTGAACTTGATTTTACGCCGCTTTCCTTCCTGGCCCTCAAAAGCCGCAGCTACTACGATGTAAACGACGGATCATGGCTGCGCACCAACAACGACCTGATTTTGTCCACCCCCCGGGGTGATACGGTTTCCCTCGGGTATCACTATACCAAAAGCCTGATTGAACAGATCAACGTATCGCTCACGGCCAAGATCAATAAGGAAATTACGGTTTCCTTCACCCTTAAGGAGAATGTCCTTGAGAGCAGAACGGTTGAACAGACCTATGCCGTGACGTATCAGAAGCAGTGCTGGGGCGTGACAGCCGGTCTGAGCAAAAGCCACGATGACCAGCAAATCTACGTTGCATTGTCTTTATTCGGGCTTGGCGGATACGGGATGGGATTAAACTGAGAGATCAGCCGTTACGGGAACCGGTTTGTTGACGAGAAGGTGCAATTGACTGTTTCTATTTGTGAATATTCAGAACGGATCGGCGAAAAATCCATTCGGCAGAGGACAATTTTATGAACATATTCGTTGTTGTCGGCATGCCGGCGGCGGGAAAAAATTTGGCGCGGGACTATGCCGCAGCCCGGGGTATTCCCTATTTTGCCACAGGTGATTTGGTACGCGCCGAAGTGGTATTGCGGGGAATCGAGGCGACGCCGGACAATATGGCCGCCGTCTCGACGGAGTTGCGGGGCGCCGACGGGATGGGCGTGACCCGACTGGCCCTGGAAACAGCGCTCCATGCGGATGCGCCGATTGTCATGCTGGAGGGAATGCGCTCCTGGCCCGAGATCGAGTTAATCCGGCAGCAGGCCACGGCGGTCATCATAGCCTTTTTGGCGCCGCTGGCAATGCGTCGTGAGCGTATCATCGCCCGCGGCCGGAGCGACGACTCCGCGGATGCCTTTTATGAGCGGGACCAACGGGAGCTTGCTTATGGCACGGCCATTCCCATTGTTCTGGCCGATGAATACATTCTCAATACCGGGACCATGGAAGAGGCGATCCAGGGGCTCAATGATATTCTGGAAAAATATCGCTAAGTTTTCCATGGTGTGATCATGGATCGGTTAAGATGCATCAGCACCACCTTTTCAACAGAGCGAACGGCTTGGGCTTGAGCATGAAGGCCATTTTAAGGACTAAAAAGGGTTCTATCGGCTTAAAACCCATCGTATTCATAATTATTCTGGCGGCTCTGCTCCTTTTATTCTTTCGTCCCGCCGGTCCTTGTGAGAAGCCCCTGACCTACCGCATCGGTACCGTTGATGAGCGTTTTGGCCTCAGTCGAGAAGAATTTTCCCGCCTGGTTGCCAAGGCGGCTTCGGTATGGTCGGCGCCGATGTCCCGTGAACTTTTCCGTGAAGAGCCGGAAGGAAAAATTGTGATCAGCCTGGTTTACGATTATCGTCAGGAGGCCTCGGAAAAGCTGAAGAAACTGAATTATGACATCGGTAATACCCGAGCTACTTATGAAGAGTTAAAAGTGCGTTTCGAGACGTTGAAAGCCGAGTTTGATAACAAAAAGCAGCGGCTGGAAGCGGATTCGCGTGAATTCAATGGGCAAGTACGGGTTTTTAATGAAGAAAATGAAGCCGCGCGCCGCCGGGGAGGTGTTTCGGAAGAGGATTACGAACGTCTGACGCAGGAAAAGGCAAATTTGAATGCAACCCAGTTCCAGCTTCAATCGAGGCAGGCTGATCTGAGTCAGATGGCAGAGACCCTCAACAGTATGGCCGTCGTGATCAACGAAATCGCCATGGAGCATAACCTGGGTACGGTGACCTACCGTGAGGAGGGGAGCAAACTGGGGGATGAATTCCAGAAAGGACAATATGCCAGGAAAGGTTCCAAAGAAAATATTACGGTTTATCAGTTCGACGGTGAAAAAAGCCTGGTCCGGGTCCTGGTGCATGAGCTTGGTCATGCCCTGGGTTTGGGCCATATCGACTACCCTCACGCCGTCATGCACCGTCTGGTGCCGGACGGTGCATCCTATGATCTGACACCGGCCGATATTGCCGCCCTAAAGGCCCGCTGCGGCGAGCATTAACTCACTGCGGAATCCGGTTTTATATTCCTGTTAAAACCCGAGTTTTTACGATCTAACTCACTTCCTTCAGGTCTGACTTGCCGTATGGATCATTATGTCGGAAATATGTCCTACAAATGGAATCAGTTGAAAATGGACTTTTAACGGTCTATAATTATATTAAAAGAAAA
>CAZBQX010000010.1:14895-50083 GCA_964494155.1 uncultured Syntrophales bacterium
ACGGTATCCCTGATCGGAACCTGGATGCAGCAGATTGCCGTCACCTGGCTGGTCTACCGCTTGACGCAATCCCCTGTACTTCTGGGAACGGTCGGGTTTCTGGGTATGATTCCATCCTTTATTTTAACGCCCTTCGCCGGCGTTTTGTCTGACCGCTGGAGTCGTTATCGGATTCTTCTTTTTACCCAGGCCGTTTCCATGGTTCAGGCCCTTGCACTGGCCGTGCTTGTTTTGGCTGGTTTTGAGCAGGTCTGGCCCATCCTGTTTCTGACCCTCGTTCTGGGATGTGTTAACGCCGTGGATATGCCGGTGCGGCATGCTTTCATATCTGACATGGTGCAGCATCGGGAAGATTTGGGTTACGTGATTGCCATGAACTCGGCCATATTCAATTTTGCCCGTCTGATCGGGCCTTCCGTAGCCGGATTTCTGATTGCCTGGTCCGGTGAGGGGCTCTGTTTTCTGATTAACGGCCTGAGCTATATTGCCGTAATTGCGGCTCTTTACAGCATGCGCCTTGTTATGGCTCCCCCGGCAGGGGAAACGCAGGGCATCATCCGGGAGCTGTGTGATGGTTTGGTTTATGCTTTCCATGACCGCAAGATTCGGGGGATTCTCCTGTTGATGGCCCTGGGCGGAATCTTGGGTATTCCCTATGTGACGATCATGCCCGTTTACGCAAGCGAAATTCTTCACGGTGGCCCACGGACCCTGGGGCTCCTGATGTCCGCCATCGGCGCTGGCGCCCTGGTGGGAGCGCTTTATTTTGCCTGGAAACCTCCTCATAAGCGGTTGATGCATATCATTCCTCTGGCAATGGGAGGCGTCGGGCTTGGCTTTGTCGGATTGGCCGTCTGCCGTTTCATTCCCCTGGCGTTGTGCTTCATGTTCCTGGCCGGTCTGGGCATGGTTTTCCATTTTGCCGCCAGTAATACTGAAGTCCAGACGATTGTCGAGGAGAGCAAACGGGGGCGGGTGGTCAGCTTGCTCATCTTTTCAATCATGGGTATGCTGCCCTTCGGCAGTCTCCTGGCGGGGGCCTTAACCGATCTGTTCAGTATCCAATGGGTCTTTATGCTGGGCGGAGCCGGGTGTTTAGGCGGCGCCGTCATCTTTGTCCTGCGAATGAAAGAAGCGTGAGCCCGTGCAAGGTGACCGGCGCGGGTCGGCTCAATGGTGCAAATCCAGCAATTCGGAAAGCGTCGGGTGCGGGATGATCCAGTTGTGCAAGTCTCGGTCGGTCAAACCCGCGGCGACGGCGAGGCACAGGGCGGCATTGAGGTCCGGCGCCTGCTCTCCCACGATTGCCGCTCCGACGAGGCGGTCCTTATGGAAAATCGTTTTAATGAAGCCGTTTCCCATGAGTTCCGTCCGGGCGATGATGTTGGTGCCGTATTCCTTCTTCCGGATTTCGATATCCAGACCAAGTTGACGGGCTTTTTCTTCAGTCAGGCCGACCCGGGCCACAGGGGGATGGGAATAGACCACCGTTGGGATGGCGTCGTCGGTATGGCGGGCAGCAGGGTCGGTAAAGAGATAACGGGAAACGGTCCGTCCTTGGGCGGCAGCCCGGTGGGCCAGTAAGATGCCCCCCGTAACGTCGCCGACGGCAAAAATGCCGGGGACACTCGTCTGCAGATACGAATCGACAACAATTCCCCTGCCACTGTATGCAATACCCAGACGGTCCAGCTCGGCCCGCCTCAACCGGGGACGCCGGCCCGTACTGATTAGTATATAGTCGGCCGCGACCTGGAAAGGTTGATTGGCTCGGATCGCCAGCAACGTTACCCCTCCATTGGTTTCCGCAACTTCTTGGACGGACGCAGCGGTGTGGATATCAATCCCCTTTTTTTTCAGTTCTCCGGTCAATAAATCGGCGACATCCTGGTCTTCGTAGGGCAGAATATGCGCCAAGAGTTCAATCAGGGTAACTTTCACACCGACCTCAGCCAGGAAGGTCGCAAACTCGACACCGATGGCACCGCCGCCGATCACGGCGAGACTGGCCGGGAGGGTTTCCATCTGCAGGAGAGTGTCGGAACTGATTATGCGGTTGGTAAAAGGGATCAAAGGCAAGGGGGAGACTTCGGAACCCCACGAAATAATGATATTATCTCCGTGCATACGTTCGGTTTCGCCTGTGAGGAGGGTAATCTCCACTACACCGGGGGCAAGGATGGCGGCTTCACCCTCCATGCAATCCACCCCGAGATCCTGCAGGGATTTTCGGATGCCGAGCGCAGAGACCTTGACCATCTGGGCCTGATGACGCCTGACGACATGGAAATCAAAAGAGCCATTTTCGGCTGAGATGCCTAGCCTTTTCCACGTTTTGATTTCCTGGTACCGGCGGCTGCAGGCCAGAAGGGCCTTGGTCGGGATGCATCCCCGGTGGGTGCAGGTGCCGCCCCAGTCCCCTTTTTCAATAACAAGGACTTTCCGGCCCAGCTTTGCGGCTTCGATAGCCGCGGCGTGACCGCCGGGTCCGGCACCGATGACGATCAGATCGTAGTTCATGGTTCTCTCCTCTTACATGGCCGCCGCATGGTAGGAACTCCGGACGAGGGGTCCTGCCATGACGGCTTCAAATCCCATGGCCTGTGCAGTCTGCTGCAGATCCACGAATTCATCGGGGTGATAGTACTTGAGCACCGGCCAGTGGTTCCGTGTCGGCTGCAGGTACTGGCCGATGGTCAGCCGCCGGCAGCCCGCTCTCCGCAGGTCCGCCATCAGCGCCAGCATGTCATGCTTTTCTTCCCCCAGGCCGATCATGAAGCCGCTTTTGGTGACAATATCCGGCGCCTGTTCACGGACGCGCTGCAGGAGTTCCAGGGAGCGCTTATAACTGCCTTGCGGTCTTAATTCGTGGAAAAGCGTTTCACAGACCTCCATGTTATGATTGATCACCACCGGCGCCTCTGCTATGACCGCCTTCAGCGCCGGAAGCGAGCCCTGGAAATCGGGGATCAGGACCTCGACCGTACAGGCAGGATACACTTCCCGGAGCCGCTGGATACAACGCGCAAATTGAGCCGCGCCGCCGTCTTCGAGATCGTCCCGGGTCACAGAGGTGATCACCACGTACGAAAGGCCAAGTTGTCCGACAGCGGAAACGATCCGTTCCGGTTCCCCTGTATCGACCGCTCGGGGCGAGCCGCAACGGACATTGCAGTATCGGCAGTTCCGGGTGCAGCAGTCGCCGAGGATAAGGAAGGTCGCTGTGCCCGACTGGAAACACTCGGCCAGGTTGGGGCAACGGGCTTCCTGGCAGACCGTATGGAGCCGGCAGGTAGACATCAGGCGCATCATATCCATCGGTTTGCCCGCTTCCGGCAGGTGTACTTTCAGCCATGGAGGCTTGCGCATGATCGGCGCGGCAAAGCTCATCCGGTCTGCCCCCTATTTTTCGATCCAGCAGACATTCGGCTTCCGGGCGGCCAGGACGTCATCCAGGCGTTTCACCGGCGTGGTGTAGGGAGCGCCCTTGACCCGGTCCGGATTCTCTTCCGCCTCTTTTGCGATGGCGATCATGGCGTCGCAGAAGGTGTCAATGGTCTCTTTGCTCTCCGTTTCGGTAGGTTCGATCATGATGGCCTCGGGCACGATCAGCGGGAAATAGATCGTCGGCGGATGGACGCCGAAATCAAGCAGTCGCTTGGCCATATCGAGGGTGTGGACGCCGTGGGATCGAACCTGCCGGTTCCCTGAAAAAACGCATTCATGCATGCACGTCCGGTCATAGGGGAGATCGAAATACGGTGCCAGGCGCGCCTTGATGTAGTTGGCGTTCAGGACGGCCATATCGCTCGTCCGCTTCAATCCCGACGCACCGAGGAGCCGCAGGTAGGTGTAGGCCTTCACCATGACATTGAAGTTACCGTAGAAGGCCTTCACGCGGCCGATTGTGTCGGGAAAATCCTCCGTCAGGGTATAGCGGTTTTCAACCTTGATGATGCGTGGAATGGGGAGGAAGGGAACCAGTTTTGCTCCGACGCCGACGGGTCCGCTGCCGGGTCCGCCGCCTCCGTGCGGGGTCGAGAAGGTCTTGTGGAGATTAAGCTGAATCAGGTCGAAACCGATATCTCCCGGGCGGGTGCGGCCCAGAAAGGCGTTGGCGTTCGCCCCGTCGCAGTACAAAAGGCCGCCCCGGCTGTGGATGATCCGGGCCACGTCCGCGATATTCTTTTCAAAAAATCCCAGGGTGTTGGGATTGGTCAGCATCAAACCGGCCACATCTTCCGTCATGGCCGACTCAAGCGCCGTCAGGTCTACGCCGCCCTCGCTGCTGGAGGGGATGGTGACGGTTTCAAATCCACAAAGGGCGCCGGACGCGGGGTTCGTGCCGTGCGCGGCGTCGGGAATGAGAATGCGGCTTCGCTTTTCGCCATTTTTCTCAAAATATTTCCGGCAGATCATGATGCCCGTCAATTCCCCCTGTGCGCCGGCGGAGGGCTGGAGGGTAAAGTCGGCCATGCCGAAGAGTTCGCAGAGCATCCGCCGCAGTTCGTCCATGAGGGCCAGGTTCCCCTGGCTGAAGGCTTCCGGCGCATAAGGATGGAGACCCGTGAAACCGGGCAGTTTTGCCGCCTCTTCCGTAATTTTGGGGTTGTACTTCATGGTACAGGACCCGAGGGGGTAAAATCCGAGGTCCACACCAAAGTTTCGCTGGGAAAGGGCCGTGTAGTGACGGACCAGGTCCAGTTCGCTCACCTCCGGCAGGTCAATGTCTTCCCGGAGGAGTTCCCCGTCGATCCTTTCTGCCAGGGACGTTGCGGGGACGTCGTTTGCGGTAATGTCTACTGCCCTGCGGCCGGGTCGGCTTTTTTCGAAGATTAAATCCATTTCCGCCTCCTTTCCCTAACGGACCGTCGCCGCAACGTTCGCGGCATGATCGATGTCGTCTTTGCCGAGCATTTCCGTGGCGCACAGGACCAGGCCGTTTTGCAGTTCCGGATAGGCTTGGCCCAGTGTATAGCCGCCGATGATGCCGGCCTGCTGCCAGGCGGCGTTGACCTTGAATGGGTCCGGGCAATTCAGAACGAATTCGTTGTAGCAAGGACTGGGGAAAGGCGCCTCCCAACCGGGGAGGGCCGCAAGTTTTTCCTTGAGATACCGCGCCTTGTACACGTTCAATTCAGCCAGGTTTCTTAAGTTTTTCCCAAGGCTGACCAGGTAGACGGAGGCCGCCAGGGCGCACAGGGCTTCGTTCGTGCAGATGTTGGACGTGGCCTTTTCACGCCGTATATGCTGTTCCCGCGCCTGGAGGGTCAGAACAAACCCCCGGTTGCCTTCTGAATCGACGGTCATGCCGGAGAGACGTCCGGGGATTTTACGCAGCAGTTTCTCCGAGGCGGCGAAGATGCCCAGGTAGGGGCCGCCGTAGTTCAGGGGATTGCCGAAGCTCTGGCCTTCGCCGCAGACGATATCCGCCCCGAAGGCCCCGGCGGGTTTCAGAAGGCCCAGGGACGTCGCATCGGTAAAACCGGCGATCAATAAAGCCCCCGTGCTGTGTGCAACCGGTTCGATTGCCCGGAAATCTTCGATGATCCCAAAGAAATTCGGACTCTGGACGCAGACGGCGGCGGTCCTGTCGTCCATGGCGGCCATGAGCGCCTGTGTGTCAACCCTGCCTGCGGTGTCGCAGGGAATCTCCGTCAGCGTGTAATCGTTGGCGGCGCAATAGGCGCCGACGACGCCCCGGTATTCGGGGTGGATGGTGCGGCTGATGAGAATCCGGCTGCGGTTCAGGGTTTTTCCGGCGAGGACCGCCCCTTCCGCCATGGCGGACGCCCCGTCGTACATGGAGGCGTTGGCGACGGGCAGCCCCGTCAGGCGCGCGATCATCGTCTGGTATTCATAGATGGCTTGCAGGATCCCCTGGCTGATTTCCGCCTGGTAGGGCGTATAAGCCGTGTAAAACTCGGAGCGCCCAATCATGTGACCGACGACGGCCGGAATATAGTGGTGGTAGGCGCCGGCCCCCATAAGAGTCATGGTGGGAACGGTATTTTGCGTGCTCAGGGCGACCATGTGCCGCCAGGCTTCCTGTTCGGAAAGGGCCGGGGGAAGATCGGGCAGTTGGGGTAACCGGTAGGCGTCCGGGATGTCCCGGAAGAGATCATCAAGGTGGGAAACCCCAATCGTCTGGAGCATGGTTGTGACGTCGTCCGGTGTATGCGGCGTATAGTCCATAATTTCACCCGAATTTGTGGTTGTCGTTTAATGGCCCGCGTCTTTTTCCACGGCAATCAGGGCCGTGTAGGCCGCCGCATCCATGAGGCTGTTCAGTTCCGACGGGTCGGACATGGCGATTTTCACGATCCAGCCTTCACCGAAGGCGTCCTCGTTGACCAGCTCCGGCTTATCCTGCAGCACGTCGTTGACGGCGACGACTTCGCCGCTTACGGGTGAGTAGATATCGGAGACGGATTTGACCGACTCGATGACCGTAACCGGGTCCATCTGTTTGACCTTTTTCCCGATGTCCGGCAGTTCCACATAGACGATGTCCGTCAGCAGATGCTGGGCGTGGTCCGTGATGCCCATGGTGATGGTGCCGTCGCCGTTATCGAGGGCCCACTCGTGTTCTTTGGTGTAACGCCGGTCATTCGGGTTGGGTTTCGCCATACCTTCCTCCTGGTGGGTATTAAATTTAATGTGGTGATTTTATATGGAAACCTACAATGATATCAATATGTTGTCAAATGCAAGCGGTCGGAAGACGGAGAGAATTCGCAAGCACGTGTCCCATGAAGGTTTCCGAAAAATCATTTACACCATTGGGTGGAAGATTCACAAGAAGCAATTGCCTTTTGCGGTAAAAAAAGACGGAAATCGGGGGAACGTAAGGTATTTACTCATTATTTTTGAAGAACAAGACCGGCGGTGGAGGAAAACCCCCAACCGCCTGAATGGATTAAATAATCAATCATGATTATCCCCCAGGGGGCTCACGATATATTGAAGTATCATCCTTTCAATACACAATGAATCAAGCCGGGCGCTTGTAAAAGGGCAGCTTGACCACCCGGGCGCGGGTCGGCCGGTTCCTGATGTCGATATCGATCTCCGTGCCCGGTTCCTTCATTGCTACGGGCACATAGGCCATGCCGATGGCCCGGTTGAGCGTCGGAGCGAAGGTGCCGGACGTGACAACCCCGATGTCCCGCCCGTCCTTGAAGACCCGGTAGCCATGGCGGGCGATGCCCTTGTCCAACATTTCAAAACCGACCAGTTTTTTCCCGATACCCGCCGTCTGCTGCTGCTTCAGGGCATCCCGGCCGATGAAGGGTTTGTTCAGGTCCACCAGCCAGCCGTAAACCGCCTCGAAAGGTGTTGTTCCCTCGTCGATTTCGTTTCCGTAAAGCGTCATGCCGCACTCCAGCCGTAGGGTGTCCCGGGCTCCCAGGCCGACGGGAACCAGTCCCTGTCCCGCCCCGGTGTCAAGCAGCAGATCCCATAGTTCAACGATGCGCTCGGCGTCGGCATAGATTTCAAAGCCGTCCTCCCCGGTATAGCCGCTTCGGGAAATAAGAGCCGCGATGCCGGCGACGGTGGAGAAAACGAAATGGTAAAATTTGATCGCCGACAGGTCGGCGGGAACGTGGGGTTGTAAAATGGCCGATGCCCGGGGGCCCTGGAGATCGATTTTACCGATGGTGTCGGAGTGATCGGTGACCGTGATGTTGGTGAACCCTTTTTCGTTTTTAATTTTCAGAATCCAGGCAAGGTCCTTTTCTTTTGTCCCGGCGTTGGTTACGAGGCGGTAATGCTGAACGTCCAGGAGGTAAAAGGTCAGGTCATCCAGAATCCCCCCCTGCTCGTTGGTCATGACGCTGAGTTTCAACTGTCCGACTTGCTGCCCTTCCAGGTTTCGAGACAGGATGAGCTGCAGGAAATCGAAGGCGTCGGGACCGGTGATGTCAATTTCCCCCATGTGGCAGATGTCGAAAATACCGGCCGCTTCCCGGGTCTTTTTGTGTTCCTCGATGATGCCTGTGTACTGGACGGGCATGGTCCAGCCGCCGAAGTCGGTCATCGTCGCCCCCAGGGCAAGATGACGTTCATACAGGGGCGTCTTTTTCATGATGCAACGATGCCTCCTTATGCAGGAAATAAGGGTATTTCTGATGTTTCTCCGGGGGAAGGGGATACGGGCCGGTCAATAATGAATGAGCAACGGTGTAGATCACGTCATCCTTCCTTTTGGAGCAGACGGGGATTTGGTAAAAAACAATGTAATCGGCGTATTAGATTAATCGCCATGCGGTGCGACGGGTATGGCGGCGTTACTTTTGTTCAAGCCCGACAAGAACGAATTACTATATGGAATGGTATATTTCAAGTCCAAAATGCCTTTCCGGATCAGGGGGATGTTGATCCGATAGGTCCGGAGCAAAGCCGATGGTGACGCCGGGACGGAAAAGAAATCTCCCTGTTTTCCAGATGACATCTCCGGTGAATCGCTTTGACATAACCGGCTTTTTCACCTATATTTACACCCGTTTGGAAACAAACTTTCCTTTTTCAGCGTGGACGGGTTTTTATGATGGCCGGAGGCGGGATGAAAAATCATTTCAGCAATTCTTGAAAGGAGCGGACGCATGAATTTGATGAAGAAGGCCAAAACGGGGCGGGAGATGCTCGATTCTTGGCAGGAACTGGTGGGGGACGGCAATATCGAGGATATCAAAGGCGTGTTTCAGGTCTATGCGGACAAAATGCCGGATATCCTGAAGAATTTCACCCAGAAGCCGCTGGTGGAGTCGCTGGAACGCGGGGTGCTCGATCCGAAGACCCGCGAACTGGTCCTTGTGGGCATGTTGGCAGCCATGCAGTGCGGCCCGGGGCTCATCTTTCACATCCAGGGGGCGGTCCATGCGGGAGCGACGGAGGCGGAAATCCTGGAAACAATCTATCTTTCTGCCTATGAGCATGCCAAGGTAAATATTGCGGCCCTGGGGGAGGGGGTGGCCGAAGGATTCCGCCGGGCGGAAAAGATGAAGAAAGCCAAAACGAAGAAAAAATAAGGCGGTTTCATTGTGGCAAAGGAACCAACAGCGGTCACCCCGGCCATCCGTGTTTTCCGGGAGCAGGGCATTGCCTTTGTTCTCAAGCCGTACAAATATGAAGAGCGGGGCGGTACGGCAGTCGCCTCCCGGGAACTGGGCGTCGATGAACACGGGGTGATTAAGACTCTGGTCATGGAGGATGAGCGGAAGAATCCCTTGATTATCCTCATGCACGGCGACCGGGAGGTGTCGACGAAGGAAATGGCACGGGTTTTGGGCGTCAAGATGATCCAGCCGTGTGATCCGGCCACGGCGAACCGGTATACGGGCTATGTCGTTGGAGGCACGTCCCCCTTCGGCGCCCGGAAGCAACTGCCCGTTTATATTGAGGAAACGATTATCGACATCCCCCGGATCATCATCAATGCCGGCAAAAAGGGCTTGTTGGCGGAGATTGCCACAGCGGACCTGCTGCGGGTCCTGAAACCCACAACGGTGAAAGTGGCCAGATAGGTTTCTCCAAAATAATCCGCTTTCCGCCTGAATTTCTTTTCGTTCTCTCGACCCAACCGCACTGGTTTGAGAAACCTGATGTCGTCGGAAGTTTGGCGTCGAACATTCTTGGCGTTTTTACCGTATATTATTCTCCCCGGCTTTCAGTTTTTATTACCATGAAATACCCAGGGGTGTAGCTTCAACGCTGCTGATTTTATGACACAAATCCTTATTTTTCATTAAATGAAGCAAGATTGCGCAAATTTCGAAAGAAAATCAAGTTTGGGCGTATTAATTGTTCGGCTGGTATTGATAAAGGAGGCATATGCATGGACATGTGGAAGTTCTTTAACATCACGCATCGGGAGCACATAATCTGCAATCCGATTAGTTTTGAGAAACTTGAGCAGCTTATCACACTGCTGCATCTGAAACCCGGGGCACGCGTGCTTGATATTGCCACTGGAAAAGGCGAGTTTCTCATCAGACTTGCAGAGCGGTATCGACAAATAACAGGAACAGGAGTTGATTTCTCTCCCTACTGCATTGCTGATGTCCATAAGAAGCATCAAGAACGCGTTCCAGATGCCCGACTCCATTTCTTGGAGATGGACGGGGCCAAGTATGTTCCAGAGACCTTAGAGAGTTTTGATCTGGCAGCCTGCATCGGTGCGAGTTGGATTTATGGCGGGTATCGAGGAACGTTGAACGCGCTGCAGAAGATGGCAGCCACAGAAAGTTGGATCGTTGTGGGAGAGCCGTATTGGCGGCATGAACCGAAAAGAGAGTATTTAGAAGCGATCGGACTGACACGGAACGACTTCGGAACACATTATCAGAATGTGGAGGTCGGCCGAGAGCACGGATTGGAGGCGGTCTACACACTCGTAAGCAGCCAGGATGACTGGGATAGATATGAAGGGTTACAGTGGTATGCTGCGGAAACCTGGGCGAGTGATCATCGGGATGATCCGGATGTGGAGACCGTGCTGAAGCGAGTGCGTGAGAGTAAGACAGCGTATCTGAGGTGGGGACGGGAAACGCTGGGGTGGGCGATTTATGTGTTCAAGAAAGGGGGGTATAGCGCATTTGCAGTGGGCTAACGCGCCTTATGGGCATGCCCATGACGAGCCCCAGATGATAAAAGAGGCATCACCGCCGCTTCCGCGTGGCGGGAGGGAACGAGCCCCCAAAAGGGATGCACCTTCTTTGTAATTAACTGGCTTATCAAACGGTCCACTTTACATGGAATTCGATTTCATCGCTGCCGTCTTCCCGCTCATGTTCGATTGAAAAGGATGCCGTCGCCGGTACGGTCAAACGCTCTCCGCCGAGATGGATGCGGAAGGGTTCGCCTTTTTCAAGACAGTCTGCCAGCCGGCGCAGTTTTTCAATGAATTGTTTGGCGGTGTAGGTTTTTTCGAGGTCTCTGTCCCGTGATTTCTTTTTAACGGCCATTTTACATCTCCTTTTTCCAATAACGCATCAAAGGTGTTGATCAATGTGTCGTGCTTATGTATGCAGTTCGTGGGCAAGAATGCGGAAAAACGCATCCCTCGCCTGGCGTTCGATCCACGGTTTATGACCGCAGTTCGGCAGGAGGATGAATTGAAAATCCTTCAATACGGCAATCAGCGGCGCCTTGACCGCTTCAGCCGGGTGGGGGTCATAATCGCCGTGAATGGCAACCACGGGGCAGCGAACGTTTGCTGCCTGGGCCAGCAGTTCTCCGGTCCTCCTCATTTCGGCCGCTTCCTCCCACACCTTTTGAAAAATATCACCCCGGTACTCGATCAGGTCGGAATTTTCTTCCATCGCGTCAAAGGCGTCGGTTTTCGCAACCAGCGATCCCAGTACTGCCAGGGCGGCGTCTTTTTCGTGTGACTCCGGATCGGATAAAATCATCAAATTTGCAATGAAATCGGAACATTCCTGTTCTTCCAGTCGGCTGAGGCGCGCTTCCAGGGCAGAAGCGGCGAAATGTTCCTCAAAGGGTCCGCAACCAATCAGGATCAATTTTGCGACATGGGCCGGATAACGGGCCGCGACCATCAGGCTGAGCCAGGCGCCCCAGGAAAAACCGACTAAAACAACCGGAGAAACGCCCTGGTTTTCAATCACATTGATCAACTCGGCGATTTGTCCTGCCACCGAGGACGCCGTTTGCAGGGGTTCCAGAACGCCCCGGCCTGTGGCAAGCTCGGCGGCCAGAGACGCCATTTCTCCGGCCGCGCCGGGCCCTCCGTGCACCAAGACGACATGGAAAGGTGTGGTGCCGTATGTTCTAAAACGGGGTGAAGATTCATTCTGATTCAGCATGAAATTCCTCTTTTCTGGATCTGGCCTATTTGGGTTTGGGGAAATGAGGCGCTATTTTTTTCCAAAATATGCTCTTCAGGGAAGCCTTCCCTCCTGCTGGAGCCGGGAGAGAACCGCATTGATTCGGGGCCATGCAGCCAGGGCGGCCTTTTCTCCTTCCAAAATGGCTTCATGGCGAAGCGTGAAATCGGCCGATCCGACGAAGCCGACCTTTGGGCTGATGACGACATCGGCTTTGGCAATCTGGGCTTGAGATATTTTCCCATACATGATTTCGACGGACTTCAGGATGGTTTCGAGGGTGCTGGTCGGCAGATTTCGGTCGACGCTGGAGGAGATATCCACAGCGATCACCACGTCGGCGCCATAGCGGCGGGCGATATCCACAGGCAGGGGATTGACCACGCCTCCGTCCACGTAGGTTCTTCCGGAGAACCGGGCGGGTTGAAAGACGCCGGGGACGGAACAACTGGCCTGAATAGCCATGCCGGCGTTGCCGGAGCCGAAAATGATCTCTTCCCCGGTCTTGATATCCGTAGCCACAGCATAGAAAGGGATCCGGAATTTTTCAATCGGGGTATTCGTGACCTTTGTGTTAACATAACTCCTCAGGCGTTCTCCCCCGACGAATCCGTTATCCGGCAGGGTCAGTTCCGTCACCTCGTCTTTTTCAATCGACATGGCGATGGTCTGCAACTTGTAGGCGTTGTAGCCGTAGGCGTATAAACCGCCGATGAAACTTCCAACACTGGCGCCGACGATCATGTGAATCGGCACGCGTTGGCTTTCCAGAATCTTCAGTACACCGATGTGGGCGAAGCCTCTCGAGGCGCCTGCGCCCAATACCAGAGCAATCTTGGCCGGACGGGGTGGCGGCGTCACCAGGGGAGCTGTGGTGGCGCATGCGGACGTAAGCGTAACGATCAACAGAACCAAGATATAAGGCAGGAGCTTGTTTTGCATCATGATTAAACTTTTCAGGGCGTCCATGCGCTCATCGCATGCTTAAGCCGATTTCCCCTTCTATGAATCCCGCAAGTGCTGACTAGATAAAAAAAGATAATTGATCCGGTCATCTTGTGGTAATTTACTCCTAATTAGAAAAGGGCCCTCTGTCAACCGGATATTTTCCCGACTAACGGCTGGACGCAACCGGCAAAACCATGAGGATAAGAACCATGCGGGATGAAAGGAAGACAAAAACCCAACTGATCCGGGAATTAGAAGAGGCGAGGCGTCAACTGGCGGCGACCAAAGGTCCGAATAAGGCCGGGAATCGCAGCAGTTTTTTGCAGACCTTGCTGGATACGATTCCCAGTTCGATTTTCTACAAAGATACCCAGGGCGTTTACATGGGTTGCAACAGGGCTTATGAGACCTTTCTCGGCTTGAATAAAGAGGCGATTATCGGCAAGACCCTTCATGAAATATTTCCCAAGGATTTGGCGGATAAGTACACGGAGATGGACAAAGACCTCTTCCGCAATCCCGGGAAGCAGGTTTATGAATGGCAGATGTCTGCCGCCGATGGCACACGGCGCGACGTTATTTTCAGTAAGGCCACCTTTCATGACGAACAGGGTGTTTTGGGCGGACTGGTCGGCGTTATGCTCGATATCACGGAGCGAAAAAAAGCGGAAAAAGCCTTGGCCGAGGCGGAGGAGCGGTACCGAAGCATTTTTGAAAATGCTGTGGAGGGTATTTTTCAGTCGTCTCCCGACGGCCGCATTCTGGAAGTCAATCCTGCCCATGCCCGCATGTTCGGTTATGACTCCCCACAGGAAATGATCGCGGCCTTTGCGGATATCGGACAGGGGCATTATGTTCATCCGGAGGATCGGAAGCAATTTCGGGAAATATGCGATAATCAGGGGTTTATCCGCGGGTTCGAGGTGCAGTTTTATACCAAGAACAAAGAGACGATCTGGGTTTCCCTGAATGCACGTGTGGTAAAAAATGAGGCCGGTGATATTCTCTATTATGAAGGGATTTCCGAAGATATCACCAAGCGGGTTTTGGCTGAGAAAGCGCTCCGTGATTCGGAACGTCTCTTGTCCGAAATTATCGATTTTCTGCCTGATCCGACGTTTGCCATTGACCGCTCGGGTTGTGTCCTTGTCTGGAATAAAGCCATGGAGAACATGACCGGAGTCAAGGCTCAAGACATGATCGGTCAAGGCGACTATGCGTATGCCGTCCCTTTTTATGGTTTACGCTGCCCCATGTTGGCGGATCTGCTGTTTCAGCCGGACAGGTCACTGGAAAGCCGGTATGAATTTTTGAAGAAAGATGCGGACGTCATTCTGGCCGAAAGCGGGGCCCTGGTCGGCGGCGATCCTCGCGCTTTGTGGGGCAAAGCCGCTTTTCTTTACGACAGCGAGGGAAATATCGTCGGAGCGATTGAATCCATTCGCGATATTACTCAGCGGCGGGCTGTAGAGGGACAATTAAGAAAAAGAGAGCGGGAATTACTGACCAAGTCCCGCAGCCTGGAAGAAACAAACGTTGCGTTGAAAGTTCTTCTCGGTCAGCGGGAAAAGGATAAAGCCGAGTTGGAAGACAGCATTATGCAGAACATGCAAAAGCTGGTCAAACCTTATATCGAGAAGCTCAAAAGCAGCACACTTGCTCCCCGGGAGGCCGCTTATGTCAGGATTCTGGAAATGTCGCTGAATGATATTGTTTCTCCCTTTGCCAACAAGTTGACTGTAAAATTGAATGCCTTGACGCCGAAAGAGATCGAAGTCGCCAAACTTGTAAAAGAGGGCAAAACGACCAAAGAGATAGCGACATTGCTCTGTGGTTCGATACGAGCCGTCGAATTTCACCGGGACAATATCCGAAGCAAGCTGGGTTTGAAGAAAACGGATAAAAATCTGAGATCTTACCTGCTATCCCTCGCTTAGTATCAGCAGATACCTGATGCTAAACTGGAGTTTATCCCGTATTGTCAATATTCCTTTAGCATAATAAGTTAGTAAAAAAAGAGAGTTTCCGTATTTGGGTTCATGCGCAAAATGTTTTTTCATGCGCATATGAGAAGCGGTAAAAAAAGGAGAGGGTTCCCTATTGCGAAGAAAGGGGAAGAGACATGATCACGCCCATCAATGAAAGAGTGATCGTTGGTTTACCGAAGCCGGCTGATCCCGATAAACCAAACAAGAGCGTACCCGAGCCAAAGGTCGTTTTGCGTATAGAAGAGAAGCATAAGAAAGTCCCGGAAGATCAGGTTGGCCAGTGCGATAACTTAACGGCTTCCTACTGGGGTTGACTCATTGGTCTTGCTTTTTGCTCGTTTTCATTCTGTGAGGGGGGTTCATGCCGACACAAAAGATCAAGTGTGCATACTGCGGAAGAGACGGGAAAATCGATGTATGGGATCTAAATGAGGGCGTTGAGTCCTCAGCCGTATTCCGATATCTGGGACATAATCCCTTATCGGGGCATATGCATTTCCAATGCCCCTTCTGTGGGGTTGTATCCCTTATCAGTCCCATGTCGGTGCTGGGGGATGCCGTGGTGATCGCCGATCACTGTCATTCGCGAGAACCGAGCAACGCGTGGTCAAGAATCTTAAGTGCCCGGGAAAAGCGCGCACCCCATCCTGCATGGAGAAGGGTGTTGCACTGAAACAGTTGACTTCCGATCAAGTATTTTGCCATATCCCCTTTGCATCGATGAAGCCTGTGTGTTGACCTGTTTTTGCCGTTTCTTAAGGGACGCAACATCAAAGCATGACCTTCTTTGAAGGGACAGAACCTGAAAAGGACCCTGATCATGTCTGAAAAAACCGCCGTGCTGCTTCTGACCCCGGAGATAGGAAGACTGCCGGAGGATATGGGGACCCTCGCACGTTTTATTTCCGGGAAAAGCGGCGGTATGGGAGAAGTTGTGGCGGCCTTGTGTGAGGGCTTGCGGGAGCGGGGTATTGACTGCCATCTGGGAACGCTCAATCTGAAGAAACGCTTCAAGGAAGAATGTGGCCTAAATGAGGAACAATGGCGGGATATCCGCTATAAAATCGATCCGGACCGGATTCATTTGGTCAATGCTTCTTTTATTTCCAATTTGATGAGCGCCTATTCCGGCAATCCTTTGCTGAATGCCGCTGAATTTCAAAAACAGATGGTCAATCACATTATCAAGATCGTCAGAGCGAAAAGCGGTGGCCGATTGATTCTTCACAGCCATGACTGGATGGCCGGCGGCGCTATTACAGCTTATGCCAAGGCAACAGGATGTCCCGTCCTGCATACCATTCACAATGTCCACACGGGCCAAATCCCTTTAGAGATGCTTTTTGGTGTAGACATAGGAGGTTTGAGGGATTATTTTTATATATCTGCCGACCAGGGTCAACAGACAGTCGATTGTCAGGCGACGGCAATCAAGAATGCAAGTCTGATTAATTTCGTCGGTGTCAAATTTATGTATGAGATACTGGAAGACTATTTTTTGGACCGCTCCATTGTTTCGGCGGCCGTGCGTCAGGAGATCAAGGCCAAGTACAATCACGGAGCGACTTTAGCCATTCTGAACGCACCGTCAAGACTCATGTACCCGGAAGTTTGCCCTTTTCTGGTCAAGAATTACGGCACTGACGATGATGTGCTGGCCGCCAAGAAGGAAAATCTGGTCGCTTTCCAGAAAAAAACCGGATTGCTCGTCAATCCGGAGGCCATCCTTTTCTATTGGCCGTCCCGGCTTGATCCGGCCCAGAAGGGGGTGGAACTCCTGGAAGATATTGCCATGCGGTTTGTCATAGAAAACGGGGATGTGCAAATCGCCATCGTGGGAGATGGTGTCGGGCGGGACAGAAAACATGAGGAAACACTTGGACGAATTGCCGTGGCTTCAGGCGGTAAGATCGTATATCATCATTTCGAGGAATCGCTCTCGATGCTTGGTTATGCCGCGGCGAGCGATGTCTTCGGCGCGTCGCTTTATGAGCCTTGCGGACAGATCGATCAGATCGGCAACCTATTTGGCGCAACAGCGACCAATCGTGATACGGGCGGGTACCACGACAAGATTAAGGAATTAAACATTCAGGGCAACGGTGCGGATCATCCCGAAGGGAATGGCTTTCTTTTCCGGGATTATGATTCCGGCGGACTTTGGTACGCTCTGACAAAGAGCGTCCAGTTTCACCGGCATGATGCGGCCCTGCGGGAAAGTCAAATCAAGCGTATTATGAACGAAACACGGCATCTGTATGATCTCTCGAAAATGATCGATGAATACGTCGCAGTTTATGAGCGCCTCAACGGCAACCAACCTCTGTCCTGATCAGCATGCAAGATCGTCTTTGTGCCGGAACCGCAAATATCCGGATTCAATATCTGTTCAAGGAAAAATTCGATTGAGAAAAGGCCGGAAATAGGATAAGGCGAGGGCACGTTCATGGGATGTCCGTCTTTGTGAGAAACATTCGCGTATCAGAAGAGATCAATAAGCAGGAGGTTCTGATTTTGTATGTTGGCTTGGTGGATCGAAGAACCAACCATACTGGCTTGTAGTTGTCCTACGGATCGACAGCTTCTTAGGCTTTACCGGGAAGGATTCAGGGTCATTGTTTCCTTGATTGATGAGCGGGAAGAGTTGCCTATCTATGACCGGAAGAGTGCAAGCGATATCGGGTTCGAACGCCATAACATTCCTGTGTCGGAGGGGCGTCTCCCTACGGTCAGCCAGATAGCGCGCTTTAAACAACTGGCGAGCCTTGCTAACCATAACCAACGGATCATTGTTCACTGTTTGAGTGGTGATCAAAGAACCGGCGCCATGGCCATGGCCTGGTGGATGTCTCAGGGGATGTCCGAAGCAGAGGCACGGAAAGAGCTTTATCGAAGAAGAAAAGAAGCGGCAAACACCAACTGGCAGTATTTGCCGGGAGTTTTGATTCAAAACAAAGACGAGGAGCGGAAAAATGAAGATGCAGAAGCTTCGCGAGATTGCCAGGAAATGGGAGGTGAACACCCGGATCGGCCGGACCAAAGAAGCGATTATCCGCGACATCCAGGTCAGAGAGGGCAATACACCGTGTTACGGGACAAAGGCTAACTGCGAAGAAAACGATTGTCTCTGGCGGGAAGACTGTCTGAAATGAGAGCTTGCCGGTTTCAATGTTCCAGCGGTACACCATTTCAGGATGTTAAATTTCGTCTATTGTATGCTGTACACCCATCAATTTTGTAACTTATCCCTTACAATAAATAAGCTTAATCAGTTAAAATAAAAAAATATTGATTCCATGTCAGATGTATTGGGAGAAGCCGCATTTGAATATCGGATATGCGTGATGCATTCCAGGTCGATTATTTTTGGTCCCGGGGGCTTACATGGCAACGAAAGAAACATCAGCCCGAAGGGAGTGGGATAAAATGAAATCCGAATTTCCAGTGGATAAGGAAGGCTTAATCGGACCGCTTAACGGCTTCATGACGGGCAATCAATTTGCTCAATTATGCCTGGACATCGCCGATTGCATGATCATCGTGCTCAATAAGGACCATACCACTGTGTTTGTAAATAAAAAATGTCGCGATATTCTGGGATACAAAAACGAAGATATGATCGGCAGAAACTGGTTTGACGCCTTTGTCCCGGATTACTGCCGGGAGGAAACCAAAGCGGCCTTCGACACGCTGGTATCCGGCGGTGTCGTGGAAATTGAGCATTATGAAAATCCAATCATAACCCGGTCCGGTGACGAGCGAATTATTGCCTGGCATAACATGGCCTTGCGAGATGAGGCAGGATCAATCTTTGCCGCATTAAGTTCAGGTGAAGACATTACTGAGCGCCGAATAGCGGAAAAATCACTAAGAGAGTCAGAGGAAAAATTCCGCATCCTTTTTGAGACTTCCCGCGACGCAATTATGCTGCTGGATCGCCAGGGTTTCTTTGACTGCAATCAAGCATGCATAAATATCTACGGGTGCACATCAAAAGAACAATTTATCAACAAACATCCCGGCGAATGGTCTCCCAGCCGGCAGGCGGATGGACAAGATTCACTGGAGGCTGCTCGGGAACGTGTTGAAACGGCCCTGAAGTTCGGAACACATTCCTTTGAATGGACGCACAAACGTCTTGACGGAACAGTTTTTCCCGCGGAGGTTTTGCTCAGCCGCTCCGAATTCGGCGGAAAAACCATCCTGCAGGCGGTGGTGAGGGATATCACCGAACGCAAACTTGCTGAAGAACGATTGCGGCAAAGCGAAGAAAAATACCGAAACATGTTTGATAACGCCATTGAGGGTATGTATCAGTCTACCCCCGATGGACACATCTTGAACGTCAATCGCGCACAGGCCAGCATGTTCGGCTATGGGAGCCCCCGTGAGATGATCGAAGATGTTAAAAATCTGGACAGAGATATTTATGTCCGTCCCGAGGATAGGGAGAAATATAAAGAAATCCTGGAACGTCAAGGTTTTGTCGAGGGGTTCGAAGTTGAGAATAATACAAGAAACGGAGAAAAAATCTGGATCGCGCTAAATACTTGGGTTGTTAAAGATAAAGAAGGCCGCACGCTTTATTACGAAGGAATCACAGAAAACATTACGCAGAAAAAAATGGCAGTACATGCCCTTCAGGAGTCGGAGCGAAGGCTGACGGAAATTACCGAGTTCCTGCCCGATCCCATGTTTGTGATCGATCTCGAAGGGAGAATCTTGGTCTGGAACCGGGCCATGGCTGATCTGACAGGGGTATCGGCCCAGGAGATGGTCGGGAAGGGAAACCGAGAATACGCCCTACCTTTTTATCAGGAACGGCGACCGTTGCTGATCGATTTTGTTTTAAATCCGGAAGATTTGGCGAAGTATTATTCTGCGTTTACTCGAGAGGGGGATACATGCTGGGCGGAGACGGATTATCTGGTCGGGGGAAGGCGCCGTGTCCTCTCGGGCAAGGCAAAACCTCTTTATGACGGCAACGGTTCAGTCATTGGTGCCATCGAATCCATCCGCGACATTACAGAGCGCAAACTCATGGAGGAGGAGATCCGGCAGATGAACGCGGAACTCCAGCAGATGGTGGCTGAACGTACAGCAGAGTTGCTTCAAGCCAACCGGGCTCTGGCGGAGGATATCGAACGGCGAATCCATGTTGAGGAGGCCATCCGGGAAAGTGAGCGAAAATATCGGGAGATGGCGGAACTGCTTCCGGAAACAGTTTACGAATGTGATGAAAAGGGGCAACTGACTTTCGTTAACAGCCAATTCTATCAGGCATTCGGTTATAGTCCGACAGATCTTGCGGGCGGGTTGAACCTGTTGGAGATGCTCGTTCCGGAAGACAGAGAGAGGGCACGGGAAGTCTTCAAACGCCTTATCCAAGGAGAGTCCAGACGCGGGAATGAATATACCGCTTTAAGAAAGGACGGCGGTTCATTTCCCATTCTGGCCTACTCCAGTCCGATTATACACCAGGGACATTATGTCGGGATCAGGGGGGTCGCCGCAGATATCAGCGATCACAAGCGAGCGGCGGAAGAACTTCTCAAGGTGCAGAAACTCGAATCCGTCGGGATTCTGGCGGGAGGTATTGCCCATGATTTTAACAATCTTCTGGCGGCTGTCATCGGCTATATCGACTTGGCGCGGATCAGTTCTCCGAAGGACAAAAGCTATGTTCAGCATCTCGAACGGGCGCGAAAGGCCAGTCTGCAGGCGTCCGAGCTTACAAAACGTCTCATCACCTTTTCCTTGGGGGGAGAACCCCATTGTAAAGCCATTGCTCTTGATCATATTATCAAGGTCTCCTGTGATCATTTCCTTCAAAAACCGGGTATTGTATGCCGGACGGCGGTCATGGAAGGCCTGTGGCCTGTGCTGGCCGATGAAGGACAGATACAACAGGTTGCCTATCACCTGTTGATGAATGCCGGGGAAGCCATGCCGCAAGGCGGAACGGTTGATATCTGTGCGGAAAACATCCTGGTCGACGAGGGCGCGAATCTCCCGCTGTCGAGCGGTGCTTATGTGAAGTGGTCCATCCGGGATTCCGGGCAGGGTATCCCGCCGGAAAACCTGACACGAATCTTTGATCCGTATTTCACCACGAAAGACCGGGGGAGTGAAAAAGGGATGGGGCTGGGACTGGCCATCTGCTATTCCGTTGTCAAAAGGCATAACGGATTGATTCTGGTAGAATCGGAACCCGGTTCCGGTAGTTCGTTCCATATTTATCTGCCGGTTGCCGTCACACCGGACATGGCTTCGGACAGTGCGGTCAAATCAGCCGGCCTGATCTCTGCTGAGGCAGCCAGCCCTGAGGGTAAAATTCTCGTGATGGATGATGAGGAATATATCCTGGAATTGATGTGTGACATGCTGCATGTTCTTGGCTACACCGTTGAAACGGCCAGAGACGGCGACGAGGCGGTTGATATTTATCTCCAGGCGCTGGCAAAGAAGCAGCCGTTTTCTGCGGCGATCCTGGATTTGGAGATCTCCGGGGGGCGTGGCGGCCTTTTTGTTATGAAACGCCTGCAAGAAGTCGATCCGGCGGTCAAAGCGATTGTCGTCAGCGGTTTCAGCAATGATCCAATTTTGAATCGACACCGGTCATACGGCTTCAAGGGAGCCGTCGCCAAACCGTTTACCATCAAAAGCCTCAGCCGGATTCTCAGAGAAGTCATTGGAGAAAAGCGGACACGAATCACGCTGGAGTGAGTGCAATACCTCTGGTTTGATTTGTCGCCTTCGTTAAGGCATGAGCTGCCAGGTGTTGGGCAGGGGAAGGTCCTGCCGATTTATTCGATTATTTCTATGCATTTTCAACTGCCGGCTGCTTAAGGTTGCAAAAATCTTCTCAGTTACATCAAGGTTTTTCCTTGACAAATGGCGTGAAATTGCGTAGCGTCCACTTTTCAATTTTCAGAGGTTGGTGAGGTTATGACTACATATAATGCAAAAAAAGAAGAAATCCAAAGGGATTGGTTTCTTGTCGATGCGGAAGGTCAGGTCCTGGGCAGACTGGCAACACAGATCGCGGCGCGGCTCAGAGGAAAGCACAAGCCTGTTTATACGCCTCACGTGGACACAGGAGACTTCATTATTGTCGTCAATGCCGGCAAGGTTGTCCTGACCGGGAACAAGCTGAAGGATAAGATTTACTATCACCACACCGGATATCCGGGCGGGATCAAATCGGTTTCCGCGGGAAAGCTGCTTCAGGAAAAACCGGAAGAGGTCCTGCGCAAAGCGGTTAGGGGCATGCTGCCGAAAAACACCCTGGGCCGGGCCATGCTGAAAAAGCTGAAAATCTACGCGGGCGGCGAACATGAACACGCGGCTCAGTGTCCGAAAGTCATTTCTTTCAATTGATAATTGTTTTTTGATAGACCATTTTTGGAGACATAGATGATGGAAAAGCGCTTTTATGCGACAGGTAAAAGGAAAACAGCCATAGCCAGAATTTATATGAAAGAGGGCGCCGGGACCATAACGGTCAACAAGCGCACCTTTGATGATTATTTTACGCGGGACAGCCTGAAGATGCTGATCCAGCAGCCTCCATTGGTGCCATCGAATCCATCCGCGACATTACAGAGCGCAAACTCATGGAGGAGGAGATCCGGCAGATGAACGCGGAACTCCAGCAGATGGTGGCTGAACGTACAGCAGAGTTGCTTCAAGCCAACCGGGCTCTGGCGGAGGATATCGAACGGCGAATCCATGTTGAGGAGGCCATCCGGGAAAGTGAGCGAAAATATCGGGAGATGGCGGAACTGCTTCCGGAAACAGTTTACGAATGTGATGAAAAGGGGCAACTGACTTTCGTTAACAGCCAATTCTATCAGGCATTCGGTTATAGTCCGACAGATCTTGCGGGCGGGTTGAACCTGTTGGAGATGCTCGTTCCGGAAGACAGAGAGAGGGCACGGGAAGTCTTCAAACGCCTTATCCAAGGAGAGTCCAGACGCGGGAATGAATATACCGCTTTAAGAAAGGACGGCGGTTCATTTCCCATTCTGGCCTACTCCAGTCCGATTATACACCAGGGACATTATGTCGGGATCAGGGGGGTCGCCGCAGATATCAGCGATCACAAGCGAGCGGCGGAAGAACTTCTCAAGGTGCAGAAACTCGAATCCGTCGGGATTCTGGCGGGAGGTATTGCCCATGATTTTAACAATCTTCTGGCGGCTGTCATCGGCTATATCGACTTGGCGCGGATCAGTTCTCCGAAGGACAAAAGCTATGTTCAGCATCTCGAACGGGCGCGAAAGGCCAGTCTGCAGGCGTCCGAGCTTACAAAACGTCTCATCACCTTTTCCTTGGGGGGAGAACCCCATTGTAAAGCCATTGCTCTTGATCATATTATCAAGGTCTCCTGTGATCATTTCCTTCAAAAACCGGGTATTGTATGCCGGACGGCGGTCATGGAAGGCCTGTGGCCTGTGCTGGCCGATGAAGGACAGATACAACAGGTTGCCTATCACCTGTTGATGAATGCCGGGGAAGCCATGCCGCAAGGCGGAACGGTTGATATCTGTGCGGAAAACATCCTGGTCGACGAGGGCGCGAATCTCCCGCTGTCGAGCGGTGCTTATGTGAAGTGGTCCATCCGGGATTCCGGGCAGGGTATCCCGCCGGAAAACCTGACACGAATCTTTGATCCGTATTTCACCACGAAAGACCGGGGGAGTGAAAAAGGGATGGGGCTGGGACTGGCCATCTGCTATTCCGTTGTCAAAAGGCATAACGGATTGATTCTGGTAGAATCGGAACCCGGTTCCGGTAGTTCGTTCCATATTTATCTGCCGGTTGCCGTCACACCGGACATGGCTTCGGACAGTGCGGTCAAATCAGCCGGCCTGATCTCTGCTGAGGCAGCCAGCCCTGAGGGTAAAATTCTCGTGATGGATGATGAGGAATATATCCTGGAATTGATGTGTGACATGCTGCATGTTCTTGGCTACACCGTTGAAACGGCCAGAGACGGCGACGAGGCGGTTGATATTTATCTCCAGGCGCTGGCAAAGAAGCAGCCGTTTTCTGCGGCGATCCTGGATTTGGAGATCTCCGGGGGGCGTGGCGGCCTTTTTGTTATGAAACGCCTGCAAGAAGTCGATCCGGCGGTCAAAGCGATTGTCGTCAGCGGTTTCAGCAATGATCCAATTTTGAATCGACACCGGTCATACGGCTTCAAGGGAGCCGTCGCCAAACCGTTTACCATCAAAAGCCTCAGCCGGATTCTCAGAGAAGTCATTGGAGAAAAGCGGACACGAATCACGCTGGAGTGAGTGCAATACCTCTGGTTTGATTTGTCGCCTTCGTTAAGGCATGAGCTGCCAGGTGTTGGGCAGGGGAAGGTCCTGCCGATTTATTCGATTATTTCTATGCATTTTCAACTGCCGGCTGCTTAAGGTTGCAAAAATCTTCTCAGTTACATCAAGGTTTTTCCTTGACAAATGGCGTGAAATTGCGTAGCGTCCACTTTTCAATTTTCAGAGGTTGGTGAGGTTATGACTACATATAATGCAAAAAAAGAAGAAATCCAAAGGGATTGGTTTCTTGTCGATGCGGAAGGTCAGGTCCTGGGCAGACTGGCAACACAGATCGCGGCGCGGCTCAGAGGAAAGCACAAGCCTGTTTATACGCCTCACGTGGACACAGGAGACTTCATTATTGTCGTCAATGCCGGCAAGGTTGTCCTGACCGGGAACAAGCTGAAGGATAAGATTTACTATCACCACACCGGATATCCGGGCGGGATCAAATCGGTTTCCGCGGGAAAGCTGCTTCAGGAAAAACCGGAAGAGGTCCTGCGCAAAGCGGTTAGGGGCATGCTGCCGAAAAACACCCTGGGCCGGGCCATGCTGAAAAAGCTGAAAATCTACGCGGGCGGCGAACATGAACACGCGGCTCAGTGTCCGAAAGTCATTTCTTTCAATTGATAATTGTTTTTTGATAGACCATTTTTGGAGACATAGATGATGGAAAAGCGCTTTTATGCGACAGGTAAAAGGAAAACAGCCATAGCCAGAATTTATATGAAAGAGGGCGCCGGGACCATAACGGTCAACAAGCGCACCTTTGATGATTATTTTACGCGGGACAGCCTGAAGATGCTGATCCAGCAGCCTCTCGACATTGTCGGGAAGCGTGGCCAGTTTGATTTTTATGTCAATGTCCGGGGTGGCGGGATGGCCGGTCAGGCAGGTGCGGTCAAGCATGGCATTTCCAAAGTTCTGGTGGAATATGATCAGGAGATGCGCGCCATGCTCAAGAAGGTTGGTTTTTTGAGCCGGGATTCGCGGATCAAGGAAAGAAAAAAATACGGTCAACCAGGAGCGAGGAAACGCTTCCAGTTCTCGAAACGTTAATCCGATGGGGAGGCTATGGCCTCCCTTTTTTTTGGGGGAATTTGTGATGAAAATAGGAGTGTTTGGCGCCAGTGGTTATACGGGGCAGGAGCTGCTGCGGTTGCTTATCCGTCATCCCAAGGCGGAGGTGGTGTTTGCCACATCACGCCGGTTTGCCGGTCAGCCTGTTTACGCCGCCCATCTTTCGCTGATCAACTTGACGGATCTCAAGTTCCTGGATGCACCGGCTGAAGAGGTCGCGCAGTCTGCGGAGATTGTTTTTCTGGCTTTGCCGCACGGGACCTCCATGGAAATCGCACCGATCTTCCACAAGGCAGGACGTAAAGTCATCGATCTCAGCGCCGATTTCCGCCTGGCCGATCTGGCGGTGTACGAAAAGTGGTACGGGCGGCACAAGGCCCCGGAGGTGATCGCCGAAGCGGTATATGGGATTCCTGAGTTGTGGCGGGATCAGATTAAAGGCGCCCGTTTCATTGCCAACCCCGGCTGCTATCCGACAAGCGTGATTCTCGGTCTGGCGCCTCTGCTGGCCACGGATTGGGTCGACCGGTCGTCCATTGTGGTTGATTCCAAATCGGGGACCAGCGGAGCGGGGCGTGAACCCCAGATGGGCAGTCTCTTCTGCGAAGTGGATGAGGGATTCAAGGCCTATAAAATCGGCGGTCAGCATCGTCACATCCCCGAGATGGAACAGGCCCTCTCAAAACTTGCGGGGGAGCCGCTGACGATTGCCTTTACCCCCCATCTGCTACCGGTCAGCCGGGGTATTTTAAGCACGATATATGTGAACCTGATCCGGCCTATCAAGGTGGAAGATCTCCTGGAGGCTTATGGGAAGTTTTATCAGAACGAAGCCTTTGTCCGGGTATACCCGAAGGGTCTGTCGCCGAACCTGCTCTGTATCAGGGGAACAAATTACTGCGACATCGGCCTTGCCGTTGATACACGAACGAACCGGGCCATCATCGTTTCGGTGATCGATAATCTGGTCAAAGGCGCGGCCGGCCAGGCAATCCAGAATATGAATCTCATTTGCGGTCTGCCGGAAGAGACAGGCCTGGAACTGGTTCCCCTCTTTCCCTGAACCGGTCCGTTTTGACCCTTTCCCTCGGTTTTTATTTGCGACCTGATTATGTAGAAGGAAAGGAGAGGAGGATGATATGGCATTGAGAGTTTACAACACCCAGGCCAGGCGTAAGGAACTGTTTGAGCCTGTAAAAGCGGATAAAGTCGGCCTTTACGTCTGCGGCATCACCGCCTATGACACGTGTCATGTCGGTCATGCCCGGTCTGCCGTGGTGTTTGATGTCATGGCCCGTTTTTTTAAACATCGGGGCTACGACGTAACCTTCATCAAAAACTTTACCGATGTGGACGACAAGATCATCAATAAGGCAAACGCCCTGGGGCGGACCATCGGTGATATTGCGGAACAATACATACGTGAACACAATGAAGACATGGATGCCTTAGGCGTGAAGAGACCGACTGTGGCACCCCGGGCAACGGAGCATATTGACGGAATGATCCGGTTGATTGAGACGCTTCTGCAGAAGGATCTGGCCTATGTGTCTGACGGAGACGTTTATTTTTCCGTTGGGAATTTTACGGAATACGGGAAGCTGTCGGGTCGTAGCTTGGACGAAATGATGGCAGGCGCCCGTGTCGATATCAATGAAAAGAAGCGCAATCCCCTGGATTTTGCCCTCTGGAAGGCAAGCAAGGAAAATGAGCCCTGGTGGGAAAGTCCCTGGGGAAAGGGACGTCCGGGATGGCATATTGAGTGTTCCGTCATGAGCCAGAAATATTTGGGGGATACCTTCGATATCCACGGCGGCGGGGAAGATCTGATTTTTCCGCACCATGAAAACGAGATGGCCCAGTCATCCGGTGCGTCGGGAAAACCCTTTGCCCGTTACTGGCTGCACAACGGATTTGTCCGGGTCGATCACGAGAAGATGTCAAAATCTTTGGGTAATTTTGCGACCATTCGGGATATGCTCAAGCTGTATCATCCGGAAGTGCTCAGACTTTTCATCCTGCAGAGCCACTACCGAAGCCCTCTGGATTTCGCGGAGACGTCCATTCATGAGGCGAGGCTTGGCCTGGAGCGGTTTTATGCCTTGCTGAAATCGGTGAAGGATGTCCTTTCCGTAGCGCCGAACGTTGACACTCCTCCGGCTGAGCGTTTCTCCAAACCAGGTGCCGAGATGCTTAACCGCTTGCAGCTTCTCAAAACGCAATTCTTGGAGGCGATGGAGGATGATTTCAACACGGCTCGTGCGATCGGTTACCTCTTTGATACGGTCAGGCAGGCAAACAATTACCTGGAGTTGACCAAAAAAGGGGCTCCTTCGCCGGAAAAGACCGCTATTGTTCGTGAGATCAAAGAAATCATGACTGAAATAGGCGAGGTCCTGGGGCTCTTCCAGGAAGATCCGGACACGTACTTCCGTCTTGATCGGGAACGGGAAGCCGTGAAACGGGGGCTGGATATAACCGAAATTGAGCGGTTCCTTGAGGAGCGAAACTTGGCGCGAGCGAAGAAAGAGTGGACGAAGGCCGATCAGATTCGTATTGATCTCGCGGCCAGGGGCGTTACATTGAAAGACGGCCCCTCGGGCACGACTTGGATGATTGAATAAATCCGCTTTGAATTAACGATATTGGCCCCCACAAGGACGCGATAAGTCCATCCTGTGGGGGCTTTTCGTTTACGGACATTAACGGATAATCGTTACTGCACAATGGGCGTATTTGCTGACGTCATCCGCAACGCTTCCGAGGAGCATCCGTTTTAATCCCCGGTGTCCCCGATGACCCATGAAAATGTAATCCACTTGTTTATCCTCTGCGATCCTTACAATTTCCGCGGCAACCGGGCCTGCAGCCAGGATCGTTTTACAGGACACGCCATGCTCCGCGAGGCTTTTCTTGGCCTGCTCGAGGATTTTCTCTCCCTCCTGCTTCCGTTCGCGGTAGAGGGGCGTGTCGGGTAGGGTCTTAAAGGGAACGACGTCCTCCAGAACATGGATCAGGGTTAAATCGCACCCGGACAACTGGGCGTACCGGCCGCAGTGTTTCAGAACAATTTCGGAAGTAGGCGAGCCGTCGACAGCGGCCAGGACCTTGATGACCTTTTCTCCTGCCATGATAATAACCTCCTTTATCTGTGGTTTTTGGCGTGCTATTCTCCGCTAAATTGCATTCTTAGTCAATATAAAGTCTTAACGCAGCCGGTCTCGCTTGTGAAATAATGACAAAGTTCCATTGTAAATGGACGGGGATCATGGTACTAAAAAATCCCCATGCAGGTTAAAAGGCAAGAACGGATAGCTTTAATCGGCGTGTAATTCCTGTGGAGACAATCAAGCCATGATCGAAGCGGAACATGTCACCAAATGCTACGGAGAGACGGTGGCGGTTGATGACCTTTCCTTCCGGGTGGAAAAGGGGGAAATCCTTGGCCTGCTCGGCCCGAACGGTGCCGGGAAAACAACCACGATGCGGATTCTTACGGGTTATCTCGCTGCCGACGGGGGAACCATTACCGTGGCCGGATGGCGTCATCCGGATCAATCCCTGGAAATCCGCCGTCACATTGGTTATCTGCCCGAAAACAATCCCCTTTACCCGGATATGTGTGTCATGGAGTACCTATCTTTCGTCGCGGCCATGCGACGCGTACCGAAAGTGATCCGTAAAAACCGGATCGACCTTGTGGTCGGCATGACAGGATTGGAGAAAATGGCCTACAAGAATATCGGGGAGTTGTCCAAAGGCTATTGCCAGCGGGTCGGGCTGGCGCAGGCCATTGTCCACGATCCGGATATTCTGATTCTCGATGAGCCGACGGTTGGTCTCGATCCCAATCAAATCGTCGAAATCCGGTCGCTCATACAGCGGTTTGGAAAAGAGAAGACCATTATTTTGAGTTCCCACATCTTACCGGAAGTCGCCGCCACCTGTAGCCGTGTGATCATTCTTAATCGTGGGAAATTGGCCGGCAGCGGCACGCCCGAAGAGATGTCCGCACGTGCCCGGGGGGGCAATGCCGTTACATTTATCCTCAAAGCCCCCGCGGCAGAGGTCATGTCTAAATTCAAGGCAATGCCGGAGGTCAAGGAAATTGAATTAAAAGGTGAAGAAGGAGCCGGACGGATGAAATACCGTATTATCACCGATGATGCGATCGATATGAGAGAGACGATTTTCCGGCTGGCCGTTGACAATCAATGGGTGCTTATGGAACTTTACCGGGAATCCCTCTCTTTGGAAGAGGTCTTTCAGCATCTGACTGTCACGGAGGCTGCATCATGACAGGAGCCCTTGCTCTCTGCCGGAAAGAATTTAATGCCTATTTCGATTCACCGGTTGCTTATGTGTTTATCGTATCTTTCCTGGTGGTCACGTACTGGTTTTTCTTCCGCGGTTTTTTCCTGAATAACCAGATCCAGATGCGGGATTATTTCTTTTTCCTCCCCTGGGTTTTTCTGGTCTTCATCCCAGCAGTAACGATGCGCCTTTGGGCTGAAGAGAAGAAAATGGGGACGGTTGAAATCCTCCTGACCATGCCGGTTCGTGAATATGAGCTGGTGCTGGGCAAGTTCATGGCCGGGTTTCTGTTCGTTTTCGTTTCTGTTTTCTTCAGCTTTTCTCTACCGTTGACACTAAGCTTCTTCGGGGAAATCGATTGGGGACCCGTGATCGGCGGTTACCTGGGAACCTGTCTTTTAGGAGGCGCCTATCTGTCCGTTGGACTTTTTCTTTCCAATTTCACGAAAAATCAGATTGTTGCCTTTATCCTGACGATTTTGCTGTCCTTTATCCTCTTTATTCTGGGTGAAGACATCATTTTAGCCAATCTCCCGGATTTCTGGGTTCCTCTGTTCGCTTTTGTCGGTTTGGGAAAGCATTTTGTCAGTATCCAGCGAGGGATGATCGATTCCAGGGATATCATTTATTATCTTTCTGTAACGGGTTTCTTCCTCTTTTTGAACATCCTTTATGTGGCGAGGCGCAGGTAGCGATCCATGATAAACTGGCGACAGAAGCTGCACTTTCTTTTTGGCGATCTGACCCTGATTCTTGTGGTCCTGGGGTTTCTTATCCTCATCAATTTCCTGTCATATCGGCATTTCGTGAGACTGGACCTGACGGAAAACAGGATATACACACTTTCAGAATCAAGCCGTAATGTTGTGAACAAATTGAGTGATCCCGTCACCATTCAATGCTTTTTCTCAAAAAAGGCGCCGCCCGAACTCGCGGCCTTGAAACAGCAGATTGCGGATCTGCTGGAAGAATATCGGGTAAGCGGTAAGGGGAAAGTGAAGGTTATTTTTTCTGATCCGGCGGACAATGCTCTGCTGCAGAAACGGGTTCAGGTGATGGGCATTCCTCAGGTACAGATGAACGTCTATGAAAAGGATCAGGCCCAGATTACCAATGTTTATATGGGAGTTGCTATTTCTTACGAAGACCGCCAGGAAATTTTGCCCTTTGTCAAGGATGCGAAAAATTTGGAGTATGATATCACCAGTGCAATCCTAAGACTCCTGAAAAATGAAAGAAAACGCATTGTCTTTTTAACCGGCGGCGAAGAATACGACTTAAACGGTCCTTTTGGGACCGTCCGCAAGATACTGGAACCCCTTTACGACTTGACTGCTTTCCATCCGACGGCCGTTGACGCCATTCCTGCCGGGACGGACCTGTTGATCGTCGTTTCTCCCGAAGGAATTCCCGAAAAAACGAAGCACGCCATCGATCAATTTGTGATGCACGGAGGCAAGATTTTCTTTTTGATTGATCGTGTCAACATTGACGGCGGCACCATGACGGCTTCGCGTCGGGTCAGCAATTTAGAGGATCTGATCGCCTCTTATGGCGTCAGGGTGACCCAGGACCTGGTGCTGGATCGGTTTAATACGGCCATTAATTTTCGCACAGGATTTACAATCCTCCGAGTGCCCTATGCCTTTTATCCGAAGGTGGTAAAAGCGGGTTTCGCGTCGGACAACACCATCGTCAATCGTCTGGAAGCGTTAAGCCTGCCTTGGGTAACAGCCCTGGAGGTGGTGGAAAAGCCCGATGTCAAATCCACCATCCTGGCCAGATCCTCGCCTTATAGCTGGCTTCAGCGGGGGATGTACAACATCAGTCCTGCCCAGGAATTCAATCCGCCGGCCGGTGAGCTCAGATCCTACCCACTCATTGTTCTTTTGGAAGGAAAATTTTCCAGTTTTCCTCACGGCTCTACCGCAGGGGATAGCCGGGAACAAAATTTAGGAAGAGCGAAACCTGTATTGCCAATCCGGAGCCAGAAGGACACAAAAATCCTGGTCATGGGGAATGCCCGTTTTCTGGCTGATGGATTTATCGCCGCGCCGGGGAATGCCGATTTTTTCCTCAACGCTGTGGACTGGTTTACCTGGGGAGATGACCTGATCGGAATTCGTTCCAAGAAGATGCTCAGCCGACCCCTGCCGATCCTTACGGAAAAGCAGAAGAGGTTCATCAAGTACGGTAACATGATCGGTGTGCCGCTTTTGGTTGTTCTGACAGGCGTTCTCCGATTTTATTTGCGCCAGAGGAGAAAGAATGCCTATCTAAAGGGAAAAACAGCATGAAGTCCAAAAGGAATTTGATTCTGATCATGGCACTCCTTATCGCTGGGGGGGTGATATTTTTTATGGAGCGGCCCTTTGATCGGAACGGCAGGGTTACGCAAGGCGATTTGCTGGTTTTTCCGGATTTCGAGCCTTGGAAAGTGAATAAGATTTATGTCGGCAGCCGGAACCTCATGTTTGAAAATCGTGAAGGAAACTGGTTTCTGATCACGGAATCAGGAGCCTATTCTGCAGACCGGAACCAGATCGCCGCGTTGTTGCAAGCCATCCGGGAACTGAAACGAGATAATATCGCCTCCGAGAGCAGAGATAAACAGTCTCTTTTCGGCTTGAACGCCACAGAGGGAATCGAGGTGATCGCCTATGATTTGGAGGGGCAGAAAATCGCCGACTTTTGGGTGGGGAAGAAGGGACCGGACGGACTGAGCGCCTATGTTAAACGGGCGGATACGGATGAGATCGTGCTGCAGCCCGGAAATTTACGGGATCACCTCGACAAACCACTAAAACTATGGCGGGACAGGAAAGTCTTTCCGGTGAAGGCGGATGATGTTGTGGAGATTACGCTGCAGGTCCAAGAGGAAACGGTCGTATTGAACCGGGATACCCAGGGTGGTTGGTTCATTGTTAAACCCATGGCCCGAAAGGCCGATGGCGGTCGGATAGAACAGATGCTGACCGTTTTGAACGAGTTGGAGGCTGTCGATTTTGCAGACCAGTTGAAACCGGCGGAGGCGGGACTGACCACGCCCACCTTGCGGTTGGGTGTGCGCCTGAAAGATCGGTCGACGAAAATGCTCCTGGTCGGACAGGCGGCCAATGAATGGGGGTATTACGCCATGACCGGGGAAGGACAGTCGGTTATTGTTTTGCAAAACGCTGTTCTGAGAGTTTTGTTCCCGGAAGTCAAAGATCTGGAGGCTTCGTCCGTTGATGTGCCGGTTAAGGAGCCAGAGGACTGAGTGATCTGCTGATGCATTTACTGGGAGTTTGACGGTTATGGAATGCCATAAAGAAAAAAATATGGAGCATTGTAATTGTTCTTATGAACCTTGTGTAAGAAAAGGGCGGTGTTGTGATTGCTTGGCCTATCATCGCCGCAACAGAGAATTGCCTGCCTGTTATTTCCCTGAACAGGCGGAACGGACTTATGACCGTTCCTTCGAGCATTTTGTCAGACTGGTAACGGCGGGCCGGGTTTAAAGAATAGAACAGGTTTATTCATATGAATAAGGAGGCGCCCATGTTTCAGATTGCTTCATATGAGACATTTCAGGATGGTCAGATTATTTTTCAGGAAGGTACGCACGGAGATTGGATCTATGTGATCGAGGAGGGATCTGTTGAAATTTCGAAAAAAATGAGGGGTCGCCGAGTGGTCATTGAGATTCTGCCTCGCGGTGAAATCTTCGGAGAGATGGCCTTTATTTCGAAAATGCCGCGAACCGCCACAGCGACCGCCATTGGAGAAACGACCGTGGGGATTATCGACCGGGATTACTACGATCATGAGTTTAATAAAATGCCTGACGACTTCCGGCAGGTGTTCAACACCGTTGCCACGCGGTTGAAGAAGGCCACGGATGCAGTCATCGCTGCCGCCACCGGGGAAGAGTAGGTTTTCCCATTCCGCCAGAACCGGCACGTGATCGTGGCAGTCGTATCGTAATGCCAGGTTTTATCTCCGCTTGCTCTGCAGTTGAAAAAGTCCGTTTATACAGTGACGGCGGACTTGCCTGAAACCAAAACCACTTATCTGTTGGAGAACCCAAGCTCCCCCAAAAGGTTTCTCCCTTATCTCCGTAATGACGTTTCATCGTTTATCCCGTCAATTAATACTTACAGTCATTTGTCTTCCTGCAGGGAGAACCGGATGGGAATGTCCACGATCATGGCCAGGGGAATTTGACGTTTCTTGGCCGGTTCAAACTGCCAAACCCTGACGGCATCCAGTGCGGCTCGATCGAGCAGAGCATAGCCGGAACTTTTCTTAACCAGGATCCGGCCGGTTTGGCCGTTGTTTAACACTTCAACGGACAGGAGAACAATCCCTTCCTGTCCCCGGACTCGCGCTGTCCGGGGATAGACCGGACAGGGCGTATGTGCATAGCGGGGTTTATCAACGGACGCCTCGGCCTTGTTTAGCAAATCGTTGCGTGCACTGCCGGAAGCGGCCGGAAGCAGTGCTTCCGATGTTAAGACGACGCTTTTTGTTTGGTTCTCCTGCGTTGAGGATAACTGTTCACCGCTGACTGTTCGGGAAATGTCTCGCATCGGAGCTTTGCCTATCGGCGCCGGTGTCTGGATTTGACTGTTCACGGTATAAATTGGCCTGATCTTTTTTTCCTTTGACACATTATGGGCTTTGCTGCTGCTTCTTCTGATGGGCGATTGGTTTAATGAAGCTTTCCGGTCTGCCTGATGTAAAACCGGTGGTGACAGGTGTATGGGTATCACGGAGAGTTTTTTCGCATCTGTTTCACGGAGAAAAGGATCTTCTGATGCCATGAAGAGGATTCCCAGAAAAAGAGCATGAATCAGCAGCGAAAGCGCCGTCATCAAAACGAAAGGCGGTCTTACCTGCAAATAAGAGATTTCGGCTATTTCTTCGTCAACCGTCAGAATCGTCATGTCTTTTCCTGAGATCCCCATCAAAGGTTTGCTATCTTGTGAAATGACCCTGCCCGGCTGGGTTCTGATGGTTAAAATTCATAGGTCAGGCCCACAAAGATGGATCGGCCAGCGCCGGGATATTGGCACCAGAATCCTTGCATGGTACTGTCATAAAAGTTGCCCATATGGGTGTCGAAATCCGCATCCGCTATGTTGCTGACCGCCAGCGAAAAAACATAGTGTTTCTTGATGCGCTGCTCCAGCATGAGATCCGCCGTCCAGTAGGAATCAAGGGTATAGGTTACAGTGCGAGTATCCGGATAAACCGTTGTCTCAGTGTGGTAAACCACACGGTCGCTCACATAACGAACCGTTGCTGTTGCGGTCAAGCCGAAGTCGCTCTGATAGGTCAAATTTCCCTTGAACAGGCCGTCCGGCGTATAGGCGGCACGGCGGGTGACCATCATGTATTGAAAATCCGGGGGAAAAAAGGGCGGCCAGCCATAATCCTGCCGGGTGTAGGCGCGATTTTCCTCTTCCGCATCCAGGTAGGTATAACTCAACCCCAGGGTCAGATCATAAAAGGGGCCGATTTTGATCTCCGCCTCAATCCCCTGAGCCTCATAGCCCGCCAGGTTGATGGGACTGAAGACGCCGTTGGCATCAGGTTCCCACTGAATTTTGTCATCCACATCCCAGCGGAAATAAGAGACGGCGGTAAAGATTTTGTTCCGTAGAAAGGTTTGTTCCCAGGTGACATCCGTGTGCCAGCC
>CAZBQX010000011.1:0-46934 GCA_964494155.1 uncultured Syntrophales bacterium
TCGCCATTTATTTATCCTGAAAGCCTCTTGCAAAATTCTCCCTGATTTTCCTGCGGGGTATATCTTTGCTTCGCTCTGTCTTAAAAAAATCAGGAAATACTCCTATCCTCTATTATGACAAAAATTTTGATAGACCTCCCGATTTACGCAGAGCTTGTGACCAAATCAATGCATTTGTTAAGCCATTTTTCCTAAAGCTTGGAAATGGGGGTGGATAATAGATTCCATGAAACGAAAAGGGGGTTACATTGTCACGTGTAACCCCCTTTTCTCATGATTGGTAGTCCCACGGGGACTTGAACCCCGGTTTCCGGCGTGAGAGGCCAGCGTCCTGACCACTAGACGATGGGACCGTTTTGCATGCGCTATTCATCCGAATCGATCATGCTTTGTGTTGCAATATCGGCCCGGATGATGAGGCGATGCTATTTATTCAATAATGATTGAAATGTCAAGGCGAATTTGCGGTCGAGGCCGATCAGGCGCCAATAAACCGGACCGCCTGCTGCAGTCGCTGCAGCACCCGATCTTTCCCCAGGGTGACCATGATATCGTCGATGCCGGGGCTGACGGTTTTCCCCGTCAGGGCGACCCGGAGCGGCTGGGCGATGAATTTCAGTTTCGTGTTTCGCTTTTCCGACAGGTCCCGGAGGAAGTTTTCAATACCCGCCTTGGAGTAATCGGTGATCCGGGGCAATTCCTGGATGATCGCATCCAGGTGTCCCGCCGCTTCCCGGGTGAGAAATTTATGCACTGCTTCTTCCTCATAGATGACGTCGTCCCCAAAATAGAAGAGGCTGCCCTCGGCCAGTTCGATGAGGGTTTTGGCCCTCTCTTTGAGGTCCGTGACGATATTGCGGGCGAAGGCGGCTTCCGGTGAAGCCAATCCCATACGATGCCAGAAGGGCATCATCTCCTCGGTCAGACGCTCCGTCGGGTAATTTTTGATATAGTGCTGATTGAGCCACAACAGCTTGTCCGGGTTGAATACGGCGGCGGATTTGCCGACGGCCTCAAGGGAAAAGAGATCGATCAGCTCGTTATTGCTGAAGATTTCCTGATCACCATGGGCCCATCCGAGGCGCACCAGATAGTTGACCAGCGCTTCGGGAAGGAACCCCATATCCTTATAGGCCATGACGGAGGTTGCACCGTGCCGTTTGCTGAGGCGGGCCTTGTCCGAGCCTAAAATCATCGGCACATGTGCAAACAGAGGGACGTCGTATCCCAGGGCCTGGTAGAGCAGAATCTGTTTGGGGGTGTTGTTCACATGATCGTCGCCCCGGATAACATGGGTGATCTGCATCTCGGCATCGTCCACAACCACAGCGAAGTTATAGGTCGGAAATCCGTCGCCCCGTTCAATGATCAGATCATCCAACTCTTCGTTATTAAAAACGATATTACCTTTGATCAGGTCGTTGACCACGGTTGAGCCGACGTCAGGACAGCGAAAACGGACCACCGAGTTTGCGGACCGGGGAAGATTTTTGTCACGGCAGGTGCCGTCGTATTTGGGTTTTCTTCCTTCGGCCAAGGCGATTTTCCGCTTGTTTTCCAGTTCCTCCGGGGTGCAGGTGCAGTAATAGGCTTTGCCCTCTTGGATCAGTTTTTCCACCATGGCGCGGTGCCTGTCCACACGCTGCGCCTGAAAGAAGGGGCCTTCATCCCAGTCCAGGCCCAGCCAGGTCATGGCATCGAGAATGGCCCGTGTCGATTCGTCGGTTGATCGCTGTTGATCCGTATCTTCAATCCGCAGGACGAAGACGCCGCCGGCGTGACGGGCGTAAAGCCAGTTAAACAGGGCGGTCCTGGCTCCCCCGATATGGAGAAATCCCGTCGGTGACGGTGCAAAACGTGTTCTGATTTTTGTTGCTTCTGAAGTCATGTCGATCCTTAGTAAATTATTCCGCTCCCTTATAGGTTTATGCGTTGTCTTTGTCAAGTCGGTTTTGGGCAAAGAAGCGGAGCGAGGGGTTCCGGTGGATTATAAATTGTACTTGACAAGGTGATGAATTTATCATTAAGTACACCACTTTATCAGAGGGGGCGTGTCCCCAAAAGGGACCGGTTAAAAATGTCCGGTCCGGGAGTATGTTGAAAATTGAAGATCCATGTGCCGAAGATTACGGAGGAGGGTCTCGACTTGACCTTTTCCCGTGATGGGAAATGGTTAAGGGAGCTTCTGCCCGCGGAGGAAGAAGATCGTTTTTCCATTGATAGGGTCGATGTCGCCTGCCGCGTGAGGAAAGTCAGGGATTCGGTCTTCGTTGAAGGTTCGCTCGATACGGTCATCGAGACGGATTGCTCTCTTTGTCTGGAAAAAGCCCGCATTCCTGTCAAGAGTCGCTTCCATTACACCTTCGTGCCCCGTCGGGGAGAGGTGGAAGAAGAAAAGGAGCTTACGGCCGAGGACATGGATGTTGAATACTATCAGGAGGAAACCATCGATCTGGACCCGATCATTCTGGAGCAGATTGTCCTGCAGATTCCCATAAGGGTGGTCTGCCGGGAAACCTGCCGAGGCCTTTGTCCCCAATGCGGGATCAACTTAAATACCTCCAGTTGCACCTGCGGCGAGAAAAAATTTGATGAGCGTCTGAGTGTACTCAAAGACTTAAAACTTAAATCATAATGCGAGAAGAGGAAGGATATAGATTATGCCAAATCCAGTAAAAAGACATTCCCGGACCAGAAGGAATATGCGCCGGGCGCATGATTTCCTGACGTCACCCTCGACGTCCAAATGTCCCCAGTGCGGGAAACCCAAGCTCCCCCATCGGATCTGCGAAGCCTGCGGGACCTATAAGGGGCGGGAAGTCATTTCGGTTGAGGAGATTTCCAAGTAGCGCGAGATCCGAGGCGTTCCCATGGGCAAGGTTGCCTTCGTTTTTCCCGGTCAGGGTTCCCAGTACGTGGGAATGGGGGCGGATCTTTACCGGGAAGTCCCGCGGGTTAGAGCAATATTTCATCAGGTCCGGGAAGAGGTGGGGGTGGATATCCCCTCTCTCTGCTTCCATGGCCCTCAGGAAACGCTTGACCTGACGCTCCATACGCAAATGGCCATGCTGATGCTGGATATGGCCGTCTATGAGGTCTTTTCCGCTGCATACGGCAAGGAACCCGACGTCATTGCGGGGCATAGTTTGGGAGAATACGGTGCGCTCTATGCCGCCGGGGCCATATCCCTGGAGGAAATCATCCCTCTGGTGTGGGCCCGGGCCCGCTATCACCAGGAAGCCGTGCCTCCGGGGGATGGTGCGATGGCCGCAATCATTGGTCTGAAGAAAGAAACCGTCGCCAAAGTTTGTGAAGAGATCTGTCAGCAGGGAGGGAATGTTTCCGTATCGATCATCAACACGCCCGAACAGATTGTGATCTCCGGTTACACCGGATCGGTTGATGAAGCGATGGCCCGGACCATCGACCGGGGCGCCCGCAAAGCCGTTAAACTGGCCATCAGCGCGCCCTGCCATTGCAACCTGATGGAGCGGGCTGCAGCCAAATTGCGGCAAGACCTGGATCGGGTCCACTTCCGGGATTGCCGGGTTCCGGTCATTCCGAATTGTGAACCGGCCGTTTTCTATGATTGTGCGACAACAAAAGAGCTTCTGGTCAGACAACTCACCAGTCCCGTCAAGTGGCAGGAAACCATTGAAAAAATGGTCGCGATGGGTGTTGATACCATGGTGGAACTGGGGCCGAAACGTGTCTTGACGGGTCTGATCCGGCGCATTAGCGATCAGGTGCGTCTTCTGCATGTGGAAGATTTGATTTCCCTGCAGCAAACCCTGTCCGCGCTGAAAAATTGATGCGTGATACCTCTCACGGGCAATCAAAACGTGAACTTAAAGAATGATCATTGTAATTTTGAAGATATAGAACATTTTCGTTTCAATATTTCCGGGATTTGAGGAGGAGAACCTACATGACACTGGAAGAAAAGGTCATCGATTTGATTGTGGAACAGTTGGATGTAACCAGGGAGGAATGTGTTCCGGAGGCTTCGTTTATCGACGACCTGGGCGCCGATTCGCTGGATCTCGTGGAATTGGTCATGGAAATGGAAGAGACATTCAATATCCAGGTGGCTGATGAAGAACTCGAGAAAATCCGGACCGTGCAGGATGTCATTGATTTTCTGAGGGGCAAAGGCGTCGCGTAACCGGCATCTTGTGATCAAGGAGTAACGCTTTTGACAAGGAGGGTGGTCATAACCGGCTTGGGGGCTATTTCCCCCCTGGGTAATTCCGTTGAAGAATCCTGGAAGGGTGTTTGCGCGGGAAAGTCCGGCATTGGGCTTATTACAAAATTCGACACAACGGTTTTCGATACGAAAATTGCAGGGGAGGTGAAAGCCTTCGATCCGCTGCAGCATGTTAACAAGAAGGAATACCGCCGTCTGGATGATTTTATTGTCTACGCCCTGGCTGCGGCGGATATGGTGGTGCAAGACGCGGGACATACCCATATCGCCGGCGAGCGGTCCGGCGTCATCATCGGCTCGGCAATCGGCGGATTGGCCACGATTGAAAAGGAAAAGGAAACAATCCTTCATGCCGGGCCCCGCCGGGTGGCGACATTCATGATTCCCGCCGTTCTGGCAAATCTCGCTGCGGGCCATGTTTCCATCCGATATGGGCTGAAGGGGCCCATTACATGTCCGACGACGGCTTGCGCCGCCGGTACGAATGCCATCGGCGACGCCTTCCGCATGATCCGGGACGGCTACGCAGACCTGATGATTACCGGCGGGGTTGAGGCGGCGGTCACACCGCTGGCTGTTGCCGGATTTAACGCCATGCGTACCTTGTCGACCAGAAACGACGTCCCGGAGAAGGCAAGCCGGCCTTTTGATAGAAAACGGGATGGCTTTGTTATCGGTGAAGGTTGTGGCCTGCTCATATTGGAAGAATTGTCCGCCGCGCTTAAGCGGGACGCGAAGATATACGGGGAAGTGATCGGTTACGGTCTGACGTCGGATGCCTATCATCTGGCGGCGCCCCCGCCGGGACATGAAGGGGCCGTCCGGTGCATGAAAGAGGCCCTGGCAGATGGGAGAATTGCTCCGGAAGAGGTCGATTATATCAATGCCCACGGCACGTCCACACTGCTGAATGATCTTTATGAAGCCCAGGCGATCAAAACCGTTTTCGGAGCGACGAATCCCGGTATCTCAGTCAGTTCGACCAAATCGATGACGGGACACATGCTGGGCGCCGCCGGAGGGGTGGAGGCGATCTTTACGGTAAAAGCTCTCCAGGAGGGTATCATGCCGCCGACGATCAATCTCGATGAGCCTGATCCGGAAAACGATTTGGATTATGTTCCCCATCGGGCTCGGCAAAAGGACATGCGGTTCGCCCTGTCCAATACCTTTGGTTTCGGCGGGGTGAACGCAAGTTTGGTGTTGAAAAAGTATACCGGGTAAAAGGGAATGCGACGTCAACTGATTATTGGGTCGGATCACGCAGGTTTTGAGTGTAAACAGGATGTTAAGGCGCTTCTTGCCCGCATGGAGATCGACGTCATGGATGTCGGGACAGACAATGGCGATGCCGTGGATTATCCTGATTACGGTTTACGTGTGGCGGAACGGGTTGCCTCCGGCGATTTTACATCGGGGATTCTGATTTGCGGTTCGGGAGTGGGCATGTCCATTGTGGCGAACAAATTTCCCCATGTGCGTGCTGCCCTTTGTCTCGATGAATACACGGCGGAAATGAGCCGCCGTCACAATGACGCGAACATTCTGATTCTGGCGGGTCGGCGAACCGATGCCGCCACGGCGGAGAAGATTGTCACCAAGTGGTTGTCAACTGAATTTGAAGGCGGACGACATCAGCGGCGTCTCGACAAGATACGGGAATTGGAAGAGAAACTAGGGAGGGAAACACAGATATGTCAGAACTCACAAAAGTAGATCCGGAGGTAGCCCAGGCGATTTTATGGGAGACGGAAAGACAGACCGGCAAAATCGAACTGATCGCTTCTGAAAATTTTGTCAGCGAGGCCGTTCTGGAGGCTCAGGGTTGTGTCATGACCAACAAGTATGCCGAGGGTTATCCGGGTAAACGCTACTACGGGGGCTGTGAATATGTGGATATTGTTGAGAGTCTGGCAATCGAGCGTTGCAAGGCCCTCTTCGGAGCCGATTATGTCAATGTTCAGCCCCATTCCGGCACCCAGGCCAACATGGCGGTATACTTTTCTGTATTGCAGCCAGGCGACACAATTCTGGGGATGAATCTCTCCCATGGCGGACATCTGTCTCATGGCAGCCCCGCCAATTTTTCCGGTAAATACTACAATGTCATCGCCTACGGCGTCGATCGCGCAACGGAAACGATCGACTACAACGAGGTGATGGATCTGGCGAAGAAGCATAAGCCCAAAATGATTGTCGTCGGCGCCAGCGCCTATCCCCGGATCATCGATTTTACCGCCTTCCGCCAGGCGGCGGATCAGGTCGGGGCAGTCATTATGTGCGATATCGCCCACATTGCCGGTCTGGTCGCGACGGGTTATCACCCGACACCGGTACCAATTTGCGAGTTTGTGACCTCGACCACCCACAAGACCCTTCGGGGTCCCCGGGGCGGTCTGGTGATGTGCAAGGAGGAGCATGCCAAGATTCTTGGGAGCCGTGTGTTCCCGGGCACCCAGGGCGGTCCCCTCATGCATGTCATTGCCGCCAAGGCGGTAGCTTTCAAGGAAGCCCTCTCGGAGGAGTTTAAACAATACCAGGGCCAGATCGTCAAGAATGCGAAAACGCTGGCGGATGAGCTGAAAAATCTAGGGTTCCGCCTCGTTTCCGGTGGAACGGACAACCACCTCATGCTGGTTGATCTGACGGATAAGAATCTGACGGGGAAAGACGCCCAGGAAATTCTGGATCTGACGGGTATCACCGTGAACAAGAACGGCATCCCCTTCGATACGCAGGGCCCCATGGTTACCAGCGGTATCCGGATCGGAACCCCAGCCGTGACAAGCCGGGGGATGAAAGAGCCGGAGATGAAGCAGATCGCAGGATTGATTGCCGACGTGCTGCTTAATCGGAGTAATGAAGAAAAGATCAATGAGGCCAGGGCAGGGGTTAAGGCGCTTTGTGACCGTTTTCCCCTCTATCAAAGTCGTATCGAAAAAGGGAGAGAGGAACTCGGGTAGAACCAAGGAGGGATGATGACACCCGAAAACAGGGCGCGTGAGATGACCGTTCGTCCCGATTGGGATGCGTACTTCATGGGCATCGTGGAACTGGTGGCGAAGCGTTCCACCTGTCTGCGCCGGAGCGTCGGCGCGGCTCTGGTTCGGGACAAAAGAATTCTGGCCACGGGTTACAACGGGGCACCTTCCGGGCTCCGTCACTGTCTTGAGATCGGATGTCTGCGGGACAGAATGCAGATTCCCTCGGGTGAGCGCCATGAACTGTGCCGGGGTCTACACGCGGAGCAGAACGCGATCATCCAGGCGGCGCTTCACGGGGTGAGTGTAAAGGGGGCGACCCTGTACTGCACGAACCAGCCGTGCATCATCTGTGCGAAGATGGTCATCAATGCGGGGATTTCGCTGATTGTGGTGAAAGATGGCTATGCGGACAAGCTGGCGGCGGACATGCTGGCCGAGGCCGGCATCAAGGTGGTGCAGCCATGAAGTGCCCATTCTGTCCCAGCAGTGAGAATCGCGTGATTGACTCCCGCATCAGCAAGGACGGCAGTGCCATCCGCCGGAGAAGGGAGTGCGTCGGTTGCGGACGCCGGTTCACCACCTATGAGTTCGTGGAAGAGGTTCTGCCCACGGTGGTGAAAAAGGACGGTCGCCGGGAGCCTTTCGATCGGACGAAAATCCGTTCGGGTATCAAGAAGGCCTGTGAAAAAAGGCCCATTAAAACGGAAGACATCGAGCGGCTGGTGGAAAATGTGGAGCGGGCCTGCCAGGAGTTTCAGGGCGATGAAATTTCGACCACGGCGATCGGTGAAAAGGTCATGAAAGAACTCCAGGAATTGGACGGCGTGGCCTATGTGCGGTTTGCCTCCGTGTATCGCTCGTTCCGGGATGTAACGGAATTCCTCAACGAACTCAAGGGGTTCTTGAAAACGAACGAAGAAAAGGATCCCTCGAAATAGGCTGGATCGGTACTGATTCATCAATAAGCCGGACCGGACGTAGAACAGATCGATGAAGGTAGCCATGTTTACGGGAATCGTACAAGCCTTGGGGACGGTGCGGCGCATCAACCGCAAGGGACAAGACGCGGTTGTGGAAATTGAAGGCGGTCTTGATCTCGGCGACGTCCGTCTGGGTGACAGCATTGCCGTGAACGGAACGTGTCTCACCGTGACGGCCACCGGCAGGGAAAGGTTCTCCGCTGATGTATCCGCCGAGAGTTTGGAGAAAACCAATCTGAAGGCGCTTCATGTGGGAGACAAGGTGAATCTGGAGAAGGCCCTCAGATTGACGGATTTTCTGGGTGGGCACCTGGTCTTGGGGCATGTTGATGAGACGGGGATCATCCGGGAGAAGACGGTCAAGTCATCTTCGGTCATCTTGGGAATTGAGGTCTCCCCGGATGCAGGAAGATACATCGTCGTTAAGGGTTCCATCACGGTTGACGGGGTCAGCCTGACGGTAAACCGTTTTGAAAACGGGCGCTTTTATGTTAACATGATCCCCCACACGGCCCAGGTCACGACTCTTGGTCTGAAGAAGGTCGGCGATGCCGTGAATATTGAAACGGATATCATCGGCAAGTATGTAGAGCGCTTTGTTCGGCCCGGTGACGGGCATGAAAATTCGGAAAGGGCAGGATTTGATTGGTCCTCCTTTGCCGAGCACGGATTTTTAAAGTGAGCAGCACCCGGTAAAACGGCAAAATAACTTTATATGAAGGTGAATCATGGGTATCAGTTCAATTAAGGAAGCCATTGTAGATATCAGAAGTGGCAAGATGGTGATTCTGGTGGATGACGAAGATCGTGAGAATGAAGGCGATCTTTGCATGGCGGCGCAATTTATAACGCCGGAAGCGATTAACTTCATGGCCAAATACGGCCGCGGCTTGATTTGTCTTACCCTCACGGAAGAGCATGCTGACAAACTGGGCCTGTTTCCCATGGTACGGGATAACCGCTCCCGGTTTGGGACGGCCTTCACGGTTTCGATTGAAGCCAAACGCGGTGTATCCACGGGGATCTCCGCCGCTGATCGGGCGACGACCATTCAGGCTGCCATTGCCGATGATGTGCAGCCCGAAGACTTGGTCAGTCCTGGTCATATCTTTCCCATTCGGGCGAAGCGCGGCGGCGTTCTGGTCCGGACGGGTCAGACCGAGGGGTCCGTTGACCTGGCCCGGCTGGCCGGCTTGAAACAGGCCGGTGTCATCTGCGAGATCATGAAGGATGACGGGACGATGGCCCGCATGCCCGATCTGGAAATTTTTGCCAAGGAACATAAAATGAAGATCGTCACCATTGCGGATCTGATCGAATATCGGATGCGTCATGAGTCTCTGATTCGGAGAGCGGCGGCGGCGACTCTTCCTACTCGTTACGGCGGTGAGTTCAAGATGATCGTCTATGAGAATGACGTGGACGAGATGAAACACATCGCCCTGGTCAAAGGCGAGATTGATGACGACGACGAAGTTCTGGTCCGAGTTCATTCGGAGTGTGTCACCGGTGATATCTTCGGATCGGAACGCTGCGACTGCGGTGACCAGCTCAGGCGCGCCATGAGCATGATCAATGATGCGGGCAAAGGCGTTATCGTGTATATGCATCAGGAAGGGCGGGGGATCGGTCTTGTCAATAAGATTCGGGCTTATGAGCTTCAGGAACACGGGAAGGATACGGTTGAGGCCAATATCGAACTCGGTTTTAAGGATGACCTCAGGGATTACGGCATCGGTGCCCAGATCCTTGTTGACCTCGGTGTGCGCAAGATCAGGATGCTGACAAACAACCCGAAAAAGATTGTCGGCCTGGAGGGTTACGGTCTGACTGTTACGGAGCGGATTCCCATTGAGATCAAACCAAGTGAAACGAACATTCATTATCTCAAGACCAAAAAGAAGAAGATGGGGCATATACTGGATAAGTGCTGAGCATTTCGAAGCAAGCTGACACTTCGTTCAGAAAATGACATCCAAACAGACGGAGATAAAACGATGCCACAGATAACGGAAGGAAAAATTGTTGCCAAGGGGATGAAGTTCGGCATTGCTGCGAGCCGGTTTAATGATTTTATCTGCGGTCGCCTGATCGAAGGCGCAGTGGATGCCCTCACGCGGGCCGGGGCGGATGAAAAGGATATCAGGATTTATAAGGTGCCCGGCGCGTTTGAATTGCCCTTGGCCGCGAAAAAACTGGCCAAAACCGGGCAGTTTGATGCGGTTATCTGTCTGGGGGCGGTCATTCGCGGTGCAACGCCTCATTTTGAATACATCAGCGCCGAAGTATCCAAGGGAATTGCCAATGTCGGCCTCGACACGGAGGTTCCTATCGCCTTTGGTGTGCTGACGACGGACACCATCGAACAGGCCATTGAACGTGCCGGGACAAAGGCGGGAAACAAAGGTTGGGACGCCGCCATGACGGCCATCGAGATGGTAGACCTGCTGAAGAAGATCGCCTAAACGGTGGTGGAATTCCCGATTGGGTTCTTGCGGTTGGCAGAAACATGCAATGTTTTGCAGCCAGAGGGATGAATGAGCCATAGACGGAAGGCGCGGGAAGTTGCCTTAAAAGTTCTTTACTCACTTGACGTGATTAACCAGGATGTCGAAAGGACCATCGGTCTGTTCTGGGCCAATTTTGATGCCCCCGATGACGCCAGGGCCTTTTCATCGCTTCTCATTGAAGGGACGTGGCAAAAGCGGGATTATCTGGATGAATTAATCAGCCGGCATTCGGAGAACTGGTCCCTGTCAAGAATGGCGAGAGTCGATCGTAACATTCTTCGCATGGCCGTTTATGAATTGCTCTTCTGCGACGATATTCCCCCCAAAGTAACCCTGAACGAAGCCATCGATCTTGGCAAAATCTACGGATCGGAAAATTCCGGGTCATTTATCAATGGAATTCTTGATGCCCTCTATGCGGATATGCGTTCGGCGGATTCCGACGATGAAGGGGCATTTAAAATGAAGTTGCAACCCGAAAAAATCAAGGATAGTTAACCTTTTTTAAAAGCGGTTTGCGCCGGTTTCCTCATCTTGCTTCGGGCAATGTGACAGGTTTTGTAACCAGCGCAGGGCCGGGAGGCGGAATAAATGAACAAAAAATACACCCCCCAGGAAATCGAGGAAGCCTGGCAGAAACGATGGGAACAAGAGAAGCTTTATCAAGTCGGAGAAGATCCTGCCAAGCCCAAGTACTATCTCCTGGAAATGTTTCCCTATCCTTCGGGGAAAATTCACATCGGACACGTCCGTAACTACACCATCGGTGATGTTGTCGCCCGCTACAAGAGCATGAAGGGTTATAACGTCCTGCATCCCATGGGCTGGGATTCCTTCGGTATGCCGGCGGAAAACGCCGCGATCGAACGGGGCGTTCATCCGGCCGAGTGGACCAACAACAATATCGCCGCCATGCGCACACAACTCAAGCGGATGGGGTTCAGTTACGATTGGGACCGTGAAATTTCAACCTGCGAGCCGGATTACTACCGCTGGGAGCAGCTCTTTTTTGAATGGATGTACGAAAAGGGGCTGGTTTACAAAAAGACCTCGTCGGTGAACTGGTGCCCCCAGTGCAAGACTGTCCTGGCCAACGAGCAGGTTGAAGGGGGGCTTTGCTGGCGGTGCAGCTCCGAGGTTGTCGAGGAAACACTGGATCAGTGGTTTTTCCGGATCACGGCTTATGTCGAGGAACTGCTGGAGGGTTGTGACAAGCTTCCGGGATGGCCGGAACGCGTGATGACGATGCAGAAGAACTGGATCGGCAAAAGCTACGGCTGCGAGCTCATCTTCCCCATGGCTGACGGCGACGGTGAAATTCGCGTATTCACGACCCGTCAGGACACGATTTTCGGGGCGACGTTCATGCTTGTGGCGGCGGAACATCCCCTGGTCATGGACCTGGTCAAGGGAAAGGCCTGCGAGGAAAACGTCAAGGCCTTTGTCGAAAAGGTGAAAAAGCAGGACCGCCTCATGCGGACCTCGGACTACTATGAAAAGGAAGGCATTTTCCTTGACGCCTACTGCCTGAACCCGGCGACGCATTACAAGATGCCCATCTATGCGGCGAATTTCGTCCTGGCCGATTACGGGACGGGATGCGTCATGGCCGTTCCGACCCACGACCAGCGGGATTTTGAATTTGCCGAGAAGTTTGGTCTGGAACGCATCGTCGTCATCCAGCCGAAAGACCGGGAACTGGATGCCGCAACCATGACCGAGGCCTATATCGAAGAGGGTATCTTGGTGAATTCAGGCCCGTTCAACGGCATGATCAATACCCAGGCCCTGGAAGCCATCGCCGATTACTTCGAGGCGAACGGACTGGGCAAACGGACGATTCAGTACCGTCTGCGGGATTGGGGCATCTCACGCCAGCGTTACTGGGGCGCCCCCATTCCGGTCATCAATTGCGACAAATGCGGCATTGCCATGGTGCCGGAACAGGATCTGCCGGTGGTCCTGCCGAAGGATGCTCTACTGACCGGGGAAGGGGGATCGCCCCTGGCCCGGCATCGAGCCTTTGTGGAGACCACCTGTCCCACCTGCGGCGGTCCCGCCCGGCGGGAAACAGACACCATGGACACCTTCGTCGAATCGTCTTGGTATTTTGCCCGTTACTGCTCTGCCGATTTCCATGAAAAACCGGGTCTTGACAAGAAAAGGGTCGACTACTGGCTGCCGGTGGATCAGTACATCGGCGGGATCGAACACGCCATTCTCCATCTCCTCTATGCGCGCTTCTACGCCAAAATGCTCCGTGATTTCGGTGTTATCAGCGTGGATGAACCGTTTACCAATCTTCTTACCCAGGGAATGGTCTGCAAAGAGACCACACGCTGTCCGGAGCACGGATATCTCTTCCCGGAAGAATCCGTGGAGGGGAAGTGTACCCGTTGCGGCGCCGCAGTCACGATCGGTAAAACGGAGAAAATGTCCAAGTCCTTGAAGAATGTCGTTGACCCCGATAATCTGGTCCGTCAGTACGGCGCAGACACGGCACGCATTTTCTGCCTGTTTGCGGCGCCGCCGGAGAAAGATCTTGAATGGAGCGAACAGGGGGTGGACGGGGCCTTCCGATTTCTGAACCGCACCTGGCGCATCGTCATGGATTACCTGGAGGATATCCAGGGCCTGAAACCCTGCGACGGCGGCGATCCCATCGAGGGCGAACTGAAGAATTTCCGGCGTAAAATCCACCAGACGATCCGGAAAGTGTCTTTGGATATCGAAGACCGTTTCCATTTTAATACGGCCATCAGTGCAATTATGGAACTGGTCAATGCCCTTTATCTTTTGGAGCGGCCCGGGAAAGACGACCGGCTGGCTCTATCGGTGGTCCGGGAGGCCATTGAGGCCATCATTCTCATGCTGGCGCCCATTGTACCCCATATTACCCAGGAGCTCTGGACAAGGCTCGGAGAGAAAGGACCTTTGTTCCATGCCGCCTGGCCCATCTGGGATGATCGTGTTGCTTCCGCTGAAGAAATGACGATCGTGGTTCAGGTCAACGGAAAAGTGCGGGGCAAGATGATCGTTCCCGTGGATGAAACGCCGGATAAAATTCAGGCCCTTGCCGTGGCGGACGAGAAAGTAGCCAAATTCATTGAAGGAAAGAGAATCGCCAAGCAAATCTATGTACCCGGAAAGCTTGTCAATATCGTCATCCAGGGATGAAGGGACCACACAAGGTTTGATTAAAGGGAGGTTTAAATCATTGGCTTCCGTAAAAAAGACAAACGCATGGATATGGCTGGCAGTTTTCTGCCTGGGACTTTTTCTTAACGGCTGCGGGTATCGTTTTAATGAAGTGTCCGAATCCCTGAATGGAATCCGAAAAATCTACGTGGGAAATTTCCTCAACCGGACCGATGAAGCATACCTGGAGAATATTTTTCGCAACGCCCTGATCGATCAGTTTGTCCGGGGTAATTTGTTCCAGGTCGTAGGAGATGAAGCGGAAGCGGACGCGGTGGTCCGGGGCACGATTCAGAGAATATCGATGAGCCATACGGCCTATGAGGAAGCCGACCTGGCTGCGGAAGAAAATATCACCCTTTACGTGCAGATCGTTTTTGAAAAGCGGGAGACAGGGCGCACCCTGTGGGAAGATCGCAACTTTTCCGGAAATGAGGATTATCTGACCCAGAATGCCCTGGACAACAGCAAAAAAGAAGCCCTCGTCAAGCTGTCGAACGACATGGCTGAGAGGGCGTATCGGTTGATGATCGCAGGCTTTTAAATTAAGCCTTTGGAACCAGTGCGTTTACCTTTTTGGTTAATCGCGAAATCTTGCGCGAAGCGTTTCTCTTGTGAATGATCCCCTTGGCTGCCGCTTTGGCAATTTGCGGGATGGTTTTTTCAAGGGAATTGGCGGCTGCCTCCTTGTCCTTACTCTCCACGGCGCTTAGTACCGTTTTGATCTGGGTCTTTACCTTCGATTTGACCGCCATGTTCCTGTCCTGGCGTTTCTCCGCCTGCTTGCTTCTCTTTTCCGCTGATTTATGTGTAGCCAAAAAACGTTCCTCCTCTTAAATTCTCTTGGTCTCACCGGCAGGATGAGGCGCTATTCCTATATGAATTCGATAGTTCTGTCAAGAGCCAACTTTGACCGGTAATAAAAAAAGAGGTCAGGGAAACGGGATCGTTCCCCTGACCTTTGGTGCTCCGTTTATGCTTTGATCTGCAGCGTACGGTTAGGCTTTCTGGAAAAAGTAAGTGCTCTGGCCGTTGGCGGTCTTTCCGGCGACGACTTTCATTTTCATCCCGACTTTCAGTTCATCATCGGGCGAAGCGATCGCTTTGTCGATACGGCCGAACACCTTGTAGTCGCCGTAATCGACGACGGCAATGGTGTAGGGCAGATCGCCTTCAAAACCGACCGGTGCATACCGGAGAGTACTGAAGGTCTGAAGCGTGCCAGTGCCGCTTACTTCAAACCACTCCATGTCGCTGGTCAGCGAGTGGAAGCAGTCCGCTCTCGGGGGGAAGAAGGTCTTGCCGCAGGCCTTGCAGCGGGTACCCATGACCTTACCCTGCTCGAGATAATCGATAAAATCATTGGTTTTGGAGACACCCATGAAACTCACGGTGCCGAATTTATTGAAACGACGGTCAATTTCTTGTTTCGCCATGGCTATTCTCTCCCTAAAATAGTAACGTTACCATACAGTCCGACACCACCGATGTTATGGACCAAGCCGATGGTCGGATCCTTGACCTGAATTGCGCCCGCCTCGCCCCGGAGCTGCAGAACGATGGTTCTGACCTGGGAGCCGCCGGTCGCCCCGATGGGATGCCCCTTGGAAAGGAGACCACCGTCTACGTTAACCGGAATGCTGCCTTCCTTGTAGGTTTCTTTCGCCCGGATCAATTCCGCACCACCACCTGGTTCGGCAAAGCCGAGGTTTTCCGTCGCCATCATTTCGGCGATGGTGAAGCAATCGTGCACTTCGGCGACGTCAATATGCTTGGGGGAAATGCCGGCCATTTTGTAGGCCTGTTTGCCCGCTTCGATACCCACGAGAAGACCGGAGTACTGATCACGGCCGACCATGTTGACCGGGGCCGATGCGGCACCGATGCCGAGAATCCACACGGGCTTCTTGCAGAGGGCCTTGGCCTTCTCTTCGCTGGCAACGATGATACAGGAACTGCCGTCGGCGTTGGCGCAGCAGTCACCCACTCTCAAGGGGCTGGAAACGGGGCTGCCAAAACCGTCCTTATCTGCGAACATGTCCGGGGTTACTTCCTTGCGGAAGACGGCGCGGTCATTCAACTGGCCATAGGTGCCGGATTTAATGCGGATGAGGGCGAGGTCATCGGGTGTTGTTCCGTACTTGGCAAAGTGGGCCTGGGCATGCAGGGCGTAATAAGCAGGCATCATGGTGCCGAAGGGGGATTCCCACTGAATGTCGGCGCCGCGTCCCATTCTCTCCTGAGACTCTGCTGAGGTTAACTGAGACATGATCTGGAATCCCAGAACCATGACACAACTGTGCAGACCCGACTTGACCAGCGAATAGGCCAGCTTGAGACCCGTGCTGCTCGAGGAGCACAGCGTTTCCACGTAAAAGGTTGGCTGCGGATTGAGACCAAGATATTCGGCGACGACGCCGGCTGGTGATCTCTGCTTGTCATACTCGGGGGACGAACAGATAACTGTCGCATCAATGAGATCGTTCGTGATTTGAGCGTCTCTCATGGCATCGCTGTAGGCTTCGAAAGCCAATTCCCTGATGGAACCGGGGTAGCTGCGTACAAACGAGCTTTGTCCCACACCAATAATTCCAACTTTGCTCATACATATCCTCCTGATTTAGTGATTTGCAATTTTGTAAAAGGTCAATTGTGATAAAAACCGGGAATTCCTGAAAATACATGCGATTAGGCTTGACCTGTCACAGTGTGAAAGAAAAGACAACTTGCTGTTGCCAATTCGCGTCGCTATCATACTTTATTTTCCTTGTCAATTTGAAAAGTTGATGCCTTGATGCCCCCCTTATTGAAAGCTGGTTTGCCTTGTATTGATCGGCCCATCTTCGAGCAGGCTCGAATTGTGTAAGGCCATGATATGGCAATGGTTACGGATACATTCTCCTGCCCGGACGGCGGGAGAATTTGCTTGACAAAAAAAGGCATATTTGCTAGGAGAGCGCACTTGTGGAAGGCTGCATAATGGTGCCAGCGGCGGGGGATATACGGTTTCCATGATGGATTGAAAAGACTAAAATAAAGAGATAGGGGGTTAGTGCCAATGGGTAAACTGGAAGGGAAGACCGCTATCGTAACCGGCGGAGGAAGAGGCGTAGGCAGGGCGATCAGCCTGGCTTTTGCACAGGAAGGTGCAAATGTGGTGGTGAACTATGCCGGCAATCACAAAACGGCCAATGAAGTGGTCGAAATGATCACCAAGATGGGTGGTAAGGCCATCGCTGTGCAGGGCAGGGTCGAGGTCAAAGCCGACGCGGAGAAAACCGTTCAGGCCGCTGTTGATGCCTTCGGTGCCGTGCATATTCTGATCAACAACGCCGGTGTGACCAACCCGGCCATGTTGAATAAGATGACGGAAGAGCAGTGGGACGAGATCGTGGACATCCACATGAAGGGTCCTTTCCTCTTAATCCAGGCGGCTTACAAGTGTTTCAAGGCACAGAATTACGGCCGGATCGTCAATGTCACCTCCGTGGCAGGAGTGGTCGGCACAAAGGGCCAGGTTCAATACAGCGCGGCCAAGGGCGGTATCATTTCCTTCACCAAGTCCGTGGCAAGAGAATTGGCCGGTATCGGTGTCACCTGCAACGTCATTTCCCTGGGTATTGTCAGCACCGATATGACCGAAAAGATCACGACGGATCCCAAGCTGAAGGACATCTACGCGGGCCGTATTCTTCTGGGCCGTTTCGCGGAGCCGGAAGAAGTGGCGAAACCGTTCATCTTCTTTGCTTCCGACGATTCGAGCTATATCACGGGCCAGCTTCTGTGCGTGGACGGCGGTTACGGCATGACCTGAGAAACAAAAATTACCCGGACTTCCTGCGAAAACCTGGCCGGTCAGAAACCACGGCTGTCGGAAACGGGATGCATCAAGAAAATGAATGCCTGACGGCATCAATTTATGAAGTCGTCAGGCTTCTTCACTCAAGAACACAAGTAAAGAAAGGGGTAAGTATTATGGCACTGGATTGGCTGGTAAGAGACAATGTTCTGAAAGATCACAATTTGTATGACGATAAGTTTAATCGGACCGAAGCGCCCACCACGATGTATGAGAAGAAACCGCTTCTCGATGCCAAGGGAAATGTGGTTGAAGGGCTTTACACGGCATGGATTACCTTGAATAATCCTGCTCAGTTCAATTCCTACACAACGGATATGGTGAAAGGGGTTATTGCCGGCTTCCACAAAGCGTCCGTAGACAAGTCGATTGTGGCCGCCATTTTTACGGGTGTCGGTGACCGGGCGTTCTGCACCGGCGGCAATACCAAGGAATATGCTGAGTACTATACCCGCAGACCGAGAGATTATGCGGACTACATTTATCTGTTTGGCTCGATGGTTGATGCAATATTGAATTGCGGCGTTCCGACTATCTGCCGTGTCAACGGGATGCGGATTGCCGGTGGCCAGGAAATCGGTCAGGCCTGTGATATGAACATCTCCGCGGACACGGCGACCTTCGGTCAGGCCGGTACCCGAGTGGGTTCCTCCCCGGATGGCGGTTCAACGGACTTCCTGCCCTGGAATCTGACCATGGAGCATGCCATGTGGAACTGCGTTTCGAATATTCCCTACAGTGCTTACAAGATGGAGCGCCTGGGCCTGATCGGCAAGGCCCTGCCCGTCAAGAAGGACAAGGACGGCAACTGGGTCCGCGACCCCCGCGTCGTCACCGACAAGTACGTGGACAACGGCGAGATCGTTTATGGTGAAATGAAGACCGGCACGGCCCTGAAAGAGGCCAATGACTACTTAAAAACTCTGACGACGGACTTCACGCTTCTGGACAACCACATCAACGGTATGGTCTGGACCCTGGCCCAGACGTTCCCCATGTGCCTAATGAAGTCGATTGAGACGGTGCGCCTGAAGAAGAAGTTCTTCTGGGATACGACGAAGGTCCATGCGAGATACTGGCTGGGCGCCAACATGAACGGCGATGCCTGGATGGGCTTCAACGCCTTCAACAACGCCGATAAGACCGGCTCCAGTGTCATCGATCATATTGAGCTGCGACGTCAGATCGCCAAGGGCCATATCTACGGCGAAGAACTGGCGGAAATGGTCCTTCCGAAACCCAAGAAGTAAGAACAGGAGTTTCCCGGTGAGTGAAAAAGTCGTCGCAAACTGTATCGATCGGATCAGCATTGCCGTATTCGATGTCGTCAAGGCCGAACAGGATTACTGCCGGCTCTTTGGCTGGGACGTTGCCGAACGTTACACCGATCATGATCTTCAGATCAACGTGACCTGTTTTGCCGTCGGTCCGACAATTGTAGAACTGATGGAAGGTGGCGACGAATGGTACGAGCTTCTGGATCTCCAAGGTAACGTGGTCCTTTCTGGTAAGGGTGACGAAACGCGCTGGTCGCGTAAAGCGAAGCCCATGCGGGAACGGGACGACTATGAATTCGGTGTGCAGTTGCTTGGCCTCAATGTCGACAGTGTCAACGATGCGGTGAATGCGGTAAAAAGCAATGGCGTACAGGTTATTCCTGAGCGGACCAGCGAAGGGAAGGAGGTCCGCTACTGGAAGTCTCAACAGAAGTATCAGGCCTTCATTCATCCGCGGGATACGCATGGGGTCTGCTGGCGAGTGATCGACAAATCGCCAAGTCCGAATCCCGAGTAATAGAGATGGTGCGAAAAGCCCCACAGTTCCTGTGGGGCTTTTCTTTTCTCGCCAGTTGCCAATGAACTTGTAATGTTGAGAAAATGCGAAGAAGATCATTGATAGCATAATGTAGTCGTTTACAGTTGTGGAATTTGGACTTTTTCGAATTATCGGAGGGGATAGATTCACGGAGGGTTTGGAAATGATCAGAAGCAGAGGCCAGATCGAGACGGAGATCTGCGAGGCCATAAGCAAGTTTGAAAAGGATTACATGGGCCGCGGTCCTCTGGAGACAAGGGTTTACATCATCGAGGATATGATCGTTGTACGGCTTAAAAATGTGCTGACCCCTGCGGAAATACGCCTGGCCGGCTTAAATGATTCTAAAGACGGGCGGGAATTAATCAAGCGTATCCGTTTCAAGCTTCTTGAACAGGGGCGTCCGTTGTTGGAAGCGGCCATGGAAGAGATCCTTGGCGCGAAAATTATCAGTCTCCATACCGACATCAGTACGGTTACCGGTGAACGGATCATTATTTTTATTCTCGATCAACCGCCCGACTTAAAAGGAAAACAAGGTCGAACCTGAGCGTGGCCGTTATTTCTGTCTTTTTTTCAGGCGAAGTCGCCGGAATATAACCCGTGCGAATTTAGCACGTCGTGTATAATCCGCACGTTTCTGGCACATCACCCTTTTAAGGCTTTGCAGGACCGTGGGGATTACCGGGTGTAATGGCGGCGGATGCCGATTCTTTCGCTATTTACCCTAAATAACTGACATATACGAAACATCACTCGTACAAACCGCGCCGTGTTGCGTTCCGGGATAACGAACCCTCGTGTGTTCGAAAATCGCACGACTTGGCTGTGGTTGTTGATCACAAAACGTGCCTGCACCGTGTATGAAAAAAAGCCCTTTGTAAACCCGAATTGTGTTGAATCGATGCAATTGACTGTATTTACTTTGTAAATATCATGTATCAGGTTGTTTGCAGCAGGAAGAATTTTGGCGGAAGCTGTTTGGCATGCATGTCGCATAGGAAACTCCAGAGGTAAGATCAGGTCCTGGGCGTGATATAGATAATAAATATAAACGCCTGTGAAAGGATCACCTTTATAAAATATAAGCCTTACGGTTTGGACGAGCCCTGAACGTGAGCACAGGGAGCGAAAGAAATGCGAGGCAGTGATTTGTTTTCAAAAACAAATTGCTGCCTTTTTTTATGCCCCGAGGAGGAGAATGCATGCCAGGTATGACTGGATTTAAGCGTTTACGTAGCGGCAAGGTGCGGGATGTATATGGTGTCGACGACGATCGTTATCTGATGATCGTCGCCAGCGACCGGCTGTCGGCATTTGATTCTGTGCTTCCCACGCCGATCCCGGAAAAGGGTGTCATCCTGACGCGCCTTTCGAATTTCTGGTTTGAAAAGACAAAAAATCTGGTAGCGAACCATCTTGTTTCCACGCAACCTTCTCTGGAACACTGGCAGGATGATGGTCTCTGGCAGAGGGATCAGTTGCATGAGCGGTCGATCCTGGTATTGAAGGCCGAGCCGCTCCCCATCGAAGCCATTGTCCGCGGTTATCTGGCCGGATCCGGGTGGAATGAATACCTTCGCAGCTGTTCGGTTTGCGGGATTGCGCTGCCTTCAGGTTTACAGGAAGCGGAGCAACTGCCGGAACCCATTTTCACGCCGTCAACCAAAGCACAGACGGGCGCCCATGATGAGAATATTTCGTTTACCCAAGCAGTTGAACTGGTGGGACAAGAAACAGCCGAGAAGGTCAGGGAACTTTCGTTGAAACTTTACAGTTATGCGCAGAACGCCGCCAGAGAGCGCGGAATCATCATCGCCGATACGAAATTCGAATTCGGCCTCTTTGACGGGGAAGTCCTCCTGATCGATGAATTGTTCACCCCTGATTCGTCCCGTTTCTGGCCCGCCGATACCTACCGGCTAGGGACGTCTCCGGTCAGTTTCGACAAGCAGTTTGTGCGGAATTACCTGGAGAAGATCAACTGGAACAAGCAGCCGCCGGCGCCGGTCCTGCCGGATGACATCGTGCAGAAGACGGTGGAGAAATACTGGGAAGCGCTCAATCGCTTAACCTGTGAAGTCTAAGAGAAGGCTAAACTAAACCAGCCACAGGAAAGAAGAGGATAACTGATGAGAAATACGTTTGAAATCAGATGGCACGGCCGCGGCGGTCAGGGCACAGTGACGGCGGCGAAGGTGTTTGCCAACGCCTGCATGCAGAGCGGCCGTTTTGTTCAGGCTTTTCCGGACTACGGACCGGAGCGTTCCGGCGCCCCTTTGCAGGTTTACAACCGCATCGGTCACAAAGAACTGCGCATGCACTGTCCGGTATCGACGCCGTTGTTCATTGTGGTGGTCGATGCTAGCTTGCTGAGCCTTGTGGACATCGCGGCCGGAGCGGATGAGCGGGCATTTTTTCTGATCAACACCGCCCACAGTGCCAAGGAGATGAAGAAGCTCATTCCTTTGAAGGCCAAACAGAAAGTATTCTGCGTGGACGGTACCGGAATCGCGATCGATTCTTTCGGACAACCCCTGCCGAACTCGGCTATGGTCGGGGCGCTGGGGCGGATTTCCGGTCTGGTCGATTTGGATTCGCTGAGTCAAGCGGTCGAAAAGAGTTTTGGGAAGAAATTCTCCGCCAAAACCATCCAGGGAAATCTTGATGCCGTGGCCAGAAGCTGGGAGGAGGTTGCAACTCGTGAAGACAAGAGTCATTCGCAAAACTGATAAGGGTCCTATGGTGAAGAATCCGGGGAATTCCGTTTTGATCAAGACCGGATCGTGGCGGTCCTTCGAGCCGGTTTATACCCGCGAAAACTGCACCGACTGTTTGTTGTGCTGGCTGTACTGTCCCGATATGGCCGTGACGGTCGCGGAAGGTACAATGACCGGATTTAATCTTGAATACTGTAAAGGGTGCGGAATCTGTGCGCTGGAGTGTCCCGGGAAGAAGGGGAACAAGGCGATCCAGATGCGGAAGGAGGATAAATAATGAAAACATACGCCGCAGTAACGGGCAACGAGGCCATGGCGGAAGCGCTGAGACAGGTCAATCCGGATGTCTGTGCCGCCTACCCGATTACACCGCAAACCGATCTGATGCAGAACTTTTCCGATTTCACCGCCGATGGTCGTGTGACGACCGAGATGATTCTTGTCGAAAGTGAACACAGCGCCATGAGCGCCTGTATCGGCGCTTCCGCCGCCGGCGGGCGTGTGGTGACGGCGACCAGCGGTCCTGGGTTGGCCCTCATGTGGGAGATGCTTTTCGTGGCCGCCGGGATGAGGCTGCCCATCGTCATGCCGGTGGTGAACCGGGCCCTGTCGGCCCCCCTGAACATCCACTGCGACCATTCCGACGCCATGGGGGCGCGGGATTCGGGCTGGATCCAGTTATGGTCGGAAAACGCCCAGGAGGCCTATGATAACCTGATTCAGGCCTTCCGGATTGCCGAGCATCCGCGGATTCAGGTTCCGATCATGGTCTGCATGGACGGTTTCATTATCAGTCATTCGATCGGCATGGTGGATTTTCTGCCCGACGAGGTCGTCAAACGCTTTGTGGGCGAATTCAAGGCCCAGGACACGCTGCTCGATGTTACGCGGCCGGTCAGTTACGGCCCCTTGGTGCTGGCAGATCAGTATCACGAGTACAAGGCGGTGCAGGATGCCGTCATGACGGATGTCTTCGACGTCGCACTTAGCGTTGCCGATGAATTCGCGGAGATTTCCGGGAAGCGTTATGGCCTGTTCGATACATACCGCCTCGAGGACGCAGATTTCGGCCTGATTGCCCTGAATTCTGCGGCGGGAACCTGCAAGGATGTGATCGACGAGGCCCGCAAAGCCGGTTTCAAGGTCGGTTTATTGAAGCCCCGGCTTTTCCGGCCCTTCCCCTACCGGCAGATCGGAGATGCGTTGAAGCATTTGAAAGCGGCCTGCGTTCTGGACCGGGCGGATTCGTACGGCGCTTACGGCCCACTCTTTACGGAGATCGCCTCCAGCCTGTACCCGTATGCGACAAAACCGTTGATGATCAACCGGATCTACGGTCTGGGCGGTCGGGACTTCCTGCCTGTCGACGTGTTCGGCGTGATCCAGGAAGTGGCCGGTGCCTTGGAGACCGGGGTCGTCCCCGAGACAAAGAAATATATCAGCCTCAGAAAGTAAGCCCCTGCATGGCCGCGGACTGAACCCTGATCATAACAGAGAGGATGCTATGACAACATCATTCAAACCGAAGGACCTTTCGCAAAAAGAAATCATGCTGGCGCCCGGCCACCGAATGTGTTCGGGTTGCGGGGCGGCCATAGTCGTCAAGATGGTTCTCCTTGCCGTGAACAAGCCGGTAGTTGCCTGTTCCCCCACCGGCTGTCTGGAGGTGACGACCTGCATTTCAGACTATACGTCCTGGAAGATACCCTGGATCCATTCCGCCTTCGAGAATGCGGCGGCAACGCTCTCCGGCGTCGAAACGATGTACCGGGTAATGAAGAAGAAGGGCCGCATCAGCGAGGACATCGCCTTTGTCGTTTTCGGCGGTGACGGCGGCACCTACGATATCGGGCTCCAGAGCCTCTCCGGAGCGATGGAGCGCGGCCACGACATGCTCTATATCTGCTACGACAACGGCGCCTACATGAACACGGGGACGCAGCGCTCCGGGGCGACGCCGTATGGCGCCGCGACGACGACCACACCCGTCGGTAGCGCCATGAACGGGAAGCCGCAGCAGCGGAAAAACATTACCCAGATCATGGCGGCCCATAAGATTCCCTACGTTGCTCAGGCGTCCCTGGGGTTCCACATGGACCTGATGCGCAAGGTGCAGAAGGCGATGGAGATCAAGGGTCCGAAATTCCTGAACATTCTCTCTCCCTGTCATCGCGGCTGGCGCTCCAAATCGGATGACGCCATCACCCTGTCCCGGCTTGCGGTAAATACCTGCTACTGGCCCCTGTTTGAGATCGAGCATGGCAAAACACGGATAACCCATACGCCGAACAAGAAATTACCTATTGAGGCATTCCTGAAGCCGCAGGGACGCTTTGCCCACTTCTTCCAACCGGGCCATGAGGGAATGGTGAGGGAGATTCAGCACCAGGTAGATGAAGAGTGGAACGATCTGTTATGCCTGAGCCGGGACAAAGAACCGGAAGGACAACAGGCCAAGACCAGTTCGGAGCTGGCCCTGCTTCACCTGGGCCCGTAGATGTTGAAGGTATACCGGATTGCAACGGGCGACCGTTCTTAATGACGGCAGCCCTGTTATATAAAAAGCCCCACGATGCAAGTGGGGCTTTTCTTTTTCGGGGGATCGTGTCTATAATGGCGGCCAGGCGTTAGGGTCATTCTGAAATGTAGGGCGGGCTCCGCCCGCTGGTGAATGAACTGGTTGGGCTAGGCACCTTAAATCGCCATTTCATTTATCATTCCGAGGAGCGCAGCCACGAATAATCTCTTGCAAAATTAGATCCTTCGCTGCCGCTCAGGATGAAAACGAATTTTGCCTCGACTTCGCAAGGCCTCCTGCAGAGATGTCATTTCGAGGAGCGTAAGCGACGAGAAATCTTAAGGGGAAAGCAGGATTTCTCACATGCATTGGAAATGACAAAAAAGCAACGTGTCATGCCCGACTTGATCCGGCATCCATTCGCAGGGAGTAACATTCTGGAAAAGGATGCCTGCCGCCGCCGGAATGACAAAAAGTTTGGTCGACGTCACTCAGAGGCGTGAAGCGATGAAGAATTTTAAGGAGTAAGCGTCACCGTTGTTTGCTTGATCTCAGGGAGCGGTCCGATGCTGGAATCAGGTTTAGAAACGATGCGGGGAAAGAAGAAAATTCTGCCGGGGTTGGCGGAGGGCGAAAAAATCCGGTGGTGTGAAAGCCATCAGTACTTCGTCGATCTGGACGCCTGTCTCGCCCGGTCCCGCCGCCACCCCGCCTGCCGCCGCTGCCTCCGCAAATCCCATGTCCGGCAGTTGACCCTGCCGTTTATGGAACAGTAATATGATCTTAGGGTAAAGCCGGAATGATGTTTTTCGGGACAAAAAAACTGTGCCTGCTCATTCCCGTCCCAAGGGCGTAGATGTTTTAAAATGATTTCTTATGTAAATCGGTTATTTCCCCATGCTTTTTGTCTTTCACATTTTTTACTTTGCTGAGCAAGTGAGGAGAAATATTTCACTTCTGTCCCGACTCGGTTAATACGGTGACGGTTTTCTTGTTGTACCTGACCAATGTGCCAAACAGCTTACCCCGACCCGGCGGATCAAAACTGACTTGATCGCCCGGACTGAATTGTATCATCTCTTTATGCGCATGCACCGAATCCATAAACTTCAATCGTTCAACGATTTTGTTATTTAATTGAACAAGCTCATCATAGCTCAGGGAATCCATATCTAATTTCATATTATCTCTCATCAAGTGTTCATAACATCAGCATGAGCCGCGAGATACGAGTCGGCTCCATGCAATAGCCTGGTAGGGTGGGCTCTGCCCACCGATTTATGAATATGGCGGAAAGAGCCTGCCCCACATTGCCATGCCCCCCTGTGCAGGTAGCATGCAAGGTAAAAGGATCGGGAACAAATGTCAACGATTTTAATGATTTAAAACGTTCAAAAAGGTCTTGTGAAAACCAGCGAAACCTCTTATGAAGTTTGGTAGTTTCTTGTGGAGGGATTGTCATGAAGATCATGGTTTTTGTACCCCATCCGGATGATGAGGTGATCGGTTGCGGGGGGACGCTTGCCACACATGTCCATGTGGGCGATGAGTTGGCCGTTGTGTACTTGACCTCCGGCGAGGCAGGGAGCCTTTCTATTCCTCCCGATGAACTGCAGACCACCCGGGAAGAGGAAGCCCGGCAGGGGGCAAAACACCTGGGAGTGAAGGACCTGATCTTCCTCCGTTTTCCCGACGGCTGCCTTGACTTTTCTCCGGAACGGATTCGTACGCTGATCAGCCTTATCCGGGAAAAGAAACCCGATGTGCTGTACCTGCCCCACGCCCAGGAGGGTCCCCGGGACCACCGGGTTACCCATGAACTTGGCCTGGAAGCCATCCGTCGGGCGAGCGGTCCCTGGTTTCAGGACTGCGGGGCAGAACCTTGGGTGGTCAAACACGTCCTGGCCTACGAGGTCTGGACGCCCATCGTATCCCCTACATATTATAATGATGTGACCCCTTGGATCGATCTCAAGTCGGCGGCGCTCCGCTGCCATGCCTCCCAGGTATCGACCGTGGCCTATGACGAGGCGGTCAAGGGACTGAACCGATATCGTGGCATTCTCTCTGGAATGGGCGACTATTGCGAGGCATTTCAGGTAATTACAGGAAGTCCACCGGCAAGAGCGTGATCAGATTTCTTCTGTTAAGTCATGCCGGACCCTGAGCCGACCACCATTCGCAGGATGTCAGGCACTGGATTTGGATCCCGGATCGGAGCCCGCGATGACATAAGGAAGAAGAGTCCTCACATGCGTTCTGCATGGCATTCTAAAAAATTAAGATTTCTCCCTACTGTCGAAATGACTTCATTGCGAGTTGCGACAAATTATTGAGTTTGGTTGCCGGTATGTGCCGATCTTACGTCTCGTTGATGGGGTGGGCGCGGCGGGACTTGCGGGAGCGGTGCTGGAAGCGTCGGTGCAGCTGGGCGGCATGGGGTTGCAGGAGGACGTAGGTGGCGCCGGCGCCGCCGTCGCAGGGCCTGGCGCTGGCAAAGGCAATGATCCATTTCCGCCAGGAGCGGCGGGTCAGCCAGTCTTTCACCAGATTTTTCAGGACCGGTTCCCCCGGCGAGGAAAGCCCCCGGCCGTGGATGATCAGGACGGACTGTTTTCCTGATGCAATTGCTTCCAGCAGAAAAGACTCCAGGGCCGTCTTGGCCGCTGCGATCGTATAGCCGTGGAGATCGATGTGGGCCTGAACGGGGAAATCGCCACGATGGAGCCGCCGGGCCCACTCCAGGGGCAGGCGGTAACCCGTTCCTTCCATGTACTCCGGGGTGTCCGAGACGCTGTAACCTTCTCCTCTTGTGATGAGGCGACGCAAAGCCGTGAGGGCCTCTTCCCGGTCATTTGCATCCGGCCGCCGGACGGGGCCGTCTTCGACCGCATGGAGGGGATAACGGCGGTCTCCGCCCAGGGGGGCGACATCGGCCATGGCGGTGTGAAAGAGGGTATCATCATCCTGAGGTGAACGGGTATCGGGCCAAACTCGGGTCGCGGCAGGTTTCTCGCCGGGGGCAACTTTCACGTTCCGTAGCCTGTCTTCCGCATCCTTGAACGGTTGATTGAAAGCGGTGTCTTTCGTTTTCATCGCCTTTTCATCATTTTCGTCACGTCATACTTCGGTGATCAGATGCCCAAAATGTCATGCCGGACCATGGAGACTGTGTCATTATGCCTCATTTAAGCTTGTGGTCATTCTAAGCGAAGCGAAGAATCTAATCATTTCATCCTGTTAAAAGAAAGAAATCCTTCGGCTACCGCCTCAGGATGACATTGCGACACAGTCTCCATGAACCGGGATGACACAAAAGGAACTAGACTCCTCACATGCGTTCTGCACGGCATTCTAAAAAATTATGATTTCGCCCTGCGGTCGAAATGGCGATCCTGGATACGAGTTATCTAAAACTTATCTCCAAAGTCGCAATAACAACAGGGAAAACATCAGTGCGGTAGGGTGGGTTCCGCCCACCGGTTCATCTAGAAATTACTCGGTTTACAGATCACTTCCCGGATTTTCAAATCAAAAAAGCGATAGCTATTGGTGGGTTGCACCAACAGTGCCGTATCACACCCTTCCGCGGTCCCACCGACGGCAATCACATCCTGATCCGTCCGAACCAGGCCGGCATCGGCGGCCATGAGGGCGATTTCCACGGCCACCTTCGTTCCCTGGCCGAAGGTGCGCATGGCATAGGCCATGATTTCATCCACCTGGTAGGTGTTCAGTTTGTTCCGGACCGCCCGCCCGACGCCGCCGAAGGCATGCTGGCCCGTTAAGATCGGGATGCCCCTTTCTGTCAGGGCCTGACGGTTTTCCTGCGTCAACTCCTGGGTGTTCGGGGCGGCGAAACCAGCCACATGCGTCACGGCAATAATGCGCACTTCAGAAGGGAAGATCTTACGCGCCAGGAGGGCCGTATTCCCGCTGCAGGTTGCAACCAGAACCAGATCGATCTTTCTGTCTTTCGCACGCTTTGCTGCCGCCGCCAGGACCGCCCGGCTATGGGCCGGACCGGGCGATGGGAAATACGTTGCCGTCGTTCGCGTTGTTTTCAGGGACATGGTCATGGTCTCCTTGGTCAAAACAGGTTGGTCTGCCGGTCGTCATCCTTCCGGGGCGCCGGGGTACTGGCAGGCTGTTCTTCGTGCTTCTTTACGGATTTGACTTTCTCATTGACGATGAGGAAAGTCGCCGAGCAGCGCAGGACCGGGCGTTCCTGGTCGTCCCGGATGAGGCAGTCGCCGATGATGATGGCCCTACCTTTTTTGAAAACCGTTGCTTCGGCGATCAATTCGCCGTTTTTGACCGGGGCGAGGAAGTTACTCTTGAGTTCCAAAGTCGTCAAACCTTCATTTTCCCTCAGTACGGTCATGATCGCATGGGCGATGGTTTCGTCCGCCAATGCCACCATGAGGCCTCCCTGAACGAGTCCGGCCCCCTGTAGGTATTCGGGTTTGACGGCCATGCGGAACCGGGCAAAGCCTTCAGTGATCACTTCCTGCCGAATGGCCATGAAGGTAAGAAATGGATTGATGGCGGCGTCTCCGTCCTGCAGGCTTTTAAGGTATGATGCGTAATCGAACATAAAAGGGGTCGAACCTCACATTGAGCGTTTTCAAACAACTCCGATCAAATACCGGTGACCATGGATATAAATAGGAAAGAAGCTTCTGTCAAGGGCTGTGTCTGATCCCGATCGCAAGATAAAATCCGGTTGACAAAAACGAATTATGTTATAGTTTACGCCGAAATGAAAAACTGGTGTGAAGGAGGGTTTGATGCTGGAAGTTACGGATAATGCAATCAGTTTTCTCTCCCAGATGATGGAGCAGATGGGGGGCGGGCAAAAGGTTCGCTTGGCCATGATGGAGACCTGAGGCGGCAACGGATTAGGACTGGTTCTGGATGAACCTCTTGAAAACGATGCGGTGTTTGAAAAACAGGGGATTACTTTTTTAGTGAATCAGGAGCTTTACGAGAAAGCGAAACCCATTGGGATTGATTTTGCCGGCATGGGCGCCGGAGGCGGTTTCAAAATCACGTCCAGCTTGAAGCAGGAAGGATCCTGCTCCTGCTGATTTTGTCATTTGGCTGAACCTGTTCATTTAATGAAAGACCCGGCAGAAATATTCTGCTGTGTTAATCGGGATCAGACCTTGAAGAATGGATAATACGATTGTGGTTCGTGTTTGATGCGGCCATGAATGGAGGGCTATATGTTGACGGTAACGGATAAGGCGATTGATTTTCTGATGAACCTCATGCAGAAGATGGAGGCACAAAAGAAAGTTCGCATAACCCTTGACGATACTGCCGGCGGTAATGTTTTGGGCTTGGTTCTGGATGATGCAGCCGGCGATGGTGACGCGGTGTTCGCGATTCATGGTGTTACTTTCCTGGTGGATCAGGGGCTTTATGAAAAAGCGAGGCCGATTGATATCGATTTCATCGAATATACGCCCGGCGCCGGTTTTAAGATTACATCAAGTTTGTAAGGCAAAAAAGGCTTGCCGTTTACAGTGAATCTAAAGCCGGTGTTATGCGGTAAAGCCTTGTTTTTATTGATAGTCCATGAATGATTATCCCAACACCGATGCGACATTAGCGCGGGCCGAAGCACTCGCGCGGGAAGGTCGCTATGAAGAGGCTATTGTCCTGTACCGGGAACTGGTCAGGTCACACCCGGGAGAAGACTCCTATCTTCTCGCTCTGGCCTGGGTCTGCCATGACGGCGGATATGAGGATGAGGCTTTAAAATGTTTCCGCGAACTTTTCGAGCGGGAACTGAGCGGTAAAGTTTTCAGCGGGTTCGCTTTTGATGAGCTGGTCCGTATCTATAAGGAAAAGGGTGACTGGGCACGGCTGGTCGATGTTTGTGAGCGAGCCGTAAAAGCGCAAGCAGATGATTTTGCGCTTTTGGGAGATCTGGGCGATGCCTATCAGCGGACCGGCAGGTATGCCGATGCCATCGGAATCTTTCAGAAAATGATTGACATGGAACCCGATGCGTCTGCCGTCTACTGCTCTTTGGGCAACGCCTGTGTGGCGGCAGGAGAACTTCAGCAGGCCCGGGATGCGTATGCAAAGGCGGTGGAAATAGAACCGGAAAAGCGGGAGACTTTCCTCTGCCGGTTGTCGGATGTTCTCCTGAAGGCCGGCCATGCCGCTCCAGCGGAGGTGCTCCTGCGGGAATGTCTGGAAGGGAACCGGAATTCCCTTCTGCGGCTTGATCTGGCGGATCTGCTCATTTCCGTGGGCCGCGTCGGCGAAGCCGAGCAGATGTTGCGCGAAGCGCTTATGCTTGATCCGGCTTCGGAGGGAATTTTTTGTAACCGCCTGGGCAACAGCCTGGCCCGAGCGGGTCATCATGAAACAGCGATTCAATATTTCAGGCAGGCCATCAAGGCCGATCCAAGGAATCCTTTTTATTTTATGCATCTGGCCGCATCCTGCACGGCAATCGGACGCGAGGATATGGCGTCGGAGATACTTAACGGAAACGATTTAACTTGATCCTGCCTTTAGATTCTCCCTGATGATTTCATAATTTCCGTGAATGTGTAGTAGAAACCCTCACTTTCCGCCATGCCGTTGGTGATAAGGGTCATGAAGTCTTTGATATTTTGGGTGTTGATAATCATGTTGACACTGTGATTTAAGGCGGTCATTTTATCCAGCGTACGGAAACGGTTGCTGAGCATGAGCACAAACATGCGCCGGCGTGTCGCCATGGGTAAGCTTGCCAGGTAACGGAGGAGAGCATTGCTGTCCGGGTTGGCCGTATCGAAATTCTCATCGATCACCAGGAGGCTGTACAGGTGAAAACGCATTTTTTTCACGGCGTCTTTGGCCGTGCTGACTTCTGTGATATAAAAATCACGGACTGTCAGGTCGCCGGTGATTTTTTCACGGATCGCGCCGTCCGTGACGCAGATAAGGGCCGTCTCGGTGTCCGTGCCGACAAAGTCGAAAGGTTTATCCGCATCGTCATAGTCATACCAGAGTAAATCGCCCAGAAGATCTTTATTTTCTTCCATTTCTTGTTACCATCCCTTCGGTTTTCCGTACTGGCTGTCGACCTGCAGCTTACCCAGTGTGGTGGTTTTTTCACCCTTTTCACTCTTGACGGAATCGATGCCGCGACCGACAACGGAGCGGTTTGACGCATAGGCTTTCGCCGTTTCTTCCGTGATCAGACCATCTTTGTATAAATTGACGATGAACTCATCAAAGGTGATCATGCCGAACGCTTTGCCCGTCTCCATAATATCATAGAAGGTTTTCCCCTCCGATTCACCGTTGAGGATAACATCTTTTACCCGCAAACTTGTGCTCATGGCTTCAAACGCGGCTACCCGCCCGCCGCCGACTTTCGGCAAGAGCCTTTGGCAGACGATCCACCGCAGGGTATCAGCCAGACGGACGCGGACCTGGTTTTCCTCCTCCGTGGAAAACATGCCGAGAATACGGCTAATGGTGGTTCCCACATCCACAGTATGCAGGGTCGTTAAAACAAGATGTCCCGTTTCGGCAGCCGCCAGACCGATCTCAACCGTTTCCCGGTCCCGCATTTCACCGACGAGAATCACTTTCGGCGCCTGACGCAAGGCAGCCCGCAGACCATTGGCAAAGGTGTCGAAATCCGCGCCCAGCTCCCGCTGGTTGAAGGTGGACATCCGGTGTGGGTGGGAGAATTCGACGGGGTCTTCCAGTGTAACGATATGGACGGACTGACTGTTGTTGATCTCATTCAGAACAGCGGCTAAGGAGGTGGATTTCCCGCTGCCGGTGGCCCCGGTGACCAGCACGATGCCATTTTTTTCCTTGGCTATTCTGTCGAAAGCTTCGGGCAGATTGAAATCCTTGATGGTGGGGATGCGGGATTCCATTTTTCTCATGACAATCGAGAAATTCCCCCGCTGTGAAAAAATGTTCACTCTGAAGCGTGCTTTGCCGGGCAGTTCGTAAGATAAATCGCATGAGCCATGGTTCAGCAGGTGGTCGGTCAGTCGCCGGTCATGACTGATCAGGTTCAGGGCAAACACTTCCGTCTGAAACGGCGTCAGTTTGGGGAACGGCGGATCGGTTTCCACGGGCAAGAGCTGACCTGAGCTTTCCACCTGAAGGGGCTTGTCAACCGTGATGTTCAAGTCCGAAATATTGTCATGGGAATCGAGCATCTGAGTAAATAGATAATCTATTTCCTGTTTTCTCATCTTGACACCTCACCTTGATCGGGGCATGTCCCCATTTTAAAATCTTTGATCGCTGTGACAAACTTTAAAGATCGACATGATGTCTTTCCCTGGCGTCCGGAAAGAGCATCCGTTTAGGCTTCCGTGAAGTCTGTCGGCGGATTTCTCAGGAATGACCGGAAACGGCCCTTGTCGTTTGCTTTCGTGTAGGCCTCGTCGGCGCTGATCCAGCCCTTGTCGAGAAGATCCTGGATGGCATCATCCAGAAGTTGCATGCCGTATTTTTTCCCTGCCTGCATCATGGAAGGAATCTGGAAAGTTTTCGATTCCCGGATGAGATTACGCACCGCCGCGTTGGCAATCATAATTTCAAGGGCTACGCAGCGGGCTTTCCTGTCGATCCGCTTAAAAAGGACCTGGGAAATGACGGCACGGATACCGTCGGCGAGGGTGGAACGGATCTGTAACTGTTCCCCTGCAGGGAAAACTTCAATGATGCGGTCAACCGTCCGGGCGGCATTGGTGGTGTGCAGGGTGCCGAAAACAAGATGTCCCGTTGAAGCGGCCTCAACGGCCAGAGAGATCGTCTCCAGATCACGCATTTCACCGACCAGAATAATGTCGGGATCTTCACGCAGCGCCCCCCGGAGAGCCGAAGAGAAGGTTCGCGTGTGAATGCCCACTTCACGCTGGTTGACGATACAGTTTTCGCTCTGATGAACGAATTCGATGGGATCCTCAATGGTGATGATATGATCCTTGCGAAGCCGGTTGGCCTCGTTGATGATGGCGGCCAGGGTTGTCGATTTACCACAGCCCGTGGGTCCGGTGACCAGAACAAGACCCCGGGGCAGCGTGGCCAGTTTCGCAATGACGGGCGGAAGTCCCAGGTCGACGCAGGTGGAAATTTTACTGGGGATTTCTCTAAACACGGCGGCGACGCCGTTTTGCTGCATGAAAAAGTTAGCCCGGTAACGCGCCAGGTTCGGAATCTGATAGGCAAAGTCTACATCGCCCGTTTCCTCGAACTGCTTGATCTTATGTTCCGGTGTGATTTCATAGAGCATAGCCCGGAGTTCATCATTGGTCAGGACGTCGTATTTGACACGCTCCATGTCGCCCCTGATTCGCACGGCCGGTTGCTGGCCGGCGACAAGATGAAGGTCGGATGCACCCTGTTCGTTCATCAACTGAAAAAAAGCATCGATTTTTGCCATGAAACTCTCCTTGTGTGGTCTATGTTTATGATCAAAGGTCGTTTTTTGAAGAGAGCTCGAGGGTTTTTTTACCTCAGTGAGTCATTAGCGGAGGAAGTATAGGAAAAGATGCCACTTGTGTCAAGTTAGGATTACGGCGGCGTCAAGCAAGGCAAGGGCGTAAAAAGGTTATTCTTTATGCTCGTCTGTTATGGGATGCCTGTGAAATATTCACCGATCAGGCAAGATATGAGGAAAGATTATCCGGGGGCATATTGTCGATTTCATGTCTTGAAACCTCGGTCCTGAACCGATCTTGACATGAAATAGGACGTCTGTCCCCGGGTTTTTCAGCGTTGTTTATCTGCGGCAGGTTTCCGGTCTGATCAGGAGGATAGGAACTTGGGCGTCATGAAGCACCCGGAGCGCAACGCTGCCGAACATAACCCGCTTCAAGCCTGAGTATCCCTGGGTTGCCATGGCAATCAGGTCGATGTTCTGATCTTTGGAATAATCGACTATCGTTTCGGCAATCCTTCCCTCCAGTACCACTGATCGAACCGAGATTCCTTCCGCGGAAAGGCCTCCTTCCACTTTGGCCAGGTATTCCTGGGCGGCGTTGAAGTTGGCGTTTTTCAGGGCCACGAAATCGAAGCCTTCGATGACCCACTCGGAAGGAATTTCCACCACAGTGATCAGGATGACTTCTCCCACCAGGCCGCCTTCTGCCAGATTCCTGACCTGGGGCAGAACACACTCGGCCAATGGAGAACCATCAAGGGGAATCAGGATTTTCTTATACATCGCGATACCTCCTTTCATCATGATTTGATCGGTTCCGCCGATATGGATGCATCGCCGGCGCCGACTTACCACGGCCTAAAAGATCAAAGGTGAACCGCTTCCCTGTCGCCGTTTCTTCGGGTCTCACTGAAACGATGCCTAACATCCGCCGGCGACATCCTTGCCGGTGGTTTTTCTTCCACGTGGGCATACGAATATAAAAGGGCAATGGCTGCTGCAATTTCCTGCAGGGGAAAAATAATGCCGTCCATATGAAAATCCCTGGTGGTCGGATCGTAGATCCGCATGCCTGCCGGAGACGAACAATCCGTGACGGCTATCGGTGATCCGATGATATAGCAGCCTGCGGGCTTTTCCGTAGCTCCAGATATTTCATTTTGCAGCGCCAAAGCGAAGGGATATGCCCTTCTCAGCATTTTCAAAGACCTTGTTTTGGATGTTTCCAGCGCTTTGGGGAACGTTCTCTGGGAGAAAAAACCTTTTGTCGGCGCTCCTTCAATCTTTTGCAGCCGCCTATGGTGCCGTCCGATTTCCCATCCCGTCCCGGCCCAGAGCATCCAGGAAATGCGCGCGGCATGCCCAAGGAAAGCGTATATCATTTCAAATGCTTCCGCCTTGTATGTATCGTATCGGCTCCCACCTGACGGGACCTGATACAGATTCATCAGGGCATAATTCAGGTTTCCGATCGCCTCCAGCGCAATTTTGCACTGACGGATCAGGTCTTCGCTGCAAACCGCCGAATCGATAGTCGCCATAAAGCACCCCCCGTGATGGCTTTTGGGGAAAAACATTCCTCCATTTGAGCAAAAATGGGCCATAAGCGAATGCCCGCAGGGAAAAAACGCCCCGGTTTTTGTTCGATATTCCTTTTTTAAAAGCAGCAATGGAGGAGGGGTTAAATCAGCCCCCCGAGAGTGGTTTGAACCAGGTTAACCTTTTGCCAAACCGAAGACACTTCTGAAAAGAGATTTGATTAACGGCGGAGAATTCTCCTGACAACACGTGACCGCTGCCCGAATTTCCTTAAGTTGAAGTTTATCACCAAACGCGTCTCTGTCAATAGAAACGTTTGCCTTCCGGAGTTATATAACGATAAAAATCATCAAGACGCGAACACGCCCTTTCAATGCTTTGCTGTGGCCTTGTCGCCGGTCAATCTGAAAGTTGTTCGTATCCGCATAACAATCAGTACTCAACACCTTTTTGTGCGGGGAAGCCATTGAGTAACCCGTGTTTTCGGCATGCCATGACGGTGACCGTATCTGCCGCCTCAATCAGGGCTTCCGGTGCGCCGCGACCGGTCAGGACCCAGATGACCTCGGGCGGCGAATTTTCAATCAGTCGCAGGACATCTTCTGTCTTAATCAGATTCAAGGCACAGGCGGTGCAGATTTCATCCAGAACGATGAGGGCATAAGAGTCCTGCTTCAGCCTTTCCTCGACAATCGTCAGCCCCCTGCGGGCGGCTTCACGGTGCACGACAAAGGCTTCATCACTTTCTGCGGGAACAAAGCCCCGTCCCACCTGCAGAAAATCCACCTGAGGCAGATGCGAAATGGCCGTCCGTTCACCCGTATGAGGTTCGTTTTTGATGAATTGGATGATGAGGACCTGCATGCCGTGTCCTGCAGCTCGGAGCGCCATGCCCAGGGCGGCTGTGGTCTTGCCTTTGCCATCGCCGGTAAACAAAAGAATACGCCGGGAAGCACTCATGTGATCACTCCTGTCAGAAAAATTTTCTCCCGTGGGCTCCGGGGGCAAGGGTATTTCCCCAAGTTTCGCGTCAAGGACGAAAGAAATGCCTTCAGACCATTTTGTGGCGAGATTGTCAATACCGTAGATAAGACAGGGTCATGGGGTCTTATCGGTCGATTCTCGACAAACCAGATAGGGTTCGTTTTCGACCAGGTATCCGAATTCTTGCTGAAAAATCTGGGGAGCGATGCCGGCCGTGGCCGCAAACTTCGCCAGATCGTAGGGATCCGTGAAATCATCCTGGGAAAGCCGAATCATGTAACGCCGCGCGATGGCATAACGCGTCGATTCGATATCGACCATGCGGATTCTGGCCCGTCCTGTTTCCCGGTCGATCATTTTTTCAAAGGGGATGGGGAGAAAGTGTCCGCCTTCCAGAGAGATCACGACGGCATTGCCCCCCTCCAGAATATGTTTGGCGGCGCAATAGCCCAGATCCCGGGTGTATTCCATATCCAATGGAATCGGATCGGCACAGCGCAGTTCGTAACCGATATTTTTGGCCACGATGGTGGCTTTGAGATGGAAATCCCGCAGCCTTCTTTCCACGAGCCTCTTGAGAATTTCACCGATATTGACCTCGGCAATCCGGATGTTGCCGTGTTCGTCCTTTTCAATTTCCTCGATTTCCGCCAGGTCTTCGTGGGCCATGTCCAGCACGAGGCCCTCGGCGATGACGGCCACGCCGTCCTGATGGCCGTAGCTCAATCTTTTAATAATTGCTCCGACCAGGGTATCGACAACGGCCTTCATGCGGATCTGCCGGGAGGCAAATTCCTCCGGGAGTAGGGTTAAAGTGGCCCCGGCGGCTTTGCCGATGCCCAGGGCAAGATGTCCCGCCTTGCGTCCCATGGTAATCACGAAATACCAGCGGGATGTTGTCTGGGCATCCACCATGAGATTTTTGACAATTTCCACACCGTAATGCCGCGCTGTTTGATAACCGAAGGTATCGACGTAAGGCGGCAGATCGAGATCATTGTCGATGGTTTTGGGGATATGAACCACCCGGATACGGCCGTGGGCCTTTTCTTCAAGCAGCATGGCCGAATAGGCCGTGTCGTCACCGCCGATGGTGATCAACTGGGAGACGTCCAGCCGGAGCAGCGAAATGATGGCGTTTTCCAGTTTGACTGGATCGGTGGTGGGGTTGGAGCGGGAAATACCGAGAAAGGAACCTCCGCGGAAATGGATGCGGCTGACCGCCTCGATGTTCAAGGGGATCACATGATCGATGTTGCCCTCCATGATCCACTTGAAGCCATCCCGAATGCCGATAACCTCGACCCCCTCGAGTTCACCCCGGATGGTGGCGGCACTGATCACGCTGTTGATACCCGGCGCCGGTCCTCCGCCGACAAGCAGGGCCAGCTTTTTATGTGGCGTCATGTTGCCACCTCTTTTTTACAATGGATAGCCATGTCCCGGTTCATCTGCAACATGGAGAAACTATAACCAGTACGGGATATTAGGTCAAGAGATAAGATAATTTTCACAACAAGTGCTTGACTTTTCGCCGAGGGTTCATGTATGTTCGCCCCCGAAATTTTACCGAATCATACTGAAGTTGGGACAAACTTGTGGTTCGGATTTTTCCTGGGGATGTAGCTCAACTGGGAGAGCGCGGCGTTCGCAATGCCGAGGTCAGGGGTTCGAGCCCCCTCATCTCCACCAGTTCATAATCCGATGATGTCCATCGGAGTACAAAACCCGCTAGAAATAGCGGGTTTTTTCTTGTCATTAATCCAACGAAGTGCTATAAAGGTTATCAAAAGCCAGCGTTTTTGGGGGTATATTTATGGTGCAGATACCCCCATAGCAAATCGGATACCCCCAAAAGGAGGTAATCGCCCATGCCTAAAAGGATCATTCCATTATCGGAAGTGACTGTCCGAACATCCAAACCCCAGGCTAAAGAATACAAGATTTTTGATGGAGGGGGCCTTTTTCTCCTCGTCACGCCCACCGGTGGCAAATTGTGGCGCTTGAAATACCGCTTTGAAGGAAAAGAAAAAATGATCGCCATGGGCTCGTATCCTGAAATATCCCTCATGGAAGCTCGACGGCGACGCGATGAGGCGCGAAAACTTCTCGCTAACGGTGTTAATCCGGGGGCTGTTCGTAAAGCACAGAAGCAGGCAGACACAGAAGAAAAGGAAACCTTTGAAGTCATAGCACGCGAGTGGCATTCAAAATTTTTCCATACTTGGACAGAAGGTTATGCTGGAAAGATTCTGAGAGCGTTGGAACGTGATGTGTTCCCGTGGATCGGCAAACGACCCATTTCAGAGATTAAGGCACCAGAAGTTTTAACCGTCCTTCGGAGGGTAGAAGGCCGAGCATTGGAAACGGCTCACAGACTGCGGGGGGTGATAGGACAAATTCTCCGCTATGGTGTGCAAACAGCGAGATTAGAGCGCGATCCTTCGATGGATTTGCGCGGAGCTTTACCGCAACCGGTAGAACGCCATTTTTCAGCAATTACCGACCCGAAAGAGGTTGCACACCTTCTGCAGTCTCTGGACGGTTATCAAGGGCATTTCGTGGTTAGGTGCGCCCTGAGACTTGCCCCGCTGGTTTTCACCCGTCCCGGGGAACTGCGCCATGCAGAATGGTCGGAAATTGATCTTGACGAAGCCACCTGGAATATCCCCGCAGAGAAGATGAAACTGAGGCGACCCCACCTTGTCCCTCTTTCAAAACAGGCCGTCGAAATTTTACGTGAATTGCAGCCCCTGACCGGATCTGGGAAGTATGTTTTCCCTTCAGCGCGGACCAATGACAGGCCAATGTCAAATAACGCCGTTCTTGCGGCACTCAGGCGTATGGGTTACGACAAAGAAAACATGAGTGGACATGGTTTCCGAGCAATGGCAAGGACCATTCTTGATGAGGTCTTGCACGTTTCGCCATATGTAATCGAAGCCCAGCTTGCTCATAAAGTGCCGGACGCATTGGGACGAAGCTATAACCGGACACAACACCTTGATGAACGACGGAAGATGATGCAGCGATGGGCGGATTATCTGGATTCAATTAAGGCCGGGGCTGTTATCTTTCCATTCAACAACGTAAAAGGATAGCAGCGGAAAATCAAAGGGGCTAGGCCGACGGACCGAAATGCGGAAATATCACACAGTCTACCCCTTTAGATAACTCTGGGATCATTGCGGAGGATAGGCAATGAACAAAAAAGAGATTCAAATTGTTCAGAATGCTTTTGAAGAAAGGGAAACTTGGATCAGTAACGAGAAACTCTCTCTGGTAAACGGCTTGTTCATGATACAGAACCCTGAGCATTTTATGGATTTGAACATAGATGGAAATGAGAAAAGATTGCATGAACTTATGCTAGAAAAGATAAAAAACAAAGAATGGCGTTTCCCCGATGATGAAGAAACAATATATCCTGTTTTTACAAAAAATGTATCCCAAGTTCTTGAGGCTAAGATCATTTACCGCGAATTAATCGTGACCGATCCATATTCTTTTAGGGTGCTTTACAATAAATGTCGTTACATGCAAACTAAGTACAAGTTCTACGCAAAATCTAACCCTGAAGAGATCAATATTGATATCTTTCTGAAAATGGAATCTCATTTGTTTTTTTTATATAGTGAATTGGCCAAATTAGCCGTGCATTGGCACACACAACTGGCAATTAAGCGAGAAATGTCAAACAGAGCAAAACCCGGTGCAGATGAAATGAGAAGAAAAAAGCTGGACAGGGTTAAGAAAGTCAAAGATATTCTGCCGAAATACCCATCTTATAAGACTGATAAACAACAAAGAGTTGCTTTATTTAGCGAGGCTATAACGGCAACAGACTGTCTTTCCTCAAAGTCAATTGAGAATTACTTGAAGGAATTGGAAATTGACAAAGAAGAATAACCAATGGTTTTTCTAAAATTCAACGTAATTTCATATATTCATTGTTAATTCGGTAGTTTACAATCTTGTTTAGTGCTTTAATTGGAGCCGTAAAAGCTTTTGTACCATACAGAGCGTTTACGGCTTTTTTGTTCCAACAGATCAAAACATTCTGGAGGTCGAAAAGATGTTAGATGAAAACAGCATCAATTCTGAAGCACTTTTGACCGGCGATGAACTCTGCCAAAAACTAAAAATCAAGAAATCATTTCAGATCCTCATGCCGAAAAGAAAACCACAGATCAGTTGGATAGACTTGTAAAAACGCACAAAGATTGTGAAGTATTAGCTTTAACGGGAGATTGTGCATCATTACTGACAAGTCGAGTTTCTGAGGACTGGAATAGATGGCCCCAATATTATAAGTTCTGTGTCCCTGGCAATCACGATTCTGCTAATACTTTTATTCATTTGGACCGATGGCATCACAACACCCCTTGGATTAAAAGAGTAAAAACATTAACTTTCATAGGAATCGATACTTCCGCAGGTTTTGGTAGCGTGGAAGATCAAATAGAAAGTTTAAATTACTTGGTGGTAAGAAACTGCAGGGGCCTCGTTGTCTTGTCTCATCAATGGCCCAAGAATAAGGATGTTGACATGATGTGCAATATATTAAAAAAATTGACCAGAGGTCGTAAGATACTATTTTTACATGGACATGAGCATCCATCGGATTTCAACGGATCTGCTTGGTACCCGAATGCAAAATTAAATAATATCGAATGTTGTCGTTCTCATGTATACAGCGGAGTAAACAATAGTAGGAAGGGAATGGGACACTCTATTACGTGGAATCCATCTGAATGGACTTTCGATTGTGTAGTTGTTGTCCCTTAAAAAATCAAAATTTTGCTTTGGTCATTTCATATCGTCCACTGGTCACTGGGAAGAAATGTGATGAAACAATTATGAAAACTTTATTGAATAGATTGATGAGCTGGACGATCTTATGTTCAAAAGCTTGATAATGATAGATCTTCAGAGCAAGAAATGACATTTTGCTTTGAATGTTTTTACCATGTGGGAAGTATATATAAATTTAACAAACTAACATGCAAGATCTAAAACACCAGCAGAGCTACCTGTCAGATTTAGTGTTTTCTGTGAATCCCTGATACTTTTTTCCCCATAGGATGTGTCTTGCCCCATTGGTCGAATGAGATGTGTCATAGAGTGATTCATTTGATAGGTTCCCCTTTTTTCTCTTTTTCGGATTGATATTTTGAGAAATAAATGACAAATTAGATTCGAGATGTCAAGATATGGGGGTATTTTTGGGGGTATGCAACAAAATTAAATAATTAAAACATAAGTAATAATAAATATATAAACAATCTATTCGAGAGACCTCATCCCACCAGGGCATAGGGGCGACCAAAGTCGCTTGAATATATAAAAAGGGCGGTTTCCATTTTGGAGCCGCCCTTTTATATGACCTTTATCATGTCAGCAGTTTTGGCTGCTGTCTCTCCAGCCTGTTCGGGCCTTTTAAAAAGGCTTTCATGCGGAACCCTTCGGCTCGATGTTTTTAAGATAATCCTCGATACACCTCTCGTTTAGCGCCGTCTCATCCAACTTGGCCCGGAAGGACTCGATCATGTAGACAATCTTGGTGATGACCAGGTCGCGTACCAGATATTTCACGGCATATTCCTGGGAAGATGTCAGGCCTTTGAGTTCCAGCATGTCGAATATGTCACTAATCTGTGGATTGACCCGGTCGTGGATCTTTTCCTGGAGGGGCGTCAGGTCACCGTCCTTTTTGGCGCCCCAGACGGCAGGAACAATATAGGTAATCGGTTCCGCCAGCAGTTCCATCCGGAAAGAACTGAAGATATCCCAGGCCATCTTGTCGATACGCCCGCTGATCGTATTAGCCGGGAGCAGGAGATTTTCCGTCTCTTTTTTGGATTTTCCCTTGAAAATCGAGAATTTCTTCAGCATATTCATGTTGTTGCCCCCGGATACGCGCGAAAGGTCATCCTAAAAGCAAGGCATACCAGGGTCGGTCTGCCTTACTTCCCGTATATCTTGGCGTAATGCCGACGCTTTCTCTTTTTCCAGTTACCCTTCTCATAAGCGTAGGCAGCCAGAAGCGGAATGACCGATGTCGCCTCGGCGTAAACCATCTGTTCGTAGGTCGTATCTACCTTTCCCCAGGAGGACGCTTCCTTCAGGGTCGAACTGGAACATGCCCCGTCGCGGACGTCGGCGACGGTAATCTGGATGGCGTACTGGTGCATGGGAACCTCTTTTCCCAGCACTTCCGCGCAAATGACAGTATCCTGGACGAAGTTCTTGGGGACGCCGCCGCCGATCATGAGAAGCCCGGAAGTCGGCGCCTGCATCTTGATCTTTGTTAATTCAAGAAAGTCTTTCACCGAGTCGATGGAAACATGCTTGTCCGGATGGTTGACCTGGTGCAGGACCAGACCGAATCCGGCGCTGCTGTCCGAAAAGGCGGGGCAGAAAATCGGAACATCGTTTTCATAGGCAACCTGAACGAGGGAGGTTTTCTTTTTCGCCTTCTTGGTCAGGTACTTACCCATCTCGGCGATGAATTCCCGGGAAGAGTAGGGCCGTGGTTCGAGCTTGTCGGCGATGAGGCCGACGGTCTTGTCGCAGGCCTGCAACTGTTCTTCGTCGATATAGGTGTCGTAGATCCGGTCGATGTAAAGGCGGCGCAGTTCCTGGTCGTCCACGTTCGGCGTGCCCTGATAGTGCTTGAAGCCCAGGGCCTCAAAGAAATCCATGTCGACGATGGAGGCTCCGGTGGCGACGACGGCATCGACCATGTTGTATTTGACGAGGTCCGAGTAGACCTGCATGCAACCAGCAGCGCTGGTGGAGCCCGCAATGGTCAGAAAAATGGTGCAGCCCGGATCGGCCAGCATCCGGTTGTAGATGTCGGCGGCGTTGGCCAGTTCCCGGGCGGTAAAGGACATCTTCCGCATGGCGTCGATGACCGGGGTGGCGTCAAGGGTGGTGAAGTCAACATGCTGGACCGTTTTTTTCAGAAAATCCTTCTTTTTCATAAATCTCCTTAGGATAGTTTTCTTGCACTCGAAGGGCCTTTTTACCCAATTCCGGCGAAATAGTCAATGATTATGAGCATAAACTCCATCTCATGGGTCCATCGTCTGTAATTCAGATGTCCGGATGGCCTCTTTTGTTTTGATCAATCCTGATAAATTTCCGCCCGGCGTGTGGCAAAATCGTCCTTGCCGGTGGCCAGCAGCAGGGTCAGGGGCATAACGGTCCGCGCTTGGGCGAGCATCTCCTTGGCAAGATTACGGATGTCCCATTGGGCGTGGCGGTCGGCCCGGAGGCGGGCAATGTGGTAAAGCTCCCGAGCGTTAATCTTCATGAGGACCCTTTTCCGGTGGGCGTTGGTCAGGGCGTAGTCGGCGGCGGTGGGTGCAGCGGCCTGCAATTCATTATAGAAATCCTCTGTTCGCCCAATCATGTCCTGGAAGGTGGCGGTCATACCAACCTCCCGAATCGATTCGGGGATCGTGACCCCCAGGCCCGGATTGTAGCTCTGGCAGAGGATCGTCGCCATCCGGTGACGTTTCAACTGGGCAAAGCAACTGGCGCTGACGATGAGGTCATAGGTCAGATTGACACATTCCAATTCCCGCGGGGCCATGTCGTGACCCTGCATATGGCGGAAAGCGGTGCGGAAAATTTCTGCTTTCCGGTCCGGCGTCAGGGCCGCCGCCGTCTTAATGCTGTGGCTAACCGGCCGGCGGGTGGCCGCATGAATGAACGCGGCCAGAACCCGGTCGTCAGCGTTCGGTGTCGTGTGAACCAGGGTGACGGCCGCCGGTGGCGCCGTGTCGCCTGCTTCAGGAAGCGAATCCAGGAAATCGGCAAGCCTGTTCCGTAAATCCTCTCCTGTCCGGGCATTGTAATCCGTCTTCTCCGTGTAGCGGATGAGGGACGGGGCGATGGGTTTGACGACGTCATAGAGCTTACGGCCGTATTCATTCGCCTCCGCCAGGGGATGGGCGGCCATCCGCCGCATGACCAGTTCCAGGTTCCGGGCGTTGATCGTCATGCCAAGCTGGGTCTGGGTGGCCATGGAGAGGATGTAGCGGGCGTCTTCCTTCGCCCAGCCCTCGAGCATTGCCTGGTTTCTGGGGTCTGTCGCCAGATCGGGATGTTTTGTAAAAACATGGGGCCGCAACTTATCATAGAGTTCATGATAGAATGCGTTCTGTTTCTGCACCAGCTGGGCAAACCGCTCTGCCATACCAGCCGCCCGAATCTCCTCGGGAATAATGAAGTCGTCGGAGAGCAGGACATAGCGCTGGGACTTTTCCGTGTAGGAGCAGAGACGGAACTTTTCGATTTCCTCGACCAGCAGGCGCGACACGCCGATGACGTCGATATTGAACACGGCATGTTCGGCGATGGAACTGTGCCCCATTTCGAAGACGATATTGTTGTTGGACTGCCGGGCCTTCTCCACTTCCGTACGGGCAATGGCCCGTAATTCATTGACCGGTTTGGGGCTTCGGCTGATCCGAGCGTAGGCGGCGGAAACCGTCTCCGGTGTCAGGGAGGTCAACTCCGGATGCGCCTCCTCCATGCCCCGGATCGTTTCATAATCGAGATTGTACCCTGCAAGAATGATGTCCATGACTTATCCTGTCGAGCGGTTAAAAACTGTTGATGACATCGATCATCTGCCGCAATCGTCCGTGGTCGCGCTTGTTAAATTCGAAGGCGATACGCGGGAATTCCAGGTCGGTGCCGTCTTCCACTTCTTCCGGCGTCGGGTCGATGCGTCTGACCTTCCCCTGGGAGATGATATCCCCAAAATCCTCGTTCAACCCCTGTATGGCATGGTCTGAAGGCATGTGTCTCATGCGGATGACCAGCAGATCCTTCACATACCGCATGGATTGAAAATTGCGGTAAAAACGGGTGACAGTTTTGACCGCCGCATCCACATCATCCAGGATTTCGAAAAGATCGAGATCATCCCGGGAAATGAACTGGTTGCGCAGCAGGTGTTCCCTTATGTGCCTGTCCCAGGTTTTCCAGTAGGTGCCTCCGGGACGGTCCAGAAGAACAAGCGGCATGAGGCGGCTTTTCCCGGTCTGCATCAGGGTGAGGGCTTCATAGCCTTCGTCCAGGGTGCCGAACCCGCCGGGAAAAAGCACGATGGCATCGGAATGACGGAGGAACGTCAGCTTCCTGGTAAAGAAGTATTTGAAATTGATAAGTTTTTTGTCTTTCTGAATGATCGGATTGGCATTTTGTTCCCAGGGAAGGCGAATATTGACGCCGAAACTTCGCTTGCTGCCGGCTCCTTCATGGCCCGCCTGCATGATGCCGGGACCGGCGCCGGTGATCACCATCCATCCCTCGTCGGCGATGCGCCGGGCAAATTCCGCGGCCTGGCGGTATTCCGGCTTGCCGGGCTGTGTCCGGGCGGAGCCAAACAGTGTCACCTTGCGGACGCCGGCGTGGGGAGCGAACAGCTTGAAGGCGTAACGCAACTCCCGCAGGGCCGTCTGGATGACGCGAACATCGCCCTTGGATTCCACATCGGTAAGCAGTTTGAGGGCGTTTTCAATGATATCGGCGACCAATGGAGCATTGTACCCACCACCTTGCTCATCGATCAGTTCCTGAATCCGCTTTTTCAGTTCCGGATCAGCCGTGATCCGGGTTCTTCTTGCCATGTTGTTTTTCTACCTGAGAGATATGTATGAAACGATGTTCATGTGAACGGCGGCGACCTTCATGACAGTGGTGCAGGGGAAATGAAGGAAAAATATTTGCCCATAGAGGTTGGTTTCCCCAGGGTCAATTTCAGATACTCGAGCATCAACTCTTCAACCATCTGCTCTTTCGGCGTCTTTTTTAGGGAAATGGGTTCCGCCAATTCTGATTTGCCGATTTTGCCGATCTGTGCCGCCGATATCCGCTGGGCCTTCTGTAACATAACGTATTTGTTTGCTAAATCGTTTGCGGGAAGACTCGCAAGCCATTGGTACACGGAAATCATCTGGTTTGGCGCGGGAAGACGGGGCGACTCCAGAATCACCCGCGTATTCCGCGCGAAACGCCGCATGCCTTCAATAATATGGGAGGGTTTTACAAAATTAAGCCCTGACCACCCTGCCCGGATCCACTGAAAGACGCCGGTTCTGACCATGACCGGAGAGGAACCGGATTCCACATAGACGTTGACGGAAAAATAATCGTAAATATAAGACTTTACCCACCCC
>CAZBQX010000012.1:0-6413 GCA_964494155.1 uncultured Syntrophales bacterium
TTGACGTAGGCGATGGTTTCCTTCAGCATGAACTCTGCGGCGGCGACAGCCCAGATTGCGATGACCAGGCGCTCCGGCTGCAGGTGGCTCATCATCTTTTTGAAACCTGTTCCCTTTTCTCCCAGCCGGTTTTCACTGGGAACCCGGCAATCGGAAAAGAAGAGTTCCGCCGTGTCCTGGGCGTGCCAGCCAACCTTTTTCAACAGCCGTCCCTTTTCAAAACCGGGTGTTCCAACTTCAACCAGGTAAAGATCAATGGCGCGATGGGGATCGGGTTCCGCCGGATCGCGAGCGGCCAGAACGATCAGGTCGCAGTTGACACCGTTGCTGATGAACGTCTTCTGGCCGTTGAGGATAAATTCGTCGCCCTGCTGTACTGCAGTGGTCCGAATTGCCGCTAGGTCGCTCCCCGTGTTGGGCTCGGACATGCCGATGGCTGTGATGAGCTCGCCCGAAACACACCGGGGCAGATATTTCCGCTTCTGTTCTTCCGTTGCATAATCGAGGAGATAGGGTGTGACCACGTCGCTATGGAGGCGGATGCCCAAACCGGAAAAATTACAGTTCGCCAGCTCCTCGATGATGATGACCGCGTGAAGGAAGTCCGCGCCGACGCCGCCGTACTGCTCGGGTACAGCGGTGCAGAGAAATCCAGCCCGGCCCATCTTTGTCCAGACATCACGGGGCACAATGCCCGCATCCTCCCAGGCCTCGATGTGCGGGACGATTTCCTGCCTGAGGAATTTCCGGAAACTGTCCCGGAAGATCCGGTGTTCTTCTGCATAGGGTATCAGGTCCATCTTAAGTTTCCTCGGCCGTAAAGTGTTTCTGCAGTTCTCTTTTCAGGATCTTGCCGGTGGCGTTCCGGGGAAAATCATCCAGAAAGAAAACCCGCTTGGGGATCTTGAAATGGGCAATTTGACCTTGCAGGGCATTGATCAAACCCTCCTCCGTCATTGCCTGGCCTTCCTGGAGGCTGACGAAAGCCGCCACGACTTCGCCCCGTTTGGCCGGGTCCGGCATGGCCACCGCCGCCGCCTCTTTCACCTGGGGCAGGGCCTGGATTGCCCGTTCCACCTCCGCCGGATAGATGTTTTCGCCGGAACTAATGATCAGCTCCTGTTTTCGGCCGATGATGTAAATAAAGCCGTCGCCGTCACGCCGTCCCATATCGCTGGTGTGGAACCAGCCCCCGGCCATCGCATCCGACGTTTCCACGGGCTTGTTCCAGTAGCCTAAAAACACATTGGGCCCTCGGACCAGAATTTCCCCCGGTTTGCCGGATGGGACGTCCCGTCCATCGTTGTCCACGATGCGCAGGTCGATGTGAAAGACTTCTTTGCCGACCGAACCCGCCTTCGAAATAGAATCTTCGAGATCGAGGGAAGTCAGGCGCCCCGTTTCCGTCAGGCCGTAACCTTGGACAAACCCGATGCCCTTTTCATCCTGGTACTTGCGGATCACCTCCACCGGGATCGGCGCGCCGCCGGAGATGAAGTAGTGGACGTGCGAGAAATCAGCCTTGTCCCATTCGTCGGATTTAGCCATGAGCTGAAACATAACGGGGACTGCGAACATGTAGTTGATCTTCTCGCGGACAATAAGCTTGATCACTTCCGACGCGTTGTAGAAACTTTTTAGAATCAAGGATCCGCCCGCATAAATCACCGGCGTCGCCGAGGCGGCGAGGGCGCCGATGTGAAAAAGCGGCGCAACCACAAGGGATTTGAAGGTCTTGTCCATGCCGTAGCCGACCAGGGAATGAATCGCACCGAACAGAATGTTGCCGTGAGAGAGCATGGCGCCTTTGGGGTCGCCGGTCGTGCCGGAGGTGTACATGATGAACAGGGGATCGTTCAGCATCACTTCCGTGGTCGGAGTCGGCTCATCCTCCGGCAACGGAGAGATCAGATCCGACAGTGCCGGATCTTCCGGGAGATTTTGGCCGCCGTGACGGAAATAGCGTGAGAGGGGAAGGCCGGCCGCCTTAATGGCGGTTATTTTCTCAGCGAAATCGGAAGTATAAATCAGGGCTCCCGGCGCGCTGTCCCGGACGATATAGATCAGCTCCGGCGCGGCCAACCGAAAATTCAACGGAACCATGATCACGCCGGTTTTCGCACAGGCGAAAAAGATCTCCAGAAACTCGCTGGAGTTGGTCATGAGCGCTGCAATCCGGTCGCCTTTGACCAGGCCCAACAGTTCCAGGGCATGGGCCATGCGATTGACCCGCCGGTTAAAGGTCCGGTTGTTAAATTCCCGGCCGTCCTCCTCTCTCAGAAACGGCCTCTCGGGATAAAGCCGTGCCCGCTTGGAAATCCACTCCCCAATGTTCACATCCATCCTCCTGTAATCACAATGCTATTTCTATCGTCATTCCGGCGCAGAGACTGTGTCGTAATTACAAAAATGGTCATTTCGAGCGAATGCGAGAAATCTTAATATGTTGAAATAACTTAACTTAAAGATTTCTCCCCGTGGTCGAAATGACAAAAATACCGCTTGCGACAGAGTCTCGCATGCCGGAATCCAGTTTTTCTCAAAATTTAAGCAACGCGGCTCATAATGATCGACACATGCGTTCCACCGTGAGAAACGCCGTTCAGCAGTCCGTGGCTGATATTTGCCTCCTTGCATCGGCCCGTCGTAAAATTAAGCGGCGCAATAGGATTCACCAGCCCCGATGTCGGAGGAACTTTACCCTCCTGGATGGATAAAGCAAGGACCGCCGCACGCATGCCGCCCGTGGAAAAGCATTCCCCCAAAGCGCCTTTGACTGAGGAAACGATCGGCCCCGGCGCGTTTGTTCCGAAGACATCCTGCAACGCCTCTACCTCAATTGCATCGGGGTTCTTCCCGCCGTTTCCGGCGGCCTGGATTGTACAGATATCCGACGGTGAAAGACAAGCCATTTTCAGCGCTTTTTTTATGGCCAGAATAATTCCTTTGCCATCCTGCGGCCAGCCGGTCGTTTTGGATGGCGCCGAACTCATCCCCCACCCGGTAACTTCGCAATAGGGAACCGCTCCCCGCTTCAGGGCATGTTCCAACCGTTCCAGACAGACCATGCCGCACCCTTCCCCGGCCACAGGACCATTCCGGTTCATATCGAAGGGGCGTGCCCCTTCCGCCCCGCCGTCGGTGGGAGAAACAGCCCGGAAACGGACCAGGCTTTCAAAGTAAAAATCCGGAAGGATGTCCGCCCCGCCTGCCAGGATGACATCCGCCGTGCCCCGCTGTAGTTCCATCGCCGCATAGACGAGAGCGCTTTCCCCCGATGTGGCCTGATGATTGACCGTCGTGTTGACGCCCCGAAAACCCAGTTCCAGGGAGGCGTGTCCGGCGGGTGCGTTCAGGACGGAATTGGGCACCAGACTCGGGTTGATCCGGGAAGGACCCTGCTCAAATAAAATCCGGGTGCAACGGATCTTGAGGTCCGTCGGTCCGAAGGCCGTTCCTAAAATGATGCCGACGCGATCCCGGTTTTCCATGCCGATGACCATCCGGGCGTCTTCTACGGCCAGACGCGCCGATGTGACGGCCAACTGGGATAAGCGGTCCATGCGGCGCACATTCTTCACGGAGATGAAATCCAGCGGCTCAAAATTGCGCACCTCCGCGCCGAGATGGGAAGCCAGCCGGGATGTATCGAACGCCGCGATTTCCCCAACGCCGGAGTCGCCCCGGAAAAGCCTTGCGGAGAATTGTTCTTTCCCGATGCCAAGGGGGGTGACCATGCCCATCCCGGTCATAACAATGCGCGTGCCCCGATTGATCTCATCCATGCCGCAGGTCCTTTTCCGTGTAGCGTCCCAACAGGAGCGATGTATTGTTCCCGCCGAAGGCGAAGGCATTGGCCAGCACCACATTCAGCACAGCCGGTCGTGCGCCGGTCGATACGAAATCAAGATCACACCCCGGATCGGGTGCTTCATGGTGGATGGTCGGAGGGATAAAACCATCCCGGATCGCGATCAGCGATGCCACTGCCGCCAGAGCGCCGGACGCCCCCAGGGTGTGCCCCGTCATGGACTTGATCGAACTGACCGGTATCCGGGTTGCATCTTTTTCGAACACCTCCCGGATGGCCTTTGCTTCCATGGCGTCGTTGGTTGGGGTCGCCGTGCCGTGGGCGCAGATATAATCAACTGCGGCGGGAAGCAGGTCAGCGTCCTGCAGGGCCGCCCGGATGGAACGCACGGCCCCCGAGCCTTCCGGGTCCGGTGCTGTCATGTGGTGGGCGTCGCAGGTAACGCCGTAGCCCAGCACTTCACCATAGATATGGGCATTCCGTTTCAGGGCATGCGCAAGGGATTCCAGGATCAGAAAAGCCGCCGCCTCTCCCAGTGAGAGCCCCTGCCGTTTGCGGTCGAAGGGTTTGCAGTATTCGGGGTCAACGGCCTGGAGGGCGTTGAATGTGGCGTAGGTGGTCCGGCTGAGCGGCTCCACCCCTCCGGCGATCATGACGGAGGCGGCGCCTTGCATGATAAGATCCCGGGCGAAACCGACAGCGGTCGCTCCGGAGGAGCAGGCCGTCATCAAGGTTGTCTTCGGGCCCATAATTTTGAGAGCGGTGGTGATTTGATCTGCCGAAGTCGCCGGGCAAAGGCTGGCTAATCGGGAAAAATGGGCACACCGACTGCCGCTTTCCAGATAATCGCTGTAAACGGATTCCGCCTCCAGCTTTCCCCCGGATCCGACGCCGAGGATGATCCCTGTGTCTTCGGTCAGGGATTCCGGAAATGGAAAAAGGGCGGCATCCTGGAGAGCCTCGACGGCCGCCGCGATGGCCATCACATCGGCCCGTGACAGGCGCTTTCGGGAAAAAGGCGGCGGAACCAACCGGCGAGGATCAAGACCTTTGATTTCGGCTCCCGTGTGGGTTCGGTATCGAGAGGTGTCGAACAGGGTCAGGGGCCCGATACCGCAGATGCCTTTTTTCAGGCTACGGGCAAAATCGCAGGTGTTTTTCCCCAGCGCATTAACTGTTCCCAGCCCGGTTATGACGACCCTCTCCCGCTGCATGACTTGCCTCGATTATCGCTTCCATTAAGAATTGATGCTCAGCGCAGCCGTAACTCCACTGACACCGGGACTATAGGTAAGACGACCGGGTGTGTCAATTATAAAGATGGTCTTATAATCGTTGACATCCGATCCATGAAGTTTTACTTATCTGTTTAAAAATAGCTTGAAATCCATGGCATGGGTCAATTTGACATGAATCAGTACATCCAGCACATCCTGCTTCCCGCCATCGCTCCCATCTTGATTGTGGTGCTCTGCTTTACGCCGGTTTCGCTGTTTGGCTGTGTGAACCGGGGGCTTATGGCGGTGGCCGTCGTGCTTGTTTCGGCAATTGCTGCGCTTGTTACCGTCGGCATGGCTTTTCGCCTCCGCCTGAAAAACGATCCATCTTCGAGCTGGTGGATCATTTCCGGCTTGATTTTCACGCTTCCTTTGGTCTTGATTCTGGGGCCGCTGGGATAGCCTCGGCGGCATGCCCGGCTGGTATATATGGGGGGGTTGATGAATAGCGAAGAGAAACGAGCCTTGATCGAACGCTACCTGCAAGCTTACAACAACTTTGATCTCGACGGCATGCTGGCGCTTCTGCATCCGAACATTCAATTCAGAAACATCGCCGGGGGCGAAGTAACAGCCGAAACATCCGGAATCATGGCCTTGCGACATCTGGCGGAGCATTCCCGGGATTTATTTTCCTTCCGGAAACAGACTTTAACGCGCTTTGCGCTCCACAACAACCAGGCGCTGATCGAAGTGGATTTCGAGGCTGTTCTGGCGGCCGACTTGCCGAACGGCATGAAAAAAGGGGAAACGCTCCGGCTGACGGGACGTTCGGAATTTACCTTTCATGACGGCAAGATCAACCGGATTACCGACATCAGCTGATATTGATTCAGTCTATGCGTTAAATAATGATGATTACGATGCTTTCATGTACGCATGAAAGCCGTAAAGGCATGGAGGGTAGGGATGAAAGAGATGATTGCGATTTTCCTGACGGTGGTAATGCTGACGTCGAGTTGTGGATCGGCGGTTTTCGCCTCGACCAGTGAGGAAGGGGTCGCGGCGAGGCAAAACCAGGCAGAGGATATTCCCGTCATTATTGATGTTCTCGTCCTGCGTCCCGTCGGTCTTGTGGCCTGTGCGCTGGGTTTGGTTTCCGCCCTGATTGCCTTGCCCTTTGCGATACCGAGCGACAGCATGGATAAGGTTTCCAAGGTTTTAATCCAGGAACCCTTCTATTACACTTTCAAAAGACCCCTGGGAAAAAACCTGCCGCAGGATCCGTTATAAAATCTCTGGGTGGTTGACCTCATCGGTTTACACGAAAAAGCCAGACTCAAAAAATGGAACCGGGCGGGTGCCGGCCGGCGAGTGGGAAACGA
>CAZBQX010000012.1:6513-38786 GCA_964494155.1 uncultured Syntrophales bacterium
TTTTTGAGTACAGGGCAAAATCCAACAAGCTGTTCTTAAAAGAAACATCCATCGATTTCTTGTCTCAGAAACTTCAGTTCTTGTTTGTCAATGTTTCCAAATCCTTGAATAGCCAGACCGATTTGCAGTCTGAACATGCTGTATATTTTTGATCCATATGATGCAGCTTAAGTGGGAACTTAGTAGCCATGCATCTGCCACGGCAAGGCTGTCCTTTTAAGAGATTATGGAGATAACATCTTGTATTACATGGATAATCTTGGCGATGATTCATGGTGGCACGGGATTTGATCATACAGGGACAAAAGGAAGCAAAGAAAAAAATTCAAACATGAAAGAAAAGGAGGAACAGATATCATGAAAACTTACAAGGCAATGTTTGTGGCGGCTATGCTGGGGGCGATGGTCATGCTTCCGAAGGTAAGCTGGGCGGGGGACATATCGGTCGGGTTCTTTATGGGTTTACCTGTCCCCGTGGTGACATTTGATGCACCGCGCATACATCATGCGCCTCCTCCGGTCCTCGTGAAACCGGTGCCGGTTTATAACCGATGGCATGCCTATGGCCCGAATTATCACTTCAATAAACATGACCGCCATCATAAAAACGGTCGATTTGTTCATCGGAATTACGGGCAATGGGACCATAAGCGAGATGGACGCTGGGACAGGAGATAAACTGAAGTTATGGTGTAAAGGATCAAAAAGCTGTTTAACTTGGATTGGAAAGCGGCTGGTTATACCAGCCGTTTTTTCGTCTTGCAGGAAGATTTTCAAAGTGCTACTGCTCATGATTATTGAATATGCAGCGAGGTTCATTGAGAGGTGAAAGCAGCCTTCCCCCCGGCGATGATCAAACGTTATTATCAGGTGAATCGAAAGGATATCGCCGTCATACAGTTTATCATCGAAGGTTACGAAGGTATGGCGACGGTTACCACCATTGATTCGAAGACGGCCTGTCTGCGCATTGCAATCATTGAAGATCAACTGGGTGATTTTGAGCTTCTGGTGGAGGATTTAAAAAAGACCTTTCGTATCTCAGAAGTCGCTAATCCCGGAATATAAAATTTCACCCGGATGTGTATTGTTGATACCTGATGCGATTTTTACTGAAAGAAAGTTAATCGGGGGGGATGAAGACATATGTTAATGCTAACGCATACATGGATATTAAAGGAGCTTCTTGCCCGGTCAGGAAGGGACGCCCCGACACAGGACATTTTTGCCTACAACGTCTGTCCCGACCTGCTGCCGATTCATCGCAGCGTCCATGCATCGATGACCCACAGGATTTCCCGTTTCAAACAGGTGCCCTGGGAATACCGAAAGGCTCACTACGTTCAAATCCATCTGCTGGCCGATGATATTGCTCATCACGGGCAGATTTGCGAGGAAGTGGTCACGGAATTCAATCCCGATGCCGCTGGTTACACCTATGTCCAGGGACAGCCCCTGGTCAAGCAAATCATGGATTACTGCGCGAAGCATGGTCGTCCCATTGATCGTGCCGAGGCTGCTTACCGGTCCCACATGATTATAGAACTCAGTATGGACATCTATCTGCGGAAGGCAGGGGAGGGACCCGCTCTGATAGAACTCTTTCAGGATTCCCTGGAAAAGACCGACAGACTTTATATGCCGGAATTTATGAGGACCTTATCCTGGCTTTTTGGAATCGAAGGCCCGGTGATTCAAGAAGCCCTAAGCCAGGCTATGGATTTTTATACAGCCGAAAGAATGGTCCGTTTCGTAGAGGGGGGCGAAAGGGTGGGGCGCTATGTCAGGATATTCGGCTTCAACGATGCGAATGAAGCAGCTTGCGCGGGGATGTGGGATTTAATGGATCAGGGAATGTTGCTGATTGGTGACCCCGTGGATTATCTCCATGGGGTCGTCCAAACGATACGGGAATCCCCTTATTGCGGGATTTTATAGGGCCTTGGTGACGAAACCGGAGCGGAGGCAGCGGGTACAAACCTTGATTTTTGCAACGGAGCCAGTTTTCTTATCGATGCAGCGCAGCTTCTGCAGATTGGGATACCAGATCTTCTTTGTTTTATTGTTCGCGTGGCTGACGTTGTTGCCAACAGTCGGTTTCTTGCCGCAAATTTCGCATACTCTTGACATGTCGTAACTCCTGTTTAATTCGGTGTGCCGTTTTCTAAAGCATCGCGCGGGAAATTGCAAGCATTTTATTCGTCATTTTTCATATTTGGCTGTCCCGTCGATTCCAGAACCCGCAGCCAGGTATTGCCGTCCGGGTCAACCTTCTTCCCGAAGGTGACCATCCGGATGGGAATATGCACATATTCATCGCGCGTCAATCCGACGAGCATGCCCGTTTTCCCGGCCATGCCTGCATGGACCGCATACAGTCCCAGGGCTCCGCAGTAAATGCTGTCCCCGGCGTTAGCCCGGACGCTGCGGATCATATAGCTTGGATCAATGTATTTCAAGTTGATTTCCATGCCGATTTTCTTGAAGTGTTCTTCAATTTTGGATCGGAGAAAGGTGCCGATATCCAGGAGGCGCAGATTCCCCGATGCATCCGTTTCCACCGGGGTGTCTGACTTCCGCATCAGCTCCTGTCCCGCCCCTTCTGCGACCAGGATGACGCAGTGTTTTCTCCTGAGAAGGCGATCTTCCAATACTTTAAGAAAGCCCTTTTCGCCATCAAGGTCGAAGTTAACCTCTGGAATCAGAACGAAATTCACATCATTCTGGGCGAGAGCGGCGCCGACAGCGATGTGGCCGGACTGCCGACCCATGAGTTTGACCAGTCCAATGCCCATGGGAGCGCCCTTGGCCTCGACATGAGCCGATTGAATCGCCTTGACGGCCTCTGAAATGGCCGTATCAAAGCCAAAAGTTTTTTCAATGAGATTCAAATCGTTGTCGATGGTTTTAGGAATGCCGATCACACTGATATTCCACTTTCTCCGCAGGATCTCCTCGGCGATCAGGCCGGCCGCCCGCATGGTTCCGTCGCCGCCGATGCAGAAAAAAATATCGACGTTCATCCGTTTCAAGGCCGTCACCATTTCGCCGATATCCTGCTTACCGCGGGATGAGGCCAGAATACTCCCTCCGCTGGTATGAATATCCTGAACCGTTTCCGGGGTCAGGGTGCGGATTTCATGGCCGTATTTCGGGATCAGGCCTTGAAATCCGTAGCGGATACCGATGATATTTGTCACGCCGTAGCGGTGATGCAGTCCCATGACGATGGCCCGGATGACGTCGTTGATTCCGGGGCAGAGACCGCCGCAAGTCGCGATGGCGGCTTTCGCGGTTGCGGGATCAAAAAAGATCTTCTCCCGGGGGCCGGCCACTTCCAGAGAGAGGGGATGGCCATCGGCGGTGGTGAAGGCGTTATAGCTCTCCAAACCAATATTAAAAAGTACCCGCTTGTTATCGGGTGTGAATTTATTGGTAACAACCGGCGAGGGAATCGTATTTTCTCCCAGGCTTTCGATGTTGAAATTTAAAATATCTTCGACCATCCTGTATCCTCCTGTAAAAGATGCTGAATTGCTTTGGCGGGCACTCCCGTAAATCCGGGAAAATCTTGTCACCGATATATCTCACATATGGTTCGGCGCTGTCAAATATTTAAATAAATTGGTTTGTTACGTATTTTAGAAGCCCTCAAGAGGAGGGTTGTGAATCGCAGGGATGTCAAATTCGTGTAAACCTTTAATTTTCACCTGCCGGTTCCGAATGGCGATGCGACCCTCGGCATAGAATTGGATGGCTTGGGGGTAGATACGGTGTTCTTCCTGGAGGATTCTTGCTGCCAGGCTGTCTTCCGTATCCGTTTCCAAGACGGGGACAACGGCCTGGATGATAATCGGCCCCGAATCGACGCCGTCGTCGGCAAAATGGACCGTGCAGCCGGAGAATTTAACGCCGTAATTGAAAGCCTGCTGCTGTCCATGGAGACCCGGAAAAGAGGGTAAAAGCGCCGGGTGGATATTAATGACCCGTTGCGGAAAAGCTTTCAAGAATTGAGGTGAAAGGACCCGCATAAAACCGGCCATAACGACCAATTCAACGCCGTAGGATACGAGTGTCTCCGCCATCTGACCGTCGAAGGTTTCCCGATCGGGAAATTCCTGGTGGCGGACGACGACAAAAGGAATGCCGTGTTTTTTTGCCCGGGTTAAGGCGTAGGCGTCAGGATTATTGGAAATGACCACACGGATCTCTGCGTCCAAACGTCCCTGTTCGATGTGATCGATGATCGACTGCAGGTTGGACCCGCTGCCGGATGCCAGAACACCGATGGGAAGCTTCTTTGACATAAGGGAATTCCTTGTTCAATTCCACAGAAAGCGCGCATGTGGGACGCGAGTTGCCAAAAGGAACGGCTGTGTTGGCGTTGATCCAAAAAGTTACGGTGTATCGCTGAAGACGACCATGGGGCCGTCGTTTTCCCGCTTGTCCACATAGCCGATAACAAAGGCTTTTTCACCCAGATGGACCAGCCGCTCCAGAATTTCTTCGGTTTCCTTTTCCGGTACAACAAGGGTCATGCCGATCCCCATGTTGAAAACCCGAAACATTTCAACCTCATCAACATTGCCCAAGCGCTGTAACACGGAGAAGATGGGGGGAATGTCCCAGGAGCCGCGATTGATGACAGCCATACAGGCTTTGGGAATCACCCGTGGAATATTGTCGAAGAAACCACCGCCGGTGATATGTACAATCCCCCGGATGGCGAAACTCTTCAAAAGGTTTAAAACGGATTTCACGTAGATGCGGGTGGGTTTGAGCAGTTCTTCACCGACTGTTCCTTCCAGGCCTTCGACGCGCGAGTGCACTGTAAGCTCTGCCCGTTCAAAAAAGACCTTACGGGCCAGGGAATAGCCGTTGCTGTGAAGACCGCTGGACGCGATGCCGATGATCTGATCTCCCACACGGATTTCCGAACCGTCGATCATACGGTCCGCCTCGACCACGCCGACACAGAAACCGGCCAGATCGTATTCGTCGTCTTTGTAAAAGCCGGGCATTTCCGCCGTTTCACCGCCGATAAGGGCACATCCGGCATCGTTGCAGCCTTTGACGACGCCTTCTACAATTTGGACGCTCTTATCGACGCTGATTTTACCGGTGGCAATGTAGTCCAGAAAGAACAGAGGTTCGGCGCCGTTGACAACGACGTCGTTCACGGACATGGCGACCAGATCGATGCCGACGGTATCATGCTTGTCCATCATCTGGGCGATTTTCAACTTCGTCCCGACGCCGTCGGTGGAAGAGACCAGGATCGGGTCTTTGATTTTTTGCGTATCCAGATGGAAAAATCCGCCGAAGCCGCCGATATTGCCCATCACCTCCTTGCGGGACGTGGATTTGACCATCTGTCTGATTCGATCGACAAACATATTGCCGCGATCAATATCCACACCGGCACTGCTATAGGTGGTTTTTTCTTCCATAAATGCTCCCGACTGTATTCTGATGGCTTTTTTCTTAGAGGGCAGGATACCATCTCCCAAGATAGGTGAACCAACGGAGCTGCTTTTTAGCTTAAATCCCCTGAATTGTCAAATCATTCCTTGCAGCGTCAGATGGATTCTGTTAACTACAAGAACCTTTGTATCCGTAATCATTATATTCCCCGGAAGTTAAACCAAAGAGAATGGAAACCATCAGAGCAATCCTGGAGAAAATGGAGAGCCCCCTACGCTTTGCCTGTCGGGATGAATTTCGGCACCTTTCCCTGCTGCGGGATGTCGAAATACTTATGGAAAAATTACTGACGCAACTCAGTCATGCTCTGCAGGCCAGGGGCCACTCTCCCACCGACCGGGAAATCGGCGGTTTGTTCATGAAATGGAAAAGCGTTTTTCAGGACTTCGACCAGGCGCCTCTTGAGGAAAAAAAAGTGCGGGTTGAGCAGGCGCTGAATGTCCACCACGAAATGATGGCGCACCTGACAAGCCGTTTCCAGGAACAAGCGGAGGTGTCGGCGCTGAAACACAGCCTAAAACGACAGGATATGGAACATAATCTGAAACGGTTGGCCCTGCCGGTCCAGTATATAAAAGGGGTCGGCCCCCGCATAGCTCAGTTGCTGGAAAGGAAAAACCTGTTCAATGTTGAAGACTTGCTCTACTTTCTGCCTTATCGTTATGAGGACCGGCGGTTTATCAAACCGATTGTCGATGCCGAAGTGGGACGCCGGGAAACCGTTATCGGGGAAGCGGTTCATGTGGAAATGAAAATGTACGGTCGGAGGCGGACTTTCGAGGTGACATTTCAGGACGGTACGGGGACGCTTACGGCCAAGTGGTTCCGCGGCCAGACAGCGTATCTGAAAAATACATTTAAGACCGGCCGGCGATACATCCTGACCGGTGAAGTGAGTCGGTTTTCTGTTGAAAAAAACATGATCCATCCTGATTTCGAGCTTTTGGGGGAAATGGAGGAAGACCTCCTGCATTTCAAGCGGATCGTTCCTGTCTATTCAGAGACCGAAGGCCTCCACCAGAAAACCCTTCGCCGGATCATGATGGAAGTCGTGGAAAATTATGCATCGAACTTGATGAGTCCCATCCCGGAAAACATCTGCCGGCGTCGTCACCTCATGGATATTCACCGGGCGATCCGGGACATTCATTTTCCCCCTCAGGACGAGGATATCCGTCTGCTCAACGATATGCATTCCGAAGTGCACAGACGGCTGATTTATGATGAATTCTTCTTTTTCCAGCTGGGCATGGCCGTAAAGAAAAAAGGGACCATTCTTCATCCCGGGATATCCTTCAAAACAGGAGGCCCCCTTTTCCGACGTTTTCTGGATTTGCTTCCCTATCAACTGACGGGCGCCCAGAAGCGGGTGATTACCGAGATCGAGGCGGATATGTCCCGAGGCTATCCCATGAACCGGCTTCTTCAGGGGGATGTCGGATCCGGAAAAACCGTGGTCTCTATGGCGGCTATGGTGAATGCTTGCGACAACGGCTATCAGTCGGCCATCATGGTCCCCACGGAAATCCTTGCAGAACAGCATTATCGGAGCATCCGTGCCTGGGCGGAAGCCTTGGGGTTGAAGGTGGCCCTCCTGACAGGAAGCCTCGGCGCGGCCGAGAAAAGGGCTCTTTTGGAAGATGTGCGGATCGGCGTTGCCCGGATCATAATCGGCACCCACGCTCTTATTTCACAGGACACGGAGTTTGCCGGCCTGGGATTGGTGGTCATCGATGAGCAGCATCGTTTCGGTGTCGTGCAGCGGGCATCCATTCGGGAAAAAGGGCTTAATCCGGATGTTCTGGTCATGACGGCGACTCCGATCCCCCGGACTCTGGCCATGACCGTCTATGGCGATCTTGACGTGTCCGTTATCGATGAACTGCCGCCGGGGAAGAAACCGATTCAGACAAAAATCGCGTACGAACAGCAGCGCGACCGGGTCTATGAAACCGTTCGGAAAGAACTGGCCCGGGGTAACCAGGTGTTTGTCGTTTATCCCCTCGTGGGGGAATCGGAAACCCTTGATTTGAAGGACGCGACCCGTATGGCGGAACATCTGCAGCAGGACATCTTTCCGGATGAATCGATCGGTCTCATTCACGGTAAATTGAAGACCGCACAGCGGGAAGAGATCATGGCGGCATTTCTGTCAGGGCTGATCCGAATTCTGGTGGCGACGACGGTCATCGAGGTCGGCATCGATGTGCCCCAGGCATCGCTCATGATTATCGAGCACGCGGAGCGGTTCGGCCTTTCCCAATTACATCAGCTGCGGGGCAGGGTAGGGCGCAGCGACATCCCGTCGACGTGTATCCTCCTGGTTCAGAAAACGGGATCAGAAGACGCCAGACGGCGCCTCAAGGCCATGGTTGACTCCCAGGACGGGTTTAAAATCGCCGAAGAAGATCTGGCGATTCGTGGTCCCGGCGAGTTCATGGGCACCCGGCAGTCAGGTTTACCCGATTTCCGGGTAGCCAATATTGTCCGGGATGCGAAAATCCTGGGTGAAGCCAAAAGAGACGCTTTTGACCTGATCGAAGAAGACCCTGCCCTGGAGAGTGGAGAACATCTTTACCTGAGGGATGTGCTGAAAAGACGCTGGCAGGAGCGGCTGGAGATCGCCAAAACCGCCTGAGAATCAGGGAAAGCGCCTTTTTCATGAAACCTGCCGGGGTGAATTTGTTTTGACAAAAACGGTTAGCTGTTATAGTAACCGAGCGTGTTTGCTGTGATACGGAAAGGAAAGCGGACATGTGTAAAACAAGGAACAATCGGTTGTGGCCGCAAGGCAGAACAGGTGCTTAAAAAACACGGCCCTTTGACTCTACGCAAGAAGATGAGAGTAAACCCATGAAGGATGAGATATCGATCGGTTTAATTGGTTTCGGAACTGTTGGTTGCGGTGTGCTGAAACTGCTCCAGGAAAAAAAAGACCTGCTTGAAAAACGGGTCGGGGCCCGACTTGTCCTGAGAAAAGTTGCCGATCTGGATATTACAACCCCCAGGATTATTACCCCCGATCCACAATGCCTGACAACGGATGCCTTGGCCGTGATTGCCGATCCGAATATTGATATCGTTGTCGAATTGATGGGCGGCTACGAGCCGGCTCATTCATTTCTGCTGAAGGCTATCGCTGCGAAAAAGCACGTCGTGACCGCCAACAAGGCCCTGATTGCGACGCGTGGGAACGATCTGTTCAGGGCGGCGGAAGAAAACGGCGTGGACATCGGTTTCGAAGCCAGCGTGGGCGGAACGATTCCGATCATCAAGACCCTCAAGGAGAGTCTTGTTGCCAATCATATTGAATCCATCTTCGGCATCATGAACGGCACGTCCAATTTCATCCTGACGAAGATGACCGACGACAGTGAAAGTTTTGATGTGGTTTTAAAAGAAGCCCAGCGCCTTGGATTTGCCGAAGCCGATCCGACTTTTGACGTCGAGGGAATTGATGCATCCCATAAACTGGCGATCCTGGTGTCCCTGGCGTATGGAAAGAACGTGAAACTTGAAGATATTTATGTCGAGGGCATTACGGGGATTACCGAGCAGGACATCGCGTTTGCAAAAGATCTGGGTTACCGGATCAAGCTGCTGGGTATCGCCGTTGACCGGGGCGATGCTGTCGAAGCCCGGGTGCATCCGACGATGATTCCCTTTCGCCATCTTTTGGCAAATGTCAATGCGAATTTCAACGCTTTCCATGTGGTGGGCAGCGCTTCCGGATCGATCTTTCTCTATGGTCAGGGGGCCGGAATGATGCCCACGGCGTCGGCGGTCATGAGCGATATTGTTGATATTGCACGTAATATCCGAAAAGGAATCAGCAGCCGTGTCCCGGCCCGATCAATTCATGAAGCCGACATGACGGACATCAAACTGCGGCCTTTCGATGAAGTTCGGTCCAATTATTATTTCCGCTTCTCCGCCGTGGACCGGCCGGGTGTGCTGTCCAAGATTTCCGGCATCCTCGGTGAGCGAAACATCAGTATTTCGACGGTGATCCAGAAGGGCAGAACGAAAGAAGGCGCCGTCCCGGTCGTCATGACAACCTACAAGGCGCGGGAACGGGATGTGCGAGAGGCCCTGCAGGCCATCGACCAGTTGGATGTCGTTCTGGACAAAACCGTTTTGATCCGCGTGGAGGACGACCAACTCTAATTTGTAATAATAGGAATATAAACCATGAAATATATTATATTATTGGGAGACGGGATGGGGGATTATCCCCTGGCCGAACTGGGCGAAAAAACCCCTCTGCAGGCTGCCCGGACACCCCACATGGACCGTCTGGCCAGGGAAGGAACCGTCGGTCTGGTCGATACCATTCCGGAGGGGTTCACCGCCGGAAGCGATGTCGCCAATCTGAGTGTTCTGGGATATAACCCCCATGAATTCTATTCCGGACGGGGTCCCCTGGAAGCAGCCAACATGGGGATTCATCTTGGTCCTGACGATGTCGCCTTCCGGTGCAATCTGGTAACGCTTTCCGAAGACACGGACGGGCGCATGGATGACTTTACGGCAGGCCATATCTCTTCCTCCGAGGGAAAGGAGATTATCCTGACACTCCAGGCGGAAATGGGTGACGAGTCTTTTCAGTTCTATCCCGGTGTGGGATACCGTCATTTGCTGGTCTGGCGCGGAGGAGATGCTTCTCCAAAGACCACGCCGCCCCATGACATTACCGGCCGGGTAACAGCACCTTATCTGCCGACCGGAGGGAAAAGCGAGGTCCTGCTCGACCTTATGGGCCAGGCAAAATCCATTTTGCAGAATCACCCGGTGAATCGGGAACGTCTTGTCAAGGGGGAAAAAACCGCCAATGCCATCTGGCTCTGGGGGCAGGGTAAGGCCCCGGCCATGGTTCCCCTGACCAAGAAATATGAACTCCGCGGCGGCGTCATATCAGCAGTAGACCTGCTCAATGGCATCGGTGTTTATGCCGGACTGGAGGTGCTGCGCGTCGAAGGCGCCACAGGTTACATCGATACGAACTACCGGGGCAAGGGTGAGAAGGCACTGGAATGCCTTCAGGACCGGGATTTCGTGTTTGTCCACGTTGAGGCACCCGACGAGATGGGGCACGAAGGCAATGTCCACGGCAAGATCAAGGCCATTGAAGACTTTGATGAAAAAGTGGTCGGGACAGTTCTCAAGGGGTTGACCGCGTTTGATGCCTGGCGGATTCTGGTCCTCTGCGATCACCCGACGCCGATTGTCTGCCGGACCCACGTCGCCGACCCGAGCCCGTTTGTCGTCCTTTCCTCTGTGACAGGGGAAAATCGGAAAAACGGCGCGGCTTATTCGGAGAGCGAAGCGAAAAAATCGGGTATTCTCGTGTCGCCCGGTTATCGGTTGATGGAACTTTTTATCAGGGACTGGAGACGGTTTGTTGAAGCCTAACCAGACAAAAATCCGGGTGATCTATGCCGATACCGATGCCATGGGCATCGTCTACCATACGAACTATATCAAATGGTTTGAAATCGGACGGGGGGAACTTTTCCGGCAGATCGAAATGCCTTACGCCTGGATTGAAGAACAGGGCTACGGCATGCCCCTGACCGAGGTCTTTGCCCATTACCTGTACCCGGCCGAGTACGACCAGGTGCTCCTGGTGGAAACGGAAATCGGCTATGTGAAACGGGCGAGTATTCGGTTCAATTATGCCATCTGGGATGAGAACCGGGAAAAGGTGCTGGTGGAAGGGCACTCCGTTCATGCTTTTGTGGACAAGGGGCGAAAAATTGTCAGAATACCCCCTTTTATTTTGGATCGGATTAAAAAAATGGAGGAAGCAGGAGATACCTATGGCGGATAAAATGACGAAGATGGAGTTGGAAGAGCCCGATAAACTGCAAATCTTCTTCGAAGAATTCATGGAGTATGTCAAGCATAACCGGACGAAAATCATGATCATCGCTGCGGCCGTTGTCGTGCTACTTCTGCTGATTGCAGGGTGGGTCATCTATGACAGATCCTACGAGAACAAAGCCGGCGAGCTCTATGAGGCCGCCTTCCTTGTGGAAAAGTCGGGGGAAGCGCAGGGAGCGGCGATGGCGGTTAAACAGTATAAGGATCTGCTGACTGCATATCCCCGGAGCAATGCCGCCGTATTTGCTTCTTACCGACTTGGCAACCTTTATTTTAAGGTGAACCGTTACGATGAGGCCATTGGTTTCTATAACCAATATTTGGAGAAAGCGTCCCGTAACAATGACTTGACCACTCTGGTGCTGAGTGCCTTGGGAGCTTCTTATGAAAGCAAGAAAGACCTGAAAAAAGCCCTGGAGTATTACGAAAAGGCCGTCATCACACCTGCTGATAACGGTTTTGTTGCCGTGAATTATCAAAATGCCGCCCGTATCTATGAGGAAATGAACAACAAGGCCAAGGCCCTGGAGTATTATAAGAAAGCACTGGCAATTACGGTTGATCCATCCGCCGAACTTCTCATCAAAAGGAAAATTGCCCTGAACAGTTAGACACGCAGCAGCGTTAATATAGAGAGGAAGATCGATATATGAAAGTTCTCATGTCAGGAAATGAAGCGATCGCCCGCGGTGCCTACGAGCACGGCGTGCGCTTTGCCGCCGGTTATCCCGGGACGCCCAGTACGGAGATCATGGAGGCGTATGCACAGTATCAGGGGGTGTATGCCGAATGGTCTCCCAATGAGAAAGTCGCCCTTGAAGCCGCCATCGGAGCGGCTGTGGCCGGCGAGAAGGCCATGGCGGTCATGAAGCATGTCGGGGTCAATGTGGCGGCAGACCCCTTGTTTACAGCGAGCTACACCGGAACCAATCGGGCTCTCGTCCTGATCTCCGCCGATGATCCGTCCATGCACAGCTCGCAGAACGAGCAGGACAACCGCAATTATGCAAAGTTTGCCAAAGTACCCATGCTGGAGCCCAGCGACAGTCAGGAAGCGAAGGCGTTCATCAAGATCGCCTTCGACCTGAGTGAACAGTTCGATACCCCCGTGATGCTCCGCACGACGACCCGGGTGGCGCATTCCAAATCGATTGTCACCCTTGAAGAACCGGGTGTCTTTGAAGATAAGACAGCGGTCCAGACCAATGCATCGAAATATGTCATGGTTCCGGGAAATTCCCGTGTCCGTCGTCAACTGGTGGAAAAAAGGACAGCGGCGCTAAAAGAATTTGCCGAAAAGTTCGAAGAAAACCGTATTGAGATGAAGAGCAAAGAGGTCGGTATTATCACCTCAGGGATGCCATACAATTATGCCAAAGACGCTTTTCCGGAATATTCCTTTTTGAAGCTCGGGATGGTGTACCCTCTGCCGGAGAAACTCATCCGTAAATTCGCCGGGAAGGTTAAAAAACTCTATGTGGTCGAAGAACTTGATCCGTTCCTGGAAGAACAGATCAAGGCTATGGGGATTGCGGTGACGGGTAAGGCCGTCCTGCCTTTTGCGAATGAACTGGATCCCGGGATTGTGAAAAACGCCATCTGTGACTGCAGTTCGAACGACATTCCTCCCGCACCGGAAGTCCCCCCACGGCCGCCGAATCTCTGCCCGGGCTGTCCGCACCGGGGGGTGTTTTATGTTCTGGGTAAGCTGGGCGCTTTTGTGTCCGGCGACATCGGCTGCTATACTCTGTCCTTCATGAAGCCACTGGAAGGGCTGCACTCGACGGTCTGCATGGGGGCCAGTATCAGCATGGCTCACGGCATGAGCAAGGCGCTAAAAGACAAGGGACAAGGCAAGGTTGTCGCCGTAATTGGCGATTCCACTTTTGTTCATTCCGGTATGACGCCGCTTCTGAACATGGCCTACAACGGCAGCGATGCCGTCGTCGTCATCTGTGACAATTCCACTACAGCCATGACGGGCATGCAGGAACATCCGGCGACAGGTTACACCCTCCAGGGGAGCCCGACGAAGAAGCTTGATTTCGCTGCCCTGGCCAAGGTTTTCGGGATTGAAAATGTGCGGGTAGTCAACCCATTCGACCTGAAACAGGTTCGTAAAGTCATGAAGGAAGAACTGGCGAACCCCGGTCCTTCCGTCGTCATTGCCGAAAGCCCCTGCGTCCTGTTCCGACGGGCCAATCCCGCCATCGGAAAGCCCTTCCGGGTAGACCCGGACAGATGCAACGGATGCAAACTCTGTCTTGGCCTGAGTTGTTCACCCATATCCTGGCGCCCCTTCACAAAGATGGCAGAAGGGACTTACCGGAAGAAAACAAAAAACCAGGAAGGCATCGCCGTGATCGACAGCCTCTACTGTACAGGCTGTACCCTCTGCCAGCAGCTCTGCAAGGCCGGGGCGATCGTGGAGGAGGAATAAGGATGAAAAACAAAGTAACCAGTGTGTATATGGTCGGTGTCGGCGGGCAGGGAATCATCCGCGCCAGCGATATTCTCTGTGAAGTCATCATGCGATCGGGTCTCGATGTCAAAAAAAGTGAAGTCCACGGCATGGCCCAGCGCGGCGGTAGCGTCACAAGCCACGTCCGTTTCGGGAAAAAAGTTTATTCGCCCCTGGCTCCGAAAGGCGGCGTGGATATTCTGGTGGCGTTTGAAAGGCTTGAGGTGTTGCGTTACCTGGACTATGTAAAGCCCGACGGACGAGTCATCATGAGTGAACTGGAGCTTTATCCCCCGGCAGTCAACCTTGGTGCGGCGGCCTATCCGGAAAGGGTGGCGGAAACGGTCCGGAAGCGGGTATCCGATGTAAAGGAAGTGAATGCCACCCGGATAGCGGTCGACGCCGGAAACATCAAGGCTGAGAACACGGCCCTGCTGGGTGTGCTTTCCACGTATCTGGACATCGACGAGAAAATCTGGAATGAAGTGCTCCCGGAGGCTTTCCCGCCCAAAGTGCGTGAGGCGAATCTGAAGGCCTTTGCAGCGGGCCGGGCTGCCTGAGGCCGGATCAGCGAAGGGGGAAAGCCTCGTAAAGGGCGGATAGGCGGATGCGAAAGAAAAAAGCAACCAGGACCGTCCATGTGGGAAATGTTCAAGTGGGCGGTGACAACCCGGTGGTTGTCCAGTCCATGACCTCCACCGACACCCGTGATGTGGCGGCGACAGGTGAGCAGATCCGGCGACTGGCCGACGCAGGTTGCGAAATTGCCCGAGTCGCTGTGCCCGATCGGGAGGCCGCATCTGTTTTATCGGAAATCCGCAAACAATCGTCCCTTCCGGTTATTGCCGATATCCACTTTGACGACCGACTGGCTTTGCTGGCCATCGAGCAGGGGATGGACGGTATCCGCATCAACCCCGGAAACATTCCGCGGGAAAAATTCAAAGACATCGTTTTGGCGGCCAAGGAACGGGACGTCTGTATCCGTCTTGGCATTAACGGCGGGTCTCTGGAAAAAGATCTCCTGGTAAAATATGATGGACCGACAGCGTCGGCGCTGGTGGAGAGCGCCCTGCGGAGCGTCGATTATCTGGAGGATCAGGGCTTTACCAACATGAAGGTGTCCCTCAAGTCATCGGATGTCTCCATCATGATCGACGCCTGCCGGGAATTTTCTAAAAAGAGTGATTATCCATTGCATTTAGGCGTTACCGAGGCCGGAACGCTACTTCAATCTGCCATCAAGTCATCTCTTGGAATAGGGATGCTTCTTGCAGAAGGTATCGGTGACACCATTCGTGTATCCGTTACAGGCGATCCGGTTCAGGAAATGACCGTGGCCTGGGGGATTCTCCGGGCATTGAAGCTCCGGGAACGGGGTCCGGAGATCATTTCCTGTCCCACCTGCGGGCGCTGTGAGATCGACCTCCTGGCCCTGGTGGAAGAAGCGGAGCGGAAGCTGGCGCACCTGAAAATGCCGTTAAAAGTCGCCCTCATGGGATGCGTCGTGAACGGCCCCGGCGAGGCGGCGGAAGCGGATATCGGTATCGCCGGCGGCAAGGGCACAGGCATGCTGTTTAAAAAAGGCCATATGGTGCGCAAGATCAAGGAAGCAGAATTCATCCCTGTCCTGCTTGCCGAAATCGAAAAGCTGACCGGTGAGACAATCAGTTAATCATTCAGCCGTGTTCCTATAGCCATTCTGTTCAAAATCTTGAATCTATTCCATTGGCAATTCTCTTTCAACTTGATGGATTTAAGAGCAATCCTTTCTTTATTACTGAATTAGCATTTCTATTGGAACTGTATTGTACCTGTTGGAACAGTTGTGCACCAAGTTATTCGTTTCTCTGTATCGAATCTATGTTAATATTTTATTCATATCAGTTAGATAACATACATGGCCTGTATTTTGCGAATTCTTTGGTAAACGGCAAAACGTGCGCATGCGGTCACAATTCCAAAGGGAGGCGGAAAGGAGAGTAATGGTTGGTAAAAAAATCTTTTTTATTATATCCAAAGTCATAATATTACTTATCATTGTTGGCATATTTTTAATTTCATCAGCAGTTGAGGCTAAATCCTTCAAAGTTGGTTATTTCAAGCTTGAGCCTCATGCTATGCCAGGCAATCAAGGTGCTGCTGTCGAGTACTTCAAAATCATTGCTAAGAAGATGAATCTGCTCGACATCAGTTTCGTTGATTTACCCCTTACTCGGTTGTTAGCAGGCCTTGAATCGGGTGAACTGGATATTATTTTACTGCTTGGGAAAAATCCGGAACGTGAAGCCAAGTTTATATTTCCACAGGAGGCATTATTTAAGATGCAACCATCCCTCGCTGTTAAATCAGCTCAAGCTATTAGAGATATTAAATCAGTTCGTGATATTTTCTCTCTGAGAATAGGGATATGGCAGGGTGGTTATTATTCCCCTATGATGAAGGACAACCGGCTGAAACTGGAGCCGATGTCTGGGGATGATGTGATAGCTCAAAATTCAAAAAAATTGTCACAGGTCGCATTGATGCTTTCTTCTGTCCCGATGCTTATGCACTCAAGTATGAACTGACAAAAGGTAATTAGGGTAATAAAATAAAAGTCATTACGTTGCCGGATGAACCGGTGGGTCTTTATGCTGTGTTTTCCAAAAAAAATCCGCTGAATATATACAAGCCTATGAAAAGGCTTTGCAGGATGTACAAAAGGAAAAACCATTTAAAAAATTTCTCGATTCGTATTTAGAGAAGTAACGATAGAAGGTTGTGTATAGCATTGGTTGTCGGTAAAAAAGGGGGTCTCTAACTTATTTCTTGACATTAATTTAGAAAAACGATGATTGATGGGTATCTTTAGGTTGTTGTTGTTAGAGAATAAGGAGGCGTTTACCTTTGTATATTCAGCCTATTTCTATTCAACAAATTTTTATTCCTGTTAAGCAATGTCTTGAGCCCATAACAACCATAAGCGAAGCTTTAAAATGCTTCGATGACCAAGTTGATTTCCTGCCGGTTGTTGTCCAAAAAAAAATCATAGGTATCGTTACATATAAAGTGCTCTGTGAATACACACAGGTGCATTGGGACTGGAAATACGTACCGGTGGAAGAATTCATCGAAAAGAAATTTCAAATCGTCAGTGCTGACGCACCCATCGATGATGTTCTGACCAATCCCGACGATCAATATGTCATCTGCTCTGATGATAATCTTATCAGCGGCATCCTGCACGTTAATGAGACGTTGATCAAAGCCTACGAGACATTCCTCCACATTAAGGGGAAACTGGAGGAGATTGTTGATACAGTACACGATGGCATCGGCATTGCGGACAAGGATGGTAGAATCGTCCTGTTGAATAAAAGTTACGAGCGCATAACTGGTCTTTCCAAGGAGGAAGCCGGCCTGGGGAGATTATTACCTGAACTGGTCAGTGAGGGCGTTATTTCACAGTCGATTGCTCTTGAAGTATTCAAGAACAGAAAAACAACATCCATTATGCAGAAAATCAAGTCCGGTGTCGAGGTGCTGGCCACAGGAACGCCGGTATTTAATGAGGACGGGGAAATTATAAGAGCCATCTGTAATTTCCGAGACCTAACCGACCTAAATCAGTTAAGAGAAAAAATTCGTTATTCCAAAGAGTTGACAGATCGGTATCGGTCAGAGTTGAAGGCTTTGAACACAAAGGATATTTTAAGTGTCTTGAATGTGAAGAATCCGACGATGAAGAAGATTGTCGAACTGGCTCGCCGTGTTGCAGCGGTTGATACAGCAGTTCTAATCATGGGAGAGTCCGGTGTTGGGAAGGAAGTCATTGCCAGACATATTTATAAGATAAGCAATCGAAGTAAAGGACCTTTTGTACATATCAACTGTGGCGCCATTCCAGAAAATCTCCTGGAATCCGAACTATTCGGTTATGATCCGGGAGCATTCTCGGGCGCCAATAAAGAAGGAAAAGCAGGTCTTTTTGAGATTGCTAACCATGGAATCATTTTCTTAGATGAGATTGCAGAATTATCGCCTGCTTTACAGGTCAAACTTTTATGTTTTCTTCAGGACCATACGATTTGTCGTGTCGGCGGTACGAAACCTATTAAGCTTGACGTAAGAATCATCGCGGCAACGAATAAACCGCTCCAAACCCTGGTCAGGCAAGCAAAGTTCCGAGAAGATCTTTATTACCGCCTGAATGTCATTCCAATAGAGATTTTGCCTTTACGGCAGAGAAAAGAAGATATTCTTCCATTAACGCAGGAATTTTTAAGAAAATTTAACGAGAGATACAAAACTAATAAAAAGATAAGTTTAAAGGCCCTCCAAGTTCTTGAAGGTTATGAATGGCCGGGTAATATCAGGCAGTTGGAAAATCTGATTGAAAGACTGGTTGTCACGACTGAGGAGGAAACAATTCAATATCAAAGTGTTATTGACTACCTCAGGATAAATCAGCCGGAGTTGGATGAAATATCCTCTGGTATAGAAGAAATTGTTGTTCCTCATATCATGCAGTTGAGAAAGGCGACTGGTATTGTTGAGAAAGAATTGGTTAAAAGGGCGCTTAAAATTTACAGAACGACCCGGGAGGCCGCTAACGCTTTGGGCGTTACCCATACCAGTATTATCAGGAAGGTAGAAAAATATAACCTCGCTAAAGAATTAACGCAATATAGGAGTCAAAAAAGCAGAACACTGAATTAGTTTGTTTATTCCTTTCATCAAGCATCACCAAAATACATAAATAATCAAATTCATTAAATTATGGGTCTTATTGGTTCCATATGGAACGATGGGGTTCCTGTTTGAATCGGGCTCATCTTTTAATCACCGTATTTCGATCAATAATATCATAATAAACGTAATGAATACATAATGATAGATGCTATGGCACATCAGTTGCTGATATCTCTCCTACTTGGAGAATTCTATCGATAGAAATCAATTTAAGGAGGAGGAAAGTGGCATGGTTAAGAAATTATTCTGCACGTTAGGTCTCATGCTTATCTCAACACTGATCTATGTCGATGTCGCGCCAGCGGAGATCAAAGCGGACTGGGGAGGTAGTTTTCGTCTCAGATGGGAATACTTTGAAAATGTGATTGATTTTGAAACAATCAGCAAAACTGATCGGGATCGTTTCCGCCTGCGGACCTGGCTCTGGGGAAAGGTGGATTTCAACGAAAACTTCGGAATTTACGGGCTAATCGCGAATGAGGCGTATTATTATTTGGGGAATTACAAGCCTTTTGAAATTGCCGCGCCAAAGCCGGGGTACCTTACCTCAGACAGCGACCGTTTCGATGAAGACGAATTGGTTATCGGTAATTTGTATTTCGATGTGCGGAAATTATTTGGTCTGCCGATTGATATCCGGATAGGACGCCAGGATTTTCTGGGTCAGTACGGGGAAGGTTTCCTTATTTCAGACGGTACTCCGGGGGATAGTTCCAGAACTTTCTATTTTGACGCCATCAAAGCCAATTGGAAAATACATGCCAATCACTCGATCGACCTGGCATATGTCAATAACCATCAAACGGATTCATTGCCTACTCTACACCCGGCAAGATCTGACTATCTGGCAGGTTATTACAAGAATGAAAAGGTTGTCAATATTTCGGATGAATGGGGTGTCATTCTCTATGGGAGAAGTAAATTAACCAGTAATTTAACTGTGGAGCCCTACTATATCTTCAAGCATGAGGACTCTGTTGGTACTGATTATAAAGCAACAAGAGCATCCGCGGGCGGGCCCACAGATCCTTTGGATCTAAACACCGTGGGTGCGAGAGTGGTTTTTACAGCCGGCAACTGGACGATTAGGGGCGAATATGCCCATCAGTTTGGGGAATATGATAGCGGGAAAGACCGTGAAGCAGATGGCGGTTATCTCTTCGTTAGCCAGAAATTTCCCGAAGTCGCGCTGAAACCGGAATGGGAACTGGGTTTTGTTTTTCTGTCCGGTGATGATCCGGACACAACGGATCATGAAGGGTGGGATCCCCTTTGGTCTAGAGTGCCTTACTGGAATGAAATATTGGCCTATACTTTAACGTACGAAACTCTTGCTGACAGCGGTGCCATCCCCGGTTACTGGACAAACCTCCAGATTGCCAAACTGGGACTGAAAGTGGCATTGACTGTCCATACGAAATTAGCGCTATCGTATCAACATCTCTGGGCGGATGAGGAAACAAATATTACAGGCCCGAGAGATGCGATGTTCTCCAATGATCCCGGTGATCGAGATCGCGGCGATATTGTCACGGCCGTGCTCAGCCACACCTTTACGAAGCAGCTTGATGGTTTGCTGCAGTTCGAGTACTTTGCACCCGGTGATTTTTATGAAAATAATGCGGAAGATGCGATCTTCCTCCGTGGTCAGTTAACATTTAAATTTTAGCTAGTACGTTTTTTCCCCCTTAAAAGGGCCCCGTCGCCAGGCGGGGTTCTTTTTTTTATTCCGCTTTGGGTATTGGATGATTTTTCATCTTCCAAAGAATTATGGCAAAAACCAATAAACAGCATTTTGAAAGAACATAAGCATGCTACAGCAATTAATAAAGAGCGTCAAATTAACTGGTCTAGGCATTTCTAATATTAATTAATAAATCCATATACTTATCACTTCATGTCTAGATTGTGGGACCGATTAGTTCCATATGGAACGGTCAGGTTCCCGTTTGAACCAAGCAACATGTTTATTTTGGATATTTCATCACCGGAATTAATTATAACCGTAGTATATTCATATAGATATATGTGTTGGCATATCAGTTGCTCATCTCCTAGTTAGTTAGAGAAACATATTGTTAGTTACAAAAGGAGGAGGCGAATGATGTCAAGGTATGATGAGCCATTGATCAGCGGATTTGAACGTGCATGTGAAAAATATCCGAATCATACGGCCCTCATTTATATCGGTCAAAAGATAACTTACAAACAGTTGAAGGAATCGATTGATCGATTTGCAACAGCATTGCACAATTTGGGTGTGAAGCAATACGATAAGGTTATGCTTTACCTTCCCAACTGTCCGCAATTTCTCATCGGCTATTTTGCTGCACAAAAAATCGGGGCGGTTGCTGTTCCAGTCTCGCCGATTTATACTCCCCACGAAATCAGTTACCTCATAAACGATTCCGGTGCGGAAACGGTTCTTTGTCAGGATACAAATTTCCGTTATGTTGAGGAAGTCTTTCCCACAACATGTCTGAAAAGAGCCATTGTAACGAATCTTGTGGATATGCTTCCCCTTTATAAAAGAGCCTTGGGGATCATGTTTGATCTGGTGCCTAACGGTGTGGTTCATTGGAGAGAAAACGTATACGCCTTCAATAAATTGCTTCGCCGTAATCCGCCTAATCCGCCCAAAGTCAACATCGATGCAAGAAACGACCTCTGCTATATCCTTTATACGGGTGGGACCACCGGTTTTCCCAAAGGATGTCCCGCCAGCCACAGCGGTATGGTTTCTTTTGTCGAAGAGGTAAGGGAGTTATGGAAAAATTATATTGGCGACCAGAAAGAGATCTTTGTCATGGTCAATCCCCTTTTCCATCAGTTAGCGCAGGGAGTGATTCTCGGTGCCGTGCTGACAAAGGGGAATACAGCTATATTGGTTCCTATTCCCCAGGTAGATGCAATTCTGGCTGATATCGAGCGGACCAAGGCAACCCTCTTTCTTGGTGCTCCTACCCTTTATCGGATGATCCTAGAAAATGATCGACTTGCCTTCTACGATATTAAATCACTGAGATATTGCTGGAGCGGTGGTGACGTTCTGCCGCTGGAGATTTACAACCGCTGGAAGGCCAAGTTTAATATTCCGATTAGGCAGGTTTATGGATCGACGGAAGTCGGTTTTGTTGCCGTTAGCCCATTGGATAGAGAGCCCGTTCAGGGGAGCCTGGGTTTTCCGCTGCCTTCGAGGCAAATCCGTGTTGTGGATCCTGATACCATGGATGATGTCCCTATGGGAGAAACCGGAGAATTGCTGGTTACATCTGAATATATCCCAAAAAGTTACTGGAACAAACCTGAAGAAACAGCGGCAGCATATGTGCCGATAGACGATGTACTTTGGTATCGGATGAATGATTTTGTACGTATGGGAGAAGACGGGCAACTTTATTACATGGATCGGAGTGCTGATGTAATAAAGTGCAAGGGGTTCCGTGTCTCCTGCTCAGAAATTGAAGCGGTGCTGCAGGATCATCCGGCTGTTATAGGTGCTTGTGTTATTGGTGTCCCCGACAGGAAGGTCGGCGAGCGGATCAAAGCGGTTGTCGTGCTTAAGCAGGATGCAAGAGGCGTCGGCGGCAATGAATTGCTTAAATTCTGTAGAGACAGGTTAGCCGCGTATAAGGTTCCCAGTTATATTGAGTTCCGTGACATGCTTCCAAAATCAAAGGTTGGTAAACTCCTGCGTCGGGAGATTAGAGATGAAGAAAGACGAAAGATTAGTAAGGGTGAAAAGGCGGTTAAAGTGTAAAACAATGTCTGTCCATGTGTCTGGCTCGTGCACGACCTTCACACCCCTCCACCGAGGTGTGGACCCTCCTTCAGACACATGGGCAGACCCCCCATAGAAAATATAAGCTGATAATATTAGTAAAGTTAGTGGGCGGATGTACGATTAAGTTAATTTTTTTATACTTAGCCAAAGGGAGGTCGGATGATGGACGAATCAAGACGTGATTTCTTAAAGAAAGCCGGAATTACGGTAATCGGCGCGGGCGCTGCTATGACTGGCTTGGGACAAGGTATTGAAGATGTTTGGGCAAAAGCTAATCCTATCTTGGTGGGATGTCCTGTGCCGAGGGCCAGTGCTTACGGGCAGAACGGAGAACGCGGAATGCTTCTGGCGGCTGAACAGATCAACGCCGCAGGTGGGGTTAGAGTAGGGAAGGTGATGCGTCCGCTGGAGTTGCTGATCGCAGACACGCGCGATGAGGAACCCGGCGTGCCGACAAGTGAAGTGTTGCTGTCCATAGAAAAACTGATTCTTCAGAAGAAAGTCAATGTGCTCATGGGTGGGCCTTGTATGTCCGAGTGCAGTATTGCCGCCATGGATCTTTACGCTAAGTACAAAGTAGTCGATCTGGTGACCATTGGATCTTATTCACCCAGCTGGGATCAAAAAGTAGAAAAGGACCGGGAACGATATAAATACTCTTTCAGGGTGAGCGGCAGTGTCAAGTGGTATATCAAAGAAGCGATCGACCTGCTCAATCAACTTAAGAGAGAGCACAAGTTTGACAAGATGTTTATTTCAATCGATGATAGCCTGATGTGCCGAAAAGCCGCCGAAATTGTGCAGGGCTTGGCTGTGAAATCCGGTTGGCAGGTTGTCGGATTTGATAAGCATCCCATTGCGTCCACTGATTTTTCCGTGGCGCTGAGCGAATGCAAGAAATCCGGAGCTCAGGTTCTTTTCATTTGGGCCTATGCTCCAGAAACGTCCATCCTCCTCAGGCAATGGGCAGATATGGAAGTATCGGCTCTGCCCATCGGTTTCATCGGTGCCGCTGAAGATCCGGGTTTCTGGAATCAAACGAAAGGAAAAGGCGCTTATACCATTGCCACCTTATCCGAAGCCGGAAACACCCCCGTTTCTGTAACACCTAAAACAATCAATTTCTACAATGCGTTCTTGAAAAGATGGCGTGTTCCTCCCCGAAGCACCGGGTGCGTAAGTGCTTATGAGGGAGTGTATGTTCTGAAAGATGCCATTGAGCGTGCGGGATCGGTGGAACCGGATGCGCTGGTTGCCGCTCTTGAAAAGTCGAATTTACCACTTGTTCGCGGTACCGTGAAATTTGACCAGAATCATCAGATTGTTTATGGCTATGATCCGCAGGCCAGCGTCCTTGGAAATTGGGTTCAGTGGCAGGATAAAAAACGGATTACCGTTTTCCCACAGGTTGGCAAAGGAGATCTTGGCCGGATAAAACTTCCCCCGTGGATGAAAAAGTAGACTAAAGAGGAAGCTACTATTAATGGCTGGTTTGCCGATGGTGTGCAAACCAGCTAAATAAAAATATAAGGTGATATCGGTATGTTGGAAATTATTGTTTATGGAGTAGTAAATAGTGTGGTCTTTGCGCTCATCGCGCTCGGCTTCACCTTGGTCTATGGGGTCAGCAGGTTACCCAATTTTGCACACGGTGCGATTTATGTCATGGTGGGATTTCTGACGTGGAGTTTTGTCAATGACCTCCATCTATGGTATCCGGTGGCTATCGTCCTTTCTCTGGCAATTGCCGCCGTATTGGGCGCCCTTATTTATAGACTGGTTCTTATCCGGTTAAGAGGAATGCCGACCTCAGAAATAATTGGATCCTTTGCTTTTGGTCTGATTATTCTTGAAGGTTTGCGTCTGCAGGGGATAGGCGGTTTCAAAGGATTTATCGGCCCTTTTTACGTTCTTCCAGCATTTATTGATGCAAAAGTAAATATTATGGGGGTGATTATTGATGCCCAAAGGCTGGTTATCGTTGGGGCAGGTATACTTTTGATCGCTGCATTATGGCTGTATACAAAATATACCAAGGTTGGCCTTGCGTTGAAAGCTATCGCCCAGGATGAACAAGCCGCCATGATGCTGGGGGTTGATTCGGATCGTATGGCCATGATTTCGCTCGGTCTCGGTTCGGCATTGGCTGGTCTGGCCGCGCTTCTTATCCTGCCACTGGGCAACGTGACTGCTGAAGCTGGCTACCGGGTTCTTGTCTATGCTTTGGCAGTGTGTATCATTGGCGGACTAGGAAGCTGGGCGGGAGCCATAACCGCCTCTTTTGCCCTTGGGTTTGCAATGATTTTGAGCAACTCCTTCTTTGGCGCTGTATGGGAGTCCGTTGTGCTTGTCGGAACCATTATTCTGATCCTTATTTTCAAGCCTTCCGGACTTTTAGGAAAACAGAAAGAACTGGAAGAGAGGACATAGATGGAGATGAGCATGAGCACTGAAACAGTACAGAAAGAAAGAAGGAAAGAAAGATTAGACCGAGGTATCAAAGTCCGTTGCGAAAGCTTATACGGGCTGACGACCTGGCGGGAAATTTGCTATCTCATGCTGCCGCGAACAGCCTTGATAGGTGGTGTGCTTTTGCTGCCCCTTTTGGTTGATCCATATTGGCAAAGAGTTCTCTGTGTAGCGGGGGTTTATGCACTGCTTGCCTTGAGCTTCGACTTCCTGGCGCAATATGTGGGTCTGGTCTGTCTAGGAGGCGCTTTTTTTGTCGGAGCAGGCGGGTATGTTTCGGGTATACTGAATGATTCATGGGGATGGTCGCCGTTTATCACTATTCCCATTGCATCGGTTGTCGGTGCGGCGATAAGTACTTTAATACTCCTGCCATGCTTGAGGCTGCGTGGGGTCTACTTCGCCATTGTCAGCTTCATGATCCCCATGCTAACCGTTAATATTATTGTTGCATTGAATATTTTTGGCGGGACAGAAGGGATCAGCGCTCTTGCAAACCTGCCCAATGTCTGGTTCGACCAGTACATCATATTAGGAATCATGATCGCTTCTCTCTTCGCTATGAGGAGACTGGCTGTTGAGGATATCGGACTAGTCTTCCGTGCTATTAAGGATAATGATCAGGCTGTTCGGGCTTCGGGAATCAGTATCACCTGGTACAAGGCAAAGGCTGTATTTATTGCAGGACTTATTGGATGTTTTGCCGGTGCTTATCTGAGTCATCAATACGGTTGGCTGGGCATTTCACTCTTTGCAATGGATTTCTCTATTCTACCGATTGCCGCTACTGTCATGGGTGGTCCGGGAACGCTTGTGGGACCTGTTCTGGGTGCGTTGATCCTGACGCCTTTATCTGAAGCGTTACGAGGTTTCGGGCAATTGAGGGTTGTAATTTATTGCCTCGTTCTAATCGGATTTATCGTTTACAAACCTGAAGGACTGATGAACTACATTACTAGAAAATATGAGCAGTTTGAGCATTGGAAAGAGGTGTAAGCATGAGTGCGGAAGCTCTAATTCGAGTTCAAAATCTTAATAAGTCGTTTGGTGGTGTTCAGGCGACGAAGCATGTCAGTTTCGATATCAATAAAGGGGAAATTATCGGTGTGATTGGGCCGAACGGTTCTGGAAAAACGACCCTGATCAACCTGATGACCGGGTTTGTCAAGCCCGATTCGGGAAAGGTTTACTATGGGAATAAAGATATCACAGGATGGGATCCCGCAAAAATTGCAGATATCGGTATTGCCAGGACTTTTCAGGTTTGTAGACCATACCACAGCCTGCCTGCCTATAAGAATCTGATCGTCCCACTCAAATCGCCCAGAATTCTCAGATCCAGAGGCGGCAGGTCGGGTGATCGCGACGCCGTTGCCATTGATCTGCTGGAAGAGATAGGTTTTGAGCGTGACGCCTTTGTGCCATACAAAGTTGCATCAACCCTTCCACTTGGATATCTAAAGCGTTTGGAACTTGCCCGCTGCATGGCCTTAAAACCAGATGTGATTCTTTGTGATGAAGTATTCTCCGGCCTGAGTGCCTCGGAAATTACCTCTATTGTCCCAGTCATCGAAAAACTTCAGATGTCGGGAATAACCATTCTGATGATCGAACACAGGTTGAGAGAGCTATTCCGGTTGGTCAACAAAGTTGTTGTTCTAACATTTGGAGAAAAACTAATGGAAGGGACACCGGCAGAGGTTGTTGCCGACAAAAGAGTGCGAGAGGCCTACTTAGGAGCAGAGACCGAAGTAAAGATTTCAGAAGAGGAGCAGGTGGAATGTTAGAAACTAAAAACCTCATGGTTTTCTATGAGAATTCAATAGCGGTGAACAATATCACATTATCGGTTAGAGAGGGGGGGATAACAGGTATTTTTGGTGCAAACAGCGCCGGTAAATCTTCGCTGATGAAAACCATATCGGGAATCATCCTCGACCAGAAAAAAAAGCAGGAAATGAAAGGTGGAGAGCGTATTACCATTCTGGGGAGCATCACCTTCTGCGGCGAGGAAATCAATAAAATCAGCCCGCATGAAAGGGCGAGGAAGGGCATTATCCTCTGTCCTGAAAGGCGAAGAATTTTTGCGGAAAGTAGTGTCATGGAAAATCTCAAAATAGGCGGGATTTTAGCGACAAAAGCCGAAGCAAAAAGAACACTTGAATTTATTTTTACCGTTTTTCCTGCGCTAAAAGAATTAAAGAGAAGAGAAGGCGGTTTCTTAAGCGGGGGAGAGCAACAAATGCTGGCGATCGGCAGAGCCCTGATGGCACAACCCCAATTGTTGCTCTTGGATGAGCCCTTGCTTGGTTTAAGTCCTCTGATGGAACAGATGCTTGTGAAGGGGATTAAAGATATCAATACCGAAACCGGTATAACCACCATCGTGGCTGAACAGTATGCCCGTCCGATATTGCCCATGATTACTTATGGTTATGTGCTGGAAAATGGAGGTGCTGTTGTTGACGGTACATCTGCGGAGTTAATGGACAATCCGGACGTGAAAGCCGCCTATTTTGGTATGTAAACGGCCTCTAATATGATGCAGAACTCTTTCTTCCAGAAACAGGCAAATAGATTTTCCAAGGTTCTCATGGTCATTTTCATAATCTTAACCATTTCTTCTGCGGTGATAGCCTGTTTTCTATGGGGACCTTTCTGAGGCAGGGGAGGACTCCAGCTTTCTGACACTTTACAAATTGAAGGGGATCTTGTTCTGAGTAATCTGAAGCTGAGGACGGCCGCTGAGTACAGGGCAGTGAATGTCGCTTGCCGGCGGCAAGGGCACAGGCATGCTGTTTAAAAAAGGCCATATGGTGCGCAAGATCAAGGAAGCAGAATTCATCCCTGTCCTGCTTGCCGAAATCGAAAAGCTGACCGGTGAAACCATAGATCTGTAAGTGATCATAAAAAATACATACATATATTATTAAATCCGTCCTTCTCCTCAGATGCCCCCGCAGCATCAAAAATAATACGTTGAACCCATCTGACTGCGATATGGAGAATCCTCGTCGCATACCCATTGAATTTTGTCTTTTCAGAATAGGGAACCAGGTTGTAAGCGATTGGTGTGACAACGAGCCAATTATCCATTGACACAACCTTGCTCTTCCTCTATATCCTTAATCCTAAAAAGAAATTCTTATTTATGATGGATTTTTTATATTTTCTGAGCAATACATGTCCCTCCCATGGCAAATAAATTGAAATCCAACGTTGATATCCGGCTTAACAGTGAATATCCACGCGAAGACCAGCCTATCGAATGGTGGTTTGTGCAGGGATTTTATGAGGGATGTCAATCCGGGCGCCGCCATTTCCTGGCTTGTCTTTTTCGGCACAACATTGAACCGGGTCCTGGAAGGCAGGATAATGGATTTTCCCTGATCGTTTCGGTTTTAAACCCGCAAACACAGCGAAATGAGGTCTTGAGCCAGATCGATCCGTATTTAATCGCCAATCTCCGAAGTTTTAATCGGCAGGCATGGTGCGGCAATCTGGACCCCTCTCTTGCGGACACGTATATTCAGGAGGTCATGGCCTATGGACCGCCGCATCCCATCCGCTTGGAAAAAGCGCCGGTACGCCTTCAGACGGTGCCGTTCAGCGTTTCCTGGAAGAAGTATGCCTTGAAACAAACGGCTACCGGTTTCAGATTGTGTTTTCAGGAACCCGAAAGCAAAAGGATGTGTCGGTTCAACCTGCAACCGGTGTCTTCCCGCATGGTTGTTGAAGACAAAAAAATCGGACAAGGCGACGGGATGGCTTATGCGACCTATCCGACGCTTCGCCTCAACGGCCTCGCCGGAGGAGAAACCGTCAGCGGCGAGGCGTGGATTGACCATCAATGGGGGCGGTATGGCGGCTGGTTTGTAAACCGTTCCGGGCAGGGGAAGCTGATGGGGTGGGACTGGTTCGGCATCAACCTGGACGACGGTACGGAACTCCTGGCCATGATCCACCGGGATATGGAAACGGGAAAATCCGCCGGCGCTTTTGGCGCTGTGCATTTTCAGGGGCAAGAGCCGCTGCAATTGGACAAAATCGATGCAAACCCCACGCGGCACTGGAAGAGTCCACGGACCCATATCGATTATCCCGTGCAATGGCGTCTGAAAATACGGGAAATCGATGCCGAATTTATCGTCGAGCCCCTGGCGGACGATCAGGAGGTCGTGATGTTCGGCCTGCTGCGGGCCATTTGGGAAGGGGCGGGCCGAATCCGGGGTACAATCAGAGGGCGGCCGGTAACGGGGCGAGTTCGCATCGAACTTTACGGATACGGATTCATATTTAATTTTCAGAAGTACACGGGAGAATACATCTGCGAATTGGATGCGGATCTGAAAAGATTTTTCCCCAAGGAGATCAAAGCCGCCAAGCTGCAGGCATATATCGGGAAGCCGGTTTGGAAGCATGACCCTTTGGCCCATACGGAAACGCTGGCGACGCCGGTGTGGGATCTCATCGCGCGTAACGGGAAGCGCTGGCGTTCCTTGTTTGCCCTGCTTCTTCTGGAAGCGTTCGGTTTTTCCTCTCAGCCATACCGTTCCCTATTCTCGACGATACCGGAACTTACCCACAGCGGCGCCCTGATCATCGACGACATTGAGGACAATTCACGGAAGAGGCGCGGCGAGGATTGCATCCACCTGCGTTACGGGTTGGACGTCTCCCTCAACGCGGCCAATACCTTGTATTATCTGCCGTATTTGCTTTTTGCCGATCATCCGCATCTGTCCGACCCGCAGCGCTTGGCACTTTACAAGATCATGGTCAAGCATGCCGTAAGAGCGCATTTCGGACAGGGGTTGGATATTTACTGGTCCCGCAACACGCACGTCGCACAGTGGGAGAAATGGCTTGATGAGGCCATGCCGGAGAAAATTTTACAGATGTACGCCTACAAGACGTCGGCGGTAATCGAGGGGCAGGCGGAAACCGTAGGGGTTATCACCGGCGTAGCTCCGCGGCTTATAAAGGCCGGTGTCGATTTTAGCCGCGAATTTGGTGTCGCGTTCCAGATTATGGATGACCTCCACAACCTCAGTCGGTCGAAGAAATGGACGAAGATCTGCGGTGAAGACATCATGGAGGGGAAAATGACCCTGGTCCTCTTTCAGGCCGTCAAGAAACTGGAGGGTGAGGCAAGAAAGAGGTTGATTGCCACGATCTGTTCCGAAGAACGACGTAAAAAGGCGGTGGTGCGTGAAGCGATCCAATTGATACGTTCATCCGGCGCAGTGGAGGTATGCCGTCAACAGGCCAGGGACATGTTTGAGGACGCATGGCGGCGGTTTTCCCGCCGGCTCCCGAATACCGAGGCTAAAATCATGCTGCGCATGCTTTGCCAGAACTTGCTGAATGTCAATTTCGACCTGTAGTGCCGGATAGTTAAGAACGATGACCTTTTTAACATTTATTGTCAAGGATATCGCCCGGCGGAAGATCAGGTTTGCCCTGACTTTTTTGGGAATTGCCATCGGCGTTGCCACGTGCGTGGTCATGCTGGGCTTGAGCGAGACCATCCGTGACGCTTTCCAAAACGCCTATCTGAAGCGCGATATTGATATCGTGGCTTTCCAGAAAGACCAGATCTACATCTTTTCCAGCAAGGTCGATGCCTCCGTATCGGGGCAATTGCGGACCTTTCCCGAAGTCCGGGACGCCACGGGCGTGCTGGTAGATTTCGTCGGCTATCAGGACCATTACCTGCCGGTTTATGGTTGGGAATTTGACAGTCCGTTATTCAAAAAAATCCTCATCATTCAGGGACGCATCCCGCAGGCCGGAAAGAACGAGGTCATCCTGGGTGATGTTTTTGCCGCAAATGCGAGGGAAAAGGTCGGTGATAAGCTAAATATCAAAGGCGTCGATTTTGATGTCGTCGGCGTTTATAAGAGTGAAAGCACCTTCGAGAAGTCCGCCCTGATCATGCCGCTTGAAGCATTGCAGGCCCTGGATGAAAAGAACAAAAACACGGTGATGGGCATCAACATCACCCTCAAGGATGCCTATCGGAACAAAGGAGATATCGATCACTTGGTCCAAAAGATGACCCGGCATTTTCCTGAACTGACCATTCAGCCGACCGACCTTTTTATCGCCGACCGCGCAAAACAGAGCCTTCTGGGGGACAAGCTGGCCAATCTGGTGGCCCTCATTACCCTGATCGCAGTGATTCTGGGGCTGGCAAATACCATGCTCACATCGATCTTCGAGAAGAAGAAGCTGATCGGGCTGCTGTTGGTGATTGGCTGGCAAACAGGAGATCTCCTCAAGGTGCTGCTGGCGGAGTCCCTCTTCATCATTATTTCGGCCGGACTGGCGGGAGCTGCCCTGGGCATCTATGCCACGGACTTGGTCTTCAAGACGATGGATGTGACCATTCTGATGCCGAACCTAGGGCGTGGATTTCTGATCAAGATTTTCCTTGCCGTATTCCTGGCCGGTATCATTTCTGCGATCATCCCTTTATGGGTGATCAGTAAACTGAATCCAATCGAAACGGTAAAAAATGGGTAATGAAAATTCATCACCTGTCGTCCGTACCTTCAACCTGACCAAGGTCTTTCCGCAATCCAGCGTCAGGGCTCTGGACGACATCAACCTTGAGGTGACCACCGGCGAGTTTGTCTGCATCAAGGGACCCAGCGGCAGCGGCAAAAGCACCCTGCTGAATACATTGGCCGGCTTGATCGATCCTACGGACGGGGAGGTCTGGATTCAGGGCCGGCGGCTTCAGGATATTCGGAACAAAGCGCTGTTCCGTAGGCAAAATATCGGTTTCATCTTCCAGGATTTCTATCTGTATCCGGACTTCACCGTTCTGGAAAATGTTCTGATGCCCTTTATCCGCTCGTTTGCTTTTGACAGGAGACTTTCGGATAAGGCCAGGCGAATCCTGACCGATATCGGCATGGGCGGCAAACTGCGGCAAAACGTTAACACCCTTTCCACAGGCGAGCGGCAGCGGACCTGCATTGCCCGGGCAATCCTCCACGATCCCGCCTTGATTCTTGCCGATGAACCGACGGGTAATCTGGACAGCAAAAATGCGGTGCTGATCTTGGAAATCCTTAAAAAAATCAACACGGACCATCAGGCCACGATCCTGATGGTTACGCACGACGAACAGGTCATGCATTATGCCAGGAGGGTGATCGCAATCGTGGACGGGAAAACAACAGCAGACAGCGTATGACTATCGGCGTGCTATTCCAAGCCTACCCTTATCTGTTTACGAATATCGTGAGTTTCCTGATTTTTGTAGTCGGCGGGCGGCTGATTCTACCAAAGCGCCACTGGCGACTCATGATGATTTGCGGGGCATTGAATGCTCCGTGTTTTCCGTTTTTGATTTTTCTGGAAAATGAATACTGGAACCCGGTGCGTGTGGGCGGCTGGATACTGGGTGTGGAAGATATCCTCTGTTCGTTCATGGTGGCCGCCATG
>CAZBQX010000012.1:38886-45431 GCA_964494155.1 uncultured Syntrophales bacterium
GTCGGCTTTACCGTAATTTATCTGGTCCTGGTCCGCATCTATTTCTTCATCTGGCCTGAATTTGTGTTGCAGTGGAATATGCAGACTTTCTGGGGCGGGTTGATCCTGGGTATTCCGTTAGGTGAGATCGCCTGGGCTCCCGTCTTTGGCGCGTACTGGCCGCTTTTCATGATGCACATTCTGGATCTTCAGAATGAACCATTCCCTTCGCAGACGGGTCCATGATTGAATCTTGCGTAATGGTGGGTGCACAAGAGGATTTCGACACCGTATGGTTGGTCGTCTCCGTTATCCGATAATGGCCTGGTGCCGTGAACGACATGTTGATTGTGCGCCGGTTACAGGGTTTTTGGTGCATTCTGCGGCCAGTTATGGTAGCTTGAAAACGCATTGTGTTTTCCTGCATTAAAAGGAACGGGAGCGCAGAGCAATCATTCATCCAGGAGGCGTCATGCGCTATTCAAATCTCTTTTTACCCACCGTCAAGGAAGTTCCCTCCGACGCGGAAATAGCCAGCCATCAATTGATGATCCGGGCGGGCATGATCAGGAAATTAACCAGCGGCATTTATTCATATTTACCCCTCGGTCTCAAAACCGTGCGCAAGGTGGAGCAGATTGTCCGGGAGGAGATGAACCGGGCGGGCGCCCAGGAAGTTTTTCTGCCCATGGTCCAACCGGCCGAACTCTGGCAGGAATCGGGCCGTTGGGTGTTCTATGGCAAGGAACTGCTCCGTTTCCGGGACCGTCACGACCGGGAGTACTGCCTGGGGCCCACTCACGAAGAAGTGATCACCGATTTGGTACGCAACGAGATTAAAACATATCGCCAACTGCCCCGCAATCTGTACCAGATTCAAACCAAATTCCGCGATGAGATCCGGCCCCGTTTTGGCGTGATGCGCTGTCGTGAATTCAGCATGAAGGACGCGTACAGCTTTGACGCGGACCATGAAGGCGCCGACCTGAGTTACAGTAAAATGTTTGAAGCCTATCAGCGAATTTTTACCCGCTGCGGATTGATGTTCCGCCCCGTTGAGGCCGATACGGGTTCCATCGGCGGCAGTTCTTCCCATGAGTTCATGGTCATGGCAGCTTCCGGCGAAGACGGAATCGTTTACTGCGACCGCTGTAACTACGCAGCGAACCTGGAAAAGGCCGAAATATCCAAACCGGAAGCGGGGTCGACCGATGGAGTCGAGCAGCTCTCTCGGGAGGAGGTCCATACTCCCAACGTGAGAACCATTGAGGAAGTCTGCGCTTTCCTGCAGGTTATGCCGACCGATGTCGTTAAAACGCTCATTTTCAGCGCCGATGGAAAACCGGTGGCCGTTCTGGTTCGTGGTGATGAAGACATTAATGAAATCAAGGTTAGAAATTACCTGGGGTGCGATGAACTGGAACTGGCCGGAGACGACATGATTCTTGCCGCTACGGGGTCACCCCGGGGATTTGCCGGCGCGGTCGGAATCAAAACCCGCATTATTGCCGATTACTCCCTGATCGGTATGAAAAACATGGTTATGGGGGCAAATCGCGAGGACTACCATGTGAAGAACGTCAACTTTGACCGCGATTTTAAAGTCAGCGAATTTGCAGATCTCCGGGTTGTTCGGGACGGAGATGCCTGTCCCCGTTGTCGGGGGGCCTTGACCTTTGCCCGGGGTATCGAGGTGGGCCACGTGTTCAAGTTGGGAACGAAATACAGCAAAGCCTTGAAGGCCGTCTATCTGGATAAGAACGGTAAGGAGCAGGTGATGATTATGGGCTGCTACGGGATCGGTGTTACGAGAACGGTAGCCGCCGCCATTGAACAGTACCATGATGATGACGGTATCATCTGGCCCGTACCGATTGCCCCGTTCCAGGTAATCATCACACCGGTGAATATCAACGAGGGTACTCTGTGCAAGGCGGCGGAAGACCTCTATCAGGAACTGACGGCGCAAGGTCTGGAAGTGCTCCTTGATGACAGGGATGAGAGGGCGGGGGTTAAATTTAAAGACGCCGACCTGATCGGCATTCCTTATCGCGTGACGATTGGGCCCAAGAAGCTCGCGGAAGGAAAAGTCGAGGTCAAGAACCGCAGAAGCGGTGATGTCTTGAGCGTCGATCTGAGCGGCGCGGCCGATTATCTGACGACGGCCGTTAAAACGGAACTGGACCGTTTGGGATAAATTACTTGATTTTCCAACGTTTCAGGCCCCTTACCTGAGATAATGAAGCCCTATGCTGCGTATTACCGATATCCTCGATCAAGCCGGGACGTATCTCAACCCCGATGATCTGGAAATCATTGAAAAAGCCTACATTTATTCGGCCACCGTTCATCAAGGGCAGGTGCGCCTCTCCGGAGAACCTTATCTGACCCATCCCATGGAAGTGGCGGGGATTCTCGTGGGCATGGAAGTCGATCCGGCGACGATCGTAACGGGGATGCTCCACGATACGGTTGAGGATACCCTGGCTACCTTACCCGAGATCGAAGAGGCCTTCGGTAAGGATGTCGCTTTTCTCGTCGATGGTTTGACCAAAATCAGTAAAATCACTTTCGGCAGCAAGGAGGAACGCCAGGCGGAAAATTTCCGCAAGATGATTCTGGCCATGTCCACGGATATCCGCATCCTTTTGGTTAAGCTGGCTGACAGGGTGCACAACATGCGCACCCTCGAATTTCATCCGGTGGAGAAACAAAAGTATATTGCAAAGGAGACCATGGAACTCTTCGCACCTCTGGCAAATCGCTTGGGTATTAACTGGATGAAAACCGAGTTGGAGGACCTGGCATTCCGCTATTTGAATTACGACGACTACAATGAATTGACTCGGCGGGTTGCGAAAAAGAAACAGGAGCGTGAGCAATATACGGAGGAAGTGAGGAAAATCATTGTTGAGGAGATGGAGAAGTATGATTTGAAATGCGTGGTCGAGGGTCGGCCGAAGCATTTTTACGGTATTTACAAAAAGATGCAGGAACAGCGGATAAATTTTGATGAAGTCTATGATCTGACGGCCTTCCGGATTATTCTCGATTCCGACAAGGAAAAGGATTGTTATGAGGCCCTGAGCGTGGTTCACGCCCACTGGAAGCCGATTCCCGGGCGGTTCAAGGATTACATCGCCATCCCCAAGGTCAACAACTATCGCTCACTGCATACGACGGTGATCGGCCCCTATGGCGAACGGGTGGAAATCCAGATTCGTACACGTGAAATGCACGAGTGGGCGGAAGAAGGCATCGCCGCCCATTGGCGCTACAAGGAAAAGCGTTCTCTCTATCAGGGCAGCGATGAGGAACAAATCAAAAAGCTCCGGGAACTGCTGGAGGTGCAGAAAGATCTGACAAACCCGCGGGAATTCATGTCCAACCTGAAGCTTGCCTTGTTTCCTGATGAAGTCTACGTTTTCACACCCAACGGCGATGTCCGGGCATTTCCCAAGGGATCGACGCCCCTGGATTTTGCCTACAGCATTCACACCGATGTCGGTAATCAATGTATCGGCGCCAAGGTCAACCGGAATATCGTTCCCCTGAAGTACGAACTTCAGAATGGGGACACGGTCGAAATCATTACGCAAGCGGGAACCCACCCCAGTAAGGACTGGCTCAAATATACCGTTACTTCCCGGGCGAGACAGAAGATCAAAAACTGGATCAATACGGAGGAACGGATCAAGAGCATCGCCCTCGGCAAGGATCTGCTCGAGAAAGAATTCCGCAAGCGGAGCCTGAAGTTTGGTCAGTTCGTCAAGTCAGAGGAGATCAAAAAGATCTTCGAAGATTATTCTCTGAGTTCCTTAGACGACCTCCTGGCTATGGTCGGGTATTTCAAACTGTCGCCGAAAAAGGTTGTCAACTATATGATGCCGGAGCCGGAGGAGGAAGAGGGGGCGACAGAAAAGGTTGAGCAGCCGGTCCGGAGAAAGGATCGGCCCAAGTCGTCTGCCGGCATTTCGCTCACCGGCATTGAGGATATCATGGTCCGTTTCGGCAAGTGCTGCGATCCCATACCCGGTGATGACGTGATCGGATTTGTTTCCCGGGGGCGGGGCATTACGGTGCATAAAGCGGATTGTCCAAATGTGCAGGGTGCGGAGCCGGATCGCCTGGTGGAATTGGAATGGAACATCAAGGAGCGCCACACCTACCCGGTACATATGCGGGTGGTTTGCAAGGACAAGAAGGGTGCTTTGGCGGAAATCAGTGCGGTCATCGCTTCTTCCGATGTCAATATCAGTCAGGCGCACGTCGATACAGGGGATTTGAGCGCCGTCTTCAATTTCCGGGTCGATGTGAGCGACTTGAACCAGTTTAATAAGGTTGTTTCAGCCATTCGGCGCATCAAAAATGTACAGTCCGTCGAGCGGATCAAGCTCGTTTGAACGAATTGGCTGTTGACAGGGCACGTTTTTTTACTGTAAGAGGCTCATTCATTAATTAAGGGTACACGGTAGCATCTTATGAAATCCATCCTCTTAAAATCCGGCGTTTTTTGTATGTTACTCCTGCTGGCCGTTTTCCCGGTGATTTTTGCACAGCCGGCCGCCCAAGACAGCTATCGGGTTCTGATCGATCCGGCCCATGGCGGATCGGATCCGGGAGTCAGTCTGTCCGGTAAGCCTGTCGAAAAGGACATCACTCTCGCGTTGGCCCTGTCCTTGAAAAAGTATCTTGAAGGGGGCGATCGGCGAATCAACGTGCAGTTGACCCGGTCAGGTGATAAAACCCTTTCCATTGCCGACCGCCGTAACATGATCAAAAAGTTCAAGGCCGATTTGATGGTCAGTCTCCACGTGAATGCCGGTTTCGGTCCGGACGCCTCAGGTTATGAGATCAGTCTACCCGGGCTCAAACATCTTGGTGCCGCCGATGGTGAAGACATCGTCAAGAATATGGAAAAAACGAAATACGCCAACGACAGCATTCGTCTTGCCCAAATGATCCGGAAGAATCTGGAAATCATTTTCCCCCGCAAGGGTCGCGGCATGCGGGAAATTCCCGTGCCCATTCTGGAGGGCTTGACGGTGCCGTCCGTTTGCGTGGAAATAGGTTTCCTGACGAATAAAGAAGATAAGACCATGCTCCAGGATAAAGACGTTCGGAAGGATATTGTCCGAGCCGTCGGCCGGGGTATTTGTGATTATTTCAATTTATAGGACGGATCAGCATGGAAAGAAACGGCGGTCGTGCCTGGAACGAAATACGGAGCTTGAAAATCACCAATCGGTTTCTTGAGTTTTCCGAAGGATCGGTACTCATTGAAATGGGACATACAAAAGTCCTCTGTACGGCGAAGCTGGAGGAACGTGTGCCGCCTTTCCTCAAGGGAACGGGGAAAGGTTGGTTGACAGCGGAGTATTCCATGTTGCCCGGGTCGACGCCGGAGCGGACCGCCCGGGAAAATTCCCGGGGTGGTGTCGGCGGCAGAACTCATGAGATTCAGCGTCTCATCGGCCGGTCTCTCAGGGCGGTGACCAATCTGGATTTGCTGGGAGAAAGACAGATCTATATCGATTGCGACGTGCTTCAGGCGGATGGTGGAACGCGCACGGCTTCGATCACCGGGGCCTTTATCGCCCTTGTTGAGTTGTGCCGGTCTCTGATGCAAAAAAAGGTTATTGCCGAAATGCCTGTGGTGGACTTCGTTTCGGCGGTCAGTGTGGGCGTTGTTGATGGGGCCGTGCTCCTGGATCTGGAATATGTGGAAGATTCGCGGGCGGAAGTAGACATGAATGTCGTCATGACTGGCGCGGGACGCTTTATCGAGGTGCAGGGAACGGCGGAAGGGGAGCCTTTTGAAAGGTCGGTCATGGATCGGCTCGTTGATCTGGCTTCGGAAGGCATCCGTAACCTAACAAACAGACAGAAACAAATTCTGGGGGAAAAGATCTGAAACGTTTGGTTATTGCATCCAAGAACCAGGGTAAAGTTGAGGAAATCCGGCATGTTCTCGATATGCCGAACATAGAAATCCGGTCCTTGGCAGATTACCAACAGGTGCCTGATGTTGTTGAAGACGGAAACACTTATTTGGAAAACGCCTTGAAAAAGGCGAAGGCTTATTCGGACTTTACCGGGGAGGCTGTTCTGGCGGACGATTCAGGGCTGGAGGTTGATTTCCTTAATGGAGAGCCGGGTATTCATTCAGCCCGTTATGCCGGTCCCGATGCCACGGATGAGGAGAATTACCGGAAACTGCTGCAAAGCATCACAGGGGTTGCTCCGGATAAACGGGGAGCCCGGTTCCGCTGTGTTTTGGTTCTGTATCATCCGGACGGTCATTATGAGTCCTTTGAAGGCATCTGGCAGGGTGTGATTCATACGAATCCGATCGGGGACCGGGGTTTCGGTTACGACCCAGTTTTCTATCTTCCGGACCGGGGCGTAACGGTCGCTCAACTGGCGCCGGAAACCAAAAACGCCCTCAGCCATCGGGCGCAAGCACTTTTTCTTTTCAAGGACTGGCTTCAGAGCCATTGAACATTTTATCGTCGGGGCGTAGCGCAGCCTGGTAGCGCGCCTGCTTTGGGAGCAGGATGTCACAA
>CAZBQX010000013.1:0-40201 GCA_964494155.1 uncultured Syntrophales bacterium
TCGCCGATGAGATGGATCTTCGGCATGGCATCGAAAACGGAATACCAGATCCCCAGCGGGGCTTTATCGGGACCGTACAGGACATAGCCCTTCAGGGATTGACCGAGGCGCAGGGTCCGGTTTCGCATCCCTTCAAGGATATCCCCATATACCCCTGATTTCATGTCGATTTTCTGCCAGAGGCGTTCCTCCAGGATATAGTCCTGCTTCACCCCCAGGATCGCTGTCGGGCCCGATTCGGGACCGGCGTAATAGTACTTGTAAAGAGGGGACGGTGCCCCCGACTCGAACAGGCGGGTCGTGTCCGTATCGGGAACATAAGACCCGTAGTTCTGGAGCGTACCCTTACAGCCGAAAAGCAGCACCCATGCTGCAGCAATGATCCAAAGCCGACCGATTTTCCCAGCTTTCCTCACCGGACTACACCAATTCTTTCAAGGTTTCGGGCAAAACCGGTTCAGCCTTACCGGATTCGACAACCCGGATCACCACATCGTCGTTTTCAATATCCGCCACTGCCAAGCCGCCGGACTTGAGCTTGCCGAAGAGGACTTCATCCACGAAGAATTTCTTGATCTTGTCCTGAACCAGACGTCCGATTTCCCGAGCGCCGAATTCATGGGAATAACCTTTCTTCGCCAGCCATGCGGAACAGGCTTCCGACACATCGAGCCGGACGTGTTTTTCCTCAAGCTGACATCGGAAATCATCGATGGCCTTGTTGACGATCCGGAGGATTTCCACATCGCTCAACCCGTTGAAGTTGACCACACCATCCAGGCGGTTCCGAAATTCAGGCGAGAATATTCGCTCCACGGCATCAAAAACAGCCTTCCGATCGACAGGCTTTCCTTCGAAACCGATAATTTGACGCCCGATTTCCCGGGCGCCCGCATTGGAAGTCATTAATATAATGACGTTTCTGAAGTCTGCCTTTTTGCCGGTGTTGTCCGTCAGGGTTGCGTAGTCCATAACCTGAAGCAGGGCATTGAAGATATCCTCATGGGCCTTTTCGATTTCGTCAAGCAACAGGACCGCATAAGGCGTTTTCCGGATCGCCTCCGTCAAAAGGCCGCCTTCTTCATAACCAACATAACCCGGAGGGGCTCCCACCAGCTTGGCCACGGAATGCTTCTCCTGATACTCGCCCATATCGTAGCGGTGCAGGGGAATCCCCATCAGATCCGCGAGTTGTCTCGCCAGTTCGGTCTTCCCAACGCCGGTCGGTCCGACAAACAGAAGTGACGCAATGGGTTTCTGAGGTTCGCGGAAGCCGGCTCGGGACCGTTTGATCGCATCCACGACTTTTTCGACGGCCTCGTCCTGACCGAAGATACGGGATTTCAGATCGGATTCCAGATTGAGGAGCTTTTCAACATCAGATGAAGAAACATTTTTCTCCGGGATGCGCGCCATCTTCGCCACCACCGCTTCAATTTCCTCGCGGCTGATCAGACAGAACTCGTCGTCGTTGCAGCGCCGCATGGATGCCAGGGCTCCCGCCTCGTCGATGACGTCGATGGCCTTGTCGGGCAAACGACGGTCATTGATATAGCGGCTGGAAAGTTCCGCCGCCGCCTGGAAAGCATCCTCGGTGTAGACGACATGGTGATAGGTTTCGTACTTGTCGCGCAATCCGTGCAGAATATCAACAGTTTGACCGACGGTCGGCTCGGGAATTTCGATTTTCTGGAACCGCCGGGACAAGGCGCCGTCCTTTTCGAAATACTTCCGGTATTCGTCGTACGTCGTCGAACCGATGCAGCGGAGTTTTCCCACCGACAGGGCGGGTTTCAGAATGTTGGATGCATCCATGGAGCCGCCTGAAACCGCCCCGGCGCCGACGATATTGTGAATCTCGTCGATGAAGAGAATGACCTTCTTCTGCTTTTGCAGTTCCGCAAGAACCCGCTTCATCCGCTCCTCGAAATCGCCGCGATAGCGCGTACCGGCCAGCATGGCCCCCATGTCGAGGGCGTAGATCTTCGCACCTATCAGCTTTTTGGGGACTTTACCCTGTGCGACCAGTTGAGCCAGACCTTCCGTAATCGCCGTTTTCCCGACACCGGGATCGCCTACATGGATGGGATTGTTTTTCAGACGCCGGCAAAGAACCTGCAGGGTTCGCTCAAGGATCTCTTCGCGGCCGATCACGGGATCAAGTTCCCCTTTCGAGGCCTTTTCCGTCAACTCCGTCGTAAAAGAAGCGAGGAGCTTGCTCGCATTCTCTCCGGCCTCTCTATCCATATGCCCGGATTCGTCGCCGCCCTCACCCTCATCCCGCTGCTCATTTTCCGCTGTCGCAATGGGAAAAACCGAAACACCATGGGAGATGTAATTGAGGAGAATGAGTTTCGTCATGCCTTCCTTGCGGAGATAGAAGGCGGCATAGGATTCCTTTTCGTCAAACAGGGAGACCATAACGTCGCCTAACTCCAGAACTTCTTTCTGGGAAGACGTCGAATGCCACACGGCGCGCTCCAGAATGTTCTGAAAACCGGCCGACTGGACCACTTTCCGGTCCCCGACCGCAACCTGCGTCTCCTGCAGGTGACGGTCAAGGAGACTCTTCAGATGCTGCGGATCACCGCCGCAGTTCTCGATGATCTCAACGCCCTCCTCGAAGAAAAGCGCCGCGTAAAGGAGATGCTCCGGCGTGATATATTCATGGTGCCTGATATTGGCTTCCGCATAGGCAGCCATGATAATTTGATTCAATGTTTCACTGATTTTCATGAGTTAATCCTATTCTTCCTCCATGGTGCAGCGCAGGGGAAACTCCCGCATCTTCGCCATCGTCTGCACACGGTTGACCTTGGTCACCGCAATATCATAGGTATAGATGCCGCAAACGCCCCGACCCCTCCGATGCACATCCAACATGATTTTTGTTGCCTCCACCGCCGGTTTATGAAACACTTTTACCAAGACATCGACGACAAAATCCATGGTTGTGTAATGGTCATTGTGAAGAATAACCCTGTACAGTTTCGGCTCCCGCAGTTCGGCTTGATCCTCCGTGTCTCCGAACAAACCGGGCTCCCATTCTTGGTTCGGACGCTCTGGCATAACTTTATTGAGTCTTTTGCATGTTTGTCATGCATGTTTTTTTTACAATATATGACGCGGCGGGTCACGTGTCAATGAAATGCAAGGAAACGGTTCTTTTTCCATTCAGAACAGTTTGAACCGTTTGAATCTATCAATTCGGAGCACGATCCCTCATGGAGACTTTCATTCTGGCTGCGGTCAGCCTGACTATCGCCGTGTCGCTCATCATCACCCGGCATAAAGATGCCGTCATGCGCGCCTTTGCCATACTCTGTCTGGCGCTTTTTTTTAACCGCGCCGGGGTTTTCTTCTTCGCAACCCTGCATCAGCCTTTTTGGCAAATTCCGGAATATGGGGGGCTTCTGGCCTTACCTCCGTTGGCTCTCCTGTTTGTGCGCACCTTGACCCGGAGCAAGCTGGTCATCCGGAGACGGGACATCGTCCTGACGGCCGGGTTCAGTGTGGTCATGGCCGTTCTCTTGTTTTCACCCGTTCATGCCTGGCCCTCTTTTCATTTCCTGACTTATCTTTACCCCCTGCTGATCATCAGCGGTGCGTTCCTTTCCCTTTTGCTGTTCATTTATCGCAAGCGGCCCGGCGCGGAGAGAACAAGGATGATGTACCTGGCCATCGCCTGCGTCGTGGCGGCTTTTCTCTGCACGTTTGATCTTTTCTCCTATTACGGACTGCCGCTGCCGGCACTTTCCAACATTATCATCGCTGCCCTGATCTATTTTATCCTTCTGATCATTGCCTACCCTCACCTGACCCGGCTGTATGAACTGCTGGCGAAGTCGCTGATGATTTTTATTCTTACAACTTTTGCCATCATTGTTTTTTATTTTGTTCTCGGCCTGTTTGGAGAAAATATTCGCCTACCCTTTACCCTTGTATTGAGCGCTTCCTTTTTAATCGTCATTTCCGTTACACCCCTGAAGATCATCGTGAAGCGAATCTTTGCTTACTTCTATCCTGAAAGCACCGATGTGTTTCAGTCTCTTTATGCCTTCGACGAAAAGCTGGAACGGGAAAAGACCCTCCTGCTGGAAGAAATGGCCCCCGTCTTGGCCCACGAAATCCGGAATCCCCTGGGATCGATTAAAGGCGCGGCTCAGTACCTGAACAGCGACACCGAGTCCGAGGAACACAAGAAGCTCTTGAACGTCATCATTGAAGAGGTAAACCGGTTGAACCGGGTCGTATCGCAATTTCTCAACTACGCGAAACCCTATCACATCGAACCCCGCCCCGAGGATATCAACCGGATCATCCAAAAAGTCATTTCGATTATCCAGGCCGATACGGTAGCCGGTGAGGTGATTCATGAAACGGACCTGCATCCGGACTTACCGTTGATTCCGGCCGACGCCGAGCAGCTCATTCAGGTGATCCTGAACATTGCCTACAATGCCGTGGAGGCCATGGGCGGCAAGGGCGTTCTCTCCTTCCGGACGTCCAGAATCGAAAATGAGGAAGAAACCGCCGTGGGCATTTATATCCGCGACACAGGTCCAGGCATCGCCAAAAAAGATCTGAAACAGATTTTCAAACCTTTTTTCACGACCAAGGAACGAGGCGTCGGTCTGGGGCTTTCCATCTGTCAGCGTATCATCAAGGATCACGGCGGTTATATTCGGGTCAAATCCATCCCCGGCAAGGGCACGATCTTTTTCATCCGTCTGGGCGCTGCGCAAAACTGAAACGGTTCACCTTGACAGCAACCCGCTAACATAATAGAAACGAACCCATGAATCGCATTCTGATTGTCGATGATGAACTGAATATGCGGCTGGTATTGAAGGCTATGCTGACCAAGGAAGGCTATGAGGTATTCCTGGCCGAAGACGGTCTCGCCGCTTTAAGCGTTCTGAAGAACAATGAAATTTCGACCGTTGTCACGGATCTCAAGATGCCGCGTCTCGACGGCATGGGATTGCTGGAGCGCGTTGCAAAGGAGTATCCCTCCATTCCGGTCATCATCATCACCGCCTATGGCACGGTCAACACCGCCGTGGACGCCCTGAAAAAAGGCGCCTTCGACTACATCACGAAGCCTTTCGATCAAGACGACCTCCGCAACGTCATCCGCAAAGCCGTCCGGACCCAGGAGTTCAACCAGGATGAGGTCCTGATGAATGAAGAAGAGATCGATCGCTTTGGCATTGTGGGCTCCAGCCCGAAAATGACAGAGATTTACGAAACCATCCGACAGGTCGCCCCGGCCACAACAGCCGTTCTCATCACGGGAGAAACCGGAACGGGAAAGGAACTTATCGCCCACGCGATACATCGGAACAGCCCTCGCAGGGAAAATCCCTTCATCAAAATCAACTGCGGGGCCATTACGGAGCATCTGGTTGAAAGCGAACTCTTCGGCTACGAAAAGGGGGCTTTTACCGGCGCCGTCGTGACCAAACCGGGCCGTTTCGAACTGGCCCATACGGGTACGTTATTTCTGGACGAAATCGGCGATCTGCCGCGGGATATGCAGGTAAAACTGCTTCATGTCTTGCAGAATCAGGAATTTGAAAGGGTTGGAGGGGTTCGGACCATCAAAATCGATGTGCGGATTATTGCCGCCACGAACCGGAACCTGCTGCAGGAGGTAAAGGAAGGCCGTTTTCGGGAGGATCTGTTTTACCGCTTAAATGTGTTTCCCATCCATCTGCCGCCCCTACGGGAACGCCAGGAAGATATCCTGCCGCTGATGGAATATTTTCTGGAAAAGTGCAATCAGAAGCTGGACCGGCATGTCCGCCATGACGATCCACGGATCAGGGAGATGTTCCAGCAGTACAGCTGGCCCGGCAATGTCCGGGAAATGGAAAATATCATCGAACGCCTGGTGCTTGTATCCAAAGACAACCAAATCAGCCTGGAGGATATTCCCTTTGAAATCAAGTACGCTCTGGAGACGCCCGCGCTGACAACGGAAATCTCCGCCGACAAACCCTTAAAAGCCTTGGTCAAAGATCGCGCGGAAGAGATGGAAAAACAGCTGATTGCGAAAGTTCTTGACGAATGCGGGCAGAATGTGACCCGCGCAGCCCAGCAACTGGGATTCAGCCGGAAGGGACTTCAGTTGAAAATGATCAAGTACGGTCTACGCAGAGAATAACACTGCTCCGGAGGTTCTACGCTGCAACGACATAACGACATATTTCAGATTACAGCCTGGCCCCTCGGTTAAATTCCCCAATAAAAAAACCTGCATCCCCCTTCATCAGGGAAATGCAGGTCCGTTCGCAAACCGTCACCGGGATACAATCCCTGCTACGGCCTTCTTAGGCCTCTTTCGGCCTGTTGTACTTGATTCTCAGGTACTCTTCACCCGTCTGGGGATAAAGTGCATAAGTCAGCAGGTCTTCTTCCGTCTGTGCCAGATCGCCGATGGCCTTTTTCGCCTCTTCGAGTTCCGGTTCCAGAACATCAGCGGGCCTCACCGTGATCGGCGTTGTGCCCCGCGGGTAACCTTTGAGTACCTTCTCCTGAACCTCCGGATCGATGGGGGTCGGTGTTCTGCCATAAAGACCAAAGGCCAGGTCCTTGATCTGATTGGTGACCATCTTATATTTCCCGAACAGGACATTCATAACCGCCTGGGAACCGATGATCTGGGAGGTTGGTGTGACAAGGGGTACCGTTCCCAGCTCTTTTCTTGTAACCGGAACTTCGGCATACACTTCATTCAGCCGATGCAGGGCCTTCATGTCCTTCAGCTGACTGATCAGGTTCGAAATCATGCCGCCCGGAATCTGGTGAGCCAGGACGCCCGTATCAATGACCGACAGGGTGTTGGTCGCCAGAAAATTGCCGTATTTCGGAGCAATCTCTTCCAGATGCGTACCCAGATCCATCAGCAGCCCCAGATCAAGCCCCGTGTCCCAGGGTGTCCCTTCCAGCGTCGCCACCAGCGGTTCAACTGCCGGCTGGGAAGTCCGCATGGCAAAGGGGGCCAGACAGGTATCAACGATATCCACCCCGGCCTCTATGGCCTTTATATAAGTCATGGAGGCCATGCCGCTGGTGTAGTGGGTATGCAGATGGAGCGGCACCGTGACATGTTTCTTCAATGTGGAAAACAGCTCGAAGGCATCGTAGGGAGAAAGAATGCCCGCCATATCCTTTATGCAGATCGTATCGGCGCCAAGATTCACCAGTTCCTTGGCCTTGGTGATGTAGTAATCCAGGTTGTAGACTTCACCACCCATACGCCGCTGGGTCAGGGAGTAAGAAATGGCACCCTCAAAATGCTTGCCGTTCGCCTTGATCCGCTCAACACAGGTCTGGAAATTTCGGGCGTCATTGAGGGCATCGAAGACGCGGAAAATGTCGATGCCGACTTCACAGGACTTGTCTACGAAAGCCCGGACCACGTCGTCCGCGTAATTCCGGTAACCCACCAGATTCTGACCCCGGAGCAGCATGGAAAAGGGCGTCTTCTTGATATATTTCTTCAGGACCTTGGGCCGCTCCCAGGGATCTTCACCTAGAAACCGGTGCATGGTATCGAATGTCGCACCACCCCAGACTTCCATCGCCCAGAAGCCAACCTCATCCATCTTTTCTGCAATGGGAATCATATCTTCCGTCTTCATCCGCGTGGCGTGAATGGACTGATGACCATCCCGGAATGTGTTATCCTGAATGCTAATTTTCTTTTTTAGAACATCTCCTGCTGATTTTGTTTCCATAAAAACCTCCTTTCCAAAACTTAACTGAATTAACTCAACCTTCCCGATTATGTGACTCCAAAAGCGCGCACAGTCGCACGGTGGAGAGGAGTGTCATTTCCGGCCCGACTCATTTAAAGCACCTGCATTGAAGAAGTACATGGGAAAAGGACACACTATCTCACTGACGCAGGAGTAAAATCCACGCCATCCTAATCATGTTTATAAATGTTTTATATAAACGGGGTTTGAAAAGATCCAGGGTCGGTACTTGCCGTAACTCTTTGCAAATACTTCAACCCGGTACACACCGGGTTGTGAGATAGAGCATGATGCCGATTGACCGATTTCCTCGTGATAAAGAGCGCCGTCTTTTACGACGCGAATATGACCGTTAGCTGGTATGTTTACGCTAAGTTGGGATATTTGGTCAAGTGAAAAGATATCTCCCATGGTCCCATGACGATTTCTCTCCGTCACGGACAGACGGAACCCCTTCGCCGAACGAAACGACTCCTGGGCGACATACACATGCCCGTTTTTCAGGGCATCAACCAGCAGAGTTTTGTCTCCGACTTTGTCCCCGGTGAAGGGGGTTCGGGTGAGAACGTGGGTCCTGAGGAAACGAAAGGCCTTGCGGAACGGGAAAACGGTAAACGTCAAGCCCCAAAGACGTTTTTGCGTCGCGTGATTATCGCATTCGCCGATACCGACTACCCGGCGGTACCGATTTAAATCATCCCATCTTTTAAGCGTTGCTGATTGAGGACCCAGCAAAAAAAAACCGGGACCGAGGTAACTCAGGAACGCTCGAAGGGTTCCTTTCAGGGAATTCTGCCAATCCGTCATGAAATCCCAGATGCCGAGGCCCGTGTATCCATCGACGCTCCAGTCCCGCCAGGGGTAGTGTTTCACGTGAAACGGCTTGCTCCCCTCGTGGTCCGGGTGGGCAATAAAGGAAATGCCTCCTTCCGCATTGACCTGATCAAGATAGGATTGGGGAGAAATTTCCTCATCATCTTGGTTCACCGTAATCGGTGTTCCGGTTTCAAAGACCAGTAAATGATTGAACCGCGGAGCGACTTCCTGCCCGACAATAAGAAGTACCTTGCCATGCCATCCCTCATAGCCGTCCTTGCGGGCCTGCAGCGTCGAGTGATCCGTCAGCATCAGAAAATCCAGGCCGGTGTCTTTTGCCGCAGCGATAATCTCCGGCAGGGCCGTTCTGCCATCAAAGGAATAGTCGGAATGAAAGTGGATAATTCCTGAATAGTCGTAATATTCCATGGCCTATGCTTAGAGGAACGATTCTTCGCTTTCCATGATCATCCTTTCGATCTCCTGCTGCAGTTCCGCAGGAAGCCCCTCCATTTTCACATTCAGAAAACCCCGCACGATAATGGCCGTCGCCTCCTGCTCCGTTAAACCGCGGGCCATGAGATACTCGATTTCCTCCTGAGAGATTTTCCCGACGGCGGCTTCATGGGACATCTCCACACCGCTCACCCAGCCGTCCAACTCCGGAATGGCATGTATCTGTCCCTCATCGGACAGGATGAGGCCACTGCATTCGAGATGGGCCTTGATGTCCTGAACCTGGCCGACCAGCATGCCGCGCGAAATGATCTTACCTCCTGTTGTAATGGTTCGGGAAATAATTTCCGCCTTGGCACCCTTTGCTTCCAGAGATACCTTGCCCCCCACATCCAACACCGATCCCTTGCTGGCCACGAGAATCGTGTTCAGGCGGGCAACGGCGTTCTCGCCTTTAAGCCGGACCGAAGGATACATCTGCACAGACTTGGCCGGTTTGAGACACACATAGTTGGACATGTACGTACCGCCTTTCTCTACCCATACGGCTGTACGGGGCCGCACCACAACATCTTCTCCCCAATTATGAAGCATCGTGGCCGTAACCGTTGCCCCCTTTTCGACGTATACCTCAGTCACGCCGATATGAAGTCCTCTTTTCAAATGGGGCGCTGTCGTGCAACCCGTAATGATGTGGACCTCTGCCCCTTCTTCGGCAATCACGAGGTTATGGAGATTCTGGCTGATCCCTTCCTCGCTTAAGTAAAGACATGCCTGAATGGGAAAACAAGCCTGCGTGCCAGCCTTGACCCGCAGAAAATAACCACTGTGCAGGGCAATTTCCGCCTGTGCTGTATATTTATCCGACCCGACATCAACGGCCTGCCACCAGTATTTTTCAAGGCCGTCGTATTTTTTCAGCGCTTCCGCAATGGGCAGCAATTCTACACCATCCTGGCCGACGGTACATTGTACCGGTGAATGACCCTTTAAAAAGAAACTGCCCGTAAGATCGGCTTTGGCTACGTCAATCCCGACTTCCAACACATGGCTTTTCTCTTCTTCTGACAGTCTTTCCAGATTCGGATCGTCACCATGTACAGAAACGCTTCGCTCATAGGCCGTTAAATCAATATCTTCGCCATATGGCGCCTGTTTGTTCCGCGCAGCCTCCGCTTTACTTCTTATCTCTGGCATCTTGCACACTCCTCATATCCGGTGCATTGTATGGATTCGAACATTTCCCGCGGATTGCCTTCGCACCGGATAATCCCGTCCAGCAGCAGGTAACCGTTATCCGCCTCCAGATAATTCAAAATCAATCCCGTATGGGTAATGACCAGCCCCGATTTTGTCCGCTGGCGATGGAGATTCTTCTGCAACAGTCTTTTGATGCCTTTTCCGATGATCTTGATGTTTTCCAGATCGACACCCGATTCGGGTTCATCCAGGAGAATCAAATCCGGATTCTGAAGCGACAGCTGCACCAGCTCTGATTTCTTGATTTCCCCGCCGGAGAATCCGAGATTGATGTCGCGATCCAAAAAAGCTGAAAAGTCGAGGTTATCGACAATCCGATCCACTTCAAAGTCATTCCGCCCGAACGTCCTAATAAGATCGTGCGTTTTGAGTCCGCGAATGGTCGGCGGCCGCTGGAAGGACATGCCGATGCCCCGTTTCGCTCTCTCATGGATGGGCAGGAAGGTAATGTCTTCTCCCTTGAAATGAATGGAGCCTGCAGTAACTTTGTACCCGGAAAAACCCATGATGGTCATGAGGAGCGACGTTTTTCCGCTTCCGTTTTTCCCGAACAGGATATGGGTCTCGCCATAATCGATGACGATGTTGATGTCCCTCAGCACAACCCTCTCCGCCACCTCAACCGTTAGGTTCTTAATTTCAAGCAACATGCCTATTCTCCGTTTCTTTTTTTCCTGTCGTCGGCAACTTTACCGCCGCCACCAAGAACTTTCCCAGGGGACATGCCTCGCAACGCGGCACCTGCCTGCAAAATCGCTTCCCCGCTTCAACCAGCAACGCGTGATATTGGCCGAACAGGCTTTGTTCATGGGGAAGCCGGTCCATGAACAGGTCCTGGATTTCGCTATAGGTCGTCCTATGCCCGATAAGTCCATGTCGTTCCAGCATTCTCCGGGTATAAGCGTCGACCACAAAGATGGATTTTAATCCCCCGTACAGAAGAATACAATCTGCGGTTTCCTCGCCGATTCCATGGATTGACAGCAGCTTATCCCGCAAAGACCATATTTCTTCCTCAAACATCCGGTCTAAATCACCGTCATACTTGTCGGCAACAAATTGAAGTAAATTTCTCAGCCGCTTGGTCTTAACCCGAAAAAAACCGGCCGGTCGCAGCAACGCCTCCAATACCGCCCGATCGGTATTGAGAATGCCATCAATACGGATGAGGTTTTTCTGCTTGAGGTTATGGATTGCCTGCTCGACATTCCGCCAAGCTGTGTTTTGGGTCAAGACCGCGCCGATCAGAATTTCCAGGGTTGAATCCCCCGGCCACCAGTGGAGATTGCCAAAATGATCGTTCAGAACCTCGTAAAAACGAATCAGATAATCTGACGCGGGATCACCTGGATTCCCTTTGGGTCGCGCCGGATTCATGGGCCAAGCACACTATTTAATGGGTACAAAAAACGTTGAACGTCCCCTCTTTATCTGGAATAAGAGACTGCTTTTTGCGGTTTTCTTGGCAATTTCCCGGGCATATTCCCTCATGGTGGATACGGGAACACGATTAACCTGCAGGATGATATCCTGCGGTTGAATCCCCACTTCATCAGCCGGGCTTCCCGGTTCCACATCCACGACGATAATACCTTTTGTTTCCTTAATCCCCAGGTACCGGGCAATTTCCGGGGTCAATTCCTGAACGCTTAAACCAAGATCCGGAGCGGTTTTCGGCGATAAGGCCACTTCCGGTTGATCCTTTCTCTCACCGACAAGCACATTGAACAATTTTTCCTGACCGTCACGGAGCACCTTCACCCGGACATTCTCTCCAACCCTGAACGAAGCGATCATCATCAACAATTCATGGGTGTCTTTAATCTTCTTGCCGTTGACCTCGACGATAATGTCTCCCGCTTTCAAACCCGCGCGATCCGCCGGATCTCCGGCAAATACTTCTGCTACGATGGCCCCGTTGATGTCCTTCAATTTGAACGATTTCGCCATGTCTTCCGTAATATCCTGAACGGAGATGCCCATCCAGCCACGGGTGACTTTCCCCTTCGCTTTGAGGTCGGGCAGCATGTCTTTTGCCATGCTGATAGGAATGGCGAAGCCGATGCCCTGCCCTTGGGCAACGATGGCCGTATTGATACCGATTACCTTGCCTTCAAGGTTGAACAGGGGACCGCCGCTGTTTCCGGGATTAATTGAGGCATCCGTCTGGATAAAATTATCGTAGGGCCCCGCACCGATGACGCGCCCCTTGGCGCTGACGATGCCTGCCGTCACCGTTTGTTCCAAACCAAAGGGGTTTCCGATGGCCAGAACCCAATCACCAACCCGCAGTTTTTCCGAATCGCCGATCTCCACGACGGGAAGATTATCAGAAGGTTTTATTTTTATGAGCGCAATGTCCGTTTTTGCATCTCTGCCGATAATCCGGGCATCATATTCTCGCCCGTCCGAAAGTTTGACACGGATCTTTTCGGACTGCTCAACAACATGATTGTTCGTAAAAATATAGCCGTCCGGACTGATGATAAAACCCGATCCCAGGCTTTTCTGTTTGAATTCCCGTTGCGGGATATCACCAAAGAATCGCTCAAAAAATTCGTCGCCGCCGAAATAACGATCAAAGGGACTCTGGTCGCCGAACGGCGTCCGGTAGCGACCGCCGGCGCGAATCGTCTTGGTCGTGCTGATATTGACCACCGCGGGTTTCAGTTTTTCCACGATATCCGCAAAGGACACGGGAGCCTTCGAAGGTTCCGCCACGGACACGGCGCCGGCTGTTTTTATGTCGGGACCTGGTTCCGTAAAAAATGAAGAGCGGATTACTTCCACAACGGAAACAATGAAAGATGCAATTAAAAAAGCCAAAAGAAACATGAAAAACGTTTTTCGGTTTTTCTGCCCCAAAGCCATAAACTACCTCCTGGTTCATTAGGCAAACCTGCCTGCAATCATGCGCGGCTTGTAGCACAAATAATGAAATATTACAAATATCTGTTACGTTCTCCAAAAAAACACTCTATTTGCACCGAGGCATATTCCTGTGTTAAGTAACAACCATTCTCACAACAGCTTCCGACAGACCTTGAGGACGGATGATAATGTTTGAAATCATCACTTATATCGGCCACAGGACGATCACGAGCCTGACTGAACTCTTCGAATTTCTCGCCTTTTCCAAGCTGGTTATCAGCCGCCTGTTGAAGCGGAAGACCTACAACAGCGCAACGAAAATGGTCCTGATCAACCAGATCTATTTTACCTCCCTTCAAATTCTGCCTTTGTTTCTTTTCATCTCCGTCATCTTCGGTTCTCTCCTGGTTGGAATCGTTTTTCAGGCCATCAAGAGTTTCGGCCTGGCGGAATATCTGGGCAAGATTCTCATGGGTTTCGTGGTCACCGAACTGTCTCCTTTCATCACCGTGGTCTTAATCACACTGCGGTCATCTTCGGCGATCAATACGGAAATCGCGGTAATGAAGTATAATAATGAAATCCGGACACTGGACGCTTTTCAGATCGATGTGGTGAATTATCTTTTCGTCCCGCGTGTCATCAGCGGCATCCTGTCCGTCGTGCTGCTGAGCGCCCTGTTCTCCATTTGCGCACTCATCAGCGGTTTTCTCTTTTTGAAGGTCTTTTTCGGCATGAGCATCGATGTTTATGCCGTCGATTTACTGAACTCCGCCGTTTTCTCCGACCTGGTTATCATGTTCGCAAAGTGTATCACTTTGGGATTCTTCATCGCCCTGATTCCCATTCGCCGGGGCATGACGGCCACGGAGGAACTGACGAGCATTCCCATTTCCGTTCTGAACGGTATGGTCAAAGTTTTCATTGCTATCGTCATGATCGAGGTGCTGTCATTAATCATAAGATTCATATAACCTACCTTCCCGATGAGGAACAGTTGGCACGCGTTCTCGAAGATCTGCCGCATCAGTACGATCATCCTCTGGGATGGGTTTCCCTTGATATTCCGCTCATCTCGAACCTGAACGTCTGGGTGAATATTGCCCTGATTAAGCAATACCATGAAAACCTGCCGGTTGATCAGGCCGCTGAAATGGCGCGGCATCTGCTCCGGCGATTTCAGATGGAACCCATTTTTTACAAGAGAAACTCCCACTTGACTGAAGAGGAACGATTCTGTGCCATGGTGCTGAGGGCAGCCATGGTTCCCCAGGGCGTTCTGATCCTGGACAGACCCTTTGAAATCCTGTCTTCTCACGGCGACAGCCGCTTTCTGCATCAAGTCCTGTACACGGTTAATGATCTGTTTACAAAGTGTTATATTTTTGATTATACTTGGCAAAAAAATAAATATGGGCTCTTCGATGAAGCTTAAAAGGGAATTCAAAGTCGGTCTGTTTGTCCTGCTCACCACCCTTCTGATCGTCAGTTCAATTTCTTACGTTGCTTACAAGAAAGGTGTTTTTGAGACCGAACATGCCTATACCCTGTATTCGATTTCCGGCGAAGGCTTGACGGAGGGCATGCCTGTTCTTTTTTCCGGCTTTAAAATCGGCAAGGTAACGGAGCTTGAATTAAACGACAAGGGTATGGTGATCATTCGGATCAGCGTTCTGGATCGACATACCAAGTGGCTTCGCCAAAACAGCCAATTTGCCATGGTCCGCCCGGTCATCGGCACGGCCCGAATCAACGTCTATACCGACGACCTCGCCGCACCGCATCTAGCACCCGATTCCCAGTCGGAAGTGCTGATCGTCGACGACATCAATCAACTCATCAACAAGGCCCAGCCCATTTTGGCAAAACTCGATCAGACAGTCGCCAATATTGAGCAGATCACGGGAAACCTGGCCGGTCAGAACGAAAATATCAATAAAATCATCGGTAATACGGAGAAGGTGAGTGCCAATTTAGCCAACAAGAAATCGGTCGCCGAACTTGTGCTGGGTGAAGAAGCAAGTGTACGTTCCATTCATGAATCCATCCGGCATATCGAAAGCATACTCAAGCATACGGACGAGCAGGTTTATAATCCCGAGGGAACCCTGCCCCTTGTCAATCGTATTTTGAAAGATATTCTGCTCAAATTGGACAAATTGAATACAACGGTTGATAATATCAATCAAATCAGCACCGATGCCTCCGATTCCACAAAGGATCTGAAAGTACTCCGCAGTGAAATTGATGCGACCGTAACGGCTGTAAAAAACCTGTCGCGAAAAATCGACGGCATTCTGTCTTCAGGAAAAGAAAAGGAGATACAACTTCCATGAAACGGGCCCTGCTTTTCTCCCTGATCTGGCTGATTCTCGGCTGTTCCGCCGCACCGGTTCCCGACTGGACTTATCAGAGCTACAACGCCCTGGAAAGCTACAAATCAAGCATCCTCGAGGGGAAAGACGCCCTGGCCGGTCCGTATTTTGAAAGAGCCGTCGTCGAAACGAAAAGAAGCGGCAATTTGAAGCGTCTGGGCCGGGTTTACCTGACGCGGATGGCCATGGAAACCGTTCTGCAGCGTCCCTGGTCGGAAGAAGCTTTTCTTGCCGTCCGGGAGATCGCCCCCGATCCGGAAAACGAACAGTTCTTCCGGTTCCTCCGAGGAAATAATGGAGAGCTGATCCCCGCCTTGCTTCCGGGGCAATACCGGGATTTTGCCGCCGCTCTGCAACGGGGAGACGAAGAAGCCGCTTCCGACGCCATCGGCCGGATCGAGGACCCCTGTTCGCAAATCATTGCCGTTTCCGTCTGCGACAAACAGCGCCTCTGCAAGGAGCGGGGATACCGAACGGCCATCGATACCGCCTCCCGACAGGGCTGGAAGGCGGTCCTGCTGATTTATCTGGAAAAATTGGCGGGATTACAGGACGCCCGGGGAGAAAAAGAGCAGGCGGGGCTGACCCGGAAAAAACTGGATTTGCTGAAGGATTAGTTTTGGGGTATAGAGAACATGTTTCCAGTAACGGCTCTGACCAATTCTCCGTAACGCCAAGATACCGGCTCACGAGCCGCAATGTCATTTCGACCGCAGGGAGAAATCTTTCAGAGATATTATTGCCCAGGATTAAGATTTCTTGCATTCGCTCGAAATGATATGTTCCCGAATGATGCGGCAATTGCATCACTCGATACTTGGAGATTTTGATCATAATTACAAGGATTTAGCAATGATACCCATAGTTTCTATTGTCGGCCGATCTGATTCGGGAAAAACGACCCTGATCGAAAAACTCATTCCTGAACTGGTGAAGCGGGGCTATCGCGTCGCCACGATCAAGCATGACGTCCATGGCTTCGATATGGACCACGAGGGAAAAGACAGCTGGCGTCACAAAAAGGCCGGCGCCCGCATGACGATCATCTCGTCCCCTTGGAAAATCGGCATCGTCGAAGATGTAGATCGGGATCATGAACTGGCGGAAATCCGGGATCGTTATGTCCATGACGTGGACTTGATTCTTTCCGAAGGTTACAAGAGAAACGATCATCCCAAAATTGAGGTGTTCCGCTCCGTTATGAATCATGAGCTTCTCTGCACAAAAAACGACAATCTGTTGGCCATTGCCAGTGATCGGCCCTTTGATCTGGGCGTTCCCTGTGTGGATATTAACGATGCGGCACAGTTGGCTGATATCATTGATGAATCAATTCGCTGCTCTGCGGCTTCCCCCGCAGAGCAGCGATAACAAAACGGTCAAGCAGGGTTGACGTGAAGGAAGAACAATATCGAAGCTGGGTCGAAGTCGATCTGGACCATTTTGACCGCAACTGGAACGAGTTGCGGCGTCTGGTCGGTCCTTCCGTCCAGATTCTCCAGGTGGTCAAAGCGGATGCATACGGCCACGGTGCCATCGAGATTTCCAATATGGCCTTGAAAAACGGGGCGTCCTGGCTTGGCGTCGCCAACGCCGACGAAGGGGTGCAGTTGCGGGTCAGCGGCATCACCGCGCCGATTCTGATCCTCAGCCCCTCCATGGAGTCGGAAATATCCGAAATCATTAAATATCGTCTTATCCCCTCCGTATCGGATGTCCATTTCGCCAGGATACTCCAGCACAAATACATGGAGGCGGGCATTTCCGGACCTATCCATATTGAAATCGACACCGGTATGGGCCGCGGCGGCACCATGTATAAAGAGGCCTTGCGGGCCATCCACGAAATCGCCCGGTGTCCCAACCTGATCCTGGAGGGCATCTTCACCCATCTCTCTTCCGGAGAACAAATCAATGACTACAGCCGGGAACAGGGACGTCTGTTTCTGGATCTTTTGAAAAAGCTCCGCCGCGAAGGCTTGACCTTTCCCATCCGGCACATGGCCAACAGCGGCGGCATCCTGAATTATCCGGCGTTTCATTTTGATCTGGTTCGGCCGGGTCTGATGACCTACGGCATCTACCCCTCCCGGGATACACAGGACCGGGCACACCTGGAACCGGTCATGAGTTTCAAGACCCGGGTGGCTCTGGTCAAAAAATTTCCCCGGGGCTACAGCATCGGCTACGGCCGCTCCTACGTGACGAATCGACCTACCCTGATCGCCACCATTCCCGTCGGTTACGGGGACGGTTACGGCGTCATCCTTTCCAATCGGGGCGAAGCCCTGATCCGGGGCAAACGGGCCCCCGTCGTCGGCCGGATTTCCATGGATATGTGCACCATCGATGTGTCCCATATCCCGGACTGCCAGATTGGCGACGTGGTTACCCTCATGGGCAAAGACGGTCTGGAAGAAATCACCGCCAACGACATCGCGGCGCGGGTCAACACCATCAGCTATGAAATCCTATGCATGCTTGGAAAAAGAGCGCCCCGGATCTTTATCCACAAGGGACAGGCGGGCGCGGTGGAACCGCGTTTGCGACGCATCTACATTCCGGAAGAGGAGAAAACCCTGTCCCGGATCGACAATATCATCCGCCAGTGCTTCCAGACCCGGGCCAAAAACGAAGAACTGGGTGATGCGATCTACTACGAAATGTTCGAGACCCTCTTCGGCAAAGGCGACCGGCAGCTCGAACTGCGGACGGACTTCCGCTACGATATCAAGATTGCCGAATTCACGTCAAAGGAGAGACGGGCGGATCCTCAGGCGGGTGAATTTTTCAAGGTGACCACCCACATCGAATACATCAAAGCCATCCGGAGCGAGATCTTCTTCATCGGCTGCGCCCGGAACAACGAGCAACTGGCCGCCCTGTTTCACGACCCGCGCTGTGAGTACCGCTGGCTGTTCAGCCGCGGGGACAACCAGGTCATGGAACGGGATTTCCGGATCGTGCAGGTCGCCGTTGACGGAGAGATGATTCCCCTGATCCGGTCAACCCACACGGACCGGGGTTATGAGGTGTGGTGCGGCGGCGATATCCTCACGGACAAGGTCAACAGGCCAGTCAAGCTGGAAATCGAAATCGTTACGAAGAAAGCCAAAGACAACAACACCTTCTCCGTTTATCTGGTTTACCCCACCCGAGGGCTGGACATCACCTTCGACTATCGGGATACAAAACTACAGAATGTCCGGGAGGTGGCCTTTTTCGCCGGAAAGAATCCTTATCCCGAAGTCGTCAAGGAACGGGGCAAATCGATCGAGCTGAAAATCGACAGTCGGGAGTGGATTTTCCCGAACAGCGGCGTCACCTTCATCTGGGACCTGGAAAAGACACCGGGAAAGTAACGTTGCCACTTTTTCTATACAATATCCCTCTCGGCTTTTGGTCTTTATAACCATGAAATACCCCGAGGATTAACTCAAATCATATTGATTTTATGACATATATTATTATTCTCCTTTTTGATTAAATGAAGCAGGAGGATGTAAATTTCGGAAAAACAGATCAAGGAGGTTAATCGTTAAGGAGAACCAATTATGGATGATGACAAACGTTCAGTTGCTATTGAGGAATTAAAGTTGCTGTCAGCCATAATCGGACGAATCGAAGGGACAATATTTCAAAGACATGCCTGGTTATTTTCCTTGATCACTGCTCTTGCTCTCGCCCTATTCAACAAACACCCTTTAATATGTAAGCAACAATTTCTTTTATATCCTCATTCACCACGTTTGCGTTTTGGATAACTGACGCAATACAACGCGTTCCTGTTCACAGAGCGATTGAGAGATCTAAAATCGTGTAAGAAGCTTTAAGAAAAAACTCTTATTTATGTACCCCTTTGATTTCGGATGAACTAAGCATTGGCAAGAATTTTGTGGATTTTCTTCATTGTGCATTCAGATTTAGAGTGTGGATCCCGTATGTCGCAACATTATTTGCTGCTTTTATTTTTTTCTTGATAGCACGTTAACGAATCATTACTCCGGAGCAGTACCACACTCGATGAATTCTATTTTCCAGTATCTTTCCCATCAATATCCTGCAATTTCAGTGCGATAAAATAATTTGACAAAGACCCGTCGATGGATATATTAACGCCGAATTTGTAAGGAAGTTGACAAAAAGGAGTCAGGTCAAGGGTTTATGGCGAGGGTGGTGATGGATCGCTGTTTCAATTCGAACGAAATCGCTCAGGCCAACCGGTCATTTATCTTGGCGGAAAAAATGGTCTCCCGCCATTTCCGCATGACGCCGACCGCCGTTAAAAACTGGCGCTACGATGTCAAGACTCGGGTCAACCTGGAACACCATGAAATCAACGACAGTGTTTTCGCCCATCTTTGCAAGTACGGCTATAAAAAGGAGGGTGTCGAAGCCGACGACCGGCTTGATTTTTACCGGATTTGCCTGCAGGATCACCGGATCCTCGATGCTGTAGACCGGGCCGGGTCTTTCGTCCGGTTGTCACCGCTGCTGCTGTATATAGCCGCCCATGAGTTGGTGCATGTCGCCCGTTTTTCCGAGGGTGTTGCTGATTTTGACATGGACGACGACCGAAAAGCGGTTGAAGAGCAAACGGTTAACACCATTACGCAGGACATTCTGAAACCGGCGGATCATCCACACCTGGATCTGGTCCTCGATTGTTTCAGCAAACGCTATAATCTGGAAGCCATCTTCCATTAAGTTTTATCAGGAGGTTTTTTGCCATGCCCATTTATGAGTATAAATGCCATAAGTGCGGAAAAGAATTTGAGGAATTTCAGGGAATCACGGAGCCGGAAATCACCCATTGCCGTTTCTGCAAGGGACCGGTCAGCAAACTTCTGTCCCTTTCGTCGTTTCATCTGAAGGGGAGCGGCTGGTACATTACGGATTACGGCGGAAAGAAACCTTCAACCCAGAGGGAGAAAAAGGAAAAGCCGGAGAAGACCTCCTCAACGGAAACGGCCGGCCCGGCAAAATCAGAAAATTAATTCTGCATCGAGTATCACAGGAAAAGGGGTGTCGTATTGTCACCCCTTTTCCTGTTTTAAATCACCCCGCGGATGTTGCCTTTTTACCTCCAGGCTCTGGAGCAGAAAATGCTCTACGTTCTCATAGGACAGATCGCCGGAGAGATGTTCTTTCAAGACCTCCAGTGGTATTTCGGTTCGGGCGGCGCTGCGGTGACCGCCGCCGCTTCCCAGGCGGGCGAACGTCCGGGATGCAATGGCGCCGCAGTTCATCCGGTAGCCGTCGCCACGTAAGATAACGATCAATCGATCCCGGACGATTCCCGCCACCACGACAAAGTAAATCTGTATGATCCGCAGGAGAAAATCCGCCACCTGCACACATACATCGGCGTTCTCCACCGTATCCAGAAAACAGAATATTTTTTCCCGCTGGCGGTGTTTATGGCGGTAGGCAAAATCAAAATACTTCAGGTACCGCTCGGGTATCTGATTCATCTCAATACGCCGGATCAATTCCCGGTTGGCCCGTGCAAAAGTAAGATAGTACGCGCCGATGTCTTCCAGTCGGGCGTCCCGCTCGAAGTTGTTGGTATCACTACGGATACCATATAAAAGGGCCGTATAGAGGATGCGTGGAATCCGCACATGGGCGGCCAGAAGATACCCTGTCATAATCGTCGATAGGGCGCCGTAACCCCGGCGGACATCGTCCAGTTCGGCATGCCAACCCGGGGTTCGCGGGTGGTGGTCAAGAACAATCTGGGGTTTGATGGAATCGAGACTTTTCCCGAAAAAGGATGGTTGACTGTCGACCACCGCGATCAGGCGGTAATCGTGAAGGTTAACCTTGTCGATGAGGGGGATTTCAATCCCCATGGAGCGGGCGAATTCCAGATTCTGGTGCCGGATGAAGGGCTGGGTGGCCGCAAAGACGCATCGGTCCAGACCAACTTTTTGATCGATGAGCTCCCGCAGAGCCATGGCGGAGGAAATCGCGTCGGGATCGGGAGCGCCGTACATGAGAATCGCCAGGGAATCGTTCTCCTTGAGCATGGCGGTCAGTTTGACGACATTGACGATGGTCTCTTCCGTAACGAGAAGCGATTCAACTCGTTTCATAAAGATTCCGTGGTTTCAGAACCGGCAGCGTGTCTCCCTTGCGGGAACCTTTTTTTGCAGCATAACCCTTATCTTAAGTAAGGGCAATCCTTATTTCTTCAGGTCAATCAAGTGCTGGACGATCCGGCCAAAGGCCGCCGCGCCTTCGCTGTTTCCGTGGCGGTCCACATAGGGCTCGCCCAGATCGGATGCCTCTACGATATGGGGATCGATGGGTATCCGTCCCAGGAAGGGCACCCCCATTTTGGCTGCCATCTCCTCACCACCGCCCTTCTTGAAGAGGTTGATCACCTGCTGGCAGTGGGGGCATACCAGACCGCTCATGTTCTCAATCACACCCAGGACAGGAATCTTAATCCGCCGGCAGAAGTTGATGGATTTTTTGACATCGTTCAGTGACAAGTTCTGCGGGGTCGTCACGATGACGGCACCGTCGCATTCCGGGATCATCTGGGCAATCGATAGCGGCTCATCGCCCGTTCCGGGAGGGAAGTCGATGACCAGATAATCCAACTCGCCCCAGATCACGTCCTTCAGAAGCTGCTTGAGAAAACCGATTTTCATCGGTCCCCGCCAGATGACCGCCTCGTCCTGCTCCCGCAGCAGAAAACCGACCGACATGACCTTGATCCCCAAGGAAAATTCGACGGGAATCAGGCCTTCCTCGCTCTGATAAACTGGTTTACCCTCGAGCTTCAAAAGCGTCGGGATGCTTGGCCCGTGAAAATCCACATCCAGCAGGCCCACGGTCTTCCCCGCTTTGGAAAGGGAGACCGCCAGATTCGTGGCAACCGTGCTTTTCCCCACGCCGCCTTTTCCCGACAGGACCAGGATCTTATGCTTGATTTTCCCCATACGGTCCTTGAGTTCCTCCTGTTCAAGAAACTGCTGGAATTCATTCTGCTGACCCTGGGTGCTTCCACTTCCACAAGAACTGCATGCTGATTTTTCTTCTTCTGCCATTTTTCTTTTCCTCTTTATTTTTTAGGGGGTTCCCCCCAATGAAAAAAAGCCTCCCGTTGTCAAGAGCGAGAGACTTGGAAATTCTGGAGCCGATGCGCGGATTCGAACCGCGGACCTACTGATTACGAATCAGTTGCTCTACCGGCTGAGCTACATCGGCCCACTATTTTTTGCTCAACAGGAGCCCTCTATTATCTGAACATCCGGACCTTGTCAAGGAGTTTAAAACACCGGCAAGTATCGGTTAAATCGATGAAAAACTCCGGATTTCCGCTTACGTATCAGATATAAATCTGCGATGGCTGTCGTGACTTCTCAGGAATAAACCGCCCTGCCGGTCTATCAACTGCGCATGAAAGCTAAACTGCAGAAGCGAAACATCCATTTGAAAGCGATAAACACACCGCAGGCATCCACCCAAAAAAGGTTTTAGCTTAATCATATTAAATTGTTACAATATTCGCTGTGGTAATGGTATGGTGATGATTCCAGAATTCCATTGACAGAGCAAACCCTTATTAATATATAAATTAACCATGTGATGATTTATGCAGGAACAAAAAAAATAAACTGATCTCGATTTCTTTTCCAAAAACTAAAGCCAGGAGGTTATAATGCCGCTGAAACCAACGGAACATGAAGATGAGTATTTTGCAAGGATTGAAAAGGAATTGATTAAACAGGTATCTGAAAGGAAAAAGAGCAGCCAATCAAAAGAAGAAATGGAACATGTGAGGTCGCTGCACTTCATGAAATGCCCGAAGTGCGGAATGGATCTCGTGGAATTGGATTTCAAGGGCATGTTGATCGATGAGTGCCCCACTTGCAGGGGCATGTGGCTCGATGCAGGTGAATTCGACTCCCTCGTTAATGTTGAAAAATCATCTCTCGAAAAACTTTTTAAAATCTTCAAGAAATAATTGCCGTGGATACTCAATAATCTTGTTTGACGGCAATTACTTATCCCAAACGCGGTTGAAGACAGCTTCTTCAACCGCGTTTCCAATCGGTCAGTTACATATCTCCTGCGCCAATTCCGCCAAATCAGATTTGGAGGGGATGTCCTTCCATTCCTCTTTCTGGTGTGTCATGGTATAGATGACTACGTCCTTCTCATCATAGAGCGTCGTCGACAGAAGTTTATACTTTTTCGCCTTACAGTCCAGTTCGTCATGGTTGATGACATAGGAAAAACCTTCCAACATATTTTCGGGTCCCCCCTTGGCGATAAAGTTCGTAATGAAGTTAATAAAAAATTCCCTTCCGTCACCTGTATAAACTGTTTTTATCCTGACCTGCGGGTTGGAGTTAACTGCGTTTTTCTTGATATTTTGATCATAGTAACTCACCCCGTTCATAAAATCTCTGGTTTTCAGGGCGACCCAGTCGCCATTCTTATTTTTAAATGTATCCATGACCATTAAAACAATGAGAAACACAAAGAACAAGATAGTGATGGTTAACACCCTGCTTTCAAAAATCTTCTTAAGTATGGTCTTCATCTTCAAGCATTTCTCCCTTCAGTGGTTTCACGGCAAAAAAAACACAGAAAATCCTCTTTTCCCTGCATCTTCGAATTTGTTTTATGCTGGACCAAGGGCGTACCGGGCGGCCGAGTCCCCCGCCAGCCAGCCCGTTGAGAAGGCAGCCTGGAGATTGTATCCCCCCGTATCGGCATCAATATCCATCACCTCCCCGCAGAAGTAAAGACCCGGCACCTTCAGGGACGCCATCGTTTTTGGATCGATCTCCTTGAGCGAAATCCCGCCTGCGGTCACCACCGCCCGGGATAAAGGCAAAGGCCTGACGATATTGAATCGCAGGGATTTTAATGTAATAGCAATTTCCCCCCGCTCCGCCGCAGAAATCTGATTAGCGGGACGTTCGCCATCCACCCCTGACAGACCGATGAGGGGCTCCACCATCTTGTGTGGGACAACATCACCCATGATGCGCCGGAGGGTGCGTTTCCCATGCTGATTGAAATCCCGTTGCAGTCTATCCTGGAGTTGTTTGAGGGAAAGGGCGGGCTTGAGATCGATCGATACACTGACGGAACCGCGCTCCAGAGCATCGACGATCGACAGGCTCATCAAAAGCGTGATCGGCCCCCCGATGCCGAAATGGGTCATCATCATCTCCCCCTGACGACTCTCCAGAATGGGCTCAGGTGGTTTTTTAGTCCTGATGCCGCGGCCGGTTTCGTAAGGAGGAATCAGGTTAATATTGATTTTTTCGGCCGGGCAAGCAAAAGCGGTCAACCGCACATGCATGAGGCTCACACCCTGCATCGAGGCAGCCAGGTCAATCTCCTTGACGATCAGCGGCACGAGGGCCGGACGAAGCGTCACAATTGTGTGACCGAGCGGACTCACCATCCGGTAGCCGTCTCCGGTAGAGCCGGTCAGCGGGTAAGTTGCACCGCCGGTAGCCAACACCACGGCTTTTGCCGGGTATCGGTTCTGCTCGGTTTGAACCCCGGCGATTCGCCCTTCCCGGCAATCAAGACCAACCACTTTGGCTCCCGTGTAAAAAGCGGCACCATGATTCCCCAGATACTGGAGCAAAACCCGCACAACGTCCCGGGCGTTATCGGTAACGGGAAAGATCCTTCCGCCGCGTTCCACCTTTGTTTCCAGACCGTAAAACCTGAGCAGCAAAAGGAGGTTTTCCCGCGGAAATTCATGCAACGCCCGGTAAAGAAAGGGACCGTTTTCACCGAACATGGCAATGAAACCCTTCAAGTCCTTTACATTGGACAGGTTGCAGCGGGTCTTGCCGCTCAGAAGGATTTTCTTTCCCGGCTGATCCATCTTCTCCAAAAGCAGCACCTGCGCCCCCGCCTCGGCGGCCTGTCCCGCGGCCAACATGCCGCTCGCCCCGGCCCCGACAACGATAACATCGTATGCTTTTTCTTTTCTTCCCGCCCCGGCCATAATTTTGCCTGCTCACAACCCCTTGTCTTGAGGAAATGCCGTCCCTGTGTTACAAAATTTTAGTTGATCTATTTGACCAATACCATAAAGGGAGAAAAAGTGAACCGTGAATGTTCCTCAATCCCTGGTCGTGATGACTTCCCGGATTTTTCTTCAGGTCCGCCCCCTTGTCCATCGCCATCTGGCGGCGTGGGCAGCAAAAGCCGCAACGATTCCCGATGCGGAACTGCGGCGGCAGGCCCTGTTGAGCATCCGGAGTAAAACCTTCCACTGTGAAGGCGGGTCGATTTATGCACTTCTGGCGGGCGACCGTTATGCGGAGGCTATCCGGTTCATTATTGCCTACCAGACTATCAGCGACTATCTGGACAATCTCTGCGACCGAAGTACCTCATGTGATCCCGAAGATTTCGCCCTCCTCCATCAATCGATGTGTCATGCCCTGTCGCCAGCGGAATCTATCATCCCTTATTACAAAAAACATCCGGAACAGGAGGATGGGGGTTATCTGGTTGCTCTCGTGGAAACCTGCCGGGATGCACTGAAAGCGCTGCCGCAATACCATATTATCGCATCGACGCTTCGCGATCTGGCTGATTATTACTGCCAACTTCAAATCCATAAACACGTCCGGAAAGAGGAACGGGAACCCCGTCTGGAAACATGGTTCACTGCGTATCAGCGCCATCTCCCCGAGATGACCTGGTACGAGTTTTCCGCCTGCACCGGTTCCACCCTGGGAATCTTCTGCCTCGTTTCATATGCCTTCGCCAACCGCCTGACCCCTTCCCTGGTTCAACAGATCAGGGAAGCCTATTTCCCTTGGGTACAGGGACTCCACATCCTGCTCGACTATTTAATTGATCAGGAAGAAGATCGCCTGAGCGGCGACTTGAATTTCTGCGCCTATTATCCATCCGAAAAACGGCTGACCAGCCGTCTAACCCATTTTTACCGTCAGGCCGCTCTTCGTATCGGCGAACTCCCCGACGCCCGTTTCCATCGGATGATCAACAAGGGTCTCCTCGGCATGTACCTGGCGGACCGTAAAGTTTCTGCGCAACGGGAAATCCGTCGCGTCGCCCGGAAAATGATCCACCTGGGCGGAGGCATGGCCTGGTTTTTCTTCATCCACTGCTGGGTATACCGTCGTCTGAGAAAACCTCTCTGAAGAAAAATTCCCCAGCTTTGGGGAAAAAAGAATCCATCAGGCGGGTCGGTGTCTCGTACCATGGCGGAAATGTTTTTGTAACTGATCAATATTAAACGCTTTATCGCACACGCTCTTTTTGCTGCCGGCATGGCATGTAAGCTGCTTTATCTGGCCAAATTCAACTTGGAGGTGTCATGGATGAAACGTTTTATGGTGTGTGTGATCGGTTTTGTCTTTCTCTTTACCCTGACAGCCATGGCGATGGGTCAGGCGAAAGCCGCCACGGCAAAAACGGACCCGGTGAAAGAAAAAATTGCGAAAAAGCAAAAAACCGGTACCGTGATCAATCTGACGGACACGAAAATCAAAATTGAATTCAAGAAGAAGGGCAAGGTGGAAACGATGGAATTCGCCCTGCTCAAGCCGGTCAAGGCCGAGGTCGGCGAAAGGGTTACCGTTTATTATACCGACAAGGACGGTCAGAAAGAGGCCATTAAAGTCAAGGTCAAGAAAGGTTCCGCGAAAAAACCTACGAAAGCTAAAACCGTTTCGTAAAAATTAACCGAAAACGGTCCCTCCCCAAAAAGGTACGGAAATAACTTCTTCCGTACCTTTTTTTGTATCCACAAAGGAATCGCGAAATGAGTGAAGCAAGGTCCAGCGGCATTTTCTCTTTGACATTGCCGGTCTTTTGCGTTATCCCATTCAGCGAAAAAGATTGCGGTTTCACGGCTTGCTTTCGCTGTGAAATCAAAAAGATGATTCATCATACATAGGACAGGCTTGAAGGGTGTCCATGTTCATTTTCAACAGAGAAAGAAAGGAAGGTTTTTATGGTGCGGATCGGCATTAATGGTTTCGGACGCGTAGGCAGGCAGGTATTGAAAGCCGTCATCGAGAAATACAGCGAAAAATTGGAAGTGGTTGCCGTCAATGATCTTTTTGACGTGAAAACCAATGCCCATCTCTTCAAATACGATTCAAACTACGGCAGTTTCTGCGGAGATGTCGCGACAGCTGAAAATACCCTAATCATCAACGGCAAACCCATTAAAAGTTTTGCCTGTAAAGATCCAGCGGCAATTCCCTGGAAAGATGAAGGGGTAGACATTGTCGTAGAAAGCACGGGGCTTTTTACGGAGGGACCTAAGGCAGCGGTCCATCTGGCCGGCGGCGCCAAGAAAGTCATCATTTCCGCACCGGCGAAGCAGGAAGACCTGACAGTTGTCATGGGCGTAAATGAAAACGCCTATGATCCTGGGAAACACCATATTCTCTCCAATGCTTCCTGTACAACGAACTGCCTGGCGCCCCCCGTTTCGGTAATCCACAAGACTTTCGGAATCGAAAAGGGCATGATGACCACCATTCACGCCTACACCAACGACCAGCGCATTCTTGACCTGCCGCACAAGGATCTTCGCCGGGCCCGCGCCGCAGCACTCAGCATTATCCCGACGACAACCGGCGCTGCCAAGGCGATTTCTCTGGTCATTCCGGACTTGAAGGGCCGTTTCGACGGCTATGCCCTGCGGGTACCCACTCCGACGGTTTCCGTCGTCGATTTCGTGGCGGAACTCAAAACCAAAACCACAACCGACGCTGTGCGTACCGCCCTGAAGCAGGCCGCAGCCGGAGAGTTGAAAGGAATCATGTGTTGTGAGGAAACGCCCCTGGTGTCGATGGACTTCAAGGGAAACAGCCACTCCTCAATCGTGGATGTGGAGTTTACCACGGTATTGAACGAAAATATGGTTAAGGTCGTCGCCTGGTACGACAACGAGTGGGGATATTCCTGCCGTGTCGCCGACCTGGCGGCTTACATTGCGCAGAAAGGATTGTAATCTCTTTCCGGCGCTGTAATTTTTCATCATCCGGGGGGATGAAAAATGGCAACGCGTATTCTGGTCATCGCCCATGACCATACCGCTTGTTTTATACGGGAGGCATTACAAGCCTCCGGGACCGTTATCAATTCATGCTCAGGCCCGCCGATTTTCAAACCGGCGGGCCGGTTGCATTATGATCTCATTATCGCTGAAATTCAATCAGTACGTCAGGACAGCTTCAAACCTCTACGTGCCGCCATGCCGGAGGTTCCCTTGATCCTGATTTTACCTGCCGGAGTACTGGAAAGCGCCCGTGACACCATAAACTGGGGAGCCTGGGACTATATCCACCAACCTTTCTCGACGGATGCGGTCCAAGCCGCCGTAAGACACGTTAGACAAGTCCAAGAAGTCTATAGGAAACGGATCGACCCGTTGCCTCATGCTGATGATACGCCTCCCCGCTTTACCGGAACATCGCGCGCCATGATGACCTTTTACCGGCAGGTGGCCCGTGTGGCCGACTCCGGCGCCAGTGTGTTGATTGAAGGAGAAAGCGGAACAGGGAAAGAATTGACCGCGCGTGCGCTCCATGACCTCAGTGTGCGCCGGGAAAACCCCTTCCGGATCATCCACTGCGGCGCAATTCCTGAGGCGCTGCTGGAATCCGAACTGTTCGGTTATGAAAAAGGGGCCTTTACCGGAGCGGATCGCTCCCATCCCGGCCTGATCGAAACGGCTCAAGGCGGCACGCTTTTCCTCGATGAAATTACAGAAATGGCGCCTGCTCTCCAGGGTAAACTGCTGCGATTTCTGCAAAACGGAGAAGTGCGGCGTCTGGGTAACCATATAATCCGGCATCCGGCCGTTCGGGTCATCGCCTCGACCAACCGCGATATGGACCAGGAAGTTGTCAAACAACGCTTTCGGGCCGATCTGATGTTCCGCTTTGTCGTTCGCTTGAAGACGCCGCCGCTTCGCGAACACAAGGAAGATCTCCCCCAACTGGCCGAAGCCTTTCTCCAGAGGTTCAAGATGCCGGGGATATGCGTGTCTTCCCAAGCGATGGCGCTGCTACATGCCTATGACTGGCCGGGCAATGTCCGGGAACTGGAAAATGTGCTCCACCAGACCCATTTACTTTCTCCCTACCCGGTCATCCGGCCGGAACATCTTCCTGAACGTTTTCGGCATCCGTTGATCACGCAGCCATCGCTCTTAACACCTTTGCAATCGGCGGAACGGAAGCAGATCTTGCAGACGATTCAAAATCAGGGGTGGAACCGGAGTCGGACGGCTCGGATTCTGGGAATCGATCGAAAAACTCTCCGGTTGAAAATGCATTTCTACGGCTTGGATAATGAAGATGGTTGAGCCGGCGGCAATTCATTCTGTCTCCTTTAAGTGCCTTTTCTTCGCGGCTTGAAGGCCTCAACGAGGCCGTCCATATGTTCACCTTTCCGGAGAAGGGTGATCTGATGAAAACCCGCCTGCTCAAGTCCCGTTCTAATCTCACCAAAGGTGTAGGTCGCACCGTCGTCGGTGGCGACAAGCATGTTTACGGCAAAAACGGCGCCTTCTTGCGGTTCCGTACGATTCGCTTCCATGATGTGGTCCCGAATCACAACTCGGCCTCCGGGAACCAGGGCACGAAAAACCTTCCGGTAGAGGTCAAGGTTCTGTGCTGGATTGTTCTGGTGGATGATGGCGGAAATAAAGGCCAGATCGTGTCCCGGGGGCAGGTCATCACGATAGAAGTCACCAGGTATAAGCGTCACCCGCGCCAACAGGCCCTCATTTGACAGACGCTCCCGGGCCATCTCCATCACCGCAGGTTGATCGAATAACGTCGCTTTCATTTCAGGGACGGCCCGGAGAAAAGCGATGATATAAGTCCCCGAAGCCCCGCCGACATCCAGGAGGTTTCGTGCGTTGTTCGCGTTGATCCCGGCAACAATTTCCTCTGCCCGATTCTTCCCCACAACATGCATGGCTCCGATAAATGCCCGCAGGTTCGCTTCACTTTTTGCATCCGAGTCCAGATCGCGGACGGAAGGGACGCCCTGCACCATATTCGTCAACCCGGCCCACCGGTGCCAGAGATGGGCCATGTGTAGGACCATCGGCAAAACCGAGTCCGGAGCATCCTCTGCCAGAAACCTGGAAACAGGCGGGGTACAGTGATAGCGGCCTTCCTCCTTTTTCAGCAACGCCAGAGCTGTGAGGGCATCCAGAAGAATCACCAGCGGCCGGAGTGCCATGTCTGACTGCTCCGCAATCTCCTGAGCGGTCATGGATCGGTTTTGCAGCAGCGTGAAAAGATTTAACTCCGCACCCGTCAGTAGAATCCGGGCGCCCATAAAACCGCAGGCCAGTTTTAAAATCTCCTCCGGATCAGGGTACTCCATGACTGCACACCTCCTGTTCATTTGAACATCAAGAGACTTTACTTCGAATAATTATATTCCGGATCCATTCTTGGCGACGATCAAACAGAACCCCCTTACATCCTCAACCCGGATGGGTTCATCTTGATTAACCTGTACCGTTTTGTCGGATACTTCCGCTTTCCACAGCTCCCCGTTGACCCGCACGACTCCCTGGGGATGCAGCGGTTCGACGACTACGCCTTTCTTCCCGATCAACTGATGCAATCGCTTTGCATCGCGGCTGTCATAAGCGCGCCAGACGAAGGGAAAGATCGCAATATTCTTGACAAGCAGGAAAAAAAGGAAGCCCCAGAAAAACCACGGTGGTATGGTCATCCAGCGCCCGGCTACCGTCAGAGCCGCGGCAAATAAAAGCACCTCGGGCATTTGAAACAGCGTATATTTGAGAATAATCCTGATTGTAATGCGCTTAATCACTGGTCCCACCATCGGCACCTTTGTCGCCTCTCCAGTAATGAGTATCGCAAGAAAGGTTTGCTGAATGAAGAAAAATATTCATCCCGTGTCTTTTTTATAAGAAGTTCGCCCCGTTTACAATAAAAGGGTGGGATTGTTCATCTTGTTCCTGATTTTCCCGGTTCTTCTGTGAACTTTGTCACAGTTTTTTATCAGTTTCATCGTTTTAGCTCATGATCGGCATGTATCTGCCCGATAAAGAGAATAAAGAAACTTTTTTGCAACACGGGGGACAGGTTTATGACCATTTCGACATATCAGGTAGATAACGTATTAAAGGCCTATAACAAACAGATCAGGCTGAACAGACATGCGTCTGCATCCCGTGGTGCATTAAGGGGCACGGAGCATTACGTGGACGTGGTATCCCTGTCAAACGATCCGGACAAAAAGGATGCATACCAGAAGATATCCTACAGCCTCCTGGAAGTTATATTAAAGGGCCGCGTTTAAAAAAGCCAATCTTTCCCTGCCATACAGCGCCTCTTTCCTCTTACGCAAAAAACGCTTTTCATCCACAGCAAGACGCTAAGCACCCATTATCTATTATTTATTCTGGCGTTTGTCTTCTGATTCACGTCGGATTCGCTTTGTAAAAGATTATTAAGGTGGCCATTTCAAAAAATTTTTTATGCGTATGGGACAAATAGCATTGATAATTCGTCTAATTTGTGCGATTTAAAAATTTCATAAATCGTTTTTTAGATATCATTTTCGTTGCTGAAGGGACTTTTGTTTCATGCCCAGGAATGGAAAGTCCTAATTTTCATCATGTTGTTGTGGGTTGCCGGACGCATAAACAGGCAACTCCTTAAGGAATTTCAAGGTGTTTATTTACTATGGATGGAGGAGGAAGAAGATGAAGAGAAAATTGTTGTTTATGTTGTTCGGAATGTTGGCTGTGTTAATCCTGTGTACACCTTCAACGGCGGCAAACCTTGCCAAAGCCTGGTCTATCACTCCTTATGCCGGCGGTTATGCTTTCGACGATGACGAAAACCTGGATCCCGCCTTGGTGTATGGGGTGAGAGTCGGTTACAACATCACCCAGGAATGGTCAATTGAGGCCGCGATCGACTATGCGGAAGCAGATGGAGATGATCGAGTCTATGGACCTAACGGACCCTACAAAAACGATGCGGACATGCTGGGTTACCGCGTGGAAGCCCTCTACAATTTCCTGCCCGACACCGACGTTGTGCTGTTCGTTGCCGCCGGTATCGGAGGAAGAGACCTTGATTATGACGAAGGAAGTGAAAACAGCGCCGACGGCCACGACTTTGCGGTCGATTACGGTCTTGGCTTCAAGTGGTTTTTCGCGGAAAACTTCGCGTTGCGCGGTGATGCACGGCACATTTATGTCACGGATGTGAACAACAACAACTTTGAATTCACCCTGGGCCTGTCGTTCGTCTTCGGCGGTGAAAAACCGAAAGCCGAACTGCCTCCGCCTCCCCCTCCGGCGCCCGCTCCGGTTGTCGAACCCGAACCGGATACGGACGGTGACGGCGTTATCGATAAACTGGATCAGTGCCCCGATACGCCGGCCGGTGTCAAGGTTGACGAAGTAGGATGCCCCCTCGACACGGATAAAGACGGTGTTTACGACTATCTGGACAAGTGCCCCGATACCCCCATCGAGTTGAAGGTGGACAAGGACGGTTGTCCCATGAAGGTCACCATCAATCTCAATGTGCTCTTTGATTTCGACAAGTCCGACGTGAAACCGAAATATCACGATGAAATCAAGAGAGTGGCGGATTACATGAACGCTTACCCCTGGGAGAAGGCCACCCTGGAAGGTCATACGGACAGCAAGGGCACGGATGCCTACAATGAGAAACTCTCCCAGCGCAGAGTGGATGCCATCAAAAAATATCTGGTGGAGAAATTCGGAATCAGCGCGGATCGTCTGAAGGCCGTCGGTTATGGCGAATCGAAACCCATCGCCACCAACGATACGGACGAAGGCCGTCAGTTGAACCGGCGCGTCCAGGCCGTCATGGAAACCTATATCAGAAAATAACCGGTTTTTTCTTGAGTAAAAAAAGCCCCGGAGCACTCACATCCGGGGCTTTTTTATTTTAAAACGCTTTCACCCAACCCCTCTTTTATTCAAAATTTTCTGTCATGAGTGACTTCCGTCACACATATTGCACCTAAACACACCGCGATTTAAAGATTTTACCCGATCTTGCCGATATTAAGATCGAAAGGTCTTTCCCTTTCCGGTTGGTTTAAGCGACGAATTTAGTCAACCCATTCAAGAAACCATAACGCGGAATTTGGCCGTGTAAAACAGCAAACGATCCGATCAACCCTCTCTCCAACGGGGAGGCCTCGAAGCCTCCCCTCCCTCCTTATTTTACAGAAATGTTCACCATTGTATTCATGGAATTTTACCGTTTTGTTCCAGGCGAATTTCCCATCTCGTCGCTTAAATAGAATATGTAAACAACGCTAAGTTAACTCACAGCTAAGGTTAAACGTTTTTATGATTGCCATCTCACCTCAATTTGCTATAGTTTGGCAAAAATGTGGAGTTGAGCCATTCAGAACCCAGACGCATTTATCCCCTTTGCAATCCCGCAGCTGAAATCTCGAAACATGAGAATCGGTAAACAGGGTCTTTTACGCCGTTCTTTCTCCGTTGTGCCCGATGATTTTTTCCGTCTTTACCAAAATGACGAGCTTCGCCTGGACGTTGAATTTCTGAAAGAGGCTGCATCAGCAAAAGTGTTCTTGCACACCAACATCGACTGTCCGCAGAACAGGTGGCGGGAAATCGAATTTCAAAAGGGAATCGATGGTTACCATCTGTCCTATCCGATCAAACAATGCGGTAACTATCAATTCAAGCTGAAATACTCCCTTGATAACGGGAAAACCTGGTATTGGGACCGCGTACCCTTCAGCCGGGTTATCGTTGATCCGGAACCCCTGAAGGACATCAGGATGTACACGCTGATCCCGCCGATTTCCGGAACGATCCGGGACTGGATCGATCTTCTTCCCCGGATTGCCGGTCTGGGCTTTAATGCCGTGCATCTGCTCCCCTTAACCAGTCTCGACGACACGGAAAGCCCCTATGCCGCGTTTGATCTTTTTTCCATCGACTGTGCCTACATCAATAATGAAAACGATTCCGGATTTGCGCTATTTCAGGAATTCACTGAAAAGGCAAGGGCCCTGGGCATCCGCCTGTGTTTCGATCTCGTCCTGAATCACATCGGAACCGGCAGCAGAATGGCGCGCATGTGCCCGGAATGGATTGTCCCGGACAAGACCGAAAAAGACGGGCTCAAGCGTTCCGGTTGCTGGCACATGAACGCCTGGCTTAAATGGGAGGACTTGGTCAAAATCTACTATGATCACCCCCATCCCGACATCCGTAAAGACATCTGGAGTTACATGAAAAAGTACGCCTTGTTCTGGTCTTACTTTGCGGATCTGACAGGCGGCATGATTCGCCTGGACAACCTCCATTCCAGCCATGAAGGTTTTATCACGGAACTGCTGGAAGAAATGCGCCGGACCTACCCGAACCTGGCTGTCACGGCGGAATTTTTCACCGATTCCAACACCATCCTGAAGAAAGCAGCTGAATGGCAGATCAATCTCTTTCTGGCAAACCAGTGGGAATATCCCTACGCCGAGAACCTGAGGAATTATATTCGTTACATTCACGACATCGGGAGAAAGGTCCGGTTCTATCTCCCCTTGACCACCCATGACACGGGCGCTCCGGCCCAGCTTTTTGGCAAAGCCGAGGCCGCTGTCAGCCGCTACGCTGTAACCGCCCTTATGGGAACAGGGCAGACGGGCATCGTCCAGGGCACCGAAAGCGGATGTCCGGAAAAAATAAACTTCATGGGTCGCAAGAATAAATACCGATTCCCTGAAAACACCGGAATCGCGGAAGGGATCAGAATCATCAACCGACTCCTTCGCTCATCTCCTGTGTTTCATCAGGCAGGTAATCTCGAATGGATCGACAACGGGCACGGCGCCGTCCTGGGTGCATTGCGCCGATCGGATAAACCAAGCGATCGGGGCTATCTGATTTTTGCTAATCTGGATATTCAAAATCCATATGCTTTCGCCGTTGATCTTTCCTCCCTGATCAAAGGCAGGGATTCCCTGGCGTTGGAGGACTGCATCAGCGGCCTATGCACCGTGGTCAAAACGGACCACATACCCGTTAATATTGAGCCATGCGGCATCCGAGTTTTCTCGATTGCAGCATTCGGATAAACGACAGGACGTGATCGGGGGCCCCGGGTGCCCGCTATTCTTTCACGGCGTCGGGTTACAGGCGGCTTCGTACAACCCGTAGATCATAATATTGTCCGACAAAACATCTTCCCAGTTCGGCTGCTCGATGGAACTGTTTCGAAACAGTTCCTTGCCGTTTATGTCAATGTCCGCCGTGGATAACGCCTTGTATTTCTTTTCTTTGCAGTTAATTACGAATAACACGATGTGGTGTGACAATTTATCGTATCCCGCCGTCGGGAACCCCTGTGCCTTCATTCGTTTAATCAATATCTCCCGGCTTTGATCAGATACTTCCCTTTTAAACCAGATCTGTTTGATATGCCGGGTTCTGTTCGCGATGCTGTCCTTGTCATAGGAAAGGACGCTGCCGTCCCGGATCACCTCATATTTGAGCCAATTTTCACAGCCGGCGGTTTCCGGATAAGCAAACAGCAGGGGAAAAAGAGTCAAGAAGATCAGCCTTTTGAATAATTTCATTTCATTACTCCTACTTCCTGGAAAGCATAAAAAAACAAAAATTTCAATCCTTACAGATGGAGGGAAAGATACCCTTAATGAGAATTGATCGTCTTCTGACAGATCTTTTTTCGTAAAACATCAAGGGGCGTATCCGGAGGAATGGCAGACCAGGCCGCCCTATCATTTGCACCGCCGAACAATTTTTCACCTTTGGCGTTGTAATCCAGAAGCGAAATAATCCTCTGTCTGTTGTTCTGACAATTGATTTCTCTAATAAACAGGGTTGTCTTAACATTATCCTGCACATTTTGGTCTGCGAAGACGATTCTTTCCCACAGACGGAAGATTTGTGTCTTAACCTCTCTGACGCTTTTCTCATCGTAGGACAATTCATTCCCGTCAAGGGTTGTCGACAACAGGGTCCATTCGATGCCCCAGGCGGGTGTATCACAAAGAAGAAGAAACAAAAATAACACCCGTACAAAATACTTGACGACTCTCATGGCTGCTTGGTCCTTGTCATTGAATTAGGTAAATGGATAGTCATTTTTCCGTAAAAATCAACTGATTTTAGGCCGGTCGTTTGTTTTGTCTCATCATGTCCTGCTTTTCCTTTTTTTGCAAGGATTCCGGAAAAAACGGGTGGGGTTATCTCCTGCTCGGGGAAAATCTGAAACGGCCCTGGTTCGTCATCAAGCGGCAACGGCCAGAATTTTCAGATCGCATCAATCCCTTTCCTTGGATGAACATGATCATTTCAGAGGCGTGAAATGGTCTCCTGATTATGAAAAATAATCACCCATCAGGTTTTTTGACCGTAAAAAACTGTGCCACGGAAAGTCAGCCTATCTTTGACAGCGAGTTTTAGTCTCATAGCAAAGGAGTTTGATATGAATACAAAATCAATTGATGCAGCAAAATATTGGGTATCCACCGCCGTTTCATATTGCAGAGCACAGGGAAAAGAGAAATCCCAGGTAGAGTTTTCAAACCCAAAAGGATATTTCAGTTCCGGGGATATGCATGTTTTTGCACTGACTCTTGATGGCAGCGTCATCGCACATGGTGCGGACAAGCGATATAGCGGGCGTAATTTTACGGAAATATCCAATTCTCAGGGTGAAAAATATTTTCAAGATGTTATCTCAACAGCCAATCAAAAAGGCCAAGGGATCGTGGAATATTGGTGGACCAATCCATCCACCCAACGTGTGGAACCCCCAAACGTATATTTTGAAAAAATTGACGACATCATCATCTGCAGCGGGGTTTATCAATAAGGCCATCCCGTTGTGGCGAACACGATTAACAAAAAAGGGCTTCATTTCCGGAAGAAAATGAAGCCCTTTCTCTTACTTGTTTACCTGACTAAATTTCCTCAATATTAAGCTTTGTGACGCCTTTCCGGACGAAATCCAATTGCCTGGCAATGGCATAGGAGACATCGACTTCACGGCCTCGGACATAGGGTCCCCGGTCATTGATGACCCCTTCGACGGAGCGGCCGTTTTCCGGATTGATCAGGCGGACTTTGGTCCCCAGAGGTAATGTTTTATGGGCCAGGGTGTTTTTGTACATATCGAAGGGCTGGCCGCTGGCCGTCAGTTTCTTGTGATGTTCCTGGCCGTACCAACTGGCCGTCACGACACCGTCTATCTTGACCCTGGCTTGAACAGGCGGTGAATCCGGCGGATTGATAAGCAATTTCTGGCCGGGCCTGAGCCGATTCGGATCCTCCAGACCATTATCCCGGGCAATCTGATATGGGTCCACATTGAAGAGCCGCCGCCCGATATGCCAAAGCGTATCCCCTTTCTTGACGATATACGCAATGGGTTCCTTCCCCGCCGGCTTGGTAACCGTCTGCTGCGTTTCTTCCATGGCAGCCTTCAATGCTTGGGGAAAATGCGGGGATGGCTTTCGCGCTCCGGAAACATTTCCTTTCTTCATAAAGACGTCGTGCCCGCCAAAGTTGGTTCGTGTTACATTCATTGAATTGTCATCTCCTTATCAAAAGTCATGTCAAAATGCTGACTCGTTTTTAAAATGCATCCGGCAGATTACCCGCTTTCAAGGATAAAAAGCTCGTTCAGCAGCAATCTTCGGATAGGTTCTCAATCTGTGTCATGACTGCCAGGAGATAACAAGCATATTTGATGCCTGTCTAATAGGATGCGGGAATTTATGCCCCAATATATCCTTCGCACTATACCCAAGCTACCGATTGAAATCAGCGGTTTTAGGCTGATGGAGGGGCCATTAGGAAAAGTATTCTTTGATAAGAATAGGTTTGATTGTTCAAAGCTCTCCAGTGTGTTCAATTCGGCCCTTTGACAAAACCACAGCGCGGCGGCAAAATGCCACAGAGAGCGGAAAAACGATCGCAGAAGTCAGATAGAAGGCGATCTCCCCCAGCGGTATACCGGCAATCACAGATCCCCAAGGTTCCGTCGGATACCAGACATCGATAAAATCAGGCCAAACCGCAAGCCAGAACTTTAATTCGATCAGAAAGATCGCAGGCAGGAGCAAAATTCCTGAAACCGCCAAGGGCCAGCAAGACCAACAGCGCATGATCAACCACAGGGCAATGACGATGTTAACGATAAGTTGGATTGTCATGCCTGAAAGGCTTAGCTGAAACAAAATAAATGTAAGTGATCCTCCCAGACTAATCAACTCCGCCAAACGCCGCCAATCGATCAGTTTCGGTACATATAAACGAAAGCGGAGCGAGACGAAACCTGCGGTCACTGCCCAGGCCATGGCTGTGACGTTAAACAGGTAAAGCGCATCTTCAACCCCCCACCTCAGGTTTCCCAATCGAATCGGATTCCAGTAGTCCTCATGAAAAATCGCCAGTGGCGCCAAGGGGATCCAGATTAAACCGGCGATCCATATGTTGACACGCTGTTTTGGAAGTCCAGCGTAAACCAATGACAGGGGAATCAACCCCAGAAGGTTACAGATAAGATAAGGGTGGGTGGTCACAAATATATCCAGTCTATCCATAACATCGACCACAAACCCTTTGAAAAATAAGAAGTCGCTTTCCGAAAGCGGAACTCGCCTTTATCTCCGCATCAAGGATGGTTCCCAAATATTATTCCTTATTTTGACTTGACGGGAGAGAGAGATCCGCGTCTTTGTCATCCGGGGTATTGCTGTTCCGCCCAAAAGACTGACTTCTCTTCATCAGGAAATAACCAAACGTTAAGGCGGCCGCAATCGCAGCGATGCCGATCAGCGTCAGAGCATCCAACTCCTTTACGTCAAGAATAATGACCTTGCGGGCAATCGCGATGATGGCGACGGACAGGACGACTTCATAATGAGGCAGGTCTTGGGTAATGTAGGTCTTCATGATGGTTTCCAGAAGCTCGATACCGATGATTACCAGCATAAATAGACCAAATATTTCAAGAAGTTGCTCAACACTGAGCAGTAAATATGGAGGCTTCGTAATATCTTTGATGATCAGCCAGCCAAGATCAATCGTTGCAAGTCCTAAAACGATGGCCATCATGACCATCAAGGATTGAATCATGATTTTTTCATACTTTTTCAAAATGTCGAACATTTTCATTTTCTCCAATTCCGAACGTCCCAGATTGCGGCGTTTACATGATCGTTGATTTAAAATGAATGACGGAGCGCGCGGATACCTCCCTGTTTTAGAAGCTGCCTTAGGGCTTATGGTACGGAATCTACAAAAAAATTGATTATCTGTCTATTATTTCTTGGCATTTTTTTATTATTCATCCGGCTTTTCAGAAAGGACTCGGATCGCTTTCGCCAGGGCAGGATTGGAGGCTGCGGGGTGGCGCAGCAACAGGAAATGATCCGCATCCTTCAGGACAATTGCCTCGAATGGCCCCATATGCCTCTTGTTCGCCTCGAAGTTGATCGACCAGAGGGCGCTATTAACGGTGACAATGGGGATATGAATCTCTTTAAATATTCCGGCGGCCTCCCCCGTTACATACTGGTTCGTCATCTCATTCATAGCGCTCAAAGCAACGGTGGGCGATGCGG
>CAZBQX010000013.1:40301-44504 GCA_964494155.1 uncultured Syntrophales bacterium
ACATACTGGTTCGTCATCTCATTCATAGCGCTCAAAGCAACGGTGGGCGATGCGGCTGAAATATCCGCAAGAATCCAATCGCTCAATAGGGCATTCGTATCAGGATAAATCAACAGTGCGACGAACTGCCGGCTGCCGGTCCTGGCCGCAATCATGGACCGGCGGGAAAGAATACGGCATAAGTGACTTTCCCGTAAGAATTATCGATTCTCAAATAGACTGATCCGGAGCATATTTTAACTGTCCTTTGATGATTTCTGTTTGATTTCACAATCCTATACGGCATGATAGTGCGTATTACGCACGGCTGTGCGATACCGGCACACATTCTCCGCCCAAACCGGCGTTTGGCTTATATATCCATAAAAAAGGCTGAATATGTTCGATATGCGCACAACACGCGGTGGTCTTTTAACGATAAGAATACCCTTTCGGAAAAATATGACCACTGCAAACATTTTATGAATCATTATATAACTTTAATAATATCAGTATAATAGAATATATCACCCCTATCTCGGCTGCTTTGTATCAAATAATTCTTGTTCATTTTTTCATGTTGGCATCATTATTGATTACTAGGAGGCAATTTTGGAACATACAGCAGTATAGAAAGGATTTTGAACGATGCAAGGAAGAAAAGGGCTTTGGTTATCCAGAAAGGTTGACAGCAGGACCGTATTCATCCGTGTCGGCACGGCGCCGGCCAGCGCATTCAAGTCCTTGCCGGAAACCTGGGGTATTCGTTTTGATATCGAGCCGGAACTGAAACATTGCCGGCAGTCTCTATAAGAAAAGAAATCGCAGCCCGTCCATAATATAAAATAAATAACAAATATAAGGAGTTGTAACGATGAAAACATGGAAAACCAAGAAAGCGGATAGCGGGAAAGTGTTCGTCCACCTTCGTAAAGCACAGGCTGGCGCCTATAAGAATTTGCAGGAAAACTGGGGCGTACGTTTTGACATTGAATCGGATTCCAAGTCGATCTAAGAGCCAAACCCCAGAACAAAATGCGATAACGGCATGCTGACGAAACAATAACAAAATTTAACCTGAAGTCATATAAAGGAGATTGAGATGAAAGACTGGAAAACCAGAAAAGCGGATAACGGGAAAGTGTATGTTCACCTCCGTAAAACCCAGGCTAGCGCCTACAAAAATTTACAGGAAAACTGGGGCGTACGTTTTGATATCGAATCAGCGTCCAAGTCGATCTAAGGTCCCACAGGTAAAATCTCAACATCACTCCGGCATGTTATCATTATAAAGAATGTGATCCGTCTTTGTTATATATAACTCGGTTGCCGGAGCAAAGTTTCTAAAGGAAAAGGCGGCGTCAGAAATGACCCCGCCTTTTTTAGGCTGGAGTAACCCTGTCTAACGTAAAAATCCAGGCGCTGGAACACTCCCGGTTTTTTAGAAATGATAATTGACGCCCAAAGTGACCATGTGACTGGTGGCTTCAACGTCAAAATCATCAATATCGTATTCGCAATAAAAATATTTATAAGCCAGTTCAGTTGACCAATGAGGTGTGATTTCAAAGTTCACCCCGGCGATGAATTGAGCCGCAAATGCTGTTTCATCTTCATCAATACTATCTAAATAAACAATATCCGTAATGCGCGCATCAAAAGAAGCTGATGAAAGCCCCACACCGAAACCCACATAAGGGTGAATTCTCCCGACCGGGCAACGGAACAGGAGGTTTGCCATCAAATTGTGCGCACTGTAATCACCGTCGATCCCATCCTCATCGAAATCCTGATCAGCCAGATATGTATACTCCAACTCTGCAGCCAACCACCTGACCTGAGGAATGATATAACCAAACTTGACACCGGCCGCCCAACTTTCATCGAGTTCAATGTCAAATTCCCCATCATCATCATCGTCATACCAGTCATTGTCCTCATCATCAATTTCCATGTCTCCCGGAACAACATAACCACCAAAGATGCCTACATAAAATGGACCTGCTTCAACTGCCGGTAATGTGGATACGTTGGCGAAAAGAAGAAACATCGCTAAACTGAAAACAATCATGACTTTGCTAATCTTTTTCATATCAATCCTCCTTCAAACCTTGTGCTTAATAAACAGCCCGTGTTTCAAACCATGTCTTTATTTACGACTCTCAGATAAAGAAATCTTGGCCCGACGATCGAGATGAAAACTTTGGATTTAGCCTGTTTGAAGGTTGTCCGTTAACGCTTCCGTGAAGACCGAATCGTAATGGGCAAGTGAGATGATAAAAGTAATGTCTGCAGGAGCTATCACATGTTTAATAATTTATAGGACTATAAATCCACCTTGTCAACGGGTTTATTTGTAAACGTTTGAAACTTAATATAAATCAAGGATGGGGGACAAGCCTGGTGATACAAGAAACGCTTTTCTATAAACTCCATGGAAGACCCGCGGGATATCATACAGATAATAGTTGATTTTCTTAGCAGAAAAGGCAATAAACTCTATCCGATCATGATCGGACTAGGAGCTGCTATGGAACATTTATCGCTTTACATTACCCTTATTTCGTATGTCGTCATCGCCTTTGTTGTGTTTAAGATCAGCAAAAGGGTCGTCTCCAAGGCGAATTTTATTAAGGAAAGCGACCGAACGGAAATAGCCCTCTCTGTGAGCATTGTCTGGCCCATGACGTTGTGTTTCGTCACCGTGTATTATCTATACCTGGGGATCACGAAAATCATGGCGAGATACAAGAAAGAAGAAGCGAATAATCCACAGAAAACGTTAAAATAAAAAAATGGATGGTTACAAAATGGCCAGCATGATCAAGCTCGGTTTATTCTGTAAACCTCCCCCGAATCACGAAAAAATAGTATTTCGTCCCTCGTTATTGCTCGAATTTCAGGTTAAAAAAACGTTGTTTAACGTGTAAAAAGGGCCATATTTCGAGAGAGAAATAAGTTATTCTGCGTAGATAGCTTGACCCGATATTATTCCCCGGATGTTCCCATCCCGCGCCGTCACGTGTATGCCCTGGTTGATGACCATTCTCTGTTCATTACTGCATCAGCAACAGGCTCAAAGCCATCACCAGCATGCCTGCCACCAGTCCGTACAGACTGTCATGACCCCTTCCGTAAGCCCTGCTCGTTGGAAGTAATTCATCCAAGCTTATGTACACCATGATGCCCGCCACACCCCCGAAAAGGATACCCATGATATCCGAAGGAATCTCCCCGGCACCGCTCCCAAAGAAGAACCGAATAGCAAGGTATCCAATGCCGGCCCCGATCGGTTCTGCCAGGCCGCTGAATACAGAGTAAAGAAAGGCTTTCCTGCGACTCGCGGTAGCGTAGAAGATAGGGACGGATACGCTTATCCCTTCGGGGATGTTGTGAAGCGCGATCGCCACGGCGATAGCCACTCCCAGGCTCGGGTCCTCCAACGCAGCCAGGAAAGTGGCCAATCCTTCCGGGAAATTGTGAATTCCTATTGCCAGAGCGGTGAACAACCCCATCCGCATAAGCTTAAAGTGATCATGACCGTGGTCGTGAAAGCCTTGGCCCTTCACAAGCAAGGTTTTTGCGGAATCGAAGTCCGGAATCGGGGCGGACGGATCGTGGAGCGGCCGTGTCTCCGTTTCCGAGTGGATTTCGTGGGGGTTCTCTGCGGACGGGATCATGTTGTCGATGAGTCCAATCAGCAGCATCCCGCCAAAAAAGGAGGCGGCATTGATCCAATTCCCCGCGTAATCCCCGTAATGATCCGAGAGGGATTCGGCCCCCTTGAAAAAGATTTCCACAAATGAAACGTACAGCATCACGCCAGCCGAGAATCCCGTTGCCACCGAGAGAAACCGGTAGTTTGTTCTCTTGGCGGTGAACGCTATAATACTGCCGATTCCGGTTGCCATTCCCGCAAACAGAGTCAGGCCAAATGCAACCCATATGTCAATCATAATAAACCATTTTCAACGAACCAACAGAAAGCTCTGCAGTGCGAAATATCCGCTAAAGCAACTTGTTGGACCTATTTATTACTTGGAATCGGGCGCATCAATCACATCTCCCGTCCGCCTGTCTCCTCCTGGCTTGATGATTTCTTTGGTGAATTTGTAAATATAAATATATGAACGCGTCCCCCTATTTCGCATATCTTAAAAAAATATTTATTAATAAATTGGCGGAAGTACATGGGAATCGAACCCACCCGGGACGCTCTTCACG
>CAZBQX010000014.1:0-17521 GCA_964494155.1 uncultured Syntrophales bacterium
CTGCAATACCGGACAATTTTAATGCTTCTGACATTCCTATGATTTTTCTTGACAAGCTGCTTTTTCGAGTATATGCAGCGCCACAATATCTACTTCTTCTCATTAAGGTAATATGTGCCGGCGCACGCGCATAGCGATGTTACCTCGATTATGCAAGGGAAAGATTCCTGCCGTGTTTGCAGGTGGGATTTGGATTTTGCTTTTTATGGTGAAGCGTAGGAGTTGCTATGCATGGTTCATGCTTATACTCAGCATATAGTATTTTTTTGTTCCCATTCAAAACAATTGGCGCTATAAGGGCGATCCGTTGGTCGAAATGATCTTGAAATTGGAAGGCTTAACCGCATGATCAGTGCAATTGCAAAAACGTTCAAGGGCGGGATACATCCACCCGACCACAAGTCCTTGACCGCCGCAAAGGCGATCGAGGTCCTGCCTCCACCCACCCGTGCAGTGATTCCTCTGCAACAGCACATCGGCCGGATGTCCGAAGCGATTGTCCAAGTCGGTGACCGGGTGCTCCGGGGGCAACCCATCAGCAAGCCGGTGGGGCCCGTTTCGGTCTCCTCTCATGCCTCCCTTTCGGGTGAGGTGAAGGCAATCGAATCGCATCCCCATCCCCTGGGACAGGTGGTCCCTGCCGTGGTGATCGAGTCGGATGGACTTGATGAGGCTTATGTTTCTTTCGATTACGATCCGAAATATGTCACCCTCTCTGCTGAAGAGATGAAGAACCGTATCGCCGACGCCGGGATTACCGGTATGGGCGGCGCCACTTTCCCAACCCATGTCAAGCTCATGCCGCCGGCGGACAAACCGATTGATACGGTCATCTTGAACGGCGCCGAATGCGAACCTTACCTGACGTCGGATCACCGTCTGATGCTGGAATATCCGGAAGACATCATCAAGGGGCTCCGGATCATCATGAAGGTTCTGGGTGTGCAGAAGGGTTTCGTGGCCATAGAAAACAACAAGCCCGATGCCATCGCCAAAATGTCGGAACTCCTGAAAAACGATCCTGACATCACCCTGCTGGCTTTGAAGGTCAAGTATCCCCAGGGGGCGGAAAAACAGCTCATCTATGCCGCAACACAGCGCAGTGTTCCGGCGGGTAAACTTCCCATGGAAGTGGGCTGCGTGGTTCAGAATGTGGGTACCGCCAAGGCGATTTACGATGCCGTTGCCTGTCAAAAACCCTTGATCGAACGGGTCGTGACGGTCACAGGGGCAGTCCGGAATCCGAAAAATCTGCTCGTACGAATCGGCACCTCGTTTCGTGAATTGATCGAATATTGCGGCGGGTTTTCCGAAGAGCCGGGTAAAGTCATTTCAGGCGGACCGATGATGGGCATCGCCCAGTTTACCCTTGATGTGCCGATCATTAAAGGTTCATCCGGGATCGTGGTTTTGAGCCGCAAGGAAGTTGCGGAGAACAAACCTCAGGAGTGTATCGGCTGTGCCCGGTGCGTCGATGTGTGCCCCATGAATCTCATGCCGACGCTGATTGTCAATTACGTGGAGAATGGTCGCTGGGATCTGGCTAAAGAAGCGGGTATCATGAACTGCATGGAATGCGGGTCATGTGCCTTTGTCTGTGCCGCCGGTCGAAATGTGATGCATCTGATGCGCTTTGGCAAATTTATGGTTCAGGAAATGGAAAAGGCGGAGAAGAAGTAAGATGGCAGACACAAACACAGATACGGCTCCGCAGCTCATCGTCAGTGCTTCCCCCCATTTGAGGACAACCGATTCCGTAGAAAAAATCATGTACTCAGTGGTTGTCGCGTTGCTTCCGGCTCTGGCGGGCGCTGTGTATTATTTCGGGTTACAGGCACTTTGGATTACGGGTATTGCCGTTATAACGGCCGTGGCCACGGAAGCGGCGATACAGAAATGTCGTAAAGTTCAGATTACAGCTCTCGATGGAAGCGCCATTGTTACGGGCATTCTTTTGGCCTTTAACGTGCCGCCGAGTGTCCCCTGGTGGATTCCCGTTGTGGGGACGGTTTTCGCCATTGCCATCGGCAAGCATGTGTTCGGCGGTCTCGGCCTGAATCCAATGAACCCGGCACTTCTGGGCCGGGCGTTTCTCATGGCGTCCTGGCCGGTGCTGATGACAACCGGTTGGAGTGCTCCGACCGGCGGCACGACGTCGGGTGTGGCGGCGGTAACCAGCGCGACCCCGCTCATGGCTGTGAAAGCGGCGATGCGGGATCTGGCCTTGGGTGTCAATGTCGAACAATCCCGGACGATTGTTGAATCAGCCGGCACCGCCAAAGCCTATTTTTCCCTGTTTATCGGCAGCGTCGGCGGATGTATCGGTGAGACTTCGGCTCTGCTGCTTCTGGTGGGAGCGGCTTACCTTTTTTACAAAAAGTACATCAATTACCGTATCCCCCTGTCGTTTATTGGTACGGTGGCGATCCTGGGCTGGATCTTCGGCGGCGAGGGCCTCTTTACAGGAGATTTTATGTTTCATATCCTGGCCGGCGGGCTCATCCTAGGGGCCTTCTTTATGGCGACGGATATGGTCACCTGTCCTTCGTCACCGCTGGGTCAGTGGATATTCGGCTTTGGCTGCGGTTTGTTGACCATTGTGATCCGTCTTGTCGGCGGCTATCCCGAAGGGGTTTCCTATTCGATTCTGCTGATGAATCTGGTGACGCCTCTTCTGGACCGGTATACGAAACCTAAGGTTTTTGGAGCATAGGACGTGTTTAATATCATCAAACTGGGATTTATTTTGGGAGTCTTTTGTGTGACCGCGGCGTTTGCCCTGGGCGCTGTTTATGAGAGTACCAAGGGAAAGATCGCCTATGAGAAGGAAAAGGTCATGCAGGAGGCGCTGAAAAGTGTTCTGCCGGAAGCGAAGGCCATCGTTAAAACCGAAGGACCCGAGGGGAAAATCTATTACCGGGGTTTCAAGACCGAGAATACGCAGGATGCACCGATCGGTTATGCGATTGTCGCCAACGGCAAGGGTTACTCCAGTACGATTCAAACCCTGATCGGCCTCACTCCGGATGGTGTGATCAAAGGCATGAATATCATGTATCAGCAGGAAACACCGGGTTTGGGGACGAAATCCGCGGAGATCAAGTACGGAGAAAAGGATCCCTGGTTCCAGCGGCAGTTTATGGGGAAACCAGGGGACTCGGTTGCCGTGGACAAGGACGGCGGTCAGATTCAGAGCATTACGGGCTCAACCATTACCTCCCGCGCGATTGCTTCGTCCATCAAGGCTGAGGTATCCTGGATGAAGGCCAAGGCCATTCTTGCCCCGGTGCAGAAGTAAAGAACGGAGCGTCATATGCAAAGAACAATAGTACAGGAATTCACCAAGGGCATCGGAAGTGAAAATCCAATCTTTCGTCTTGTTCTCGGATTGTGTCCAACCCTTGCCGTGACGACCTCATTGCTCAACGGTCTCGGTATGGGACTGGCGGCCACCTTCGTTCTGCTGTGTTCCAACACGATCGTTGCACTGATTAAAGGCATTGTTCCTCCCAAAATCCGCATCCCGATTTACATTGTCGTGATTGCCACTTTCGTTTCCATTACGGAAATGGTCATGGCGGCCTATACACCGGATTTGCACAAAGCGCTGGGTATCTTTGTTCCGCTTATCGTGGTGAACTGTATTATCCTGGGGCGAGCGGAGGCCTTCGCAGGGAAAAACGGTGTATTCCGTTCAATGATTGATGGATTAGGCATGGGAGCAGGGTTCACCGTTGCCTTGTGTACCCTGGCGGCGATCCGTGAAATACTCGGAGATGGGAAGCTGCTGGGCTACCCCGTGATGGGGCAGAGTTTTGAACCCGTCCTGCTGATGATTCTACCGGCAGGCGGATTCTTTGTCATGGGACTGCTCATGGGAGCGCTTAAAATGAAGGATCTCCGGGCGGAAGCCAGGAAACGCGCTCAGGTTATTGCCCAAAATTAAAGGCAAATTTTGAGGATCGCTTTATGGATATAAAGGTTATTTTCCTGATCATCATTTATTCGATACTGATCCAGAATTTTGTATTGTCGCGGTTTCTGGGTCTTTGCCCCTTTTTTGGGTGTTCCCAGAAACTGAGTTCCGCCATCGGCATGGGTCTGGCGGTCATCTTCGTGATGGTGTTGGCTTCTGCTATTACTTGGGTACTTTATACGTATCTTCTGGATCCGGCAACGAACATCATGGGCTTCCTGTCTGCCGATGGGGTCCCCCCGGATTTGACCTTTTTGCGGACGATAGCTTTCATTCTGGTCATTGCTTCCCTGGTTCAATTCATCGAGATGTTTCTCCAGAAGAAAGTACCCCCGTTGTACCGGGCTCTCGGTATTTACCTGCCCCTGATTACGACGAACTGTGCCGTCCTGGGTGTTGCGGTGTTGAATATCGATGGATTCAGCGCCATTGGCCTCAACGGCAAGCTCACTTTCCTCCAGAGCCTTGTTCAGGGATTTGCCGGTGGAGTGGGCTTCCTCATGGTACTGGTATTGATGTCCGGTCTGCGGGAAAAATTGGACTTGGCGACTGTTCCGGAGTCAATGAAAGGCATCCCGATCGCCTTCATTATGGGTGGTCTCATGGCGATTGCCTTTATGGGGTTTTCTGGGCTGACGATCTAATAAAAATAGGGAATTTCTTATATGATCACTGTCGTTTCATCCATTATCATTCTGGGCGCTATCGGGATTTTTTTCGGTGCGTGTCTGGCTTATGCCTCTAAAATATTTTATGTACAGCTTGATCCGCGCGTCGAAAAGATTGCCGAGTCGCTTCCCGGTGCGAACTGTGGGGCTTGCGGCGCGGCAGGTTGTTTTTCCTATGCGGAAGGGGTGGTTGAAGGGGCGTTCCCCGCTAACGGTTGCATTCCCGGCGGGAAAGACGTGGCTGCCATAATCGGCGGGATTATGGGTTGTGCGGTTGAAGAATTGACGCCCATGAAAGCCGTGGTCAACTGCAAAGGCGGTAAGAAAGAAGCACGCCAGAAATTCGAATACATGGGTGTGCAGGACTGTAAGGCGGCGATGCTTTTGGCGGGCGGCAATAAGGCCTGTGAATACGGCTGTCTCGGTTTCGGGAATTGTGTGAATGTCTGTCAGTTCCATGCGATCACCATGGGAGAAAATGGACTGCCGATTGTGTATCCGGAACTTTGTACCGGGTGCGGTCTGTGTGTGAAGGCTTGTCCGCGGGGTGTCATCAGTCTGATTCCTCAGTCTCAGAAAATCTATGTAGGGTGTGTCAATCCCGAAAAAGGTAAGGCTGTTAAGGCGGTCTGTGAGGTTGGCTGTCTGGCTTGCGGTATCTGCGCCAACAAGAACAACAATCCTTCCGGGGATATCGTCATGGAAGGCGGCCTGCCGAAAATCAGCTACCAGGACAATTTGCGTATTCTGCCCGGGGCGACAAAGTGCCCGACGGGGACCTATGTAATCGATGTAACCTATCCGCCGGTTACCTACAATCAGGAAAAATGCAACGGCTGCGAAGGGAAACCGAAACCGCTGTGCGTAAAGATCTGCCCGGCGAAAGGCTGTCTGACCTTCGACGCCGAGCAGAAGAAAGCCGTTTATGACAGCAGCCGGTGTGTCGGTTGTGAGTTGTGTATCAGTGAATGTCCTGCAGTGGCGTTCAAGTAAGTCTAACATCAGAAAAAAGGAAATGGCCATGGTCATGAAAAATCAGTTTAATCGTCGGGATTTCTTGAAGTATTCGCTTTCGTTTGCCGTCGGCGGTGCAACGGTTGCCGTGCTGAACCCATATCTCCAGATCGGTGACAAGATTTTAGGGATTCTGAATCCGGGACTGGACAAACCATTTAAGAAATCCTTCCTTTCCATGGGATCTTTTGTCGACATTGCGATTTACGACCGGAATGTGAAGCATCTGCCTGCCATTATGGCAAAAGCGGAAGCTGAAATTTATGCCGTGGATCGATTGATGAGCAGTTTTACGGAAAGTAGCGACCTTGCAAAAATCAACCGCGCAGCCGGTCAGAACAGCGTTGTTGTCGATTCGAGGCTTTGTGAGGTCATGGCTGCAGCACAGGATATGGGATTGAGAACGGCGGGTGTTTTTGATCCGACTGTCCTGCCGCTTTTGAAGCTTTATGGCCTGCGCGACAATCATCCCCGCATTCCCGATATGAAGAGTATGGAGCGCACCCTTGCGCTGGTCGACTACCGACAGATTGATGTAAGCCGAACGGGAAATCGTGTCGGTCTGGCGAAGCAAGGCGCGGCGGCAGACTTAGGCGGTATCGCCGTTGGATATGCCGTGGATCGGGTTGTTGCGGTTTTGAAGGCGCATGGTATTGAGCGGGCAGTCATCAATGCCGGTGGTGAAGTTTATGCGATGGGTAAACCTGCGGGCCAGGAGGGCTGGCAGATCGGCATTCAGCATCCACGATTCCCGAACCGACTGGCCGGGAAAGTCGTTATTGCCGACCAAGCCATTTCAACGTCCGGTAACTATGAATTTAAAGCACAGACCGAAAACCGGAATCTTGGCCACCTTCTCGACCCCCATACCGGTGCCATGCCGGACCCGATGCTCAGTGCAACGATTATTGCCGATACGACTATGGAAGCGGATGCCCTCTCTACAACCGCCTTCCTCATGGGATCGAAGAAAGCTGCGTCGTTTGTTGCGACACAGAAAAATGTGGGTGCGGCATTCATCCTGGCCGGTTCCGGTCGGGAAATCGAAACGATCAGAGCCGGGAGATTCCCCCGGATCATTGCTTAAATCACGTCCGATACATTGGACGGGGAAAGAAAGGTTGCTTTCTTTCCCCGTTTTTTTATAAAAGGCCTTTGCAAAATACCACGTGGTGCGCCATGGTGAACGCCACGTATCGATTGACCACACTGTAACTATTTAATGCATATCATATTGTTTACATTAACATAATTCATATTCCTCCGCTGTTTTGGTTGACAGGTCGTCGCCCATCAGGTAAAAGGAAAAACTTCTAATCCACGGGAAAGGTTGTGTAGAGATGGCGTTCAGTTTGTTTCCCAAGGAAATTAAATTTTTTGAGCTTTTTACCGAGCAGAATCGCAAGATCGTCGAAGCGGTGGCGCTTTTGCAGGAAATTTTCTCCTGTGTCGATGACGGATCTCAAAAGTGCGCCGAGATCGATGAAATTGAAAAAGAAGGCAATTTCATCTACCGGGCCATCAACCGGAAACTATCCCTGACATTTATCACCTCCATCGACCGCAATGATATTCGTGAATTAAACCTGGCCCAGGAAGAGGTGCTAAACGCCATGCGCTCCGTCTCCGCACGCATGGCGTTGTTTGATTTCCCGAGCGTGCCGGATAGTGCACAGAAGCTTTTAACAGACATTCGCAGCTTGACCGATGAGACAGGTAAAATGTTGAATTGTCTTAAGATGAAGAGCGAAGCCGACGATGAAATTAAAGCGGCGACAAAAATCAAAACGGAATTTGACCAGCTCTTACTGGTTGCCCTCAAGGAGACATACCTAAAGAAGAATCCCGGTCAGGAGGATCTCCTGGCCATCATGCAGTGGACGCAGATTTACGACCGTATGGAGGAGGCAAGCGGTCGTCTCGAGAATCTGATTCACGTCATCGAGGGGATCATGCTGAAATATGTCTGATTTACCCCTGATCCTGATTCTGACGCTGTTCCTTTCTCTTTTATATGCCTTTACCAACGGCGCCCGCGACAGTGGCAACGCTATTGCCACCCTTGTTTCCGAGCGGATCGTTTCGCCCAGGATGGCTGTTCTGATCTGTGCGGCCATGAATCTGCTGGGGGCGCTTCTGGGTACGGCTGTTGCTCTGACGGTTGCCAAGGGCCTGATTCACATCCATGTGATTGCCGACTACCAGACGCTGGCCTTATCCGCTCTCACCGGTGCCATTCTTTGGCACGGCGTTACCCGCTTTTTCAACCTTCCCTCGTCGTCCTTCCATGGTTTGATCGGCGGACTCGGCGGCGCCGCTGTGGCCGCCGGCGGCTGGCAGGCGCTTCAATACGAGACGATCTGCCGCAAGGTGCTCCTGCCGATCATCTTTACTCCTGTCGGCGGGTTTGTCCTGAGCTTTCTTCTGACAGCGGTCTTGGTCAGATTAACCCTCCCGATGCACCCGCGGGTGGGTGATTATCTTTTCCAGAAGCTGCAGCTTTTTTCCTCGGCGTTTATGGCCCTGAGTCACGGGATGAACGACGCCCAGAAGGCGGCGGGCGTAATCATTTTGGCGCTGTTTTCCTTCCAGCGGATCCCCCTTGGGGAGATATCTTTTTGGGTCCGGGTGGCCTGTGCATTGGCCATGGCCCTGGGAACCATCTACGGCGGACTGCGGATCATCCGTAAACGACGTTATAAAGTGTTTGAATTGCAATCCCTGCACGGTTTTGTGTCCGGCTTGTCTTCCGCTATTGTAACCCTGTGCTTTTCCCTGGCGGGGGCGCCCATCAGTACCACCCATGTCTTTGCGTCCACCATTGTGGGGGCCGGTTCCTCCAAGCGCCTGTCTGGTGTAAGATGGGGCATCGCCCGCAGTATCATCGTCGTCTGGATTTTGACGATTCCTGCCGCTGCCTTAATGGGAGCTCTGGTTTTTCACTTGCTGAAAATGATCTAAAACCTAAAATCCCCTGATTTTCCTGAACAAAAAGGCTTTCAAACCGTTGAACGCTAAATCACGGTGGAAAACATCTTTTTTAAATCGTAAGATGGGTAAGAAATGACACAAAATACTGGTCAATATGCACGGATACACGGATAAAGCAGAGTAACCCGCGGCATGGGATGAGATAAGGAGGATGATGCGATGGCCACAATCAGAAAAGTTCCGGAATCGCCCTGGCGGGCGATGATTGAAAGTGCATTTTATGCGAATTCCGTGCGGAAAGCCTCCATGGCGGAACTCTACTACCATGCGACCAAACAGCCGGAAGTCTTCATGACGTCGGAACCCATGTACAAGCCTGAACACTTCGGCCTCCCTCCCGGAGCGAAAATCCTGGTTTCAAACGACGGCGGTATTTTCGGCCGGACAGCGCGGGCGCGGAGACTGGTCCGTACTTTCGACAAAGCGGACCGGGATAAGTACATGAGCATTCTGGCCGAGGCAACGTATCAACTCAACAAGCGTCCTTGCCTCCGGTTGGAGGGAATTATCGGCCTTCACCCGACCTTTATGGTCAAGGCGCATATCCTGAGTCCCGAATCGGACGCCAAGAACACCCTGGACTGGGGTTTGAATTTCTTCCCTTACATGCCCCCCTGGTCGGAGGTGTACGAAACGTCACGGGTCCTCAACGAGCCGGATATCATGGTCCTGGTGGATCCGGACTGGACCAACCAGGAGTTCAAGGATGGATTGGTCATTATTGACGATGTGGAAAACTGCATCGCCATCCTGGGTCTGCGGTATTTTGGCGAGCGGAAAAAGGGAACCCTGACGATGGTCTGGAATATCGGCGTCCGGAATAATATGGTCGCCTGCCACGGGGGGATCAAGGAAATCGGCGGCAAACCGCCCATCGCGGTTTTCGGTCTTTCCGGCTCCGGAAAATCGGCTATTACCAACAGCCACGATCATGATGGGACCCTCCGGGAAGATGAAAGGGTCACGGTCATCCATGACGACGCCTTTCTGATCGATCTGGAGCATAACCTGAGTATTGCCCTGGAACCGTCTCTGTTCGACAAGACCGATGCCCTGGAGTTCGGTGATCCGATGATCCGCTACTTTTATTCCGCACAGAATATGGCCGTGACGGAAGTGGCGGAAGGGGTGAAGAAAATTGTGGGCCGCGATATTCGCAACGAAAACGGCCGCTGCCTCAAGTCGCGGGATATGTTCAACCATGCCGATTCCTGTCCCAAGCCCGGCATTGTCATCTGGTTGCAGAAAGATTCGAGCCTGCCCCCGATCTGCAAAATCCGGCATTCGGCGCTGGCCGTCGAGATGGGGGCTTCCCTCAGCACCCTCCGGGCCAAGGGCGTGGAAAATGTCGATCCAAAAGAACTGGACAAACTGGTCATCGAGCCCTTTGCCAATCCCTTCCGGGTTCATCCGCTGGTTGTGGACTGTCAACAGTTTAAGAAGCTGTTTCAGTCGGGTTGTGACTGTTATATCATGAATACCCATGCTTTCGGTCTGCCCGACCAGTTGGTCGATATTCCCAAGGCGTTGTCCCTGGCAATCGTGACGGAATTGTCCCGGGGCAATATTCTATGGAAAGACTGGAAGATGTTCCAGGGACTCCAGATTCCCAAAAACGGCAACGAACTGTTCGAATCGTCTTACGATCGGAAATATAAACCACCTAAAGATTTGAAATATTTAAGTTATCTCCGGGATCGCATGCAGGATCGGATTACGTTTCTTTCAAATAAGCGCGACCTGGAATATGACATGGAAAATACCTTCATCGATCCCCTGGTCCAGGCCAGAACAGTGATCGATCGGATTCTGAATCCGATTTGATCTGAATAATTTGTGCATGACGCGGTCTGTTACATTCATTTCGCCTCCAACCGGAGAAGATATATCTCAGCGGACGAACACAGCTTTGAATATGCGGGGAATCCCGGCCTGATAACATGAACAAGATTCTCGAAAATATGCCTGTTGCGGAAATTGCCATTGGTTTGGATCACAAGGTAACGCACTGGAACCGGGCGGCTGAAATTCTGACAGGCCGCAAAGCTGCGGACATGATCGGGACGGACCGGCACTGGGAAGCATTTTACCGCGACAAAAGACCTATTTTGGCGGATCTGGTTGTGGATCGCCGAACGGAGGAAATTGCCCTTCTTTATGCAAATCAGAAGCTGATGCCCTCGAAACTCTTGCCCGGCGCCTGGGAGGTTGCAGGTTATTTTCTAAATGCCGAAGGGGAACGCCGTCTGCTCTATCTGGTTTCCGGTCCCATTTATGATGATGTGGGAGGGATGGTGGGAGCGGTTGAAATCATTCAGGATATGACGCATCGGGCCCTCATCAACGACGTCCTGGCGGCAGAGGAGAACCGTTATCGAACCCTCTGCGAGTATGTCGCTGATGGGATGTGCCTTTTGAAAGAAGGCCGGTTTATCCTGGTCAACCGATCCTTTCTATCGATGTTCGGATACGACCGTGAGGAAGAACTCCTGGAGCGAAGCTTTCGGGAACTGGTGCATGAGGCACATCAAGACCGTGTGGACAGTGTCCTGGGTGAAACCCGGAACGTTACGGAGCAGGAGCGGGATTTTCAGAGTCTCTGTCTGAAGAAAGATACCCTCAGTATCTGGGTGGACGGTCATTACACCCGGATTCCCTGGGAGGGAGGCGAAGCGACCCTGGTCACCCTGCGGGATATTACGGAAACCAAGCTGAAGGAAGTTTCCCTGGAACAGGAAAAGGAACGCCTGAGTCTTGAAAATATCAAATTGAAGGCGTCCATTCGGGAACGTTATCGTTTTGGCCGACTCATCGGGAAAAGCGCGGTGATGCAGAAAGTCTATGAACAGATCATGAGCGCCGCCGGGTCTCGAGCCAATGTCATTATTTACGGTGAATCGGGTACGGGCAAGGAACTCGTGGCCAAGGAAATTCACGATATGAGTGAACGCCGGGGCAATGAATTCGTTACCGTCCATTGCGGCGCCATCCCGGAGTCGCTTATGGAAAGTGAGTTCTTCGGATATCGTAAAGGCGCCTTTACAGGAGCTTACATCGATAAGCACGGATATTTGGACCTTGCCAACCGGGGCACCTTGTTCCTGGATGAGGTGGGTGAACTGGGCCTGAATATCCAGGTTAAACTGTTGCGGGCGATTGAAGGCGGGGGATACACCCCGGTGGGGAGCGTCAAAATCAAACAATCGGATATCAGGATTATTGCCGCGACGAACCGGGATCTCATGGAACAGGTCAACCGGAAGGCAATTCGCCCGGATTTCTTCTATCGCATCCATGTGCTTCCCATTACGCTTCCACCGTTGCGGGAGCGCAAAGAGGATATCCCTCTCTTAGTAGAACATTTTGTGGCCTTGTACCGGCAGGAGGACGGGCCCCTTCGTCTGCCGGAGAAAGTTATGGAAGTCCTCTTCGGCTACGACTGGCCGGGTAATGTGCGGGAGCTTCAGAATGTCATTCAGCGCTACCTGACGGACAAGAAACTGGATTTTCTTTCTGCGACCTATCCGGCGGAGACGCCGCCCGAATCCTCGGCGGTGACCATGCAAAGTTATGAGGGGGGATCCCTGATCACCGTGCTGGAAGCCTTTGAAAAACAATTTATTGTCGAAACCCTGAAGAACCAAAAATGGAAAAAAGGTAAAACCGCCCAGCTTTTAGGTGTTTCACGCAAGACTCTGTTTCGCAAGATGAAACAGTATGGGTTAGAAAAGTAACATAATGAGTCATATATGACACATAAATATAAAATTCTGATATTATAGACAAAAAAATGAATAAAAAATGATTATGGGTCATTTATGTCTCATAATTGGTTTTATCTTTTCCCCTCCCCATTAGACCTGGATTTTAAATATTCCATTAAATCAATAGGTTAAAATATGCATGCTCTGTGGCATGTATTTTGATTTACCGAGACCAATAGTAGAAGTCATCTTTCCCATGCGTGTTGGCGGTATATGAAGATTCTGATTGTTGACGATGAAGTGCCCTTCTTGAATCTGCTGAAGAGATATCTTGAGCTGTGGGGACATGATTGTTCAACGGCAGTATCGGGTCAGAATGCCTTGGAGTTGCTTCGGGATACGGTATACGATCTGGTCCTGATGGATATTTTCCTTCCCGATGTCAAGGGTTACGATTTGATCCCGATCATCAGGAGGCATTTACCCAATATCGATGTGATCACCATGACGGGTTACAACACGCGTGAATTGGAAAGCATTGTCCGGCAGCAGGATATTCTTTTTTATATGATCAAGCCGTTTGAGGCCAGTCAACTGAAGGAAATTCTGGAGCATCTTTCAAAAAAGAAAGTTGCCGCCGCCATATAGGTCAGGTTCTTTGCCATAAATAAGCGACAGTCCAAGGGCGAAAGACAACGTGGGAGCGCATGTAAAGGGGATCTTTTTTCGCATGGTCTAAGATTTGCGCTTTCTCTGTAGATCATCTCTCCCATGCGATTGGCATGCTGGTGTACTTAACGTTCCCCCCGGGCGTGGTGCATCAGGCATCTATTCCGCATGGGGGGGACTTTCTTTCGCTTAATGGAAAGGTTTTTGGTTTTTTCCCATGCGTTCGTGGCGCCGATGGCCAAGCGTTCCCCCCGGGCGCGGTTTTCGGTTACCAGATACGCATGGGGATAGACCTTTTTTGATTGGGTATTTACGTATTTCCCCGTGTACGCGCGGGCTGCGGTGCCAAGCGTTCCCCCCGGGCGCGGTGTCTGGTCCCGAGTACATGGGGAATAGTTTCACGGATATTTGTTGAGACGTTTAATTATCCCCCATATGCTGGCGGTGCTAATGTGCCTAACGTTCCCCCCGGGCGCGGTGCATGGTTCCCTACGTATGGGGGATTTTTTTGCTGGTCGGCGATGCGGGATCCCGGTCAGGAAAACGGAATCACAGGCTCTTTTTTTAGCCCCTCTGATTTCGCTCATTTGTGAAGGGATTTATTCTCGATCGACGCCGATCATGATGTTTGAGGTTTTGATTATCGTGTAAACTACTTTCCCGGCAACAAGCCCTGAGGTGTCCGTCGATTTTGTTAACAATCCAAGCCCGTTCGGTGCCGCCCGGCAGCTTGCCTAAACATTCAGCGGTTAATGCCCCCTTTTATATAACTGCTGTGATTTTCCCTTGATGATGTCGCGAGTACGGATTTCCATAATATACCTTCCATCCTTTTATGAGTTGTTAGTTTAATCGGAAAACACATCCAGGCATCAATCTAATCAGGATGATTTGTGTTTTATTATTATGTGATAAAAAATCGATATTATTGGAATATCTTTGGGATACCGATCTGTCCCCGGTTAAAATCGATGCTTCTCCATGACCTGCAAAGCAATCCGTGCTGCCCGGTGTGACGCGCCCGGTTCTCCCAGCCGATGCCTCATTTCGGTGAGTCCTTCGTGAATGGCCTGACGCAGGTCGCTGTCCGCAAGAATTTTCATTGCCTCCTGAGCAAGGCGAACCGCAGTGGCCTCTTCCTGGATCAGTTCCGGCACGAGGGTCTTGCCGGCGATAATATTCACCAGACCAATGTGCTCCAGCCGGATCAACCGTTTCCCAATGGCCGCTGTCAGGGCCGAAATCCGATAGACAATGACCATCGGTATTTCCAGGAGCGCTGTTTCCAGGGTCGCGGTTCCGGAGGTCACGAGGGAAACGTCGGCGAGGCCGACGGCATCATATGTCTGCCCTGAAATGATTTTTACGGGCAGGGGAGACGCTTGGAGGATTTGCTCCACCATGTGTGCATCGACGGTCTCGGCCAAAGGAAGAATGAACTGCGCGTCCGGATGGTTTTCTTTCAACAGGACCGAGGCGCCGAGCATGACCGGCAACAGGCTCTTGACCTCCTTTTCACGGCTTCCGGGCAGCAAGGCCACAATCGGATGTTTTTCGAGAAGGCCGAATTCATTCAGCGCCTGTTCCCGGGATCGGCTCCGCTTCACCACATCGAGCAGGGGGTGCCCGACGAAATCGGCATGAAAATCCCTTTCTGCATAGAAGGCCTTTTCAAAGGGCAGAATGACCGCCATCCGGTCCACGACGCGGCGAATCTGCTTAACTCGGCCTTTTCTCCAGGCCCATACCTGGGGGCTGATGTAGTAGAAAACAGGGACGCCGGCACCTTTCGCTACAGAAGCCAGACGAAGATTGAAATCGGGATAGTCGATCAGAACCAGCAGGTCCGGTTTTTCCTCCCGCAGCATCTTTCGGATCCGGGAAAAGATCCCGAGAATAAATCGGATTTTTGTTAAAACCTCTGTGATGCCGACGACGGCCATATCGGCAGACCGGGCCACCAGGTGCACCCCTTCGGCTTCCATTCTTTTCCCGCCGACACCGGAGAATGTGATGGCGGGATCAAGCTTTTTCATCTCGCGGACAAGATTGGCTCCGTGCAGATCGCCGGAGGCTTCGCCGGCAACGATAAAAACCGCGCGACGGGGTTCTCCTTTAGGCACAATCATTGATGACATCGCAGATCCGGCGGATCTCCTCTTCGGTGATTTCCGGGAAAATGGGCAGGGAAAGAACCCGCGCCGCCAGATCTTCCGTCACCGGCAGGGATTGGTGGGGCATGCCGAGAAATACCTCCTGACGGTGAAGAGGGACGGGGTAATAGATTGCGCTGGCGATACCCGCTTGCGTCAGTGCGGTCTGAAAATCATCACGCCTTTCCGATAACAGCGTGTACTGGTGATAGACATGAAGGCACTCTGGGGCTTCGTGAGGGAGCGTTAGATCGGTGCGGCGGATGTATTGTTGGTAAAACCGGGCCGCGTTTCGCCGTCCCTTGTTAAATCCGTCAATATATCGGAGCTTGACGCGTAAAATTGCCGCTTGAATCTCATCCAGCCGACTGTTGTAACCCAGGGTGCTATGATAATACCGGACGGCGCTTCCATGATTACGCAGCACCCGCAGGCGAGCGTCAAGTTCGGTGTCATCGGTGAGGACCATGCCCCCGTCGCCGTAGCAGGCCAGATTTTTGCTGGGGAAAAAGCTGAAACATCCGGCGTCGCCGAAAGTGCCTACAATTTTCCCCTTATAAAGTGCACCAAATGCCTGGGCGCAGTCCTCGATCACCTTCAAGCCGGCTTTCCTGGCGACCGCCATAATGGGATCCATGTCACAGGGCTGCCCGAATAAATGTACGGGGATGACAGCCTTTGTCTTTTCCGTAATGGCCTGTTCAATAAGTGCAGCATTGATATTAAAGGTTTGCGGATCGACATCCACAAAAACAGGCTTTGCCCCCAGCAGTCCAAGCACTTCCGCCGTAGCGATAAAAGTAAAAGGCGTGGTGATGACCTCGTCCCCGGCCTCAATCCCCAAAGCCCGCAGGGCAAGCAGCAGGGCATCCGTTCCGCTGGCCACGCCGACCGCATGGCGCACATCGTGATAATGAGCGACCTCTGCTTCCAATGCGGAGACATTGGGGCCCAGGATGAACTGGGTCTTATCCAGGACCTCCAGGACCGCAGTGTCGATTTCCGATTTAAGCCGTAGATATTGCCTTCTAAGATCAACCATGGGGATCATCATGCCACGTCCCTCCCGGTTTTCATTTTTTCGTTGATCAGCAGCGCCAGTTCCAGGGATTTTCTGGCTTCGGCACCGGAAACGCGGGGCTCGGTCCTTTGTGTAACGCTTTCGACAAAGGCACGGATTTCTTCCTCCAGCGGGTCATATTGCGCAACCTGCACCGCATTAAGGCCGATTTCGATTTTCCCCCCTTCCTTTTCCTGCCGCTTGACCGAAACAAGTTCCCGCTTGCTGAAGTCAACGGAGTGATAACCCTCCACACCGAAAAAACGAAGTTTCTGCATATGCTTGAGGGTGACGCGACTGGCCGTGATATTGGCCACGCAGCCGTTGTCGAAGGTCAGACGCACATTGGCGATATCCACCTTGTCCGAAAGGACGTGGACCCCCACCGCTTCGACATGCTTAATAGGGGAAGGGACATAATGGAGGATGAGATCAAGATCGTGGATCATCAGATCCAGAACCACGTCTACGTCCGTGCCGCGTTCGATAAAGGGGTGCAGGCGGTGTGATTCGATGAACATGGGTTGGCGAATGACCTTGTCCAGAGCCACAACCGCCGGATTGAACCGCTCGATAAATCCCACCTGAAGAATCAGATTTTTTTCCGCTGCCAGAAGGATAAGCTCGTCCGCTTCGGGCAGCGTGGCCGTGAAGGGCTTTTCGATTAGAACATCTTTGCCTGCAATCAGGAAATCCCTGGCCACGGTGTGATGGTCGCGTGCAGGAACTGTGATGCTTACTGCATCCACATTTTCTACAAGCCTGCGGTGATCACTGTAGGCACTGCAGTTGAATATCCCGGCTGCTTTTTCCGCCCGTGAGAGGTCACAGTCAGCAACACCGACGATTTCTACATGCTCAATTTTTTGGTATTTCTGCAGATGATAGTTTCCAAGATGTCCGATTCCTACCACACCCACATGTAATGCGCTCATGATGATGTCTCCTAAACGCGCAATATAATGATAAAATGCTTGTGGTTTGATCAGAATGCTTTATTTGTAAAGGAGCGTTTCCTGGAACCAAAGCCTAAATAACCGATTAAAGATCTGCCGATCACAGGTCTGATCATGTTGATTGTTTTTCAAAGCAGAAATAATATAAAAAACGTCGTCATGTAAGTCAATCGAATTGTCTGAATTGTTCTTACATCGCACAGGAGGTTTGAGCGGACCAGGGAATTTGTTTTATTGCCGCAAGGCAGGAAGAACAGTTTCTTTGGAATTGCGCCAATTATCCGGTCGGGTGAGATGCACAGCCGATGTCTTGAAGGAAGCGATTACCAT
>CAZBQX010000014.1:17621-32293 GCA_964494155.1 uncultured Syntrophales bacterium
TATTTTTTCCGGCTTACGGCTGAAAAGCTGGGTAAAAGCGAGGCGGGACGCCACTTTGTGGCGATTACGGACCCGGGAAGCAAACTGGCCGAAATAGCTCAGACTTATCATTTCCGTCATATTTTTTACGGTGATCCCGATATCGGCGGCCGTTATTCCGCCCTGTCTGTTTTCGGTCTGGTCCCCGCCGCCCTGATCGGTTTGGATGTCAAGGCCCTGTTAAAAAGGACCGCCGATGAGCATGCCGCCGCTGTCCAACTGGGGATGCGCTTGGGCGCCATGCTGGGGGCACTGGCGGAAGCCGGGCGAAACAAGGTGACATATGTGCTTTCCTGGCCCCTTTCGTCCTTCGGCGACTGGGTCGAACAGTTGATTGCCGAAAGCACGGGTAAGGAGGGCAAGGGAATCCTTCCCGTCGTCGGGGAACCTCTTGGATCTCCTGCGGTGTACTGCCCGGACCGCTTCTTTGTGCGGGTTGTGCTTAAGGATAAGGATGAGGCGGACCCCGGTTTCGCGGTCTTGAAGGACGCGGGTCACCCCGCCGCAGAGATGGTCCTGGATGACCTGCATGACCTTGGAGTGTTGCTCTACATCTGGGAGGTGGCGACGGCCGTCGCCGGTCATCTTCTGGCCGTCAACCCCTTCGACCAGCCCGATGTGGAGGCGGCCAAGCAGTTCACCCGCCAGGTGATTGCGCAGATGCAGGAAGCCGCCCCGGCGGAGGAACCGGCCATCCGCGACAAGGACATCGCTGTTTATGGAAAGACGTACGCAGCCGGCGCCTCCGAAGCGTTGGCTTCTTTTCTTGCATTCGCCAAACCGGGTGATTATATTGCCTTGCAAGCTTATCTGCCGCCGTCAGCGTCACTGGACATGCTTCTGGCGGATTGGCGCCTGCTTCTGCGCGACGGTTACCGTATGGCGACCACCGTCGGTTACGGGCCCCGTTTCCTTCATTCCACGGGTCAGCTCCACAAGGGGGATGACGGCAGGGGTTATTTCATTCAACTGACGGCGGACAATTCGCTGGATGTGGCCATCCCTGATGAAATGACCGGCGGGCAGTCCGTCCTGACATTCGGCGCCCTCCAGATCGCCCAGGCCCGCGGCGACGCCCAGGCCCTGGAGTCCAGGGGCCGATGGGTGATCCGGTTCCACTTTGCCGGGGATATACAGCAGGGCATTGCAAAACTGATTCAATCCTTAAAAAGGTAACCATGATATGAATACAGCACCAAAGAAAAATAGGCTCAGCCGGGAAAAGAGTCCCTATCTCCTTCAGCACGCGGACAACCCTGTGGACTGGTACCCCTGGGGGGAGGAGGCCTTTGCGAGGGCCAAAGCCGAGAACAAACCTGTTTTCCTGTCCATCGGTTATTCCACCTGCCACTGGTGCCATGTCATGGCCCATGAGTCATTTGAAGACGAGAAGGTCGCGGCCCTTCTCAACGATGCATTCGTGTGCGTCAAGGTGGACCGGGAAGAGCGCCCGGACATCGACAAGGTCTACATGGCGGCTTGCCAGATGCTGACCGGTCAGGGCGGATGGCCGCTGACAATCATCATGACACCAGACAAGGAGCCCTTTTTTGCGGCCACATATATTGCAAAAAAGAGCCGCTCCGACAGTATTGGCCTGGTAGATTTGATTCCCCGGGTTGCTGCTGCCTGGCTGGGCAATACCGAACGGGTCCGCCAGTCCGCCGCGGAAATCATTTCCTCCATGCAGCACATCTGGAATGTATCTTCCGAAGGAGAACTGCCGAGGAGTATTCAGGAGCAGACCTTCAATCACCTGGCGGGGCAATTCGATGAAATCTTCGGCGGGTTCGGCACGGCCCCCAAATTTCCCATGCCGCACCAGCTTTTGTTTCTCCTTCGCTATGGGGGCCGCAGCGGCAATCCTAAGGCCATCCGGATGGTGGAAAAGACGCTGTCCGCCATGGCGGCAGGGGGCATCCATGACCACCTCGGCGGCGGTTTCCACCGTTACAGCACCGATCCCCGGTGGCTCGTGCCTCATTTCGAGAAAATGCTCTATGATCAGGCCCTTCTGTCTGTGGCCTATACCGAGGCGTTTCATATGACTGGCAATGTCTTCTTCCGCGATGTCGCGGAGAAGATTTTTGCCTATGTATTCCGGGACTTGACCAGCCCCCAGGGCGGGTTTTACTCCGCCGAGGACGCCGACAGCGAAGGGGAGGAGGGGAAATTCTACCTTTGGCGCCAACGGGAGCTGGAGGAAATGCTTCTGCCGGATGAGGTGAAGCTGATTGTCCACTACTTTGCCGTTGAGCCGCAGGGGAATTACACCGACGAACTGAAGGGTGGTTATACGGGGGACAACATCCTGCACCGTCAGCACAGTTTGAGCGACCTGGCGGTTAAACTGAAAATGACGGAAGACGACCTCCGGCAAAAGTCAAAGGCCATCGCCGATGAGCTGTTCAGCCACCGGGAAAAACGCGTCCGTCCTCACCGGGACGACAAGATTACCACCGACTGGAATGGCCTCATGATTGCCGCCCTGGCCCGGGGTAGCCGGGTTTACGGAAACGAAGTTTATCGCGATGCAGCAACCGCCGCGGCCCGTTTTGTCCTGGAAGACCTCCGGCAGAAAGACGGGCGGCTTCTGCACCGCTGGCGCGACGGCGAGGCCGCCATGCCCGCCAGTCTCGACGATTATGCCTTCTTTATCTGGGGCCTGATCGAACTTTACGAAGCGACCTGCGAGCCTCAGTGGCTGGATGCGGCCCTGAGTCTGAATGACGACCTGGTGCGTTATTACTGGGATGAGGCGGGCGGGGCTTATTACTTTACCCCTGCCGACGGGGAAAAGCTCCTCCTGCGGCAGAAGGAACTCTACGACGGGGCCATCCCGTCGGGGAACGCCGTGGCCTGCCTGAACCTGATCCGCCTGGGTAAAATGACAGGACGGCCCGAACTGGAAGAACGGGCCGTCCTGCTGCTGAAATCCGTCGCCGGTGCGATCCGCCAGATGCCGGGGGGCTGCGGCCAATTCATGATCGCCCTGGATTTTCTGGAGGGGCCATCCTATGAAGTCGTCATTGCCGGTGTTCCGGGAAGAGAGGACACCCGGACCATGTTGGAGACCCTGAACCGCCATTACCTGCCCCGGGCGGCCGTCCTGTTCCGCCCTGCCGGAGCAGCGGACCCGCTTCTCGTCGAACTGGCCCCCTATGTGCGGGACATGGATATGATCGACGGCAAGGCGACGGCGTATGTCTGCGTCAATCAGGCCTGCCACACCCCCACGACCGATCCCATGGAGATGATCCTCAGCCTGAGCGCCCCGGCGGTGAAGTAGCTATGATCAGAAACATTGTAATGCCTCCCCTTCAAGGGTAGGTCGGGATGAGATGAGTTACTCTTGTCATTTCGAGCGAATGCGAGAAATCTTTTCTTTTGTCATCCCGGGCCTTGGAGGCTGTGTCACAATCTCATTCTGAGGCACCATCCGAAGAATCTCTTCATCTCAACATTCCGTCATTATTGGATTCTTCACTTCGTTCAGAATGACAACGAACTTAAATCAGAGATTACGACACAGTCTCCTTGACCCGGGATCCATATCCAGCATAAATGTTTTTTAGATACCGGCTTTCGAGATTGTGTCGCAATGGGTATTTTTGTCATTTCGACCGTAGGGAGAAATCTTCAAGTTAAGTTTTTTCAAAATATTAAGATTTCTCGCATTCGCTCGAAATGACCATTGTTGTAATGATGACACAGCTTCTTCTCCGGTATGGCGACTTTAATATGAATTTCTAACAATTACGAAGCCGTTTCTTGATCCAAGGTCCATCCGCCAAGTTTCCCTTGACAACCCCCTCGATGTTATCCATAATTTCTGAAAAATTTCAAAAACAGCTTTCACTTCACTATTTTCTTCAGCGATTCTGTCGGGGGAGGGAATGTGTCAGATCAGTTCATGACTAATAAACAGCTTGGAGATGCAATGCGGCGATGGATGAATTTTGTCCCCGGAATGCCGACTTTTTCACGTTAACCACTTTTCTATTCCAAGAAATTAAAGTTAATTGAGACAGAAAAACGAAAGGAGAAAAAAGATGAATCATTTCCAACGTTATTCTATGGTTTTGGTTCTGGCAATGCTGGCATTTGCTCTTCCGGTCCAGGTGCAGGGCGTGACGCTGGATACGACGGGCACAGACACATGCTCGCCGGGATATGTCTGTAATGATGGCGCCTTTAAATTTCTCGGCACGCACTGGTACAAACCCGGCAAAGCCTTTTCTGTCGACTTTACCCATCAATGTTCGGCCGTGTGCCTTCAGCAATATATGCCGGGATGGGGCGGGGGAGGCGTCAATTTTCAGACCGTCAAGATCCATGGAGAGTACGACTATGATAACGGCTCGACCTATGAAAAGATCACTCACAATGGACAGATCATAATTGAGGAAAGGATGACTTGTGCTAAAAATCCTTGGGCCCATGGAACTGATGCAGGGTGCGGTCAGGCAGCGATTGTCAACAAAGTCACCATCAACGGCAGGTCTGTCATTCTCGACCCTCCCTACCCACTCTCCGTACGATATATGCCGGGAGATCTTTTTATGGCTCTACACAATTGGGATAAAAATAAAGACGCGCCTGATCCTCTCGCCGATTGGGACCCCTATGGAACCCCCGGTGGTTATTCGAGCCTGAAGATTACGACTCCCACTAACGAACAAATCATTGGGGAACATGCAGCTTCTTTCACCCTCACGCTCCAAAATCTGCCTTCATCATCACAAAAAGTGCTGATGGTTTGGCAGCGCGCGCAGGAACTTCCTGAGTGGCAGGGTGATATACACATCCAACCGGGCACATATGACTGGTTTCCCTTTACTGGCCCTTCTGAGACATGGTCGACCTCTTTTCCTCTTACTGTTGCCGTAGAACCGGGATTCTTCGCCGGTAAGCCGGGACACTACCGTGTGCAGGTCAAACTCTCTAATGAAACCTGGTGGTCCGCGTGGAAGTATTTCTGGATCGGACAGCCGACCTATGATTCCAGAAAGCTGTTGAAAAGTAGTGCGGAGATGGCTGCAATAAAGAAAAATTCGTTATCCATGAAGATGGCAACAGGCCAGAAGAAAATCTCGGCTGCGGAGGGTGCGAAGACTCAAGTCACAGGCATGACGCCTACGATGGTCCAAATGCCTGTGGTTATTGTGGACAGCGTCTCCTATAAACCTGTACCGACCAAGCCGGGTAATACGGTCGACCTGATCATCACCTTCAAGAATAAGGGACAGGTAAGCAGCAGCGCCAATCTCAAATATTCGGTGAACTGCGGTGTGAAGAGCGGCGGCCCTGCCTGTGTGGTAGCAAGCAAAACCTATCCGATCAACAAGAGCATCCCGGCCGGACAGGCATATCAACTCAATTTGACGGGTTCGATTCCGGCAGTGACCGGAAAATTCGAAGTGACGGTCAAGCCTGAAGGCGGGAGCGCTGACAGTGGTAAAACCATTACGATCGACGTAGGGCCGAAGTTAGAAGCGACGAAGGTAAAAGCAATCAAAAAAGTAAAGTAATAAGACGCTGGGTTTGCTGGATAGCAATACAACCCCTCACCTAGCCTCTTTCCACCAGAAAGAGGAAAAAGGTGAGGGGTATAAACAAAAATTAGCTGTTATCACCTCCATTAAAATATTGGAAAATCCGGGAAAATCCAGAGACAACTCGCTGTTTTTTTTGAAGACCGCCTTTTCATTCCTTACCGTACAGCCTTAACCAAATAAACTACAACTCGTGAATCCGGGGTACCCGCAGGATAATCAGATACTGGTCCAGACCGGCGGCGTGGAACTTGTCCCGGATGATCGCCTCCAGGGTGCGGCTGACGTCGGTGCCGGGCCGTGGGGTCTGGCAGCGCAGGACGAGGCGGTTCCCGTATTTCCGGAAACTGGCCAGGACCATGTCCCGGGCCAGGTAAACCACGCCGGGCAGGGAGACGGCGTTTTCTTCCAGGATCACCGTCTGGGCCAGGACGATGGTCTGCAGATAATCCGGCAGGGCAAAGCGCTTGACGATTTTTGCTGCGAGATAGGGATGATAGGTGTCGATGAAAACGTCGTCGATCTCCGTGGAGGTGTGAATGTTATTTTTCCGGTACAGGACCATCATTTGCCGTCCGATTTCCAGATACAATCCCCCCAGCTCCGCCCGCTGGATGGCTGCCTCCGGATAGCCCATCTGAAACGCCAGGACGCCCGACATGATGGAGGTGGCAAAACTGCGGGCGAAAAGCCGTTCCAACTGGGGGTCCCTGTCTGCGGACTGGTGAAACCCAAGCTGCATGATCATGACTTTGGTCTGGTGCATGCCCAGTCGGGTTACCATGTCATAAAAGCTGCTCACCGTACCCTGCCGGAGGTTTCCGGAGTACGTGGCGGCGGCGATATCCTGGATACGCAGCCACACCGCTTTGCCGATTTTCCAGGGGATGGCGTCAATATCCCGGCGGTCGGCGTCCAGATCATCGAGAATATTTAGAATTTCAGGATTAAAGGTCTGGTCTTTGACCAGTTTTGTCAGTTGTTCGTCGATTTCGTCGATCAGTTGAAAGGCCCGGATGTCGTCCATAAGTTGCTGCTCGATGTCTCCTTTGAGATGAATTTTACAACGCCCTGACCTTTCCCAGTTCCTTGACGCGGCAGTACTTTCTCATCAAGGCTTCGATCTCTTCAGTGCTCTTGAATTTTCTGGCGTGATAGTGGTCCAGATGCAACGGAATTTTCCGTTTCGGTCTCTTTTCGCGGGAGCCTTTTCCCGGGAAGCCGATCGGCAAAATCGTCTTCAGAATGAACACCTGGGGGATTTTCAGGAGCGCCTTGATCCGAACAGCCGCTGATGGTGGGACCTCCTTCCACACGCCGCCAAGGCCCAGGGACGCCATGGCCAGAAACATGTTTTCGATGGCCAGGCAGAGACTGGAATGGAGAATGCCCTCCCGGACGAAACCCTCGGGGTAACCGGCGCAGAAACGGGGATCTCCCAGCACCAGAAGCATGGCAGGGGCGTCGAAACGCTGCGTCATGGGCGGGAGAAAAAACTCGCCGATGAGCGTTTCAATTGCGTGCATGAGCGCCTTGTCCCGGACCACCACAACTTCCAGCGGCTGGGTGTTGTTGCCTGTCGGGGCAAGGGCTGCCGCCTCGGCGATCTTTTCCAGCATGTCCTCGGGCACGGGGTCCTTTTTGAACACCCGGACGCTCCGGCGGTTTTTCACCACCTCCATGAAGGTTTCATAATCCATGGTTTTCCCTCCCTTATCTTAGATATGACGGTTTAACTCTCCGGTCGCCAGAACATTTCCGCGCCGGTCTTTTTTCCGTAACCCAGCCAGTCGTCCGCCTTAACGATCAGGGGATGAAACCGGGGGAATCTGCGGATCACGCCCCGGACGGCGTCGTGCAATAACCCCTGGGGTTTGTTGAAAGGACAGATCCGGATGCAGACGGTGCAGTCCATCCGGTTCTGGGCCCAGAAGGAAAAGCAGCGCTCCGCATCAACGTACCATTTCAATATGCCGGACTGATTGGAGAAGTTCGGTCCCTGAGTCGTCATTTCACCATGGGCGATGGCTTGAGAGGGGCAGTGAACCGCACATTTTTTGCAGCTGCGGCAGAATTCGGTGACCCCGAAGGGTCGGTAGGCGTCATTGAGCAGGGGGAGATCCGTAAAAACCTTGCAGAGACGTACCCGGGGGCCGAAGGTTTCCGTAATGAGGAGTCCCATACGGCTGGATTCACCCAGGCCTGCAGCCATGGCCAGGGGTACCGACAGGGCGGTGTCGTTACCGGCGGGGACAGCCCGCCATCCCAAGAAGCGGATGAAGGCGGCCAGCAGATTGGCCGCAAAAGCCATCCGGGAATAACCGAGGCCGGTTGCGGCTCCCGCAACCGCCGTGGGTGCCGTCTTCATTCCCTCGTAGTCCATGGCCACCGCCAGAACCACGGCATGTTGCAGTCCTTCCGGTAATTCCAGGGGATAATGCTCCCGGGTGACGAGGTTGAATTCATGGGAGTAGATCCAGTTGGGGTGGACCCGGCCAATACCGACCAAGTCGGCGCCGTAAAACCGTGCCGCCTTTTTGATCAAGGGTGTCATCTCTTCCGGAGGCATCCGGACGGGACCTTCCGTTTCGGCGCATTTTTTGACCTTTTCGGGAAGTCCCTCCCAGGCATAGAGACCGTAATTGCTACGGCTGTTGCCGAGGGCAGCGCTCCATTCGAGGTTCCAGGCCGCGTTGCGGAAGGCATAGTCGAGCTTCCGATAACCGCTTGTTCCCTTGAAGACGACCTCCTGGTAAAACCGGACACCCTGGTCATGAAAAGTTTCATCCCAGGCGGCGCGTTTGAACATTTCGTTTCGTTGATCGAAACGTTCATTCGGAACCGGAAAAGGCCACGAGTTGTCCATTTTCACGATGTTCCTCCGGATGGGGCAAGGTGGTGCTCTTTTGTTGTCTCAACAAGGGACCCGTGCTGTCCATACACAACGGATGACGATGAAACCTTTGATTGTGATTCCCCGCCCCTGGAGGAAAGGGATAAAGGGGAGGGAATAATCATTGTCCGCCTCTGAGGGTAGAGAATATTCGTGGTCCGGCACAAAGGAAAACCGAATTCACTTAGCGGTTACGTCTTCGACGCAGTGATATCTTTGAATGCCTGGGGCACCGAGGCCACCCTGTTTTTGGTATAGTCGAAAGCAAGCATACCGGTTTTGGCCCTGACCACTTCTTTTCCCGTTGTGACATTGGTTATCCGGTACAGCAGGTCAAAACCGTACTTGTTGAGCTCTGCCACAGTGACGTCGATGGCCAGCACATCTCCATAGAAAGCCTGGGACAGGTAGACAATGACCGAATCGACCATGATCATCCCCGTGCCGCCGATGTCGGATTCCTTGAATCCGTATTGTTTGAGAAACTGCAGGCGGGCTTCATGGATGATGGACAGGGCCGCATCATTTCCCAGGTGATTTCCGTAGTTAATATCGCTGATCCGGACGGGGATTTCCGTCCTGAACATGAATTTCTCCGGCAGCTCCAGTTCGACCCGTGCCATGTTCTATGGCTCCTCTTTGACGGACAGCTTCCCGTGAGTCCACTGCCGATGCTCTGCCTTGAGATGTTCAATCAGATGGTTCAGAATCCACTGAATATTTTGGACGGTCAGGCCGCAGAAGATGGGACGTGCGATATCCGGCGATGGAAAACCGTTCAGGGCCGCATCCACCTGTTCTTTGTTGAAGGCAAGAAACATGATGATCTTGTCTTGCTTCTCCTCGTAAAAGTCCTCCGGGCCGTTATCGAGGATATCGGTGATCAGCCGGTCTTCCTTTCCGGAGGCGCTGATGACGAAGATGGAATCATTTAAGGCATGATTGAAGGTATCCCTGATCCGGAACGCGTCTTCACGTTTATAACCGTAAATCAGGATGCCGATGGGATCTTTCATAATGGCTCAATTCCTTTTCCCGTGGTAGCAGAAGCCGCCGGCCGTTTGAGTGATTGTGGCGCGCATACAAAAGAGGTTTGAAAAAAAAGCGGGCATAGTTTATGAGGTTTCATGAGAAATGGCAACAAAATTCGCAAAAGATCGCCCTCGATGCGGCCCGTAATCTCTACGATTATCCCTGTTTATCAGGAGGGGGAAGCGATCAATCAGGTCATCCGCCACCTCCGATCGATAGAGGGAGGGATCTGTTGCGAAATTATTGTCGTGGATGGCCATTCTGACGGCAATACCCTGTCCGCCATTGAAGATGGAGCCGTTATCCGGATCCGTTCGACGAAAGGGCGCGGCTGCCAGATGAATGCGGGGGCACAGGCAGCACGGGGCGACATTCTCCTTTTTCTCCATGCCGACACATTGCTGCCTCAGGATGCTTTGTCCCGGATCATTTCAATTATGGAAAACAGGGCCTTTGCCGGCGGCGCCTTTTCTCTCAGGATCAACGCTAATCCGTTTTTCTTTCGCGTGATTGAGCGGCTGACCGTTTTACGCGCCCGTTTGACCCGGATCCCTTACGGCGACCAGGGCATTTTTATCCGGCGGGATTATTTTCGAAAGATCGGCGGTTATCGTGAAATGCCTATCCTGGAGGATGTGGACTTGATGCGACGGATACGGAAACGGGGTGACCGGATTGTCCTTCTTCCCGAGCCCATTTTGACATCCTCGCGGCGCTGGGACAGAAACGGGCTCCTTCGTACCACGTTACGAAATCGGATCATCATGGTGCTTTACAATCTGGGGATCAAGCCCGAACGTTTGTTGCGGTTTTATTCATAATCGATTTTTAAAAAGATTTTAATCAATTCAAAATATTTATCCGGAAAGGAACATCAATTCAATGACAGGGACTTTTGTAAATTGCGGCACCATTCTGATCGGCAGCGCCCTTGGTCTCACCGTGGCAAAATATGCTCCTGAACGTTTCCGGACGATCATGACCCAGGCCCTGGGGTTGGCCACGATCCTGATCGGCGTCCGCATGGCCGTTTCCGGCAGCGACGCCCTGCTGACTGTCGGCTGCCTCCTTTGCGGCGGCATCCTTGGCGAATGGATCAATGTTGAAAAATGGATTGAAAAAGGCGGGGAAAGACTTAAGAAAAGTTTTGGCTCCAAGTCCTCGACCTTTGTCCAGGGTTTCGTCACCACGTCAATCCTGTACCTGACCGGTCCGATGACCATTGTCGGTTCAATCCAGGACGGCGTAGCCGGTGACGCCTCGACGCTTTTGCTGAAAGCCATGCTGGACGGCATCGCTTCCATTGCCTTTGCCTCGCTCTATGGGATCGGCGTAGCCTTCTCCGCATTATCCGTGCTTCTGGTCCAAGGGGGTATCACGTTGTCGGCGTCATACCTGTTGTTTCTAAAAGATCCCCAGGTCTTGAATGCCATTATCTCCACGGGTGGTATTTTGATTGTAGGGATCGGTCTGAATCTTTTGAACATCATCCGTATCCGAGTGGGTAATCTCCTGCCTTCTCTCCTGCTGGTTTTGGTCTGGGTGCTCCTGATGCGGTAACGTTTTGTAAAACGGCGCTTATTCGACAAAAGTCATGAGGTTTTCCCATGAATCGATCCGAACATGACGGGACCATGAAACGGTGCCTGATCATGATGGCCAAATACCCCGAACCGGGCCAGGTCAAGACCCGGCTTGCTGCGGAAATCGGTGCGGGCCATGCAGCGGAATTGTCCAAACGGTTTATCTTAGACCTGTTGCAGACACTATCATCCCGGGATTGGGAAATCCAAATGGCGCTTTATCCCTGGGAGCGAAAAGCGGAAATGTCGACGGTTGTGGGAGAGAAATATGTTCTCGTGCCGCAACGAGGTCGTGACCTGGGCGAGCGCATGGAGCATGTTTTTATCCAGCTTTTTGCCGAGGCGTTCCAGGAAATTATCATGATTGGTGCCGACGCGCCGGATCTTCCGGCGGAATTTGTTGTAGAAGCCTTTTCAGCCCTTGCGGATCACGACGCCGTTTTAGGTCCCGCCTGCGATGGCGGGTATTACCTGATCGGATTCCGAAGGGGCATTTTCTCTCCCCAGGTGCTTGATGGTCTCCCCTGGAGTACGCCGGAAATTTTTGTGCAACAGTTAAAACGACTTCGGGAGCAGAATTTACAAGTTTATATCCTTCCACCCTGGCAGGATATAGATACCCTGGCAGACCTCAAAAAAATGGCCGGCCTCGCCGTTATGACGTCTTTTGCCGATTCTCAGACCATGGGATACATCGGAACAACGGGGCTGCTTGACATGAAACGCGACTGTGCATGAGATGGGAGGTATCGGAGGCGTTTTGCTGTAATTTATGCCCCGGTAGCGCGATCCCTGATCACGTGGTGTTTCCCGGAAGCATCGTTTGAAAAAACCGCTTCCGCGACTTCTTCATAAATGTCCGGGTAGCGTTCCTTCAGGCATTCGGGGCAGAGGCAGTGACTCAATTGTGCATCCGAATGTGTGATGAGATAGCTTTCCAGTTGATTCCAGTAGCCCTCGTCGTCACGGATTTTTTTGCAGTGCATGCAGATGGGAATGAAACCGCTCAAGGTTTTAACATGCTCGAGCGCCTCCGCAAGGGCCAGATTTTTCTCCTGCAGATCCTGGTTGATCAGACCGACCGTCTCCTTTTCTTTTTCTAGACGCTGCATGAGCCAGTAGTTGTTCCGAGCTGAATATTCCATGAAATAATTGGCGCTCATGCCGATCAGGTTGGCTCCGACAAAGAACAGATTGTTGTTGAACAGGATCGGCAGCGGTGTGTCGATGATGAACAGAACAAAGAGTTCATAGCAGCATATCAACAGCCAGCCTGTAATCGATGACCATAAAAAAAGCGCTCGGGGTACGGTATAGCTGTAAAACAAAACCAGGATCAACCCGGCGTAGGAGGAAAAATTCTGCGGCGGGGGTACGACATACATCATGGCGATGACCCCCAGACCGGCGACCATGACGGTCAGTGAAATGGTCAAGCGCCAGTATCGGGCGAAAAGGGGGGAGTACGAAAAGACAAATGCGGCCAGGCCGAAGGGGCAAACGACGGCAAAGCGGATAAACCACAGTTTTTCCTTCACTTCGGGGAAAAGCACGGCGTCGAGCAGGGCGAACATGGCATAGAGGAACATGCCCAAAAGCAGTGCGATCCGAAAGACCGGAGTCGATTTTTCCAGGTAAGTGCTCAAAAAATCTTCTTCCAGATGCGCGTCTTCGCCGGTGAAGGAAAGTGTGAAGCGATTAATCTGCACAGGTCAGGAATCGTATCCTTTCTTCTGATAAACCCCGATTTGCGATGAAATCGTTGCTGCTCATAACATAAATTTTACCAAAAATATAGATACAAGACTTGATTTATTAGATATTTTACCCTCAGGGTAACATCAAATTTCACAGACCAGGTGGCCCAACTCCACCGAGAAAACATCGTAGTTGACCGAATAATCGATGGGGCACTCGATGACCGCCGGTTTCCCTGAAGCAAAGGCCCTCTCCAACAAGACCGCTAAATTTTCGCCGGCTTGGATCCGGTATCCGGAAATGCCAAAACTCTCCGCGTATTTAATAAAATCGGGGTTCCCGTAGTCCATAGCAAAGGAGGGGAAGCCTTTCTTCTGTTGCTTCCACTTGACAAAACCATAGGCGTTGTCGTTCAGGATCAGCACCACCACGGGGAGTCCACAACGCTGCAGGGTCTCAAGTTCCTGGGCGTTCATCATGAATCCCCCATCGCCGCAGACGGCGAGAACCCGTCTCGCCGGCAGCAGCAGCTTGGCCGCCATGGCCGTCGGCAGTCCCGCGCCCATGGTCGCCAGGGCGTTATCCAGCAGCAGCGTGTTCGGTTCATAAGTGGGATACAGGCGGCTGAACCAGAGTTTGTAAATGCCATTGTCCAGTGTCAGAATATCATCCCTGCCGAGCGTCTCCCGGACTTTACGGACCACCGCCTGAGGGTGGAGGGGATAGGTATCCGGAATGGCCGCGTCGATTTTACTCTGAACAATATCCCGCGTTCTGGCGAATACCGGGAACACCCTCTTCTCCGGAATCCTCTCCCTTAACCCCCGGATGGTCGTCGCGATGTCGCCGGTGATTTCAAGGTCGGGATTGAAATTGGGGTCCGTATCCGAAGGGGTGAAATCGATATTGATAATGGTTTTGTTCAGGAACTCATTCCAGATAAAGGGCGGGTACTCCACCGTTCGGTAGCCGATGGTGATGATCAGATCGGCCCGGTCCATACCGCAATGAACATAATCGTGCATATGAATGCCCGTGGCGAAGAGGCTGGTCGCGCAATCATCGGGAATGATGCCTTTCCCCATCTGGGTGTGGACGACATAAATACCTGTGGCATTCGTAAAGTCATCCAGGGCCTGGGAAATCAGCAGGCGGTTTGCGCCGCCGGCAATGAAAATCAGAGGTGTTCGGGCCTGCCGGATCATGTCAGCCGCCCGATCCAGGATTAATGCATCCGGCGAAGGACGGCGTATCTCATGGCGTCTCTGGATAGGGGCGCCGGCCTGTTCGGAGGCGACGTCTTCCGGCAGTTCGATATGAAAGGCCCCCGGCCGTTCCCGCTCCGCCGTTTTAAATGCGTCCCGAATGACGGTGGGAATCATGTCGCTGTCGGCAATGGCGATGGCGCCCTTGGTAATCGGTTTCATGAGAGAGACGACATCGATGCGCTGAAATTTCCCCTGCCGGTTGTGACGTAATGCCTTCTGTCCCGAAACGGCAACCAGGGGCGCCCCGATTAATTGACTGTGGGCGATTCCTGTGACCAGATTGGTTGCTCCCGGTCCGAGGGTCGACAGGCACACCCCTGCCCGGCCCGTGAGTCGCCCGTAGGTTGCCGCCATGAAGGCCGCGGCCTGTTCGTGACGCGTGATGATGAGTTGAATGGAAGAGCGGCGCAGCGATTCTATCAGGTCCAGGTTTTCCTCTCCCGGCAGACCGAAGATGTAACGTACTCCTTCTTCTTCCAACTGCCTGACAAACAAATCCGAAGCCTTCATGTCCGACCTCTCCTTCCAGGATGGTATTGAATCATTTATGTATGCCGATTACTTTTAATCTCATCAAATGACCGTGAGTGCAATGGATTTCAGG
>CAZBQX010000014.1:32393-41862 GCA_964494155.1 uncultured Syntrophales bacterium
GTATGCCGATTACTTTTAATCTCATCAAATGACCGTGAGTGCAATGGATTTCAGGAGGTGGAGGGGTTGCCTCGTCTAAACGGCAAGCCAAGCATAATTTGCCGATCACGGGTTCCTGTTAATCGGTATGAGACATACACAATCCTTACCAAACGAAACAGTCTTGTCGTCTTATCGGTTTAGTCGCATCATGCGAGAAAATTTATGACAAGGAGGAAGGGCTATGATCTTAATCAAGAGAAAGCGCGGAAGAGGAGTGCTGCGAAAGTCGCGGCTTCAGATGTTATTCATGATGGTCGGGATTGTCATGGCGCTGATTCTGAGCGCGAATGTCGCCTCGGCGGACCGGCAGAATCCCAGCTTGAACTGGGGGAACACGACTGTAATGGACGCTCCGATTCCGCCGCCGGGACTCTATCTGAGTAATTATATGGTTTATTATACGGCAAACAAACTGATGGACGGCGACGGCGATAAAATAAAAGGGACTACGATATAGACGTGCTGGTCTATACCCCTCAGCTGATCTATGTTGCCAAGTCAAAAATCGCCGGTCTGACCTGGGGCTGGCAGGCTTTGCTTCCGATCATCAACTACTCTGCAGACGGATATTTTGATACCCCCGGAGCCCCCTGGGGGGATCGTTTGGGCATCAGCGACTTTGAGAACAACGATGTGCTCGCCGATCTGTGCTTCGGGCCCTATATCGGCGGTGTTGTCCCGTTCGGCCCCAACAGCCGCCTGCACTGGTTCTTCGACTTCGACATCTACGCCCCGATTGGCAGCTATGACAAAAAGAAAGCTCTGAACCCCGGCTACAACGCCTGGACCCTGGAGCCCTTCTTGGCCCTGACGCTCCAGTTGCCATATGGCATCAATATCGGGACCCGTCAGCATTTTACTTACAATTTCAAGAATGATGATTACGTTCTTGATGGTGTGGAAGGCGAGATGAAGGGCGGCATGCTGTACCACTTCAACTACGATATTATGAAAACAGTCGACTTCATCAGCCCCAGACTGCAGGTGGGCCTCGCCGGATACTACGGCATCCAGTTCAACGAAGATGAATTCGAGGGGGATGATATCAAGGATTCGGAGATGCGGAAATTCGCCATCGGTCCCGCGATCTGGTACGTGTCAAAGGGCGGTTGCGTATTCAGCCTGAGGGCCTATTGGGAAGACAAGATTAAAAACAACCCCGAGGGCCAGAAGGTCGTGGCGAGAATTATCCTGCCTTTCTAATCAACGACGAATGGGACCTCAGACATCTTGACGTGGTCCAAAGGGGGGAGGGGAGGTGATTCATCCCCTCCCTTTTATTATTCTAATCCGGTTTTTTTGTCATTCGGGAGGTCTCCCATCACGATACTGGTTTTCATGGTTTACGCATTAAAGGGTTGTCCTGCATCCTGCATGCATGAGTTGGATAATCGCCACAAAAAGCAATCTTATTGACAGAAGGGAGTAGATCATATGGCAGCGAATGATCCCGGAGGAAAAATCGGCATCGGTCCCCAAGGAAGAGTGGGTGGTCTGATTCAGTTTGCTGTTTTCGTGATATTGGGCTTGTTTGCCTGTGTGTACGCCATACCACCTGATTTCATTGTCTTCAAAATTATACCGGCCTGCCTGGTCATGCTCATCACACTCGTGCATCTCGCCGTTTTAGGTGACAACTGGCCCCTGGCGCCTCCGGGTGGAAAGTGGACACCGGATCAGTCGCGCTTGATACCGGGAATAGGGATGACCGTTATCTGGGTGGTCCTGATCATGGCAATCGTGTATTTCATGATCAACATCTACCCCCAATGGCCCTTAAGCCCGCTTTTTATCTGGTTTGGAACGATCGTCTTCACCGTGACGCTGCTTTACGGAATTAACTGGAATTGCTGGCCTTTCAAAGGGAAAATGCATCCCTGGGCAACCATGGTCCTGGGCTTCGGCGTCATTCTGCTGGTTTCTCTGCTGGTCTGGAAATTGACCAATCTTGGGGGAACGCCTTTTGAAAATTCTCCCTTCGATCCGCAAGGCCCGGTTAATGTCAACTGGCTTTCCGGTTTGTTGATGTGGTTCATTGTCTGGTTCACGTTCTTAAATCCCGTTTTGACGACCCAGGGAACCCCTTTCGGCAAGCTGGGACATCCCGGAGCGGCGATCGCTCAGACGATCGTCAGCCTGATTCTAGGCTGTATCACATGGACGGGCACGCTGTCGCTGGGCATGAGCCCCACATTCTCCGCCTTTGCCCTGGCGGCATCTCTGATCTTTGCCTCCTATGTCCATTCATGGCATTTACAATTCTGGGGGGTAACAAAATTTACCGGCGCCAAAAGAGCGGTCACGGCCTTTATACTGCAGGTGGTTTTGGCAGGGATCTGGTTGATATTTACAAGGGTCGTTCTGGGACCGATCGCGGAGCAGGCTGCGGCCATGAAGCTGCCCACAGACATTAACATTTTTACGCTTTATTACAGCCTCTGCGTTCTCCTGGCCGGACTTATTGCACATAATGTCTTTTGGCTCAGGTGGCCGTTGACGCTTCCCATGCCGCCGGGGACCCCGCCGCCGGATCAAGCCGAGTAGGGGTGATGATTGAGGAACAGGAATCAAAAAAGGGCGAAGGGTGCCGGGCATGTCCCGGGATCCTTCACCCTTTTTAATGCGTCAAAACAATCATCTTGCCAAGGATGTAAATTACTGATTTGTAAAAAACAAATCGTGATGTAGAATATAAAATAAGTGGGCATTTTTTTACATTACCCCAATTAGGTCCTAGATATGTTTACCCAGCGCGAAGAATTATTAAAATCTCATATTAAAAGTCTGGAAGAGCAGTTGGCCGGCTTGCGGCTGACGGAGGCAGCACTGAAAACAAGCGAGGAGCAGTATCGCAAGATCTTCGATTACGCGCCGGTTTCAATCCGGGAAGAGGATGTCACGGCTCTGGAAGCGGCATTTGACGAACTCCGCAGCCGGGGGGTGCGTGATTTTCGAAGATATTTCGACGAACATCCGGAATTTCTGGATCAAGCGCAGCAGTTGATCAAAATCGTGAGACTCAATGACGCGACCCTTTCGCTCTACGGTGCCCAAACCCGGGATGAATTGATCGGTTCCCTTGGTAAAACACTGGTGCCGGAGTCCCTTTCCGTTTTTCGGGAAGAACTGGCAGATTTCGCTGAAGGGAAGGAAACCTTCGAAGGTGAAAATATCAATCAGACTCTTGACGGGCGAAGAATTCATATCCTGGTGAAGATCATTTACCTGCCCAAGCCCGGGGGAAGAAGGGAAAAAGTTGTGGTCTGTACGGTGGATATCACCAAAGAAAAACAGGCTTTGAAAGCACTGGAGGATGAAATTCTGAGGAATCAGCTTATTCTCCAGACGGCATTGAACGGATTCTTCATTGCCGATATGAAAGGACATATCAAGGAAGCCAATCTGGCGGCAGCAAGAATTACCGGCTATGAACTCCAGGATTTGCTGGAGATGAATCTGAGAGATATCGATGGCTGTATTATGGCGGATGCTCGCAGAGGGGACCGCAAGTCCAACCGTTCACGCTTTAATGAACGGTTTGAAAGGACGTGCCGTAAAAAAAACGGTGAACTGATCGATATCGAAATCAGCCAGAATTTTCTCGAAATCAATAACGAAAAATTCTACTTTTATTTCTTCAGCGACATCAGCAAGCGTAACAGGGCCTTGGCTGAGTTGAGCGAAAGGGAAAAACAACTGGCCGAACAGTCGCAAAACATCGAGGAAACGAACGTTGCGCTCCGGGTACTGCTGAAACGAGTTGAAACGGATAAAAAAGCCCTCGAAGAAGACGTCCTGTTTAATATCAAGGACCTGGTCTTTCCCTATCTCGACAAACTGAAAAAAACCGGGTTAAATGCTCTGCAGGCATCATATTTGAACGTTATCACAACAAATTTGAAGGATGTCATTTCCTCTTTCCCCAGTCATTTATCCAACCAATATTCGGAACTGACCCCTTCGGAAATTCAGATTGCCAACCTGGTCAAGCAGGGAAAATCAAGCAAGGAAGTTTCAGAAATTCTCGGTCTATCACCGCGCACGATTGAAACCCATCGCCGGAACATGCGTAAGAAACTTGGTATCCGCAGCCATGGTACCAATCTGAGAACTTACCTGTCTTCCATGGACAATGGGTAGTTTCCCTACTCATTTTTTACCGAATTATCAAGTCTGGTTTTCCGCCTGAATTGCCGTAATAATCACGCAAAATGATTACAGGATTCAATTTCAACGACAGTCGAGACTGTTCGTTGACGTCATCAGAAAAACGTAAAAATTCCAACACAACTGGGAATCCAGACAAAGAAAGGAGATACGAAATTGGCTGATCAAAGTGGTGTGAAAAAAGTAAAATCGGTGTGTTACAACTGTCAGGCGAACGACACCGGAATCATTGGCTATGTCAAGGACAACGTCCTGATCCGGGTGGAAGGGGATCCCGATTGTCCGCCGGCATACGGGAAAATCTGTCTCAAATGCCAATCCTCTCCTATGTTCCGGGCTAACCCCAACTGGGTTCGGAAGCCGATGGTGCGGACGAATCCCGAAAAGGGCGTCGGTATCGATCCGAAGTGGAAGGAAATTTCCTGGGACGAGGCCTATGACATGATCATCCCGCGATTGAAGAAGATCCGGGAAGAAAACCCCCTGAAACTATGTATCAACATGTTCGACTACCCGGCCGCGAATTTTGCCGGTCCTCTGATGCTGGGCTTTGGCGCGCAATTCTACTTCGGCGGGGCGACTTGGTGCGGCTGGTATCACAATGCCTGTTACCAGTATCACTTGAGTTTTTTTCGGGAGGCCGACTACGAGAAATGTAATTACCTGCTCCTTTGGGGGACGCAATCCGGCCATATCATTGACGCCCTTCCCGTTTCCTCGGCAAAAAAACTGGCGGATGCCAGGATGAGAGGATGCAAGATGGTCGTCATCGACCCGGTCTGTACACCCGCTGCCTCACGGGCGGACGAGTGGATTCCCATCAAACCGGGAACGGACGGGATGCTCGGCCTGTGTTTCATGAACCTGCTCATCAATGAATACGGTCTCATCGACAAGCCCTTCATCAAAACAAAGACGAACGGTCCCTACCTGATCGGACCCGACCAGCATTACGTACGCGACAAGGAAACGAAAAAGCCCATGGTCTGGGATCTGGATAAGAACAAGGCGCTGCCTTTCGACGAGGGATCGGCCAATCTTTCCCTCGCCGGCGAATACGAGGTGAACGGCATTAAATGCCATCCTTCCTTCGAACTGCTGAGCAACCATGTCAAGAAATACACGGTCGAGAAGGCATCTCAGGTGACGACGATTCCGGTGGAGACGATCCGTCGAATTGTGAAGGAGTACGGGGAAGCGGCGCAGATCGGCAGCACGATCGTCCTGGATGGGGTGGAACTGCCCTATCGTCCGGCGACACTTCTTACCGGCAAGGGCACCGCAAACCATCGCCACTCCATGCATACCATTTTTGCTATCGAGATGCTCAACGTACTCATCGGGGGCGTCAACGTTCCCGGCGGGGTTCTGGGAATTTCCACAAGTTACAAGAAGCGCTGGGGCGTAACGGCCGACGCCGATGGAATCAACCTCTCTCCGAACAGCACCTACCTGCACTTCGGTGCCTTCGATTCCTATCCGGCTCGTCCGGTCAACAAGCCCATGACGTATAACCTCTTCGACCTGACGCCGTGCAATTCCTTCAGCGACAATTTCTTGCCTCTTGTACTGGCCGATCCGAAGAAATTCGGGTTCGATTACGACATCGAATTCCTGATCACCACGCACTGCAATATGATGGCCGGTTATATCAGCCCCGCAGTGATGGGAGAGGCGATGAAAAAAATCAAGTTCATTCTGGGTTTTGCCACCGAGATGAACGAAAACATCGAGATGTGTGATCTGGTCCTGCCGAACGCCCACTGGACGGAGCGGTACGATCCCATGGCCAACCCGGTCCAGAAATTCGAAACGGTGGGACAGGCGGATTGGTACTGGTTTTTCCGGCGCCCCATGGTCGAGCCGCCTCCGGGTGTGAAGCACTGGCTGGAGATCATGCTGGATATCTACGATCGCCTTGGCGTCATGCCGGACTTCATCAACTGGGCCAATATTTTGTGGACCCTGAAACCGGAGAACGCCATGGACCCCCAAAAGAAATACACCTATCTGGAGCTGAACGATGTGTTCATGAAGGATCGTTTTGGTGTGGGAATCGACTATTACGAAAAGAACGGCACTCAGGTCTTCAAGGAGAAAAAGTCTATTGACGAGGCGTACCCTGGGCCGTTTGTGCCCGGCCGCTACAACCTTTATATGGAGTACTGGATCGATGCGGGGCAGGAAGTCAAACGCGTGGTCACGGAAATGGGGCTCGAAAAGGAATGGGATACGGACGATTACAAACCGTTGCTGGACTGGTCACCGGGGCCGTCCTTCGAACCGATCGGTGATTATGACCTCCACGTCGTCAATTATAAGGTAGCCGGCCATACTTTTTCCCATACGATGATGAATCCGATTCTCGTTGAAGCCGGACATAGCTATCCCTGGATTTACGCGGTGATGATCCATCCGGACTTGGCCAAAAAGAAGGGCCTGCGTGACGGGGAAGAGATCTGGATCGAATCGGATTACGGCTATCGTGTGAAGGGCAAGGTCCATGTAAACGAGGGCATTCATCCGGAATGCGTCGGCATGACGGGTCTCGGCGGTCGTTTGACCGTTGGGGAGCCGGTCGGGAGAAAATTGGGTCCCCACTGGAACTCGCTTTTCGGGCAGGCCCTGGATAAGATCGATAAGATGAACAGTTCCCTGGATGGGGCCATCAGATGTAAAATATACAAGGCATAGGAGGAGGTGTACAGTGATTAAATGGGGAATGACCGTTGACCTGAAGCGGTGTATCGGCTGCCAGACGTGCAGCGTGGCGTGCAAAATGAAAAACGGAACGCCTCCGGGAATTTTTTTCCGTAGAGTTCTTGAAAAGCAGACCGGTAAATATCCAAACGTGAAGAGGACTTACATAACAATGAGTTGCATGCATTGCGCGGATCCACCCTGTGTTGCGCAATGTCCTTCCGGAGCATTTTATAAGCGGGCGGACGGGGTTGTGCTGTTCGATACCAACAAATGTTACGGCGCGAGGATCTGCCGGATGGCCTGCCCGTATGATGCGATAGAGTTCATCGAAAAGGTCGAACCGTATTATCCGCAGGGATTTACGCCGATCGAGAAATACTGGAATAACCAGTCCAGGGAAGGCACTGCCGCGAAATGTGACTTTTGTATCGACTTGGTTGAAGTGGGCGAGAAGCCGGCCTGTGTAAAAACCTGTCCGACTGATGCCCTGAAATTCGGTGACTTGAACGATCCCGACAGCGAAGTATCCAAACTCATCCTGGACCGGGGAGGATATCAGTTGCGAGCCGAACTGGGTACGAATCCGTCAGTTTATTATTTACCATAAGGAGGCGAGACATGATATCAAATGAGGCAACCAAAAGAATGGAATCCATGCCGGTTTACGACCGCCATATTCCTGAAACTTGCGAAATCCATTACAGGACGCAAACGGACTGGAAATTGGTTGAAGTGCTCGCCATTTATTTCGGAGGCGTGGGGACGGGGCTTTATATCCTTTCCCAGCTATTCGGATATACAGGGGGTATGATCGTGGGGTATTTGCTGGTCATGGTATTAAAGAATATTGCACATCTGCTCGCTTCATCCAAACCCTTCCGATCGATCCGGGTGTTGAGCCAGCCAAGGACATCTTGGATCAGCCGGGGCTCATACGGCATTTTCCTGTTTGCCGTTCTGGGATTGCTGGATATCGCCCTTCGTTTAGGTTTGGTTCGGTTCGACAACGCAGCGTTATCTATGATTGTGTCGGTATTGGCGGGCATTGCGGCGTTCGTCATTATGGCCTATATCGGTTTTGTGTTTACCGAGGCCCGCAATATCGATTTCTGGCATTCCTCGATTGTTCCGGTGATGTTTATTTGCCACTCCGTGGCCATGGGTTATGCCCTTTTAATTGTCTTGCTTGCGCTTACCCAGACGCAAGCCGATTTTTATATGCTTGCCTGGCAGTTTCTCATCAGTCTGGCGGCATCGGCTTTGATGGTCTATACCTTCATGAGTGTCATGAGGCACATCTCAAAATCCGCGGATGAGGCGGTCAGGATACTTCTGCATGGCAAACTGGCCATGATGTTCTGGGCGGGGGCGATTGTTGCCGGACTACTGGTTCCGATTTGTGTAACCGGCTATTGTTACCTGACGGGCAGTCCCGCCGCATGTTCCGGTTTGACATTGAGTATTGCTGGAATGCTGACTTTACTGGGCGCGCTTTTGTTCCAGTTATGTTTTGTCAGGGCGGGTGTTTCTACACCCATTGTCAATGTCGATTGATTCAGAAATGGATTTAATTGAGAGTAACAGACTAAGCGTTTCTTTATCTCTTTAAAAGAGCACATGGCCTGGCGGGCACCCTCCCACCAGCCGACAGGCCATGTGCTCCCCTACTGCAGGCGAGATAAAAGTCGAAACGTTCGGACTTTCTTAGAATATGCGAAGGCAAAGGAAAAATGACGGACGACCAGAAGCGTGGCAGTGACATGGAAGTGACCCTACAAATATTAAGTAAGAGTCTGAGAAGAGACATTGGCTGGGACGATAAAAAATACGAGGAGGTTTTTCAATTTGAAGGCGACACGATTGCCGACTTGCTTAAAGTGGTTCGTGACGGCGAAGGAAGAAGCCTCTATGATCGTTTTATGGATGGCGAAGGTCTTATTTCCCGTTCCTATATCCACCTAGACGGTATTTCCTACCTGAGACCCGAGGATCTGCAACGCACACTCAAGGATGGCGGAAAAATGTCTATACTGGGCCAATTGGCATTATGTGGAGGCGGGTAGCCTGTTTGCTGATTTCTTCTGCCCCATGCCTCTTGACCATAGTTTCCATGGCGTCTAAAATCAAATCGAGATTCCGCTGAAGCGACAGACCGCATTTCTCTAAGTTTTTTAGGATCGCATACAAAATCGCTCACCTTTCACAACAATATCTTATATAATGCGCGTGCTCAAGATTGTGAGCACCAAGAGACTGTGTCGTAATCCCGAATTTATGTTTGAGATCATGCTGAGGGAAGCAAATAATCTCATCATCACAATATGTTGAGCGGAAGAGAGCCTTCGGCCCAGGTCTCAGGCAGTGTGACACAGTCACCCAATCCAAAAACAGGAGAAAAGGAGATATTTCATGAAAAAACGTAAATCGTTATTGGTTGTATTACTTGCCGTCCTGGTGATTTTCATCCTGGGGTTCCTGCCGGTTTTTGCCGCGAATCCGACTTCGGTTTCGCCTGTGGTAAAGAAATTTTCCTTCACCGTGAACGATCTGAACAATG
>CAZBQX010000015.1:0-40071 GCA_964494155.1 uncultured Syntrophales bacterium
GAAAGCCGCTGGTCCATGCGTAAAGATTTGGAAGGCAATCCCACCGCAATCCTGCAGATCAACAATGACATCACCAAAAGAAAACACGCAGAGGAACTGCTTCAGAAAACCCTGGAGGATCTCGAAAACCGGGTCCGTGAAAGAACGGCCGAACTTACCAGTTTGAACGTCGAACTGGCCCAGGAAGTTGAAGAGCGTCGGCGCATGGAAGAGGTTCTCAAGAGAAGGGAAAAGGAACTGGAAGTCAAATCCCGTAATCTCGAAGAATTGAACACCGCCCTGACGGTTCTTTTGAAAAAACGCGAGGAAGATAAAAACCACCTGGAGGAACGGGTTTTAACCAATGTGAAGGAAATGATCATCCCCTACCTTGAAAAACTGAAAAATACCCATCTTAGTTCCGATCAGAGCGCTTACCTTTCCATCGTGGACAGTCATTTGAATGATATTATCTCGCCTTTTCTCGTCAAGATGTCCACCAAATACCGGCGTTTCACCCCCAAGGAGATTCAGGTTGCCACCCTGGTCAAGGACGGCAAAACCACGAAGGAAATCGCCTCCCTTATGAATGTCTGCTCCGGCGCCGTAGAACTGCATCGGAATCACATCCGCACGAAGCTGGGGCTGACGAATAAAAAGATGAACCTCCGATCCTATCTGCTTTGTCTGCCATAATCATATAAGAAAATACCCTATATTCTATTTTTATTCATAATGCATAGCAGTGCAGGTCCTTTCCCGCCAAATCATTATCATCATAACATGCTGTAATAAAAAGAATTTATCATCATTTTATATGTGAAATATTTATATTCCGCATGCGATGCTCTGGTGTTCCCTTTCTTCTCATTTGTGTGTTTCAAGAGGATCAAGACGTTCGAGGATGCGCATACATGCATCAAAAAATATTATCCGGAAAATGCTTGCCGGTAACTTAATCCTAAAAAAACAAGAAACATGCAATTAATTCTGTCAACTTTAATGGAAAGTTATCCCCTCATCATTATAATCGGGGCTCCTATCCTGGGTCAGGCCGGCTTGGAGGCGATATGGTCACGACGAACCCGGCCATGGAACGCCGGCTTCATCCCTCGAAGGCTTTGGTTTTCTGTATCCAGGAATTAGGTATAATGTGTGTAGTCTTGGTAGGAAAATACATCAAAAACCAACGGAATGTCCTGGCTTTTGCAAAAGCATCCATTTCTGAGCCGGACGACTTCAGGCTGGAAAAGGAACTAATCCAGCCAGCCATAGGGTCACATCGCCACCCCCTGCTTGATGTGATCCCTGCGGATCAGTTTCGCCCTCCTCAACTGCTGGGTTGGCGTATCACCGGCCACCCACGACCCTCGGAAAATCGGTTATTTTTTATCGAGCACGTCACGGACCCGGGCGGATAAATCCGCAACGGTGAAGGGTTTTTGCAGGAAGAAGCGGACGCCCCTTTCCATGATTTCCATGGCCTCTCCATTGATACTGTATCCGCTGGACAAAATGACCTGCACATTCGCATTCATATTGTGCAATCGGTCATAGACTTCACCACCCCCCATACCGGGCATGATCATGTCCAGAATAACCAAATCGATCCTCCTTTGATGCGACTGGTATATTTCGATGGCCTCTTCCCCGTTGCGGGCAACGAGAACCTCATAACCCAGCTCTTCGAGGATTTCCTGGGTCACCTCGACAATGATATTTTCATCATCCACAAGGAGAATCGTCTCCCGGCCGGTTTTGATTTCCGGGGATAACGGCTGTTCTATCGGACCGCCCTTATCGGAAGCGGGAAGGTAAATATTGAAGGTTGCGCCATGGCCGGGTTCGCTGTAAACATTGATGAGTCCGCCGTGACCCTTGATGATCCCATAGGTGGACGCAAGCCCCAGGCCGGTTCCACGCCGCATCTCCTTCGTGGTAAAAAAGGGCTCAAAGATGCGCTGACGCGTTTTTCCATCCATACCGACACCCGTGTCCGTCACCGACAGCTTCGCATAGGGTCCCATCTTGATTTGGTATGGCTTGACGTAGGTTTCGTCAAGCACGACATTGCCGGTTTCCAGATAAAGGGTACCGCCTCCCGGCATAGCCTGCCAGGCATTGACAAAGAGATTAAGCAGAGCCTGCTCGATTTGTCCTTGATCCACCTCGACCGGCCAGAGACCTGCCTGGTATTTTTCCCGGATGCGAACTTCTTTCTTTGTCCGACCGAACATGGACGCCGCACGCCGAACCAGTTCGTTCATGTCCGTCGTCTTCACTTCATAACGGCCCCTCCGGGCAAAACCGAGGAGCTGTTTCGTCAAATCGGCGCCGCTTAAAACCTGTTGTTCAATGGCTTTGAGGCGCTGGTAACACGGCTGTCCCGGTTCGGCGTTCAAAAGCATTAGCGACGTATAACCCTGAATTCCCATAAGTAAGTTATTGAAATCATGAGCTATCCCACCAGCCAAGGTGCCGATGGCTTCCATTTTCAGGGCCTGCTGAATCTGAATTTCGAGTTTTTTCTTTTCCTCTTCTTCCCGTTTGCGCTCACTGATGTCGCGGACAACGGCAATGATGCAATCCTGCTTTCTTAGGGAAGTGCGTTTAAGACTGACTTCCAACCAGACGAGGTCACCATCCTTCTTCTTGCCCTGCCAGGCAAAGATCTGAGGCCCATCCGCTGCAGCTTTGTGAATATAATTTAAAGCAGTATCGGCTGTGTAGGGCGGTTCTTCCACACTGAAATCACCGAGGGTGAGCCCGCGAATTTCCGCCTTGGATCGATATCCGAAGATTTCCAACCCCTTGAGATTCGCATCCAGAATTTCACCGCTTTTCAGATCCTGTACAAAAATACCGTCGTGGACCGCTTCGAAAATCGTCCGGTAATTGTTTTCGGACTCCCGGACAATTTCCTCCATCTCCTTGCGATCCGTGATATCCCGTCCCTCGGCCAGTAACATCTTCACACGGCCCCGGACATCCCGAATCGGTTTCAAGGAATAATCGATATGGTGAATCATGCCGACATGATCCCGGCAGGTGGTTTCAAAAGCGGAGATCTCGCCTTTTGCTCCCCGTTCAATGGATTCCCGGATGGCCTGTTGTTCCTTTTGACTGTGACCCCACCAGGGATTCTCCCAGAAGAGGTTCCCAATGATGCGGGCAGGCGTTAACCCGACAAAGGCGGCGGAGGCGTCATTCACTTCCACCTGCCTTCCCTTCAGATCGATCAACCCCAGCAGATTGACCGCCTGTGTAAAGATGGCTCTAAATTTCTCTTCCCGATCTCTCAGCGCTTCTTCCGCATTTCGGCGCTTCGTCACATCGGTCACAATCTCAACCGCGCCAAGCAGGGTTTTCCTTTCACCAAACACCGGATAAACCCGGATCCGCCAGCGTCGCCCATAGGAAGAAAAATCGGCCAGTTCCTGGGGCTTCCCTGTTTGCAGAGCCTTTTCAACCAGGCAGGTTGTGCAGGGTTCATTTCTCTTGTGTAAGGCCTGATAACAGTACTGGCCGAAAGGTGATCCCGCGGTCAGATTGAAGGCTTCATTGACGGCGTTGTTGGACCAGTTGATTTTCAAATCCTGATCGACATAAATCACCAATTCCGACATGGTATCCAGAATCAGGGCTTTTTCTTCCTCTGAACGCCTTAAGCGCTCGCCATCGATCCGCCCCTTCTCGATTTCCGCCTCCAACTTGGCGTTGGCCTCACGGAGTTCCGCCGTACGTTCCCGCACCTGTATATCGAGATTTTCGTTGATTTGGTTGAGCTGACTTTCCGTCTTCAGTCGCGTCGTAACATCCTGATACGTGGCGACGATCATTTTTTCCCGGAGATCGTCTCCAATGCGGGATACGCTGATGTGACAAACGATGTCTTTCCCGCTGCGGTGACGACAGGGGAATTGGGCGGCAAAGGTTCTTCGCTCCGCCAGAACGGGGTAAAAAAGTTCTCCGATTTCTTCATATTCCTTATCTGAACGATAGAGGATACGGGTACTCTGACCGATCAGCTTCTGACATGTCCATCCGAATACGGATTCCACGGCATGATTGGCGAAGACGATGACCCGTTCCCGAATACCCAGCACCGCATCGGGGACGGCATCCAGGATCGAGGACAGAAGCGTCTCCGGAGCCGGTGAGCTGTTACCAGTCGCGTCTTTTCTTTCGCCCTTATCCCTGTCCATATTCAGATAAATTCAACCGGAATGGATTGTTTTTTAACCTTCACATGTACCTGAGCCCAGGCGTTGCAACCTTAGGCGAAACGGAATAACAAAACTTGTTATTGACAGACCTGCAATAAACAAAAGGCCCGTTTTCGGCAGTCTCAATCATCAATTAGCGGGTTAGTCTGTCTGAAGAGAAAGATCTGCTTTATTTTGCTTTTTTAACGCCAGGGGCCTTCATTCTTAGTAAGTCCCCCAGGGAACCCAGGGATGTTGCCGGCTTTTCCATATAATGCCGATAATCCTCTCCTTCGCCGGGGGCGACGCTTTCTTCTTTCTCGGCCCGCACGAGAGACAAAGAAACACGCTTTTGGCCCCGGTCGATATTTTCCACCTGGACATTCAACGTCTGACCAACAGCGACCACTTCGCCCGGGTGATTGATCCGCTTACCCTTCCCCAGTTTGGAGATGTGAATAAGACCATCGATACCGGGGGCCAGATTGACAAAGGCGCCGAAATTTGTCAGGCGGACAATACGCCCGGTATGCACGGAACCCTCGGAAAAAATTTGATCCACCGTATCCCAGGGATCGGGCAAACACTGCTTCAGACTCAGGCCGATTTGATTTTTATTCCAGTCAAGCTTAATGATTTTAACCTCGACCTCCTGACCGACCACCAGGACATCATGAATATCATCCACGCGGGACCAGCCGAGTTCCGACATGGGAATCAGCCCCTGGATACCATCGAGATCGACAAATGCGCCAAATTTCAACAGGGAAACCACCTTTCCCTTTAAGACCATACCTTCTTTCAGGGTTTCCTTGATCTCTTCCCTTCTTTGCCGTTGCTCCTCTTCCAGGATGGCCCGGCTGGATAAAACAAGTTTCCGCCCCTTCTCACCGTACTCCATGATCCGGAAAATCATCTTTTTGCCGATATAGCCCTGGGGATCTTCTGTTTTCTGCAGGCCCATCTGGGAATAGGGGCAGAAACATCGGGCGTTTCCCACAACCTTGATTTCATAACCGCCCTTGATCTCTTTTTCCACCAGTCCTTCGACGGGGATTTCATTCTGATAGGCCTCTTCCAGGAACGACTGACCTGCTTCGCCGCTGCCAACTTTGGTGGTGAGAAGTTTTTCGTTATGCTTCGATGAAAGGAAGTAGGCGGAAATCCGATCTCCTTCCTTTACAGTCAGGTTTCCCTCTTCGTCCTGCAGTTCACGCCGATCCAGGTATCCTTCGCTTTTTCCGCCCAGAGCGAGAAAGATCCATTCGGGCGTAATCTTGACAATCACTGCCTCCACCTTCTGGCCCGGACGCAGGAAATCCCGTCCGACACCCGATTCTTCCAACAACTCAGCAAAGCTTTTCTCGTCGTTCTGATTGTCCAACTCGTTCATTTCATCTGTCATTTCTTATCTCACATTTCGCTTATTTATTCGTATTTGTTCATTATTTATGCACATATATCTCCTTGCTGTTATTACAAATCCTCTTCTTTTTCGCTCAGCACGCGGGAAAAACAAAACACCAACAGGGCAATAATGAGTGTCCAGGATATAGCCATGAAAAGCCAACCAAACAGCGTCATTTGACGTCACCCCCCCTGAATGTTTTTCTATGCCATATCCGAACGAGCACCGCCAATACCAGAAACAAGACCAGGAGACCGATCCTGGTACCCAACACATAGGGGGCATCCTCAGCCTTGACATTCTCCATCATGATCGTCGATAAACCCTGCTGCACAAACCAGGTGCCGAGAATGACAAGGAGCAGCACCGGTGTCACGTATTTTATAACCCATTTATAAATCCCAGGAACGTTAAGTTGCGCCCCATGGTGAATTTCCTCCCAGGCCCGGTCAATTCCAAAAGCCCAGGAAAAAAGTATGGCCTCAATGGTGCCGAACAAAACAAGGCAGAAGGTCCCACCCCAAAAGTCGAGTTCATCAACCACCCCATGTCCCAGGAAGAAAATTGCCGGTTGGCAGAGAATGAAGGCAATCACCCCCATGATGGTGGCCGCCTTTTTGCGATCGATCTGAAAATCATCCCGGACGAACGCCACGGCCGGTTCGATGAGAGATATGGACGAGGTCAAACCCGCAAGAAATAAAAGGAAAAACCATAGGAACGCAAACAGTGCCCCCAGAGATATTTTCGAAAAAATAAAAGGCATGGACACAAAACCCAGGTTGAAGGCCCCGCTGGAAGCGACTTCTTGCATTCCGGCCGGCCCGAAGAAGGCGAAGGCCAGGGGAATGATAATGCTTCCCCCCAGTATAACTTCGGTGAATTCATTGGTCGAAGCGGCGGTCAATCCCGAAAGGGCGATATCGTCCCCTCTTTTAAGATAACTGGCATAGGTCAGGATCACCCCGATCCCTACACTCAGAGTAAAAAATACCTGACCGGCGGCGGCCAACCACGTTTTCGCATCCAGCAGGGCTGAAAAATCCGGATTCCACAGGTATCCGAAACCGTTCAGGATATTCCAATCCGGTTTGTCCGGGTAAGGTGGATCGAGGGTCACCACCCTCACCAGGAGAATGATAGCCACCAGAAGCAACAGCGGCATGGCGATTTTGCAGAGACGCTCGATGCCCTTGTTCACACCACGGAAGATAATGACGAAATTCAGAAATATGGTCACAAAAAAGAAACAATAAGCCGGGCCCATACTCTGGAAATAGGCGTTGCTTTCCTGTCCCTGATAAGCGGAGAGGAAATTTCCCATGGATTCCTTGTCTGGAATGTCCGTCAGGACACCGGTCAAGGAGTAGAAACTGTACCCCAAAAGCCAGGACTCGATATAGACATAATAAATAAAGATAACCATGGGACCGAAGATGCCGATGACGCCGAAATACTTTCCCAGACGGTTGTCCCAGAGGCGATGGAACATGCCCGGCGCCGTCGTATGGCCGTGAACGCCGCCGTAACGACCGATCGCCCATTCGATCCACATGAGCGGTATTCCGATGAGAAGCAGGGAAATGAAATAGGGAATCATGAATGCGCCACCGCCGTTGTTGGCCGCCTGCACGGGAAAACGCAGAAAATTCCCCAGCCCCACGGCACTTCCCGCCACGGCCAGAATAATCCCCAGTTTGGATCCCCAGGTTTCCTGCTTCAGTCTCTCAACCATAACCCTTGACTACCGCATCTTTTTCCGTCACCCTCTCTGATATTCCCCAGATGGGTGGAATCTGTCCACACAGCCGAGGTCATGCCTGATTGTCTGCGGCAGAACCCCGACACCCTTCCCTATTGTTTGCGGTGGGCGACCTTATCAGATACCCAGGTGAAATGAAAGCAAAAATTGATTGGAGGCGATCGGAATCGCCTTGTTCCCCGTGCTCCATGCCTAGAGGAAACAAGGCTGAAAACATATATCCATCAAATAAAGCCGATTTCTTCGGCGTAACTAAACTGCCTTTTCCAGGGAATACCCGGATGGGCTCTATCAACTTGACAGGACCCGATGATTTTTAAGGATTCACCATCCAGGACGACGGGGTGATAACCACCGATGAAACCGGCGTCCGGCGCGATCAGAGGATGCTCACCCGGCAGGCAGTCACATTCGGTGCAGATGTTCAACAGCGCGTTAATCAAAAGGGTTTTCCCTTGGATAATCCGCCAGACGGCGGCGGCCGTCTCAACCAGTTTCTCCTGAAAAACCGATATATCCGTTTCCCAGCTGATCTGAAGCGCCAGTTCCGGACACAGGCCGATGCACTGAGCGCAACCGATACATACATCCAGATCGTAGCTGGGATAACCATCGCCCCCCCATTGGGCAGCCCCTGTGGGACAGACCTCGACGCAGGTCCCGCAGCGGGTGCAACTTTTACGGATCAGCACGGGTTTGACGTCACTGTGCATGCGCTGTTTTTGCGCCCGGGAGGCAAAGCCCATGGAAATATTCTTGACGGCGCCGCCGAATCCGCCTTCCAGATGCCCCTTGAAATGGGAAAAAATGAAAAAACCGGACGCTTTTTCAAAGATATCGGCCACCTGCACCGTCTGAAAATGCTTGTATCCGGCAGGCAAATCAACGAGATCCCGCCCGTCCAGACCATCGGCAATCACCACCGGACACCCTAAGTAATCTCCGGTAAAACCATGTTCGGCCGCTGTCCGCAGGGCGTCTGCCCCGTTTCTTCTCCCCCCGGAATACAGCACCGTCGTATCGAAGATAAACGCCCCCACCCCCTGGTCCCGCAACCAGGTCACAATCTCACGGGCAAAAAGGGGCGGCAGATACCGCAGATTACCCCGTTCCCCCCAGTGAAGCTTGATCCCGACCGTCTCGCCCGGATGATAGGGGCTTTCCAGTCGCACCAGGAGATTCCGCAGACCCGCCAGATGATCTTCCTGTGATCCCGATGAAGGGATAAAAACCGTTTGTTTCTCGTCCATACCGGCTGGATCCGTACCTTTCTCTGCTATTAATATGCAATGCCCTAACTTATAATCCCAGGTCGCCGCTGATGCCCTGCATGGCTCCCAGACAAATCTCCGCGAATTCGGCTATGGGTATACCGATTTTCTCACATTCGAGAATGGTGTCGCGGTTGACCGAGGCGGCAAAAGCCTTTTCCTTCATTCTTTTGACCACCGATTTTGCCTTCACGCTGGCGAGTTTCTTGTCGGGATAAACCATGGCCGTCGCCGTAATCAGACCCGTAATTGTTTCACCCGCCGCCAGGGCATGTTGAAAGGTTGTTTCTCGAACAAATCCAAGCATGTCGTTATGCCGTTTGATCGCCTCAACCATTTCGGCGTCATAACCCTCCTCCTGCAGTATCCTTTCCGTCTCCAGGGCATGGCGGGTCAGATCGCCCCCCACCATCTCCAGATCCAGATCGTGGAGAAGCCCCGCAACACCCCAGCGGCCCGGATTTTCACCGAAGCGCAAAGCCAAGGCTCTCATGACGGCCTCCGTCGCCAACGAATGTCCCCGCATCCGGTCGTTCTGAATATAACGGCTCATAAGGGCCAGGGCTTCTTCTCTTGAAGGACTCAATCCATCCCCTCCTTTCTCCGCCACATGATTTTACAAGACTATATGAAACGGATATTGATTGATGTCAAGTCTGATCCTGTGGTAATCACAGGAACAAGCTGCCGAACAGACCCTTGGTACTGATTAAGTTAAGGGCAACGCTGATCCCCTGTACGGTTCGGTACGTAAAAAATCTCCGGAAAGTAATTATATGGAAGATATCGATGTTCTCATCAAAAACGGCCGAATTCTGACCCTCGATGAAAGCGATCGGATGATATCCGACGGTTTGGTCGCAATCAGAGGCGGAAAAATTCTCGCCCTGGGGGAAACACAGACGCTCCATTCACGGTATCACGCGGGAAAAATCATCGACGCAAACGGCGGCATCGTGATGCCCGGTCTGATCAACGCGCATACACACGCAGCCATGACCTGCTTCCGGGGTATCGCCGACGACATGGACCTGTTGGACTGGCTCAACAACTATATCTTTCCGGCAGAGGCAAAAAACGTCGATCCCGAATTGGCCTATTGGGGAAGCCTCCTGGCCTGCGCCGAAATGATCAAGTCCGGCACAACCACCTTTTGCGACATGTACATCTTCGAAGAGGAAACCGCCCGCGCGGCAAAACAAGCGGGTGTACGCTGTCTAATCGGCGAAGTGCTCTTCGACTTCCCCTCACCGAACGCCAAATCGCCCGTGGAAGCCCTAACTTATACACGACGTCTGATCAAAAAATGGGCGGGAGATCCCCTGGTCAACATCGTGGTGGAACCCCACGCCCTTTATACATGCAGTGAATCCCTGCTCCTGGAAGCCAAGACCCTGGCCGGTGAATACGGCGTTCCCTTGGCCATGCATCTTCTTGAAAGCCAAGGAGAAATCCAGTTATTGAACGACAAGCTGGGAATGAAGGCCTCGCATTATTTAAGAGCGATACGGCTTCTCGATCCCTCTTTTATTGCCTTTCACGGTGTCTATATGGACAACGAGGACATGGATATCTTCGCCGATTACGGCTGCAAGGTTGTTCACAATCCTGAGAGCAACATGAAACTTGCCTCCGGCATTGCACCGGTTGCGGACATGACCCGGAAAGGCATTCCCGTCGGATTGGGTACGGACGGCTGCGCCAGCAATAACAATCTGGATATGTTCCAGGAAATGGACTCGGCAGCCAAGCTCGGTAAACTGGCCCAACTGGACCCGACTGCCATGTCTGCCGGAACGGTGCTTCGCATGGCAACCTGCCGGGGCGCGGAGGTTCTGGGTATGGGGCACCGGATCGGAGCGCTCAAACCCGGCATGGAGGCTGATCTCATCGTGATCGATACGAACAAACCCCACCTGACGCCCATGTACCATGTATATTCCCATCTCGTCTATGCCGCCAACGGCTCCGACGTGGATACGGTCCTCATCCACGGCCAGGTTGTCATGGAAAAACGGCGGCTAACAACCATCAATGAGGAAAACATCATGACGGAAGTCAGCCGGATCGCCGAACGGATCAAAAATAGTCTGAACATGACGGCACCATGACAGGACCCTCGGAGAAAATTCTCGACATCCTCATAACCGACGTCTGTGTCCTGACTATGCTGGAACACCCGTCACTCATTGCCTGCGCGGATATCGGCATCCGCGATGGTTTAATCAGTTTTATCCGAAGCAAGAATCATTCTGCAGATGCGGACAACCTGGAACCAACCCGCGAAAAGATCGACGGGCGAAGAAAACTTCTCATGCCCGGTCTCGTCAACACCCATACCCACTTGCCCATGGTGCTGCTCCGCGGACTGGCGGATGATCTGCCGTTGATGGAATGGCTGAACGGTTTCATTTTTCCCGCCGAAGGGCGGTTTATGAACAAGGATACCGTTTACGCCGGATCGCTTCTGGCGATGGCCGAAATGATCCTTTCCGGAACGACGACCTTCTGTGACAGCTATTTTTTCGTCGACCGGATCGCCCAGGCAGCAGTGGACATGGGTATGAGGGGAGTCGTCTGTCAGGGATTTATAGATTCCCCCGCACCGGACATCCCCAATCCACGGCAGAAAACGGAAGCGGCTCACCGCTTTCTCAACCGCTGGAAAAACCGCCATCCGCTTATCAATGCAGCACTTTTCTGCCATGCTCCCTATACCTGCTCCAGCGAAACGCTCAAGGAGATCAAAGACGTCTGCCGCCACTGGCAGGCCCCTTACCTGATCCACTTGGCAGAAACCCGGGATGAAGTCCGGATGATCGAAGAAAAATATGGAAAATCGCCCGGTTTTTATCTGGATGATTTGGGCGTTCTGGATGGACAGACCATCGCCGTGCATTGCAACTGGCTTTCCGATCAGGAAATCAATCTGTTTTCCCGGCAAGGGGTAAAGGTTGCCCACTGTCCGGAAAGTAACATGAAACTTGCCGCCGGCATGGCGCCTGTGCCCGATCTGCTGCGGCGCGGGATCACTGTCGGTTTAGGTACGGACGGCGCCGCCAGCAACAACAATCTGGATTTATTCCGGGAAATGGGGATGACCGCCAGGATTCACAAAGCCGTGCAAAAAGACCCAACGGTCATGGATGCGGCTACAGTGCTGCGTATGGCAACCATTGAGGGTGCAAAGCTCCTGGGCCTTGATCGGCAGATCGGAACAGTTGAAGTCGGCAAAAAAGCAGACCTGCTTCTGATCGATCTGAATCAGCCGCACCTGACGCCCATTTATCGCATCACGTCTCATCTCGTTTACGCTGCCTCCGGCGCGGACGTATCCACTGTGATCATTGACGGAAAACTGGTGCTGCGTGAGCGGAAGTTTATGTATGCTGATCTTGACGACATGATGAAAACCGTCCGGGACATGGGAAAACACATTTCCCGGAAACTGGGCGGGCAATGAACAACTCATTGTATACAGGGATGATCTTGCTCATTTTTCCGGAACAATGTGTTTTTTTAAACGCCTGTTATTGACAAACCTGGAGGGAATCGCTATCTTCCACTTCAATTCACGCTTCGGTTTGTATTGCGATCCGCCTAAAAAAAGGAAAAAACATGAAGAATCCAAACTCCCTGCTCAATACCTATAAATGTAAGAAATACGGCCATCTTATTACGGAAGAATGTCATGATACGACCTGTGAGTGGCGCATCAAGAGCGGAAACTTCCTGAACTGTACATGGATTGCCTGTATTTACGGACCATTTACTCTGGAGGAGGTAGGAGAAATGATGGGGGTAACGCGGGAAAGAATCCGCCAGATCGAAGCAAAGGCTCTAAAAAAACTGCAGCATAAGAAACGCCGCGACCAGCTCCGCGATTTTGCCCTCTCCAATGAATGGGATGTTTAAATGCTGGGACGGCGCTTTCGCTTTCGCATCTCCTCCGAGATGAGAAACTCTCGCATATAAGTCTTTCGTTCCGGACGGGAAAACAGAAATGTACTCAGTTCGAACTCCAGGGCAAGAGCTGCACCTACTTCCAAGTGCGGAACCATGGATGAGATCTTTTTCACGATCTCCGTGGCTTTTGCCGACCGCCGGGAAATTTCCTTGGCCATCCCCTCCACTTCCATCATGAGTCGTTCCGGTGGGACCACCTTATTCACCAAACCGATCCTCAGTGCTTCGTTGGCCGGAATGGGCTCACCGAGCAGGGCAATCTCCTTGGCCTTGGCCATACCGACCAGACCTCGGATGGGATTGAACAGAGGATTCAGACCGAGTTTCAGCTCCGGATGCCCGAAGATTGCCGTCTCAGAGGCAACGATCAAATCGCAGACCACGGCCAGGTTGAATCCGCCACCGATGGCAATACCGTTCACCGCGGCGATAACCGGTTTCGGGAACAGACTGATTCGTCTTAAGCAGACGAAAATCGACCGGAAATAGGCCTCGATTTCACTGTCCGGCAGGGCAGACATTTCCTTGATATCGCCTCCGGCGGAAAAGACGTAATCGCCTCCGGTCAAGATGATGGTTTTTACGGACGTATCCCCCTCAAGATGCGTAAAACAGTCCGTCAACTCCAGTCGCATGTCTTTGGAGAGGGCATTGAGTTCACCCGGTCTGTTCATGGTAATTATGACATAGCCCTCTTCTTTATACTCCAGGAGAATGGTGTCATACGTCTTCATGATTTCGATAATCCTTTCTTAATTCCCTGTACCGTTTTGAAAAGAAAGAATGCCCCGGGACCCAAACCTGGACCGGACATTTAACGGAAAAGATACAGATAATTCAGCCCTTCTGTTTTCTGCCGTTCCTGAACAAGGGCTTTTTTCACTGCCATAGCCATGTTTTCAAACAGAAAATCCATGAAAAAGGTTTTCTTTTCGGGTGGATAAACCACTTCGGGCTCTCCGACAATACCCGCCAGACGTCCGGCCAAGCGGACGGCGTACCTCTGGTTTCCCAAGAAATCGACCAAACCCGCCTTCTGCGCTTGACGGCCGGTCAGAATTCGCCCATCGGCCAGTAATCGAACGTTGTCTTTGGGCATTTTTCTTCTCTGGGACACTGTATCCAGAAGTTGGTCATAAACATCATCTACCAGTTGTTGGATCAGATTTTTTTCTTCATCCGTCATTTCCCGCACCGGTGACCCGATGTCCTTGTATTTCCCGCTCTTAATGACGGACGCGCTGACGCCGATTTTCCGCATCAACTCCTCCATGTTAGCAAAATGCATCACGGCGGAAATACTTCCCGTAATCGTTCCCGGATTGGCAACAATCCTGTCGGCCCCGCAGGCAACGAGATATCCACCGGAAGCGGCAATGGATCCCATGGAGGCGACAATTTTCTTCTTCTTGCCGGCTTCCAGGATTGCGTCATAAATTTCCTGGGTTGGGGCAACACTACCACCGGGAGAATCGATCCTGAGCACAATGGCCTTGACATGTTCATTCTCGGAAAAAGCCTCAATCTCCTTTATAATCTCTTCGGAATCGGTAATCACCCCTTCAATTTCCACAACCGCCACTTTGTTCCCGTCGGGAAGGGAATATCCGGCCCGGCTCGATTTGAAAAAGGCGCTCAATAGAAAAAAGAACGTGAGGCCAAGACAAATTAAAAGGAGGATGCCGAAAAGAACGGGATGTCTTCTCATGTCACCCTCCTGTGATGTTGATTCAATGTTAAATGATTCGTATCCAACTGGATTCTACTCGGGATGTTCCGTCTCTCCTATCTTGACATCCGCTAAAGCTTCTCCGAGCGTCGATGCGACATTTTCCTTATTATTCAGATACTGATTGCCGTGGTAGGTCTCCGGCGGTGCCTCATTATCGCGCAGACTGAGACGGATTTTCCGATTCTTGGCGTCAATGTTCTTCACCGTGGCCGTAACCGTATCTCCTACGTTGTACAGCTCCGTCGCCGCTTTGACCCGTTTCTGACTCAACTCGGAGATGTGGACCAAGCCCTCAATCCCCTCTTCTATTTCCACAAACATTCCGAAGTCTGTGATATTCGTAATCTTTCCACTTATTGCGGAACCGACGGGATAGTTTTTCTCGAGCATCTCCCAGGGATCCTTCTCCAACTGTTTGAGCCCCAGGGAAAATTTCTCGTTTTCCGGATCGATATTCAGCACCACGGCTTCAATCGTCTGACCCTTCTTGTACATTTCCGAGGGATGAACCACGCGATGCCGCCACGAAATATCGGACACATGGATCAGACCGTCAATCCCTTCTTCCACGCCGACAAAAATGCCGAAATTGGTGATATTCCGAATCACACCCTTCAGAATGCTGCCTTCCGGATACTTCTGCTTCAGAGCCTCCCAGGGATTCGTCGTCGTCTGCTTGAGCCCCAGGGAAATCCGCTTCAACTCCGAATTGATATCAAGGACCATAACGTTGATTTCCTGGCCCAAGGACAGCACCTTCGACGGATGCTTGATTTCGCGTGTCCAGAACATCTCCGAGATATGAATCAACCCTTCCACACCTGGTTCGAGTTCCACGAATACACCATAATCGGTCAGATTGACCACTTTGCCCGTAACAATGGATCCAATCGGATAGCGGCTGAGAATCGTATCCCAGGGATTGTCCATCAACTGCTTAAGTCCCAGGGATACCCTTTCCTTCACGCGATCAAAGGAAAGCACCTTAACCTTGATTTTATCGCCCTTGGCAAAAGCATCGGAAGGACGGGTCATGCGGCCCCAGGACATGTCCGTTACATGAAGCAAGCCATCCACGCCACCGAGATCGATGAAGATACCGTAATCGGTAATATTTTTAATAATTCCTTCGACAATCTTCCCTTCTTCAAGATTTTCGAGGGTTTTAATCTTTTCGCCTTCCCGCTCCGCTTCAAGAATCGCCCTGCGGGAAAGGACAACGTTGTTTCGCTTGCGATCATATTTGAGAATATTGAACATCAGGGATTGACCGACATACTTGTCGAGATCCCGCACCGGACGGATATCGACCTGCGACCCGGGTAGAAAAGCCGGAATGCCGATATCCACCGACAGGCCCCCCTTTACCCGCTCCGTTACGACACCTTTGATCAGGCTGTTCTGATCGCAGGCCTGTTTGATATCATCCCAAACCTTCAGTTTGGCGGCTTTATCCCGCGATAAGATCAGGTTCCCTTCCGCGTCTCGTCGATCGACGAGTATCTCAATTTCGTCTCCAACATTTAACGAAATATTACCATCCGCATCTTTTAGTTCCTTGGTCGGAATGTGTCCCTCGGTTTTCCACCCGACATCGACCATGACAACATCGTTTGTGATCTGGATGACTTTTCCGGTGACGATCTCACCGAATTGTACGTTCTGGAGACTCTGCTCATAGAGTTCTCCAAAATCCATGGATTCATCGTTTGATTGGCCAAGCGCCGCGTCTGATGACGCATCCGCCTTGACTTCCTCTGCCTTGTCCTGTTGCGAAATTAGGTTGTTATCGTTAACCATGTTACCTTTACCCCCATCGTCATATTTTTTCGTATCACCACGAAAGGCGAGACGTTAGCACATTGACGCCAGAATAGCAAGACAAAACACCGTCAATCCGTCCCAAGCCATGCCGCCAACCGAAAATGCACCTCACCCGGCCAACCGGAGATCACCGAGCATGGTCTCCACAACTTCCGGAATGGTCATGTGCGACGTATCAATCACCCTGGCATCGTCAGGAATGCGCAGCGGTGCAACATCGCGTTCCGTATCCTGCTTGTCTCGGAGGACGATGCTCCGGCGGATTTCCTCGTATTCGGGATTCATTCCTTTTTCAACGAGCTCCAGATACCTTCTCTTGGCCCGCTCCTCCGGTGACGCATGGAGGTAGAATTTGAAGTCGGCATCGGGGAATACGACCGTTCCCATATCTCGGCCTTCGGCAACCACCCCCGTTTCACTGGCACATTCCCGCTGAATCGGCAAGAGCGCTTCCCGAATCAAGGGAATAGCGGAAACCGTAGAGGCAAGGACGGCTATTTCCTCCGTCCGAATTTTCCGGCTGACGTCATTTTGGTCGACGAACACCGCCAGCGCGTCATGGTTCATGCTCAGGCTGATCTTTGTTTGTGCCAAGAGGTCTTGCAAGATTGTTACACCAAGGTCGGTGATTCCCGATGCATGAATTTTATACGCCACAGCCCTGTACAAAGCGCCTGTGTCCAAGTATAAAAGGTTTAATTCCTGAGCAAGAAGTTTAGCCACCGTACTCTTTCCGGAGCCGGCGGGACCGTCAATTGTAATCACCCGTTTCGTGTCGTTCATGAGTCATCCGGATTTTATAAAGTGCGTGAATTTTACCGGAGAAAAGTATGAATATCAAGAATATTAGCCATTTCATCATGAATGCAAAATAATACGATCCCTCTCAACTTTTTTCTTGCTTAAATCAATATATGGTATTATCTTCTACGTAACACCACAACATATTGATATCGGAAACACCTGTGCAGTATATGCCAACTGCTTGAACGGTAAGCTTTTTTTCAAAATTTATTTTTTTTATAATCAATACCGGAAGCGTTTTGATCAAGATTCTATCGAAAAGGAGAGGACCCGATGCACACAAAGATCAGAAAACGAGATGGAAGACTTGTTAAATTCAATGCGGAAAAGATTACCAACGCCATCGCCAAGGCGGGCGTCGCCACCGGTGAATTCGATCTGAACACCGCAAAGAAGCTCACCATTAAAGTGCTGAACCTGGCGGAACAACTCTTTGACCACAGGATCATGACGGTCGAAGAAATCCAGGACATCGTGGAAGAAGTCCTGATCTCCTCTCCATACCGCAAGACCGTGAAAGCCTATATCATTTATCGTGAGCAACACGCACGGTTGCGGGAAATTACCAATCGCATGGAAGTCGATCTCGTCGATCAGTATTTAAAGAAAAAAGATTGGAAGGTCAATGAGAACAGCAACATGGACTACTCCCTCCAGGGGCTCAACAATTATATCTCCTCCGAGGTCAGTAAAGGCTACTGGTTGAATGAAATTTACACACCCGAAATCAGGGCGGCCCACACATCAGGAGATTTCCATATCCACGATCTGAGTCTTTTATCCGTTTACTGCGTGGGCTGGGATCTCTACGACCTGTTGCTGGAAGGATTCAAGGGCGTCTCGGGAAAAGTGGAAAGCAAACCGGCTAAGCACTTGAGAAGCGCCCTGGGGCAGGTGGTCAACTTCTTCTATACCCTCCAGGGAGAAGCCGCCGGCGCCCAGGCCTTTTCAAATTTCGATACCCTTCTCGCGCCCTTTATCCGCTATGACAACTTGACCTTCAGCGACGTCAAGCAGGCGCTCCAGGAATTTATTTTCAATATCAACGTCCCCACAAGAGTCGGTTTCCAGACCCCCTTTACCAATGTGACGCTCGATATTACCGTACCCAAGTACTACAAGGAACAGAACGTCATTATCGGCGGTCAGCCGCAGAAAGAAACGTACAAGGAATTTCAGGAGGAGATGAACCTTTTCAACCGGGCGTTTCTGGAAGTCATGGAGGCGGGGGATGCCAAGGGCCGGGTTTTCACCTTCCCGATTCCCACGTACAACATCACCAAGGATTTCAACTGGGATGACCAGAATCTGGAAGGCCTCTGGGATATGACCTCCAAATACGGGGTGCCCTACTTTTCCAATTTCATCAATTCCGACATGAACCCCGAAGACGCGCGGAGCATGTGCTGTCGGCTGCGGATCGACAATCGGGAACTCGAAATCCGGGGCGGCGGGCTTTTCGGCTCCAATCCGCTGACCGGATCCATCGGCGTCATCACCATTAACATGCCGCGTATCGGTTATCTTTGCTCAACCCAAGAAGAATTTTTGGACCGCCTCGAAAAACTCATGAATATCGCCAAGGACAGTCTGGAGACAAAACGAAAAATCCTGGAGAAATTTACCGACGGCAACCTCTACCCCTATACAAAATACTACCTGAGAAATATCCATGAGCGTTTCAACGAATACTGGAAAAATCATTTCTCCACAATTGGTCTGGTCGGGATGAACGAAGCCTGTCTGAATCTGCTGAACAAAAATATTGCGACACGGGAAGGACAAGCCTTTACAAAAAAGGTCCTTGATTTCATGCGCACAACCCTGATTCATTTCCAGCGGGAAACAGGGAACAATTACAACCTGGAATCAACCCCGGCGGAAGGCACGTCATATCGGCTGGCCCGGATCGACCGGGAAAAGTACCCTGACATGATTTTCGCCAATGACGAGGAAGTTAAAACGCACCAGGCCGAACCCTATTATACAAATTCGACGCAGTTGCCGGTCAATCATACCGACGACATCTTCGAGGCCCTGGACCTGCAGGATGAAATCCAGACCAAGTACACCGGGGGAACGGTCTTCCATGTCTTCGCCGGCGAAAGAATAGAAAACCCGGGAGCCCTGAAGGGGCTTGTTAAAAAGATTTGCACGGGATACCATCTGCCCTATATCACCTTCACCCCGACTTTCAGCGTCTGTCCATCTCACGGATATTTAAAGGGTGAAGTCGATGCCTGCCCGGTCTGTCAGGACGCCTGCGAAGTCTACTCCCGCGTCGTGGGTTATCTCCGTCCGGTCAAACAATGGAACAAGGGCAAGCAGGAAGAGTTCAATCAAAGACAGACCTTCAGTTTCTGATGATGAATATCGGCGGTCTGCACAAAGTCTCCCTGATCGATTTTCCGGGGAAAATCTCTGCGATTGTATTTTTGCAGGGATGCAATTTTCGCTGCCCCTATTGCCACAATCCGGAGCTGGTCAGTGAGAAGTTATACGGTCCCTGTCTCAAGGAAGAGGATGTCTTGGCCTTTCTGGAAAAAAGAATCGGCAAGCTGGACGCCTTAACGATCTCCGGCGGAGAACCGACGCTTCAGGAAGGGCTGCCGGAATTCATTCGCAAAGTCCGCGACCTTGGTTACCTGATCAAACTGGACACCAACGGATCCCATTCAGCCATGATCCGGTCGTTGATCGAATGCAATCTTCTCGATTATATTGCCATGGACATCAAAGGACCCTTAAACCGCTATGACCGGGTCTGTCGGGTAAACGTCGATAAAGACGAGATCGAAAACAGTATCCAGACCATCATGGGCGCCACCGTCGATTACGAATTTCGAACCACTCTCGTCAAAGATCTCCTCGTTGCGGGAGATATTCAGGCCATGGGCGAATTGGTCCGGGGCGCCCGCCTGTTTGTCCTGCAGAACTTCGTTCCCTCGAAAACGCTGGATACACGTTACCTTGACCGGAAACCCCTGTCCCCAAGCGAACTCGGTGCGCTCAAGGATGAATTGAGCGCTTATGTCAAGCAGGTCATCATCCGTGATTAGGATCTTGTTCCTCAGGACGGACATATGCCAAAGCATAACAAGAAAACCGATCTTCCCAGATGCGTTGCAACCGACAGCTTGACCGCATCTAACTTCAATCAAGGCATCTCAGAAACATCGGATCGGGATGCGGCAGAACTCATCTCTCGGTTAACCAAAATTGGTTCGGCCCTTTCTGCAGAAAAAAATATTGACAGCCTCTTGGAGATGATCGTGGACGAGGCCAAGAAATTGACCAACGCCAACGGCGGAACTCTCTATGTGACGTCTGAGGATGAAATGGCACTGAAATTCGCCATTGTGCAGAACAACAAACTGCAAATCCGCATGGGCGGCACAGGGGAAAAGATCAGTTGGCCCCCTGTACAGTTGAAGAATCCGGATGATAGCCCGAATTACACAAATGTTTCAGCTTATGCCGCCCTGACGGGGAACGTGGTCAATATTGATGATGTTTATCATGCCACAGGATTCAATTTCGAAGGCACGCGTAGATTTGACGAACAAACAGGGTACCGCTCCACTTCCATGCTCGTGGTGCCCCTGAAAAATCATGACAATGACATGATTGGTGTTCTCCAGCTACTCAACGCCCAAGTTCCGGAAACAGGTGAAATTCGCGCCTTTACCCAGCAGGAACAGCAGATAACGGAGTCTTTGGCCTCCCAGGCTGCCGTCGCCCTGTCCAATAAAATTTTGATCCACAGTTTGGAAGAGCTTCTCGATTCGTTCATCAGAACCATTGCCACCGCCATTGACGAAAAGTCCCCCTACACGGGAGGCCATATCCGCCGAGTGGCGGATTTGACCTTGATCATTGCGGACCGGATTAATGCGGTCCGCGAAGGACCTTTTGCCGAGTGTTTTTTCTCACCGGAGCAACTTTCCGAACTCCGCATCGCAGCGTGGCTTCATGACATCGGCAAGATCACCACACCGGAACATATCGTCAATAAATCAACCAAACTGGAAACCATCGTCGACCGAATCGAATTGATTAAGACCCGTCTGGAAATTATGAAACGGGATCGCAAGATTGCCGCTCTGAAACGAACCCTCGCACGCTTTCAGGCCAAAGAGACCGGTCCCGTTCCTACCCAAGAGGATCCTACGGAAGCACCTTATGACGAGCTGTTTCAGTTTATTGAAAAAATCAACCTGGGCGTTGATGAAATAAACAACGATATAGTGGATCGGTTGCATGACGCTTCGGCATGGCAATGGCAGGACAAGGATGGTCTCAGACCGCTCCTGACGGAAAACGAAATTTATAATTTAAGTATCCGCAGCGGTACCTTGACCGATGAAGAGCGGGCCATCATTGAAAGCCATGCGGCAATCACCCACGGCATGCTTTCAAAATTGCCTTTCCCCAAGAAATTCAAGAACGTCCCTTTTCTCGCCGCCAGTCATCATGAAAGGTTAGACGGCACCGGCTATCCCCAAGGTTTAAGAGAGGATCAGTTGCCCATTCAGGCCCGCATCCTCGCCCTGGCGGACATTTTTGAGGCTCTGACGGCGACCGACCGGCCCTATAGGCAAGGGAACACGCTGAACGATGTGATCCGGATTATGGCGCACATGGCTCAGGATCACCACATCGATGCAGACCTCTTTGATCTCTTTCTTCAGGAAAAGATTCACTTGGATTATGCCGCCAGGGAGTTGTCGGACTGGCAACGAGAAGAACCGGAAATTTAGTTCCTTTTTTCCCCGTCAGACCTTTTCTTCGTATCCGCTTCACTGGATAACTGTCTGATTTCTCTATCGATATCCTGATAGCGGGGATTGTTCATGGGGTAATATTTCAGGGCTTCCTTAAAGTGAAAAAGGGCTGTTTCGGTCTTTTTTTGCTTTTTGAAATAGATCCCAAAATAATAATGTGAGTCCCCCATTTCCTTGAGTTTGCCGTAAACCATGCCTATGCTGTAATAAATTTCTTCATCATCCAGTTCTGATGCTTCCAGGGCATGAAAATATTCGATTGCCTTTTCATAAAAACCCATCGCCTCATTGGAATTGCCCAGATAGGCCAGCGTTTTTATATCCGTCTGATCTATTTTATAGGCCTTCATCAGATAATCGATGGATTCGGGATACTGCCCCAATTTAAAGTAATCCACCCCGATGTCTCGCAATAATTCTTTATCCTCAGGCGCCAGATGCAGGGCTTGTTTGAATGTCGCAAGCGATTCGTCGTAAAGACCTTTTCTCGCCTGAACCACACCCAGTCCATACAGCATATCAACATTCTGGGGATTCTTCCTTAGCTCGCTTTCGAAATATCTGATCTTGGATTCCACATCACTTCCGCCCGTCATCAGGACGGCCTTTATTCTCCCAAACGGGCCGATAATCTCATCTTTTCCTCCGCTTTTGGCGTAAGTTGTCTCGAGCAGACCATCGATGTAGCGAATCCGGTCATCCGTCCCCGGATGCGTCATGAAGTAGGATGGAACCGTACTGGAATAGAATTCATACCGTCGCATCATTTTAAGAACATTTAATGAAGAGTCCGCTTTGTATCCGGCCTTGACGAGATAGGACATCCCATAACGATCCGCCTCCTCTTCATGATCCCGGCTATACTTAAGTGCCATTGTCTGTGACGCGGCGAGAGAAAAACCCATCAGGGCCGCCGACAGATCGCCTCCCCCCCCCAGAAAAGCGCCGGCGATCACCGCCAGCAACGTGGCGATATTGACTTTGGTGGCTTTATTAACCATATCGGCAATATGCCGGGCATTCACATGCGCAATTTCATGCGCCACAACCGCCGCCAGTTCCCCTTCCGTATCAACCAGGGCAATCAATCCCCGATTCACATAGACGTATCCGCCCGGTGTTGCGAATGCATTAACCGACGAATCTTTGACTATGGAAAAACGATAATCGAAAAGGGGATTTTTTACGGAATTCAATACCGTCGTCCCGATTTTCGTGATGTAATCATTCATTCTTTTTTCCTGGATCAGAAAATCATTTTTGGCCATCTTGTCATAGAATTCCTGTCCCAGTTTCTTTTCGTCCTCGATCGTCAGTTCGGCACGAACCAGGGTGACAAACGAAAGGCAAATCATCCCCGACAAGAAAAACAGAATCGCCATTTTCTTAATTAATCCGAAACAATTCATCATCATTTTTCGTTCCATGTGATGCCGATGCGTTTATAAATCTCCGTTAAACGATGAAGACGTGTACCGATAACGGGCCTTTAACTCGCCTATTTTACCACGATTCCAGCCGGATGTTCTGCTGAAATATTGGGTAATGCGGGCGATGGAATCCACGGCGGCGACGTTGCAGGTGTCACACTTCTGCCATAACCCCCGTCGGATTGACCGGCATATTGAACAGATCGTAAACTCCGGGGAAAAGGTCACAACACGGCAAGTGGATTGGCGGTATACGTGAACGACCAGTTCTGCAAGTTTTGCCCCGGATGGCCCCGTTTCTCCGAGCCAGAGGTGAGAAATCGCACCACCGCCGAACAGGGGATGGAAAGCCCCCTCCAGTTGCAACCGATCAAGGGGGGGGTGAATCGAGGATACATTCAAATCCGTGGAGTTGGTATAAAAAATTTCTCCTTTCGATAAATCACCCTTAACAATCCTGCCCGCTTCCGGTGAAAAATACCGTAAATCGAGCTTTGCAAACCGGTAAGCCGTGGTTTCGGCGGGAGACTGCTCCAGAATGATTCGCAGACCGTGATCCCGGGAAAGCCGGTCAGCTTTCTCTTTCAGGAAAGCGACGACTTTCAAACCGAATGCCATGGCTTCGCCGGATTCATGGAGTTGTTTTCCCAGGTGAATCTGGATTAGTTCGTTGAGTCCCAGCACACCGATGAAATAGGATGTCTTTTCCAGGCGGAGATAGGGCACTCCATCCTTGTTCATCGCCAGAATGGAAAGGGGGCCTGCCTCACCATACGAAAGCAACCGTTTGATAAAGTTACGTTTCTGGAGATGGGCCTTCGCCGCCAGTTCCATCAATCCCTCCAGCAGGCGAAACAGCTCCGCATCGTTTTTCCCAGCTTTGTAAGCGGCGCGAGGCAAATTGAGTGTTACATTCTGCATGGCCGCCCATCGCATTTCCCAAGGCGTCAATTGTTCACCGGCTTCCGGGTTGAAAAAATCGCGCGTCCCACAGATCATCTGCGTGTCATCGCTGCGTTCGAAGAGGAAAAAAGGATTCCCCTTTTCCGCCGCGGCATCGCAAACCTCCTCCAGAAACTGGTCATGTCCCGGCGTCCGGAAAAATTTTTCCGTGATATGTACAAACGGCCGGGGGAAAATGAAAGGACTGCCGATCGCGTCCCCTTTTTTCAGCACCTGGAAGATCGCCCGGGCAAACCGGCGGGCGTCTTCGCCGTATTCGTCGTAGGTCTTTCCGGTGAACTCGCCACCGGGGCCGATGGCCGGCACATTCCGGAAATGGGCGGGGACTTCCCAGTACAGGTGAATATCCGTAAAAATGGCCTGACCGCCTCGGGCCGCCGTCATCTGAGAAAACTCGTAGATCAGCATCTGGGCGAATTGGCGGACCTCTTTATCGGTCTTTCCCGTCAGGTAAGGCGCCAGAAATAAATTGACCGCATCCCAGCCGATAATTCCGGCAAACTGGCCCTGAAGGATGGCGCCGAACCGCACCATGTGAGCCAGGAGTACTTCGGCATGCTTGGCCGGTTTGGCAATCGTCATGGAGTGGGAGAGATCGAGGCCGAACTTTTTGATGTACTCGAGGGACTGACAACAACTGTAGGGACGGTCGACATAACCCAGGCTGTGAATGTGAATATCACCCATGATATGGGCGTCCCCGATATCCTGAGAAAAAACATCATAAAGGGCATATTCGCGCTTGATCCCTTCCGCGAAGACCAGATTCGTCCCCTCGGGACTGTGAGGCACATTGGCGTTTTCCTTGTTCTGGTGAAGAATCAACTGCCGCACATCATAGAGGGGGAAACCGATCCGGGCATGCATCCTCCGCTGATCTTCCAAGCCCCGTTCGATCAGTTTCGCATCCACCATCTCTCGAATCAGATTGGTCGTCAGCAGGGCGATACCGGAAGCGATGATTTGGCGCTCCACTTCCCGGCTGATCCCTTCCGCCGTTTCCACATCAATGCTCGTCTCGCGGATGAGGGCGTCAACAATTTTTCGCCGGTCCCAGCGTGTGATGTCCTCACCGGATGTTCTGACAAAGAGTGTAATATCTGTTGTTTCCTGTGGTTCCATATATTGCTGCCGAAGCCTCTTTTTTTGATCAGATATTGGTGCGGGAAACGTCATCCAAAACGGTGAGGGATTCTTCCGCCGCCTTGGACAACGCTTCGTCGTCATGATGGTTGATGGAAAAGACACGAAAATGAACAACCCGGGCTGGAATAAAACGGTAAATATCCTTTAAGGGTTCAGGTGACGTTTTCCCGGTCGTAGGATTGTAGATGTAAATGCGTTTTTCGGACTCCGCCAAAGGATTCAACGGCCGCGGATCCTGGGTGGCCAAGTCAACCCGGAACCGGACGTTCTTCAAGTCGGACGGCAGAAAAGCTCGGATCTGTTTTTCATAATCCGGGGCCGGGGCGAAACGGGTTCCACGCTGGACCTGATCAACTGAAATTTCCATCGAGAAGGCCATCTTCCATTTCACTTGCCTCTCATAGAGTTTCTTCCATTCGCGCCCCAGACGCCTCCTCCTGGCGTCAACGCCGTTGAGCCAATTCTTTGTTTCATGAAACAGCAGCCATTCGTCACAGCCCAGATAACGATCCATATTATGGAGGGGATTTCCTGGAAGGATCAGGTTCATCGTCTCCCGGAAAATCTCCTGGAGATGAAGATCAAGGGCCCGCGTCGTCCGGTGAAAATAGACATTCGTGTAGAGATTCAATCGGGCGTTCAGAAAACGGTTCAGGGCCGAGATGCCTGCCTGATGCAGAGTCAGGCCGTTGGAAGAATAAAAGGTGTAGTGCAGAAGACGCTTCGTATCGACCAAATCCAGGGAAAAACCTGTCATATAGGCGTCCCGCTGGACATAGTCGAGATTATCCGCCGTGTAGATTCCCGTAAACAGCTGCCTGAGCAATTTCAGCCATTTCGGCCGCCCGCCCTCATCTTCCCGGGGTGCGTGGATCAGAAACGCCACCTGGTTGGGATCGAGCACCTCGCCCGGATCAAACGGACCCGAGGGACTCCGGACTATCCCGCGGATCAGGGTGCCGAGTTTTCTGACGATGATGTGCTGACTGATATCCTCGTGAGTCAGGCCATACTGACACAGGTAGTGATCATCGAAGAAATGGCCGTAGGGTCCGTGGCCGACATCGTGGAGGAGCCCCGCAATCCGGAGCAGTTCTTCGACATAATGGAGCGATGGCGTGTCCCGGCAGACCTCCTTGAGGCTGTCGTATAATTTTGTGCCAAATGCACCCGCATTGTGCATCGTTCCCAAAGAATGTTGAAAACGGGTGTGTTCCGCCGAAGGATAGACCCACCGGGCGCTCTGGAGCTGGTAAATGCGCCGCAGACGCTGTACCCAAAGTGAATCGATCAGATCCTTCTCCGTCTTCTCGAATGTGTCATCAGAAATCGGCACCGTGAAGACGGTGTAATCGTGAATCGGATCGGCGATCAACGCGATTCCTTTGTATATATTTGGATATTCAATCTGCTTGGTTTTCATGACCTTCCCCGGATGGAATCAATGGACCGTAATATTTGTGATATGTTTTTTTCTACACGATAATCGATTTCATATTTATTTGACTTCCGTGCGAGGGTCAAGGATTTTCCCGGCCTGACTTACTACCTGTACTGGATTTATTTACATCCCTGAGGTATAAAAATGTATTTTCTTAGTCTGGCCTCCCACAGCGTTTTGGAGGAATTTACTTTGCATCGGACAGGAGCATATCATGGGAACTAACAACGTTGTTTTTCTGGAAATGATTGAATGGTTCGACGAGTCGGGAAGAGAACTGGTCCATCGTATCCCGGAGGTAGGCTCCGGGGAAATCAAGTGGGGGGCGCAACTCGTTGTCCGGGAAAGTCAGGCCGCCGTGTTTTTCTACAACGGCAAGGCGTGCGACGCCCTGGGGCCCGGTCGTCACACCCTCAAAACGGCAAATATCCCCGTTTTGACCAAAATTCTCAGTGTTCCCTGGGGCATGACCAGTCCACTGCGGGCGGAGGTTTATATCGTCAGCACGAAGGTCTTTCCCAACCTGACCTGGGGCACCCGGGACCCGGTCGCTTTCCGGGACAGCGAACTCGGCCTGATACGCCTGCGGGCTTTCGGCATGTTCAACATCCGGGTTCTGCAACCGGTTCTGTTCATCAACAACCTCGTCGGCACCCAGGGCGTTTATACCCAGAAAGACATTGAGGAGTATCTGAACCGGGTCATCGTGTCCCGCTTCAATGACCTCATGGGAGATAAAATCGATACTATTTTCAGTCTTCCCAGTCATTACAACGATCTTTCAGAAGAGCTGAAGCAAGTCCTTTACACCGACTTTGCCCATTTCGGCCTTGGCATTTCCGATCTGTTTATCCAGTCCATCACCCCGCCGCCGGAGGTGCAAAAGGCCATCGATGATAAAAGCCGCCTGAGCGTGTTCGACGATCTGAACCAGTTGCTCAAGATGAAGGCTGCCATGGCTATCGAAGGAGCTGCACAGAATCAGGGCGACGCGGGCGCCGGCCTGGGCTTGGGCATGGGGTTCATGATGCCCGCTCTGTTTTCCGATGCTTTCAAGGGCGCCGGCGGCGTCCCCCAATCTCCTCCCGGGATGGTCTGCCCCGACTGTCGGCAAATGATACAGGCCGATGCCAAGTTCTGTCCCTTGTGCGGGCACCAGATCCTGGTTTTCCAGCAATGTCCCCACTGCGGCAAAAACCTGCCGGCAAACGCCAAATTCTGCCTCCAGTGCGGGAAACCCGTTTCGGAGAAACCACAGCCGATCCACTGCAGCCATTGCGGGTCGGAAAATCTCTACAATGCGATATTCTGTAATCAGTGCGGCGAAAAGCTCAGATAGGCGCTGTCAATTTTTAGCCGGTTCCGATGCAGGGCAGAAAAGAGTTGTATGATCTGCGCAGCGAAGTGATTTTCTCCGTTCAGGGATAGAAAATTGGTTTGTTCTGACGAGAGGATAGGGGCTTTCTTGTGGAATCTTTTTTGCCGGCTTTCCCGCAGACGATCCGAGCCAACTTGGCGCTGACGCTTTCAGGGGAAACAGAACGGAAGGTCTTCTCAAATTCTGGGAAAGACTCGATAACCTGGTCGTCCGGACTGAGGCGGCTATGTTTTGCAATGCGCAGTTGCGAGTTGGAACATTTGAATTCCCACCATTCCAGGGTATAGCCGTTCCGATTACCCTTTGTCTCCGTATGATCCGCAGCCGGGGAATTTTCTGCCTCCAGGTCATCAAATTCGATCCGTACCCGGACAAGTTTACGGTTTCCTTCCTGCGTTTTCAAATGTTCCCTGTCGTAGAAATATTTCCGGTTGTCCTGTGAGCGCCAGAAGAAAACCCAGCGATCATCCCGAGCGGCCTCCCTTTCCACAATCTTTACGTAACGGCACGCGTCGTCGTGATTTAAACGACAAGCCTTTTGAAAATCCATCAAGGCTTCCGCTTTTTTGCCCGCCTCAAAAAACAGCTTTCCCCGGCTGAAATGAAGGTCCCGGTCATCGCTTTGCAGCGACAGGGCCGTCGAGAAATCTTCGAGGGCCCTGTCCCATTTTTTATTCTCCCTGAAAAGCATGCCACGCTGCACATAAAATGCCGAAACAGCAGGCCTCTTTTTGATCAGGGCGCTGAAATCCGCAATAAGGATGCGCGTGTTGTTGTTTCTGACCTTTTGCAGTGCAGAAATAAACGGCGGCATTTGATCAGAAGGAGCGAACGTCAATGCCTGCATGTAATTCTCCGCAGCCGCCTCGGGTTTTGCCATCTGTTCCTGGATGAGTCCCTTCTCATAGAAAAAATAATAGTTATTCGGTTCGATGAGAATAGCCTGATCAATATCCTTCATGGCTCGATCAAACTGTTTGAGTTTCCACCTCACATTTCCCCTTTCCTGATAAAAAGCCGCATTGGCGGGACTGAGCCTGAGAGCTTGGTCAAAATCCGCAACCGCGGCCTCCAGATTCCGGTGGGGACAGGCATCTACCGACAGAAGCACCCCCCGCATGTAAAAAAAGATGGCGTAATTTGGATTCAGGGCAATCGCCTGATCGAAGTCGTTTAAGGCAAGTCCGCATTGAGCAGTCGTACCGGACAAAGGATCTCTGACCGGTGGCGGCTCCGTCACCTGTTGAGGGGCCGTTGATTCATCCGGCGGCACCATGGTCTTTGGTGCTTCCGGCAACGGCTGCGCCATCGCCTGGCGGTAATGAAGCGTCCCTCTTTCAAAGTATAAAACCGGATCTTTGGGGCTGCGATCAATGGCATCCGTATACTTATCAATGGCTTGTTTGAGATTCCCTGCGGCGGCTTGATTCTTGGCCTCTTCTACGATTTCCCTCAGCATATCCGAATTACTTTTCGCAACCTTCCCGGACTTAATCGGCTCACGGACCGTATCCATATTTCCTGCAGCGGACCAGAAGGCGTAACTCTTCGTGACATCAAATAAAACCGCCATACTAATCAAAAATATCATAAAAAAGAGACGCCGGATTAGGCAAAGCGAAAGCAATTCTGACAACATGTTTTCATCCTTTCTCACATTTCTATAAACGGTTTTAATCGTCATGGCTTGAAATAATTCATATTTTTCATATTCATGGAATACCATCTCCTCGTTTTTTGTCAAATCAAGATTTCTTTGTCACGGATTTGGAAAAAAACCATTGTCAGAACAGTGAAAACACCTTAACCTAAGCGCCGGATTCACCGCCAACAGTTGGCGGATCCCGGGAATAGATTCTACACAGAACAAAAAGACATCATGACGAACGACCCCCGTTGGGAAATAGATCATCAGTGTCCTCAGTGCGGCGCCCCCGTCATCCTTGATGAGACAGACCGCATCCTGGCCTGCCCCTACTGCCGGACAAAACTCTACCTGGTTCAGGCAGGCGGCTTTGGTTATTACATCCCACCCGGTGAAATGAAGGGCCGGGAAATATATTATCTTCCCTACTGGCGCATCAAAGGATCACATTTTTGCTTCCGGGACCGGCAAATTCAGTTTCGCTTTATCGATGTCAGCCAAAAGGCCGTGCCGATCCCCATAATCCCCCAGTCATTGGGACTGCGGCCTCAGGCCATGAAACTGAGATTTCTGACACCGGATGTGGCGGGCATCTTCCTTGCCCCACAGGGACATGCCATTGATGCATTGCTCCCTCCGGGCGAATTCACGGGAACAGATAGAACCGATTTTATCGGCGAAATCATCAGTTTGATCTACACACCGGTTTATCTGAAAGAGAAAACGCTCTTCGATGCCGTGACCCAGCGCCCCCTGAATAACATGAATAATCCGGATTTGCTCGATAATCTCCCCAAAATGGACCCCATCAAGCACGCAAAAATCCGCTTCATTTCAACCCTTTGTCCCCAGTGCGGCTGGAACCTGGAGGGCGAAAAAGACGCACTGTCACTTGGCTGCAACAATTGTCACACCCTCTGGCAATGCCGGCAGGATCGCCTCGAAATTCTCGCATGCAACATATCCGCATCCACTGAACCGGCGGACTTATATCTCCCCTTCTGGAGGATGAAAATCAAGGTGGCGGGCTTTGCGGTGGAGACCTATGCAGATTTGATCCGTCTGGCCAATCTTCCCAAAGTCGTCACGCCGGAATTTGAGTCCACACCGCTATATTTTTGGTCTCCGGCCTTCAAAATCAATCCGGCGCTCTATCTCCGCTGGACCCGTCTGATGACCGTCTCCCAACCAAAGGTTAACCAAACCCGACATGCCGACTCAGTCCCAATCCCGGCCCTTCATCCCGTGACGCTTCCCTTGATGGAAGCGTTCGAGGGGATGCGGATCAATATCGGTCAGTTACTCTCAGATAAAAAAAGACTTCTGCCATCCCTGGCCAAAGCTAACATCTCCCTGTTGGAATCGGATCTGGTTTACGAACCCTTTATGCGCAGAAACAACGAGTTGATCCACGCCACGCTCGGCCTCACCGTTGACCGAAACGCCCTGTCCCTGGCACTTCACCTGTCGTAAAGCCTTGGATAATTCCATGCCTATGCAGTTCACTGCATCCTTTTTATGATCATGAATTGGGATGCGAAAAAAGCGATTTTATGCTTCAATGTCGTTGGATTGTCTGACCCGCGTTCAGAATCTGTTAACGTCGCGGCTCCATGACTTTTTTCTCACCCCAGGAGAAACCCATGGCAATAAAGATCCAGATTTATTACGATTATATCTGACCATTCTGCTACGTCGGCAAGGCTGTTGTCGACATCATTGGCCGGGAAATCCCCCTTGAGATCGAATGGATTCCTTTCGAGGTCCACCCGGAAACGCCGCCGGAAGGAAGACTTTTGACCGACATGTTTCCGGGCACCATATTCGAGAAGTTTTACCGGAAACTGGCCAGGCAATCCGGCGTTCCCGACTTGTCTTTCGGAAAGGCGGAACGTCTCGACAATTCGGGCCTGGCGCTGAAAGCAGCGGAATTCGCCAAGGGCACCGATTCATTCGACTATTTTCACGATAGTCTTTTCCGTGCACACTTCGTCGAGGAGAAAAACATCAGTCGTCTCGAAACGATTCTGGATGTCGCCGTGGCCTCCGGACTGGAGGCTCAAGCCCTGGAAACGGCGCTGCAAAAGCATAAATTTACAGAAATAATCACCCGTTATAAAGAGATGGCTTGTCGGGAAGGGATCAGCGGGGTGCCGACGTTCATCGTCAATGACCGACACCGTCTTGTCGGTGCGCAACCCCTGGATGGGTTCCGTAATTTCCTGAAACGATTTGATAAGTAGCTTGATTCAACTCCATTTTTATCAAGAGAAGGTGCCGTGATGGAATTCAATCTGAAAATCGCCGGGGAGGCCGGCCATGGTCTTTTGACCATCGAACTGGGTCTGGCGGAAATCCTGGCCCGCACGGGTTACCACATCTTTGCCACCAAGAATTACATGTCCCGGATTCGCGGTGGTCATAATTATCACATGATCCGGATTGCCGATAGGCCCGTTCACGCTCTGAGCGGAAACGGCTGGGAAATGATCCTGGCCTTTGACGAGGAAGCCGACCGCCGCCACCGGCCGACGCTCAGAGAAGGCGGTATTTTGATCGATCAGGAGGAAATCAGGCAGATCAGCCAGATCATACGACACCAATTTGCGGAACCCATGGCCGTCAACACTGTTCTCATGGGCATCGTGCTTTCCACCGTCGGCTTTGATCCGGCACGTCTCGCCGACGTCGGCCTTCCTGAAGACCGCAGGACTATGCTAGACGAAGGGTTCCGTTATGCCAGTGAAAAAAAGCTGACCGGTAAATACCTTATCAAACCCTCTTTAGAAACGTTTCTCCGTTTTGACGGCAACCAGGCCCTGGGCCTTGGCGCCATTTTGGGGGGATGCCAGTTTATGTCCGCCTACCCCATGACCCCCGCCACATCCATCATGAACTACTTCGCCAACGCCGCCAAGGATCTCCCCATTCATTTTGAGCAGGCGGAGGATGAAATCGCCGCTGTCAATATGGCTCTGGGAGCTTCCTATGCAGGGCTCCGCGCCATGACGGCTTCTTCCGGCGGCGGGTTTGATCTCATGACGGAGGCCCTTTCTCTGGCGGGCATGACGGAGACACCCATTGTGATTATGGTCTCCCAGAGGCCGGGACCGTCCACGGGGCTCCCGACCCGAACCGAACAGGGAGACCTGAACCTTCTGGTCCACGCAGGTCACGGCGAGTTCCCCCGCATGATTTTCGCTCCCGGAACCATTCTGGAAGCCATTGAAATCGCCCGGGAAGCCTTCGATCTGGCCGATTCACTACAGTCTCCGATCCTGATCCTGACAGACCAGTACCTGGCCGATTCGATCCAGACCGTCGAGGCGGAGATTCCGCGGTCGGTGAGTCAGCGCACCTGCCGGGCCTACGACGAGACCTACCGGCGTTATGCTCTGACCAATGGAGGACTCTCACCCCTGACCTACCCCGGCATCGGGAAAGCTTTGGTCCGGCTCGACTCGGATGAGCACGACGAGGATGGCCGCATTACCGAGGACCTCGATCTGCGTGTCCGAATGGTGGACAAGCGCATGGAAAAAGCGAAACACATGACCTCCCTGTCCCGGAAGCCCACCTTCTGCGGCAATCCGGAAGCCGAATGGATACTGATCTCCTGGGGCTCAAACCGGCAGATTGTCGAAGAAGCGATTGGGCATCTCAACGAGGCGGGGATTGCCGTAGGCGCATTACACTTCTCTCAGGTCTATCCTCTCGGCCCGGAAATGATCGCCGCATGGCCCCTGGAGCAAAGAAAAGTCGTCTGCCTGGAGAACAATGCCGGCGGTCAGTTCGCGGCTCTATTGAAGCGTGAACTTGGGCTGGACATCAGGTACCCCTTGCTCAAATATAATGGAGAGTGTTTCACAGTCGAAGAAATCCGAGAACGTATGCTTGCCATCATGGAGGTCAAGCCGTGACAAATTTACCCTACGACATCGCCTGGTGCCCCGGTTGTGGAAATTTTGCTATCCGTGCCGCCCTTGCAGAGGCCCTGAACGAACTGGATTTGCCGCCCCAGCAGATCGTCCTGACATCGGGGATCGGCCAGGGGGCGAAGATGCCCCAATATCTGGAAACAAATTATTTCAATGGCTTACATGGCCGCTCCGTCCCGCTGGCCGTGGGCATCAAGCTGGCGCGGCCGGACCTGACGGTGATTGCCGTTTCCGGAGATGGCTGCATGTACGGCGAAGGGGGGAATCATTTCCTGCATACGATCCGGAAGAATCTGGATATTACGATTCTGATTACCAACAACCAGGTTTACGGTCTGACCAAAGGGCAGAGTTCCCCTACCACAGACCGGGGTGTTAAAAACCCGCTCGATCCGCAGGGCAATCCCAATGAACCGCTCCCGCCTCTGGTCCTGGCCCTTGCCATGGGCGCTCCTTTTGTCGCACGGGGGTTTGCTAAAGAGAAGGATCATCTCAAGGAGCTGATCAAGGCGGCGATCCGCTTCGAGGGAACGGCTGTCGTGGATATCCTCCAGCCCTGCGTGAGCTTCAACAAGATCAACACCTACCAGTGGTACGGCGAGCGGGTGTACCGGGTCGAACCTACAGCAGACCGCTTTGAGGCCGTCCGAACCGCCGAATCCTGGCAGGACAAGATCGCCATCGGCATTCTGTTCCGGGATGAAAAACATCCGGTGCGCAACGTCCGCTATCTTTTTTCTCTTCATACCGGGCCGGAAGATATCGAAAGACTGTTGCATTTATACCATACTTGATTTCGCACCTTTATCTCGAAGAAGAACCGATTTGCCGTGGTCATCGTTATCGGCACCGAGGATCGGATAAAAGTCGAAACGGTCAATCAGGAGCTCTCGGCACAGATTCGGCAGGTATACGACCGCGCCAGAACGGACAACGACGGCAAAAGTGGCACCTTCTCACCATTGACAGTGAAAAGGCCGTGGAAGATGTAGTCCGGCTATTGGCTCTAAAACGAAAGCCAAGCGCATAAAACAGAGATGGCTTAATACGATTAAACTATGTCTAATCATAAACTCTATCCTCACATAACTGTTTTCCCTGCTTGTAATTGATCCATGCCATAAAATCTCCACCGTCATTATCCTTCAGCAATTCTCTAAGCCGTTTGGTTATTCACAAACTGAAACGCGAAATTCAATTTGCAAACGAGTTGCAAATCCTGTATAGAGACATTCATGCAAGAGCGGGAAAACAGATACCATATTGAAAGGACCTTAAGACAAGCAGGGCTCCAGAAGACCGCTCAGCGTTTGGCCGTACTCGATATTCTGACCCGGGCAGAAGTACCCCTGACAGCCGGCGATGTCTTCCAGCGTTTTCCGGAGGAACAAAAGATCAACCGAGTCACGGTTTACCGCATTCTGTCGTCTTATACCCGAAGTGGAATTATACGGGAGTTCGCATCGAAAAGGGGTATCCACTACTACGAGCGGGTTGAACCCGGCACACATCTCCATCCGCACTTCATTTGCCGGAGTTGTGGAGCCATGATCTGCATGTCGGCTGAATCCGAACTCTGGTGGAAAATGGCAGACACGCCTGACTTCGAAATTGAAAGCATCTGCATCAGCGGCCTCTGTCATTTGTGCAAAATTAACGAAAATAAAGGAAAAACGGATGATAAGGAAAATTGAAACCGCTCTATTCATTTTGTCGATTCTGATTCTGACCCCTCTCCTCCCAAACACGGTTTGGGCAAAAGACCGCGTCAGGGTCGCTGTAACAATTATACCCCAGGCCTATTTTGTGGAACGCATCGCAGGTCATCATGTGGATGTGCGTATTATTGTTCCTGCAGGCAGTAATCCCGAAACTTACGAACCCACACCACAACAGTTATTTGATCTGTCATCATCGAAATTATATATCAAAGTGGGTCCGCCGCATCTGGCGGTCGAAAATCGTTTTCAGCGATTTACCTCAAATACGGATAAAAATATCCGTGTTGTCGACATGTCCCAGGGCATAAAAAACCTTCAAGAGGACCCGCACATCTGGCTGTCCCCCTCCATCGTCAGATCCGCAGCGGCAAATATCTGTGAGGCGCTGGCATCAGCAGACCCGTCTCATGCCGATGCATACCGAAAAAATCTCCAGCGTTTCCTTACCGACATTGACCGGCTTGATCAGCGGATCAAACAGCGATTGCACGATAGGAAAGGCCAATGTTTCATGGTCTACCACCCGGCATGGGGGTACTTTGCTGATGAGTACGGCCTGAAGCAACTGGCCATTCAGGAAGAGGGAAAGCCCTTAAATATCGCGCGACTTCAGAAGATGATCAATCTGGCCCGGGCCAAGGGGATAAAAACCATTTTTGTCCAGAAAGGCTTCGACAAAAAGAGTGCGGCTTCCATTGCCCGTGAAATAGATGGTACAGTCGTTGAAGTTAATCCTCTGGAACGGGATTGGCTCAAAAATTTGGATGATTTTTCTCAAGCTCTGCAGGATACTCTCCGTCCATGAGTGATACACCCGTCATCAGCATCCATAACGTTTCTTTTGGCTACGACGACCGGCTTGTTCTGGAGGGAATTTCTCTCGATATCTTCCCGAAGGATTTTATTCTCATCATCGGTCCGAACGGAGGCGGGAAAACAACACTGATTAAGCTGATTCTTGGTATTATTAAACCGTGGAAAGGGACAATTCAATTTGACTCGTCTATCGCCACTCGCCTGGGCTACGTACCCCAGTTTTCAAATTTTAACAAAAATTTCCCCATCTCGGTTTTCGACTTTGTTCTGATGGGTCGAAGCCATGGCCGGAATTATCTGAAACGTTACGGCAGAGAAGACAAGACGGCAACAGAGGCTATTCTGAAGCGGATGGATCTTTATGATTTACGTCGTAAAGAAATGAACACCTTGTCCGGAGGACAGGTGCAGAGGGCACTGATTGCAAGGGCTCTGGTGTCGGACCCCCTGGTGCTCTTTCTCGACGAGCCGACAACATCGATTGATTTTACCTCCCAGATCAGTCTGCTTGAATTTCTGGAGGATATTAACCGTAAGATGGCCATTCTGGTAATCACCCATGATCCGACGCCTTTTGCCGCAACCTATCAACATATTGCCTGCGTGAATAAGGAACTTTACTATCACAGTCAGAACGAACTGGATCGACATACTCTGGAAAAGGTATACGGTTGTCCCGTTGAGCTTCTGGGACACGGGATCCCCCATACTTTTCTGCATCGTCATTGATATGATTCTGGCATGAATCGAACACCATGAACATCGAGATCCTCAAATATGAATTCGTGCAGAATGCCCTGTTGGCAAGCCTTCTGGCCAGTATCGTCTGCGGCTTGATCGGCCCTTTTATCGTCACCAAACGCCTCGCTTCCATCAGTGGCGGATTGAGTCACACGGCATTCGCCGGTCTGGGGATGGCTTACTGGCTGGGTATCAATCCACTTTACGGAGCATCCGTGGTGGTGATCCTGGCGTCCCTGTACATCGGCTATAATGAGGAGCGTAAAATCGACCGCAACGATCTTCTGATCGGAATTCTCTGGGCAGCCGGGGTGGCGGTCGGTTTAATCTTTATTTCCCTCACGCCCGGTTTTGTCCCCGATCTGATGAGTTTTCTATTTGGCAACATCCTGACGGTTCCGGATTCGGATTTGAAGATCGCCTCGGGTCTCTGCCTGATCGTATTCCTATCCGTCATGATTTTTTATCAAGGCTTTGTCGCCATTGCTCTGGATGAAGAATATGCACTCGCGAGACGCCTGCCGGTAAGAGTACTCAAGATGGGCCTGATGGTCCTCATTGCCCTTTCCATTGTCATTCTGATCCAGGTAGTCGGCATTATTCTGGTTATCGCTTTATTGACCATTCCCGTGGCCATAGCCTCGGAGTTGTCCCAAAAATTCCGTAATATCATGATTTACTCCATCCTGATCGGAGTCTTCAGCTGCGTTGCAGGACTGATCATTTCATACTGGCGGGAATTGCCATCCGGCGCTTCGATCATTCTGACCGCCGTCCTTCTGCTCACTCTGGTCAAAACGACAAAGAAACTTGCCCTTTATTTGCGCAGACAGTCACACCAATAAGCTTGCGCAGCGATACCGGGTCAGGATCATGGGCTCTTGTGATTTTTAATGTTATCATGTTTATAAGCATCTGCGGCTTCGCATAACTTGATCTTGCATTTACGTAAGTTACTGGTAAACTGAACAAAAAATAATAAAAGGAGGATGCGGTCATGGCCATTATATTACCCGAACTACCCTACGCAATAGATGCACTGGCGCCTCACATCAGCCAGAACACGATTGAATTTCATCACGGGAAACATCACAAGACCTATGTCGATAACGCCAACAAGCTCCTGGCCGATACCGACATGGCGGACGCCGCCCTGGAAGATATCGTCAGAAAAACAGCAGGCGACGCCGGCAAGGTTGGCATTTTCAATAACTGCGCCCAGGTGTGGAACCATTCCTTTTACTGGAAATGTATGAAACCGGGAGGCGGAGGTAAACCGACCGGGGCCATCGCCGCGAAAATTGACGCATCATGGGGAAGCTTTGACAAATTTGCCGAAGAATTGAAGAATGCCGGGCTCACCCAGTTCGGCAGCGGCTGGGCCTGGCTGGTGGAAGAGGGTGGTCTCCTGAAGATCGTTAAAACGGGCAACGCCGACACGCCCATCGCTCATGGCATGAAAGCTCTTTTAACGGTGGATGTTTGGGAACATGCCTACTATCTTGATTATCAGAACCGGCGGGGGGATTATCTTTCCGCTTTTGTCGATAAATTGATCAACTGGGACTTTGTAAATTCCTGTCTCGGTTGACCGTAGGCCGCGTCGCCTTTCCGCTTCTAAACGGGCGGCGATGAAAATTCATCGCCGCCCGTTCCAGTAAAGATATCATCACATTCCGGGGGGACTGTCATCATGAAAACCGCGCCACCGCACTATCACGGACACCGGCAGCGCTTAAAGGAAAAATACACAGCAACAGCACCGGGCACGCTGTATGACTATGAAGTGCTTGAGTTGCTTCTCTCCTACGCGATTCCCCGTAAAGATGTAAAGCCCTTGGCCAAGGCGCTACTGAACCAATTTTCATCCCTGAAGGGCATTATGGACGCCCCGGAAGGAGATCTTGTTGACATACCGGGCATTGGGCCCCACGCAGCGACCCTGATCAGTCTGGTCCGGGAATTGGGAACGCGTTACCTGAAAGAGGACGTCCGAGGAAAAATCCAGATTTCCTGCACAACGGAACTGGTTCATTTCTGCCAATCGGCCCTTGGCGGCCTCAAGGACGAGCGTTTTTGCGTGATCTACTTAAATGCCCAGAACCGGATGATCGATATGGAAGTCATCGAAGAAGGGATCGTCAATCAGGCGGTCGTTTATCCCCGGAAAGTACTGGAAAATTCTCTGAAGCGGAAAGCCTCGGCGATTATCCTGGTTCACAATCACCCTTCCGGCCAGGTTAAGCCCTCCGACGCAGACATCCGCTTAACTCAAACCATTCGAGACGCCGCAAGAACACTGGATATTCTGGTGCACGATCACCTGATTGTCGGAGAAAACCGATTTTTCAGTTTTCGCGAAGAGGGAATGATCACCGGATAACAAAAAGATTTTAATAAAGATTTTATGATATGAGATACGCTCGTGGCTATGAACTCAAGATCTCTGCATCCGGACGAACATGAAAAGGAGACCCTGCAGGGGGTCTCCTTCCTTCACACAAATTTAAGAATGAAATGATTATTCCTTGTCTACTCTTTCTTTCAGTTCCTTACCGACTTTGAAGAAAGGCAGCTTCTTGGGGGTAACTTGGATATTTTTTCCCGTCTTCGGGTTTCTCCCCGTATAGGCGCCGTAATCACGGACAACGAAACTGCCGAAACCACGGATTTCGATCCGCCCGCCATTTTTTAACTCATCCGTAAATCCCTTAAAAATCAGATTCACGATATCGCTTGCTTTTTTCTCCGCCAGATTTTCCTTCCTGCTCAATGCCTCAATCAAACTGGACTTGTTCATACTTCCTCCTCGGTACAACGTGTTCTATTTATCCACGATAGAACAACGTCTTGAATAACATCTGGGAATAACGCTATTTTTTTGCCGACTAATATTGATTTTTTTGGTGAAAGTCAAGACAAATTTCTTCTAATTTTACAGATAAGTGGGGATTTCTCTTCAGCAAACATCCGACACCGCATATTCTTCATCCCCGTAAGCCGGTGTCGATGCGCTTTTCTTGCGCTTCACAGGGTTTTGCGCATGTTTTTTACCGAAATATGATTTATGAAGCGATAATGTTCCTGCTGCAATTTAATCCCGTTATGGACCATATT
>CAZBQX010000016.1:0-2990 GCA_964494155.1 uncultured Syntrophales bacterium
ATCATCAACCTGATTACGAAAAAGGGCAAGAGTGCGTCCAATTCCATGAAACCAAACGTCAGACTGAAAAGCAGTTATTCAAGTTTCGATACCCAGACGTATAATGCCAGTGTGGACGGAAGCCTTCGCAACGAAGACATTCCGAATCTCGGCTATGCGTTTACGTACGGCTACAAGACCTCGGATGGCTATCTTCTGAATAATAGCTGGTGGGGGAAAAATTACTCCCTGAAGCTGAATTATGAACTGCCGGCCCAGGGCAATATCTCGGCTTCGTGGCGGGATTCATTTGTCCATTTGGGTTATCCGGTTGTGAATGATCCGAATATCTCGTTTGTCAATGCCAATCCGGCGGATAATGCCGACATTATCGCGGCCAGGGCCGCCTACAATCATCGTTATCCCAAGGTTAGCGACGGCGCTGACTCGCTGCGCCGGGGACGCCTGGTTTCCTATCCCGGTGGGGACAGTTATAAGGACAAGCGGGGCTCCCATCTGGATTTACACTACGATCAGCCGATCGGCAACACAACCCTGATGCTGACCGTTTTTAAGACGACGAGTGCAGAAAACAGCTGGTCCTATCAGCGCAAGAGTGTGACCAGCGACGATCTGGTGCAAACTTACAACGGTTACAATCCGCCAATCGACTACAAACTCGCTTATGATGCCCGCAAGGAAAACCAGATCGGCGGCATGATCGACTACCGTATGGATTTATGGGACAACAATACCCTGACAATCGGCTACAGTCAGCGGCGCATGGAGGTCGCCCAGTATGACCGCGACGATCTCTGGCGGATCCATGGAGCCTACTTTGAAGACATGCTGGCTGTAACGGATAAGCTGACACTCAACACGGGGCTGCGCTACGTCCTGACGCGGGAGTTGACGTATCCCTATAAAGATCCGGGCAGTTCGGCGGCCGCTTACCGCCACAAGATCAAGACGGAACTCTGGTTGCCAAAGTTGACGGTCACCTACCGGTTTACGCCGGACACGGAGGCCTTTGTATCGGCTAATCGTGATTTCCACTACCCCGGCTGTTGAGACCGTCCAGGCTGGGCCTCGTTGGGGCTCTCTAAACCTCTGGGAACGGAGAAAAGCTGGCATTACGAAACCGGTCTGTATCAGAAGATCGGGAAGAACACGGATATGAAGGTGTCGGTTTATTACATCGATATCGATAATTACCTGGTTTACAACACGGCAAGCAGCTACTATGCGTCGACTTACGCTTACAGTATCCCTTCGATGAAGTTCTATGGCTTCGAGGGGGAATTCAACACATACTTGTTTGAGGGTTTCAATCTGTTCGGCAACTACTCCTATCGGGAGTCGAAATACGACGACCGGAAGGATATTACCGATGCAGCGTCGCCTTATTTCCTTAATCTTCCGGCGAAGCACAAGGCAAATCTGGGCATCCGCTATGAGTTGCCTCTGGCGATCAAAATCTCGGGCGACATCAAGTATGTCGGCAAGAGAAAAAGTGAATCCGGGAAAACGATGGGCGATTATGCCACGGTGGATGTGGGTGTGTCGAAGACCTTTTACAAATTCTGCAAGATTTCGGCATTTGTCTCCAACCTGCTGGGGGAAAAGTATCAGGAAGTGTACGGTTTCCCCGAACCCCGGCAGACTTACGGCATGCAGATGGAGTTGACTTATTAGCGCTGCCGGTTAAAAGGCATCGCGGACATTGCTACGGCGTTTCCGGTCAGCCGAGTGCGGTTGACCGGAAACGTTCCGCCTGATTTAAGAGAATTCCGTTGTAAGTTATCGAAGTTGTGAATTTTTTTTCTTGGCAGTCACCGGCGCACCGGGCCGGAAAAGGAGGTTGAAATGGAATGGCTCAAGGCGGCAATTGATTACGGCATTATCGGTTTTCTGATTTTAATGAGCATTGTGGCGGTGACGATTGCCATCGAAAAGCATCTTTTCTATCGAAAAATAGCCTTGGATGCTTATACCGATCGTCGTATCCTGGAAATCGATCTTATCAAACGGGTCAATATCATTGCCACGATCGGCAGCAATGCTCCTTACATCGGACTGCTGGGAACGGTGCTGGGTATCATGCTGACGTTTTACACCATGGGGAACCTGGGTGCAATGGACCCGGCGAAAATGATGGTAGGTCTGGCCCTGGCCCTCAAGGCGACAGCGGTTGGTCTTTTGGTTGCCATTCCGGCGGTGATATTCAATAATTTTCTCCTCGGCAAGGCGAGGCTGCTGCTGATTGAATGGGAGATGAAAAATGAAAAACAGTAAGGATTTCGATGCGATCAATGTGATCCCCCTGGTGGACGTCATGCTGGTCCTCCTGACAATCGTCCTGATGACCTCGACCTTCATCGCGACAGGCGGTTTGGCGGTGGAATTGCCACGGGCCTCGAAAAGCCTGCAGGAGCAGTTGAGTACCACGGTAATTGAGGTTGACAAGGGAGGCAATCTCTACATGAATTCCCGGCCTCAGACGTTATTGACCTTGAGGGATTTTCTGGTCGGACAAAACCGTGAAACACCGATCCTGATTCGGGCTGACCGTGACATTCGCCTGCAGGTGTTTGTTGATGTGCTGGATCTGGTTAAGGGATTAAAATATAAAAAAGTCAGCATTCAGACGGAGAGCAGAGCTTGAACGATCAGTTTAAGGCCTTCAATATTTCCCTGGGGTTTCACCTGTTGATCCTCCTGACGATTATCTCGGTGAGTACCTTGATTGTTCCGCATCGTCAGATCGTGAGAATCGACCTGACTGTGGAAGATACCGTACGGGAAGAAGTTCCGCCGCCCGCCCCACAACCGGTTGCCGTCAAGGCCCCTCAGCAGCCGGTCAAGCAGCAGATCCAACAACCGACACCAGCGGTGCATGAAGTACAGGCGGATAAACAGGCGCCATTGCCGGAGCCTGTCGTCCAGCGGCAGGAACCGGTCCGGGAGGTGCTTTCATCCGTTAAAACGGCGCCGGTGCCGCCTGCACCGCC
>CAZBQX010000016.1:3090-30507 GCA_964494155.1 uncultured Syntrophales bacterium
TCGGAGAAATTCGGGCATTCTTTTTGGTTCAAATATGATCTAAAGACGCAATCCAACTCCCGCTTGGAAGCCGGGTGGCGGTTTTAATGATGCATCCGGTATTATCCTCGTTGTCTCCCAACGGCGAAAATCCAAATCAGAACACATAGACTTTAATAATATGCATATTCAAGCCGAATCACGGGTCTGATATTTTATTGGAATAAATATTTTCATGTTCATATTATGGATTATGATCGCTGGAATATCTTTCTTATCACAGGGGGAATCGTTGGAACTGCATTATCGATATTATGAATTTGCACTTTGGTTCCCTAATTATATAGTTGTTGTCCTATGAGATATCTCAATTGGTAAGGGATGATACGATAGGATGCCTAGTCCTTCAACCTCAAAATTATTGTGGATTTTCATCGTGATGTCTTTACTTTTTTTGCAGCGGGCCTATGCAGAAACACCAACCCTCCAAGTGAAGGGGGCCGTAAAGCATTCATGCAGCATCAGCTTAAGCGACCTGAAGACTATGCCACCGTTTCATGTCAACGGCATTGTGCGAATCGAGGAAAAGGCCACATCGATGTCCCCGGAAAGATATGCCGGGACCGATCGGTATCGGGGTGTGCTCCTCCGTGATATCCTGGGGAGGGCGGGCATGATATATGTCCGGAAATGGGAACCGGGTGTCTATATTCGGGTTAAGGGCGAATCTGGCCGCGAGGCGGTCTTTTCCTTCGGTGAGATCTTTTACAGCAGCAGCGGCCGTGGTATTTTCCTGGCCTATGAAAAAAACAACCATTTCATTGAGACTGGAGATGGTGTGGGAGAACTGGTCATTGCCACAGATGTCCGGGCGGGACGTTTCATCAGCGGTGTCAAGGAAATCAGCGTCGAACGGGTTAATCTTCCTTTGAGCGCTTATGATGACAAGAAAAAACAAGTCGTTCGTCCTTTTACGAAGAGTTTTGTTATGATCGATCAACGCAGCGGGGAAGACCGTGAATTCAAAGCCGAAGATCTGCATGTCTTGCCGGTTGTACAGATCCGTCATGCGTTGATGGCTGGGGATTGTGAGGGGTTTAACGGTGTTCATGGTTCTGAAGGACCCCTGTTGCGCTCGGTTCTGGAATGGTTCGATCTCGATTGGGAAAATCGGGACTATTCACGTTTTGTCGTGGTCTCCAGCGAAGACGGCTTTTGTGCCGTCTTCTCCATAGGGGAATTGTTTAATTCCCGGCTCGATAACAACATCATTATTGCCGGAAAAAAGAACGGTAAAGTTCTGGAGCCGAGTACGGGATTTGCTGCTTCCGTAGTCGTAGAAGACAGCATGGGGGGCCGCTCCGTCAAGCGAATCAGCCGGGTCGAAATTTATTAAGCGGTGAATTTTGCCCTTGAAGGCAGGCCGTCCTTTCTGTATTGTCAAATGAAACGGTTCATCACATCCACACTCTGCTGTATGTTGACTTTTTCAGGCGCGTCTCTTGATAATGCAATGATTATCAAGCTATCCAGACTGTTTCAAACAATGGGGAAGAGTGAAAATGAAAAAGAATTTGCTTGATCTCCTGATCTGCCCGGCTTGCCTGCCGGAAGAAAACCGACTGACTGAAAAAATCCATCAAGAACTGTCGGAAGATATTGTTGCGGGGAGCTTGACCTGCCCAGCCTGCGGCAGGGTTTATGCCATCGAAAACGGAATCGCCCTGCTTGATCCGGCTTTATTTCCCGCCAAAGCCTATATCGACAATAAATATGAAACCTCGCCGGTGGTTTCGTCCTATCTCTGGAGCCATTACGGTGATCTCCTGAACGAGGACCAGGCCTCCGATGCTTACCGGCGCTGGAGCGATCTGATGCGGCCGCACAGTGGCCTCTGCATCGACGCGGGAAGCGCCGTCGGGCGTTTTGCTTTTGAAATGACCCGCAAATGCGACTTTGTCGTCGGTGTGGACAATGCCCGGTCATTCATCGAGGCAGCTCGGAGCCTCATGCAGAATCGCGGCAAAATGATCACTCTGAAAGAGGAAGGTTATTTGACCCGAACTGTGGATTTTGTCCTGCCGGAAGACTGGGACTGCCGAAAAGTCGAATTCATCGTCGCCGATGCGCTGGCTTTGCCCTTCCGTGCGGACACGGTATCTTCTTTTGCCTCGTTGAACCTGGTGGACAAGGTTCCCGTCCCCCTCAAGCATCTGGAAGAGATGAATCGTGTAACCCGAAGGGAAAAGGCCCAATTCCTGCTTTCCGATCCCTTTTCCTGGTCGGAAGATGTGGCGTCGGAAGTGAACTGGCTGGGGGGGCAGCAGCAGGGTCCCTATCGGGGTCACGGTCAGGAACACATCCTGAAACTTCTGGTCGGAGAAAGCAATCTTTTACACCCGGTTTGGTCAATTGAATCCTATGGTTCGCTATGGTGGAAAATACGCACCCACGCCAACCATTACGAGCAAATCAGAAGCTGCTACATTAAAGCGGCCCGCTGAATATTTCGATAAGCTGGAGGCCATCCCATGAAAACGCATTCGATCTGTCGGTTGTGTTCAGCCTGCTGTCCCATCGAAGTGGAAACGGAACAGGGCAAATGGATATCCGTCCGCAGAAAATCCCCCCTTCCCGCTGAATACCAATTGGTTTGCCCGAAACTGGCAGCGGCGGCCGATATCATCTACTCTCCCCTGCGGCTGACCAAACCGCTGATCAAGGGTGGCAGCCGGGGTTTCCGGGAGGCCTCGTGGGAGGAAGCGCTGGATGTCGTCGCCCAGCGCCTCCTCTACTGTAAAAAGGAATATGGCGCCCGGTCGGTTTGCTGGTTGCGGGGTATGGCTGCCGACTGGGGCGCCCCCTGGGACTATGCCAACCGTCTGATGAATGCTTTTGGCTCCCCCAACACCATCGGAAACGGGTCCATCTGCTTTGTCGGCCGTGATTTTGCCCACACCACGGTTTATGGCGCCATGACGATGCCCCAGGCGATGCATTCTCAATGCATTCTGATTTGGGGTAAAAACGACCGGGATACGGCGCCCGGCGCCGCCGAGGCGATTCTCCATGCCAGGAGAAACGGTGCCAAGCTCATCGTTGTCGATCCGGTGAAAACCGCCTTTGCCGCAATGGCGGACATCTGGCTTCAGATCAAGCCGGCCCACGACGGCCTGCTGGCCATGGCCATGATCCATGAAATCATCACCCATAATCTTTACGACAGAGAATTTATAAAGGAATGGACCGTCGGTTTTGAGGCATTGAAAAAATCTGCGGAGCAATATCCGATCGAAAAAATAGCGGCCGATATCTGGCTCGATCCCGAGTTGATCCGCAAAGCCGTCAGGCTCTACGCAGCGACCAAACCCGCCTGCATCATCGACGGCAACGGCCTCGATATGCAGTTGGAGTCTTTCGAAGCCACACGGGCGGTGGCCATGTTGCGCGCGCTGACGGGAAATCTGGATGTCGGCGGCGGTGATTTGATTCCTCGGACTGTCCCCAACCGGAACCTGCAGTTAAAAGACCGGATTCCTGCCGGCGTCGAACCGATCACCGCAGCATACCCCTTGTTCAATTGTTTTCACCGCAACTGGGGGCATCAGGTGCAGTCCTGCGTGATCGATGCCATTCTGGATGAAAAACCCTATCCGATCAAGACGTTGATCGTTCAGTCCGGCAATCCCCTCGTTACGTTCATGGATACGGACCGCGTCAAGAAGGCACTGGAAAAACTGGATTTTCTTGTGGTGACCGATCTGTTCATGACCCGGACTGCGGCGATGGCGGATATCATCCTGCCCGCTGCCAGTTGCTTCGAAAATACCCAGCTCAACCGCGCCTTTCTCCGCACCAGCCCTGTCAGAATCCAGGAGCAGGTGATCGCACCCATCGGTGAAAGTCGCCCAAACTGGCAAATCACCTTCGACCTGGCGCGTCGTCTCGGTCTGGTAAAAGAGTTCCCCTGGAAAACCGCCGAAGAGGCGATCGATTACCAGCTCGAACCGGCGGGAATCACCGTGGCGATGCTCAGGGAAAAACCGGACGGAATCATGGCCGAATCGGTGCAATACCAAAAATACCGCAATGAGGGATTCCAGACGCCTTCGGGTAAAGTCGAATTATACTCCGAACAGTTAAATGCATGCGGCTACGATCCGGTACCCTATGTCAACGGACCCTTGCAGGCGCCCATCAGTTTCATGGATCAAGCGGATCGATATCCGCTTCTGGGTATCAGCGGCGCCCGCAACAACCGATTCACCAATTCGCAATACCGCGTTATTCCTTCTCTTCTGGATAAGGAAAACGAATGCGTCGTCGATATTCACCCCGCGGATGCGGCCAAGTACGGCATCGTATCCGGTGATTGGATAAAGGTGGAAACACCGCGCGGCATAATCCGGATGAAGGCCAGGATTTCGGATGTGATCCGTGATGGGATCATCCGCATCGCCTGGGGTTGGGGGGATCACAAACCGGATTACAGCCTGAACCGCATCACAGACGACGACCGGCGCAACCCGGTGATTGGAACCCCGTCGGGACGAAATTTCATGTGCCGGATTGAAAAAATTGTCTACAAGTCTGATTAAAAAAGCCCTGATATGTAGTTCTCAGTCGATTCTTGATCGACGCCCCGCGAGGTTGGGGCAAAGATGCTGATTTTTACGGACGGCACGACTTTGGGTTCCATTGGGGGTGGTTGCGGCGAGAACCAAGTACGCAGCACGGCACATCAATGCCTGCTGGTCAGTAAGAAACCAAGGATTATTGAGGTCGATCTGACGGACGATTTAGGCACAAAGAGCGGCGATGTCTGCGGCGGCAGAATGTGGGTGTATGTTGAGCCGTATTGTGAAGAAATTGAGCCGGATATGAATGAGTGAACGATCAGAGCAGGTTCCACTGTTCAATCCCTTAGAGGCAATGGCTCATCATTGGGTAATGGGTACGGATAAAGACGAATGTCATGGCTCTCTCCTTTCCAATATACCCCCAATATTGAAATAAAAGGCTTTTGCTGTTGTTGTTTTCTTATGATATGGTGCCGCCCATGGCTTACGATACGTTCAAGAACATCACGATGCAGCAACTTGAGGCGCTGATCCAACTGGTCGATGCGGGCAGTTTCACCCGGGCGGCCGACAAGATGTTCCTCACCCAGCCCACCCTGACCAAACACATCAAAAACCTGGAGGATGCGGTTGGCACACTGATCATCAACCGGGCCAACAAGAGTCTGTCCCTGACCCTTGAAGGGCAGGTTCTCTACAGCTATGCGAAGCGAATGATCCGCTTGCGGGATGAAGCGAAAGAAAAAATCCTCGAAATGCGTGAACATGAGGCCGGGCATATTTTCCTTTCCGCCAGCACGATCCCGGCGACCTATATTTTACCGCGGCTGCTGGGGCAGATGCGGAAGAACTACCCGGATATCCGAGTTCACATGCAGACCTGCGACAGCGAAGAAAGTCAGCAGTTGATTGTCAACGGACAGGCCGAGATGGGGGTCATCGGCAAGGAACCTTATGACCGGAGGCTCTGCGCGGAAACATTATGGAAGGATGAACTGGCGCTTGTTGCGCCGGCGGATTATCAAGGTCTGAAGCAGGGTGATCCTGTCTCCATGGAACAGTTGATGAAGGAACCGTTTGTTGTGCGCGAGCGGGGTAGCGGGACAAGGGAAAACATCGAAAATTATTTGCAGAAACAGTACCATCTCACCTTTTCCGCGTTCAATATCGTCGGAGAGATGGGCAGTTCCGAAGCGGTCAAGGAGGCGGTTATCGGCGGCCTGGGCCTTTCCATCATTTCTCTTTACGCGGTCGAACGGGAATTGAAGCAAGGTGTTTTAATGGTAATCCCCCTGGCGGAGGGGAATATTACCCGTCATTTCTATTTGATCTATCGGAAACATCTGCATCTGCTGAACTATCACAAGCGTTTCCTGGAAATTCTGAAGAACTCCGTTTCTCTCTAAACCGTCATGCTCTTGGGGTGGAAATTCTGAGAATCGGCGGTCACGCCTGTCTCAACACGATGGATTTTGCTTATCGGAAAAGAAAGTTACAACCGAAACGCTGTGGCGGCTTTCGTCGGCAGATCGGTGATGGGCAGACCTGTCGTCAAAGCCTGATAGTAGATTTGGCAGGCCTTTTCCATCAGTTCTGCGTTCAGAAGCGCCTCATCCATATTTCGGCCCAGAGCCAGGGCCCCGTGGTTTTGAATGATGAAGGCCCAGGCGCCGTTTTGCAGTTTTCCCGCTACGTTTTCCGCCAGTTCCCGGCTTCCTGACGGCGCGAAGGGCACGATGTCGATCCGGGGGCCCAGTTTGAGGAGGACTTCCTCAAACTGGGCGGGTACGGGCCGGTTGAGAACGGCGAAGACGCTGGCGTAACGCTGGTGGGTATGAACGATGGCCGTCGCCTCGGGTCGGTTTTGATAGGCGGCGATATGCATGGCGATTTCAATGGATGGGGCAAACGGCCCGGCAACCGGGCTTTCATCAAAGTCAACGATGCAGATCTCTGCCGGGGAAAGTTCGTCGTAACGCTTTGAAGTTGGGGTGATGGCCAACAGATTATGGTTTTCAATCCGTAGGGAAACATTCCCCCCCGTGCCGCGCCGCGTTCCGAAAAAACCGTTTTCCGACAGCCACTTTCCGGCGGCAAGTACGGACTCTTGGTAAGGGATATAAATGGACACGTCAGCCATGATGAAATCCGCTTTCCTGAGACTTTTATCTCCGATCATAACGCAGGATTGATCGGGATTACCGGGGGGAATTTATAACAGGATTAACCGGTCGGTGCAATGAAAGATTCCCGACGGTAAAAAACTTGGTTGAAACTAAACCACGGTACGGTATAGTGGGCACTGTCGATTGCGGCGGATGGATCGCAATACGATCCCTTTACAAGGGGAGGGTTATGCGGCCGGCTGAGTAAAAGATGACAAAAAGTGCGGGGGCGGGTATCGACAATGCAAGAACCAGACAATTTAAATCATGACGATGCAACAAATCCGGCCCCGGAAGGTGCTTCAGGATTTCGCACCGCCGTTTTCAACCGGGAAATGCGCGTTCCGGAAGACCTCCTGATCAACCTCAGTTATGACTTCCTCAGGCGGGAACTCTGGGTCCCCCTGAGCGGGCAGGGGGGCAAGGTTTTGGTTGCCGTCGATGACCCGGCTAATATTCTGAAAAAGGACATGATCAAAAACCTCCTCCGGGCAAAATCCGTGGAGTATTGCCTGGCGGAGAAGGAGGAAATTCTCAAGTTTATCGACTATTTTTACGGCGTCGAGCCGCTTCCGGATTCTTCCGGGAAAGAAGGCGCCACCACCGCCGAAATGAACGCCGATATCATCAAACTGGTGGATGACATGATCGAAGAGGCCTACAGCAGGCGGGCCTCGGATATCCATATCGAACCGGACGTCAAGGATCGCCAGGTCAATGTCCGGCTGCGGATCGATGGAGAGTGTATTCCCTATAAAACTTATCCCTACGAGTACCGGGCGCCGATCATTTCACGCGTTAAGATCATGTCCAATCTGGACATTACGGAAAAGCGTCTCCCCCAGGACGGCAAGATCATGTACAAGCGCCATGGGGGCGAGGAGTTGGAGTTACGGGTGGCCACCATGCCTACCTACGGGTACACGGAAGATGTGGTTTTACGCATTCTGACCCGTGGTAAAATCATGAGTCTCGAAGAACTGAGCATGCCTGACGAGACCTATCAGCGGATCCGTAAACTGATCACGAAACCCTACGGTCTGATCCTCCTCGTCGGACCGACAGGTTCGGGGAAAACGACAACGTGTCATGCTGTCCTGCAGGTTCTGAACAAACCCAACGTCAAGATCTGGACCGTTGAAGATCCTGTGGAGATTACCCAGAAGGGCATCCGGCAGGTTCAGGTTCACCACAAGATCGGCCTTGATTTCAGCAGTGCCATGCGATCATTTTTGCGCTCCGACCCCGATATTATTATGGTGGGAGAAATGCGGGACTATGAAACGGCAAAAATGGGCGTTGAAGCCTCAACGACGGGGCATCTGGTCCTGAGCACCCTCCATACCAACAACGCCCCGGAGACGATCGTTCGTCTCCTGGAAATCGGGATCGATCCTTTTGCCTTTTCCGACTCCCTGCTCTGCGTTCTTGCCCAGCGCCTGGTACGTGCCCTGTGTCCGCTATGCAAGGAACCCTACCACCCCGGGCGGGAGGAATACGAGGAACTGTTGCGCTACGGCGGGGAAAAGATATTTCAAGATCTGAATGGCGTTTACAATCAAAAATTTACCCTTTATCGACCGAAGGGTTGTCCGGAATGTAACGAAACAGGATACCGGGGCATGATGGGCCTGTTTGAATTGCTGGTTGCGACGGATACGATCAAGCAAATGATCATATCCCGGAAATCCATCGCCGACATCCGCAAGGTGGCCATGTCCGAGGGCATGCAGACCCTTTTGCAGTGCGGCGTCGAAAAAATCATCCGCGGTGAAACAGACCTAATAGAGGTGCTCAGCGTATGCATCAGGTAAAAAAGACTTTTGAGGAACAAATCCGTCTGGTAAAGGAACGCCTCGGACAGGCCCAAAAAGTGGCGGTTTTAACCGGCGCAGGCATTTCCGCTGAAAGCGGCGTGCCGACTTTTCGAGGCGCCGACGGGATCTGGCAGCATTACCGGGCAACGGACCTGGCCACGCCGGAAGCCTTTGCCCGGGATCCGGAACTGGTCTGGTCTTTTTACAACTGGCGGCGGGATTTGATCAGCCGGGTTTCGGAAAACCGTGCGCACCAGGCCCTGGTCACGCTTGAACAAATTGTGCCGGACTTCACCCTGGTGACACAAAATGTGGACGGTCTGCATCATCGGGCGGGTTCGATCAATGTTATTGAGGTGCATGGGAATCTGTGGCGGGTGCAGTGTACGGAATGCGCCCGGATTGTTGTGGATATGTCCGTCGATATGGGAAAACTGCCCCGATGTCAGGAATGCGGTGGGGTGCTCCGGCCGGATGTGGTCTGGTTCGGGGAAAGCCTTGACGGCAGACTCCTTAACCGGGCGGAAGAAGCCGCCCGGACGTGCGATGTCATGCTGGTCATCGGCACCTCCGGGATCGTCTATCCCGTTGCTTTCCTGCCTGCGCTTGCCAAAGGCGGCGGTGCTTTTGTGGTGGAAATCAACATGGAAGAAACGGCCGTATCACCGGGACTGGATATGACCATTCTGGGTAAGGCGGGAGATATCGTGCCTCTGCTTGTGATGTAGCGCTGTGTACAGAACAAAGCAACGTTCCATAAAAAAACTGCATGCACTGACTTTTTCATTATGCATGGGTTTGTGTCTTATCGGTTGTTCGCATCCGGTGCTGCAAACGGAGAAAGGGTCGCCACTGCCCGGGGCGGTGCAGGCCGTTATCGAGCCAGTGCCTGAGGCCATTGCGCCGGAACAACCGATGCCGGCACCGTCAGAGCCCGTGGCCTTGATTCCACCGGTCGAAACACCTCTTCAGTCTCGTCAAACACGCATTGAACAAAAACTTAACGGGAACATGGCGATGCTGCCCGTTGTCCGGGGGGAGATCCTCCTGCGGGATATCTCCGAGCTGAAGTCGTTCTACGGGGGACGCGCATGGCAGCCTGCCTGGTTTGACGGAGACATGCCCTCGGCCGCCGTTGCTGTTTTTTTGAAAGTCTTGGGGAAAGCGGAAGAGGAAGGACTGTTTTCAGGGGATTACCACTATGAAGAAATCAAGAACCTTCTCGGCGCCCTCGGTGCAGGTCCTGATGAAAGAGCCGCGGTTCAGGCGGACTTGGACATTCTGCTGACCGACGCCTATCGTGCCTACGCCGCTCACCTGTATGCAGGGAAGATCGAGCCGGGAAGGGTATCCAATCAGTGGCCTGTGCAGAAAAAATACGATCCGAAAATGCCGGAACTCCAGGAGATCCCGCCGGCCGACCGACTGGAAACAACGCTGCTCAGTCTGCCGCCTCATTATCTGGGTTATCAGCAGCTTCGGGACCTGCTGGCAAAGTACCGCCGGCTTGAGGCGGCCGGGGGCTGGCCGGTCGTTCCCGGAGGAAAACTTGTCCCGGGGCAGCGCAATGCCCGTGTCGCTGCCTTGAAGCAGCGGCTTTTCCTCTCCGGAGAGCTGCCCGCCATGCCTGCGAAGAACCGGGACTTGTATGATGCGTCCCTGGAAAAAGCGGTGCGGCTGTTCCAGCGGGCGCACAATCAGAAAGAGGATGGCGTTGCCGGTCCGGCCACACTGCGTCTTCTAAACATGCCCGTCGGCGAGCGGATGGATCAGATCCGTCTGAACATGGAACGCTGGCGCTGGATGCCGCGCAATATGGATCGCTATATCTTTGTGAACATTCCTGCCTTTCAAATGAAAGTGGCGGAAAAAGGGTTTGTGGTGCTCAAGATGCGCACCATCGTCGGCATGGAAGACAACCCGACCCCCAGTTTTGCCGATCGGCTGAATCAGATCGAAATCAACCCGTACTGGAATATTCCCCAGAGTATCGTCGAAAAGGAAATTGTTCCGAAGGTCAAGCGGGATCCCTCATATTTGACCCGACAGGGGATCCGTATTTACCGTGACTGGCGTCCCAACGCCCCGGAAATTTCACCCGCGGCAATCGACTGGAAGGATGTAACACCGAAAAAATTCCCCTATCGTCTCGTTCAGGATCCGGGACCCATGAACCCCCTGGGGCGGATCAAATTTCTCTTTCCCAACAAATTCAATGTTTACATGCACGATACGCCGAAGCGTCATCTGTTCGACCGTCAGGGGAGAACATTCAGCCATGGCTGCATCCGGCTGGAAAAGCCGATTGATCTGGCGGAGTATCTTCTGAAAAACGAACCGGGATGGAGCAAACAGCAGATCCTGAAAAAGATCGGGACGGGGCAACACCAGGTAATCACGCTGCGGAATCCGATTCCTGTTCACATCGTTTATCTTACAGTCTGGACCGGACCGGATGGTTTGACTTATTTCCGGGATGATCTCTACGAGTACGACCATCTTCTCCATACGGCCATGCACAAAAACGGCGGCAAGACCGGGGGATATCTTTTTTAATTCAGAATTTTACAAGATTACCCCCCCCCTTTTTTTATTCCACCGCTTTCTCCCCTTCTGTCCGGATCGGATGTTTCTTCCATTGCCAGGAGTTATCATCTCAACCATTTCATAGTTATTATGAATTGGATAAGAGCACCTCATGTTGCGTATAAACCTCCGTGTGGTATTCCGCCGGGACAGGCGTCGGATCTGTCCGGAAAATTATGATCACCAAGGAGGTTGTCATGAAACCCAGGACCGTTTCCATCCAAGTCGTTTTCCTGCTCGTTATTTTTTTGCTTGTTCTGATTATTGCGCCCGCATTCAGCGAAACAGAGTACACCGTGGTAAAGACCGATCAGGTCAAGGCCATGATCGATCAAAAAACGGCTTTCGTTTTAATCGATTCCCGGACCGTTCAGGAATACCAGGAGGCGCATATTGTCGGGGCGATCAACATTCCCGATAAAACCGCGGAAGAACACTTCGGTCTTCTTCCTACCAACAAAAACGTCCTGTTGGTGATCTACTGTAACGGAGTCAAATGCGGCAAGAGCAAACGCCTGGCCAAGAAGCTGGAACCTTTGGGTTATAAAAACATCTCGATTTACAGTGAAGGCATTCCCGTCTGGGAGGAAAGAAACCTGCCCATTGTCGCGGGACCTGATTATGATAAGAAAATCGAGACAAAGAAGGTAAAACCGGTCGATCTGGCGCAGCTCATCCGCGACCACAAGGGTGATTATGTGCTGGTCGATGTTCGGGATCCATCCGAGTTCAAGGAAGGCCACATCCCCACCGCCATCAACATTCCCGTGGAAACATTTTCCACACAATCCGGTGTCCTGCCGAAAGAAAAGAAAATTATCGTTTACTGCAATACGGGCAGCCGTAGTTACCTGGCCTATCGCAAGCTGATCAAACTGGCTTACCCGGATATCTACCAGACCCTTCTGGCCGACTGGAGAGATGCGGGGATGGGAGTGGCAAAGTGAAAAACGACGGTCTTTATCCATGAAGGTCTGAAACGGAAACAACCAAAGGAACAAAGCATGCCGCTGCAATATCTTGAAGCCTTCCGTAATCTGCGTGAGCAAAATGTGCTCATGCTCAAAGAGGCCAAAGAGGGGGGACGCAAGGTCGCCGGAATTTACTGCACCTATTGTCCCCGGGAGCTGGTCCTGGCTGCCGGGGCAATTCCCGTCGGTCTCTGTGGAACGCGTGAAGCGCCCATTGCCCACGCGGAGCGGGAACTGCCCCGGAATCTCTGCCCGTTGATCAAATCTTCTTACGGGTATGCGTTGACTGATACATGCCCCTTCTTTCATTTCTCCGATCTGGTTATCGGGGAAACCACCTGCGACGGCAAGAAAAAAATGTTTGAACGGTTGTACCGTCTCAAGCCTGTGCATGTGATGAATCTGCCGAACAGTTCGGATGATCCGTCCGCCCTGTCCCTCTGGCGCCATGAATTGATCCGGCTGAAGACTCGGATGGAAGAGGTCTTCGATGTGTCCATTACAGAGGAACATCTCCGCGATGCGATCCGTCTTATCAATGAGGAGAGGCGGGCGTTGAAATCACTGTTTGATCTGAATCGTGAAAAACCGGCCCTGCTTTCCGGGCTGGATATGATGACGGCGTCTTTCCAGGCCGGATTCCATATTGACCGCCGGGAGGTGATCCGCATGATTGACTGTCTGGCGCAGGAAATTCGCGAGGCGGCCACCCAGGGGCGCGTTGCCGGGGACGAAAATACCCCCCGGGTGCTTTTGACGGGAACACCGGTTGGTATGGGAAGCGAGAAAGTAATTGAAATCGTGGAGGAACTTGGCGCAGTGGTCGTGGCCATGGAGAATTGCGGCGGCTATAAAACCGTGGATCTCCGTATTGACGAGACCGATCCTCGAGACCCCCTGCTCTTGCTGGCGGAAAAGTACCTTCAGATTCCCTGTTCGGTCATGTCGCCGAACAAGGGGCGTCTGGAACTGCTCGATCGGATGATTGACGATTTTCAGGTGAACGGCGTGATCGATCTGACCTGGCAGGCCTGTCATACCTACAATGTCGAGTCCTTTGACGTCAGTGCGTTGGTGAAGGAAAAACGAAAGTTGCCGTTTATCCAGATTGAAACCGACTATTCACAGGCGGATCGCGAAACCCTGCGGGTGCGCCTGGAGGCATTCGTGGAAATGATGGAGAGGTCCTGCCATGGCGATCGTGGGTATTGACGTTGGATCCGTGGCCACAAAAGTGGTGATCATGGAAGGAGATAAGATTTTTCACAATGTCCGGCCGACTGGTTGGAGTCCCCGGGAGACGGCTCGCCGGTCCCTCGATGACTTGATGGCGGCAGCGCGCTGCCGGGAAGAAGATATCCTTTATTCCGTTGGGACGGGATACGGTCGGGTGTCTCTTCCCTTTGTGAGCAAAACAGTAACGGAAATTTCCTGCCATGCCCGGGGGGGTGTGTATCTGGTGCCGGGAACGTCGGCCATCATTGATATCGGCGGTCAGGACAGCAAGGTGATTAAGGTGGACCCGGAGGGGAAGGTTCTGGATTTCGTGATGAACGACCGATGCGCCGCCGGCACGGGCCGTTTTCTTCAGGTGATGGCCGCCGCTCTCGGCGTGGATGTGACTGATTTTTCAGTACTGGGCGAGGGGAAGCCGTCCGTCCACGTAAACAGCATGTGCGCCGTCTTTGCGGAATCGGAGGTGGTTGGTCTATTGGCGGCGGGGTGCAGCAAGGAAGAAATTATCAACGGTCTCCATGATTCCATTGCCCGGCGCATGGCGGCGATGGCTCACCGCTTAAATATCGGCGATCGGGTCACCTTCACCGGCGGCGTGGCGAAAAACGAAGGCTTGCGTAAGGCCCTGGAAAAAGCGCTTCAGGCGGAGGTGCAGGCGCCGGAACTCTGCCATTTGACCGGCGCCCTGGGGGCTGCCCTGATCGGTCGGGAACGGGTGGGGCGGAATGAAAAAAAATGACCATTACATCCATAGCCCTGCCCGGTCCGTTTCCTCCTCACCAAAGAAACCTCTGGGAATTCCTGTTTTTTTCTTGAAAAAAGTCGTAAAAACGGCGATATAATCCATGTTTGAGTACGGATAGAATCGAAACAAAATGCATTTTATACTGTGGAGGATCAATCCACAGCGATCCGTTGTGCGTGCAAAGGTTTGAAAGCCATGTTGGATGTTAAGGCCGCGCGAAAAAGCGAACTTTTTAACACCGTGACGCATGCCGTCGGCTCTGTCGTGGCCGTAGCGGGGCTGGTCGTGCTGGTCGTTGTCGCATCGCTTCAGGGCGATCCCTGGAAGATTGTCAGTTTCAGTATCTACGGGGCGACGCTGGTGCTGCTCTATATTTTTTCCTCGCTTTACCACGGCCTGAACGGGCGGGCCAAAAAAGTCTTCCGCTATTTCGATCATACAGCCATATTTCTACTGATTGCAGGAACTTACACGCCCTTTACCCTGGTTACCCTTCGGGGGGCCTGGGGCTGGTCCATCTTCGGCACGGTCTGGGGCCTTGCCGTGATCGGCATTGTTGTGGATTTCTTTTATCATCATAAGAACAGACTGTTGCCGATTTTGGTTTACGTTTTCATGGGTTGGCTGATCATCTTTGCCTGTGCTCCTTTGCTGCGGGCGCTTCCAATATCGGGGTTTTTCTGGCTGCTCTTCGGGGGAATTCTCTATACAGGCGGGATTGTTTTCTACGCCCTGGACAAAAAGCTGTGGCCCGCCCATGGCATCTGGCACCTGTTTGTTCTGGGCGGCAGCGCCTGCCATTATGTGACGGTTCTGGTCTATGTCGCCTGACAGGCCTGCTTTTCCGGTTTATGCGTTTCATCTTTCTCCGTTTGTCTATGAATACCCTTTGACATGGCCGATTGACTGGTCTTATACTCCAGTCGTCAGGAAAGAAGTTCTTATTAATTCAATCAGTTAAAATCATCCAATTTTGGAGGTGACCGATGGGGACCCGAAGAGCAATCCTTGCTGTTGTATTTCTCCTGGTCATGGGCCTGTGTTTTCAGGCCGGGCTTATTTTTTCCGCTGATACGGGAAAAACGGACAAGTCCGCCGGTTCAACGATTAAGACGGTGGTGATCAAGATACCGCTGCCTGACTTGGTGGTAAGCGCGCTTACGCTGGACAAACAGTGCCGGGTGATCCTGACGCTTCGCAATAATGGTAAAGGGCCGGTGCCGGAGGAAACGTTCCGGCGAGGGCAGGTTCGCATGATGGTGGGGGCAAGGCAAATGTCAATACCCCTTATCAAAGCGGATCCGAAGGGTATTCTGAAAGCGCTGGGGAGTGAGATTAAAGTAGACAGCGGTCTTCTTTTAGATAAGGCGGCCCCGGTCCAGGCTGAAGTGGACAGTACACGGCAGATTGCGGAGAGCGACGAGGGAAACAATCGGCGTTCGGCGACGCTGACGCCGCATTGTAATACGATTGCCGTTAAGGGGAGCGGCGGCCTGGCGGATCAGGGGATCGCCGCGAAGAGCGGCGGATCAACGTCATCTGTAACGGCGAATATGCCACCGGCGACAGGTTTGGCCGGATCCGGCCAGCGTTCGGGCATAACCAAACCGATGACTATGACCATGTCCAAAAGACGCCTGCCGCCCCCCGGCGACAGGCCTACCCCCATTCCCCTGAGACTGGATCAGGGTATTCTGCTGCTGAATCCCACCGAGAACGATATCTACTATCAGGGTGAAACGATTTACATTTTGGGTCGCTTTACACGCAACGATGTGGCGGCCGGTAACGTGACTTTCAATTTGATGCGTGTGGGAGTCACCCAACCTGTGGCCTCGACCAATGTGGCCGTGGCAAGGGCGACCGGCGTGCCGATTCCCTTGACGCCACCGGTCAATATCGCTGCAGGTGACTACTACATTACGGCGACCAATACGGAATCGGGAGCCTATGGCGAGAGCGACCTTTTTCAGGTGGCAGCCAATTCCGCCCGAATCGATTTCATATACCCGGAGCGGAGCGGCGTACTTAACCCGGGTACGGATATGAATCTTCGCTACCAGTTCAACCGGCGTGTCCAGCCCGGAACCGTCACGTTTCAACTCTATCATGCCGGTGCGGTGGTCTCGACCCAGACCCACGAGTATCGGCCGGGCTCGGCTGCCAGCCGCGGTCAACCGATCCATACGGTTCACTGGGATATTCCGCGCGATGCGCCGCGGGGAGATTATGCGATCCTGGCGATCCATCCTGTCGCCACAGGTATCAGCCCGTTATTTTCCATCCAGCCCCGGAGTTTCGGCGATGCAGGGCCCGGGACGCCGACGGCCTGGTCCATCAGTCTGGTGACCCCCGGGCGCATGCCCGTGAGCTGGCCCCGGGGGAGCACCAAAGTCATCGCCTGGCGCATTGCCGGAGAATACCCTTCAGAACGCCGCTTTCTGGTCCAACTGAAAAGAGGGGCTGAAACGGTGCTGACCATTCCCTCGGATGAGGCGGCCTGGCATGCTCCGTCTACATCATACAGCCTCAACTGGACCATTCCGGCTGATTTGCCGCCGGCTTCGGACTACCGCATCCAGGTGATGGACCGTAACGGTCCCACCGAAGGAATCAGCGAACGGGATTTTGCGATTACCGGACCCATTGAGGTGCTCCATGGCGGCGGCAACCGCTACATCGGTAATCCCACGGAAATCGAGTGGCGGATCGCACCGGGGAGCAGTGTCAGGAGGTTACGAATTGTTCTGGTGAGCTATCTCCGCACTGGCGGCGGGGACGAGGTTGTGACCATCGCAGAGCGCCATCCCGCTTCTGCCGGGAAATACACCTGGACGGTGGGGGCCAACCGCAAGGTGGGCGATAGGTGGGAATATGATCATGATCGTGGTTCACCGATAGTAGGACCTACGAAAGTGCGTGTTTATGATGCGGACGACGCGGCGAATTATGGCGAAGGAATGGTCTTCAATATTGAACCGCCGGATCTGCGAATCTGGACCAGCGATTCCAACTGCCGTGGGGGAAAGCGGGTGCACTGGTCGTCTTCAAACCTCCAGAGTTCGGTGCGGGTTGAAGTTGCGGCGATCTGGCGTGGGTGCTGCATTTTCGCGAATTATAGTTACATTCCTATCCCTTTGGGGCGATATGAGCGCTACCATATACTCAGCGCCGCCAATCACCCGACGGGAAATTTCTGTTGGAAATTTCGGGATACCAATGCCGGTTACTATTGTTTCTGCTTGCCCGGCCAGGACGCTTATGTGGTGGCGAGTGTACCTGGATTCCAGTACGTAACGATGGTACAATCTTCGGGAACTTTCGATATGACCGATTCGGGTTGTAACAACAGCGATCCCCCTTGGGAGGACATCTGGTAGCGCCGACCGCTGTAAAGTAATGACCAGTCAGAATCTCCGGGACCCGCAGAGTGAAGGTATGGCCGCCAGGCAAAGGTGTTTGGAATGACGACAAACGATATCATCAAAATCCTCGAAGAAATTGCCCTGATGCTGGAGTTGAAGGGGGAGAATCCTTTCAAGGTCCGTTCCTACCAGACCGCGGCGCGAAGCTTGGAAGTGCTGGAGGAGGACCTCCCGGATCTGGTCCGGGAGGGTCGATTGGGATCAGTCAGGGGTATTGGAGAGGCGCTCTGCAAGAAAATTACGGAACTGGTTCTGACGGATCGCCTGGAATATTATGAACACCTGAAGGCCTCCATCCCGCCGGGGCATTTCGAAATGCTTAAAATCCCCGGTCTGGGACCGAAGAAAATCAAAGCCCTCTACGACCAGTTGAATATCGAGACCGTTGGAGAACTGGAGTACGCCTGCAGTGAAAACCGGTTGATTGAACTGCCCGGTTTTGGGCAGAAAACCCAGGACAAGATTTTAGAGGGTATCCGGCATATGCGCCGGTACCGGGAACGGCGCCTCTACGCGGAGGTGATCGGCGAGGCCGAAGCCCTGCTGAAATTGCTGGCGGGTCGGGAGGAGGTGGATGAGGTTCGTCTGGGCGGTTCGCTACGCCGCGGTTATGAAACGGTCAAGGACATCGACCTCCTGGCTGCGTCAAAGTCACCGGATGCCCTGGCGGATTATTTCGCTTCTCTGCCCGATGTTGAGTCCATTATTGCCAAGGGCGAAACCAAGGTCAGCGTTGTTTTAAGCTCCGGTATCAACTGCGATCTAAGAATTGTTTCCCCCGCCGAGTTCCCCTATGCCCTGCATCACTTCACAGGGAGCCGGGAGCATAATACGGCCATGCGGGGGCGGGCCAAACAGATGGGCCTCAAGATGAACGAATACGGCCTCTTCCGGGATGAGGTCAACATTCCCTGTAAAAATGAAGAAGAAATTTTTCAAACCCTGGGACTGGCCTATATTCCCCCGGAGCTGCGTGAGAACATGGGGGAGATCGAGGCGGCGGAGCATGGACAACTTCCCGATTTGCTTAAGGAAAATGATATAAGAGGCCTCTTCCATATTCACACCCAGGCCAGCGACGGGGCCGATGCTTTGGAGACGCTGGCAAAACTGGCGAAAGAGAGGGGATTTTCGTATATCGGAATCAGCGATCACAGCCGGTCCGCTTTTTACGCCGGCGGCCTTTCCACCGAGGCGATCCTGGAACAGCACCGGCAAATTGACGAATTGAACGTTAAATACGCCCCTTTTCATATTTTCAAGGGTATCGAGTCGGATATCCTGCCTGACGGACGGCTGGACTATGTGGATGAGATGCTATCCACCTTTGATTTTGTTATTGCTGCCGTGCATTCCCATTTTGGGATGCCGGAAGCGGAAATGACCCGCCGGATCATCAAGGCGGTGAACAACCCATTTACGACGATTCTCGCCCACCCGACGGGGCGGCTGCTTCTGGCACGGGAAGCTTATCGCGTGAATATGGCCGAAGTGATCGATGCAGCGGCGGAGCGGGGCAAGGTTCTGGAGCTGAATATCAATCCGCAGCGTCTCGATTTGGACTGGCGGAACTGTATCATCGCCAAACGCAAAGGGCTGAAAATCGCTTTGGGCAGTGATATCCACCACCGGGAAGCCTTCGACTACCTGCCCCTGGGTATTAAAATCGCCCGCAAGGGCTGGATTGAAAAGCAGGATTGTATCAATACGATGTCTGCATCAGATGCCGCTCAATTTTTTACCCGGATGAAAACGTGATAATCTGGCGCCTGAAGGATAGGGGAAAACCTGACTAATGATTTGATCGACGTTTGGGCGGCCACTATCATGCCGCGTAACCAATCGGGGGTAAAGGAGGCACGTTTGCCACATGTACTTGTGACCGGCGGTGCATGTTTAAAGGGTCTTCATTCAGGCCTGCAGCCCCCCAAAGGTCCCGTTTGTCCTTAAATCTATTCAACCCAGCGGGCGTTACCCGTCAGCTTGGGGTCAGGCTTGAACCCCAGAGCCCGGGCGGTGGTTTTGTTGATAAGCAGATAGGTCTGGCTGGGCAGACTGACGGGGATCGACGAAAGGGCCTTCCCCTTTTCCCGCTGATCAATTATGGCGGCGGTTGCCTTGCCGAGATCGTAGTAATTGCTGGTCAGTCCTAAGAGCACCCCGTTTTTTACGCATTCCTCGACGGCGGCGAAACCGGGAATCTTTGCCCGTTCCAGGGCGTCCGCGATGTTCTGGCTCTCCGAGATAATATAACTGTCCGAAGGCAGGTAAACGGCGTCCACATCGAGGATATCTTTCTCGATCAAGCGCAGATATTTCTCCATCCGATCGGTCTTGGGTTTAACGGGATAAGGCTTAAGAGAGAAGCCCAGTTTAAGCGCCGTGTCCCGGATCTGCCGAACGGATTCGACGGAATTCGCCTCGTTGGGATTGTAAAAAACCCCCAGATTGGAAAATTCAAGCAGCCGATAAGCCGTTTCGATCTGTTTCTCGACGGGGATGAAATGGGAGGAGCCGCTGATATTCACGCCGGGTCGGGTCAGGTTTTGCACCAGACCGGACGCCGCTGGATACAGAACAACGGCAAAAACCTGCGGTGTGACACCCTGAAATTCCCTCTTCACCTTCAGGGAAACGGAGGTGCCGAACGTGTAAAGATACTGATAATCCTGTGGTTTGATCGTTTTGAGCAGGCCGGATAATTTGTTCAGGCTCTGATCCGCGTTGAAGGTCGTATAGGTTGCCGAATATCCCAGCTCTGTCAGGCCGTCCTTAAAGCCCTTTTCCACTTCAGTTTCTCCCCGCCACAGGATGAGGGCGATCTTGAGCGGCTGATCCGCCGCCCTGACATAGCCGGCTGCCAAAGTGAGCATGATCAGGACAACGGTTGTCAACAGGCATATTTTTTTAGAAAACATGAACATTTCCTTTTTGGGGTTGCTGAGGAAAAAACAGAGTCGCTGCGAACCCGAAATCGTTTCAAGAGATTAAATCGCTTCGATCGTCGAGGGCGGTTTTGTGGCGATATTGTATGTAACGCTCACCACGCCGGGAACACGCTCTGTGATTTCACGGGCCAATGTTTCCAGAACATCAAAGGAAAGACGCGTCGGAGTGGCTGTGCGTGCGTCGATACTGTCCCAGCAGCGGACTTCGATCTGCATGCCGAAATCACGCTTTCCGTCCCGCATGCCCGTGACGCGGTCCTCATGGAGAATGGCCAGGTACTGGAATGCGCCGGCATCCTTAAGATGCTTTTCGACAATGACTGTCGCCTTGCGGACGGTTTCGATCTTCTCCGGTGTGACCTCACCGATGACCCGAGCGGCCAGGGCCGGTCCCGGGAAGGGTATCCGATCGAACAATTCAGCCGGGAGCCCCAGGGCCTTGCCGACGGCCCGAACACTGTCCTTTCTTAACTGGAGCAGGGGCTCGATGATTTTGTAACCGAAAGCGGCCTGGGGATCGATGCCAAGCTGCTCAAATACGTTATGCTGGCGTTTGATGCCCGCCACGGTTTCGTCCACGTCGGTGAGAATCGTTCCCTGGAGGAGATACTTGGCGCCGCTTTCCCGGACAAGACGGCCGAAGACATTCTTGTAGAAGGTCTGGGTAACGGCTTCCCGTTTTTCCTCGGGATCGGTCAGGCCCTTGAAAGCGGTGAAAAACTCGGCCCTGGCATCGCAGACCTCGACGGTCACGCCCAGGTTGCGGAAAAAACCGACGACCTGATCGGCCTCGCCCGCCCGCATGATGCCGTTTTCCACAAAGATCGTGCGCAGCCGGTTGCCAAGCGCCCGATGGCCGAGCATGGTTACCACGGAGGAATCGACGCCTCCGGAAAGTGCGTTGATGGCGGTTCCGTCTCCGACCGTGTCCTGGATCTCCTTGACCCGCTCGTTAATGAAACGCTCTGTGTTTAGTGCCTGCAACGTGATTTCCTGAATCATGGAATGGCCTCCTTTGGAATATGTTTTGGTGTTATGGGATCAAATCGGAACATCCGCCCGGGACATGCAACTTTGCGTGGCTGACCCGGGGCGGGTGAGTCGGACGGACGGCTAAACGGCCCGGTAACCGGCGTTCATGCCCTCCGTGACGCCGCCCCACTGGCGCTGTACCTCTTCCCGGATCAGGTCATACAGCCCGTCGATCCGGCGGTGGCATTCTGCGATCTTTTCCTTCAACGGGGCCAGGGCGGATTCCATCAGCGGGGCGTCGCTGTCCTTACGCCAGGAGCGAAGAAAGGTTTCCGCATTCCAGGGATATTCCTGGAGCAGGGTTTTTACTTCCTGGGCCGTGGCGCAGATTTTCGGCGATATATGGGCTTTTTCGTCCATGAGAATGTCGAGGATCGTGTCCGCATAATTCTTCAGGCGGTGCATCTGCTCGAGACGTTCCGCACTGACAATGCCCGTGTCGATTACATTCTGCAGGTCCCGGCAGCATTTCCGTGCGCGGTCCGTCAGTGACAGGGTTGTCTTGAAGACTTCAAAGCGCTGATCCAGGGAGGTCAGGCGTCGCTGCGTCTCCTCCCGGAATTCCGCGAGGGCACGTTCGGCGATGCGTGAACACTTCGCATCGATGGAGCGGTCCACGATCCGCTTGATGGAATATCCAACGGCGGCGGCGACAGATCCGGCGCTGGCAATGGCCGTGAAAATGGTTTCTAAATCCATGAGGCACCTCGATGCGATAAAGATATGAAAATAAAGAAGATAAGATCAGCTCTGGCCGAACGGTCATTGCATGACCGTGGTGAAATCTATATGGCAATTGCCCTGTGGTGTCAAGCGGTTCTCAGAAAGAAATTTGTAGAGACCGATTTATAGATGGTCTATCTGTCCTTTTAGCATGAATACCACGAAATGATTGATTCTTAAGGGTATTTACGAGAAACGCATTGACAGGCATGGTATTTGTTCGTAGCGTATACCGTTTCCTGAAGTTTATAAGTCGGTTTCTGTTTTTGGCTCACCCCGGAAAGGTTGAATCAGGGAGGAGAGAACCATGCCTTGGAGAAAATACAGGGGAATGTCAGCCTTTAGTCTGCGTGTCGTCATCTGTATCTTGGCCATGTTGTTCTTGAGCTCGGAAGAGGTGACTGCCGCTGCTGAAGACGCCCTGATCGAATGTGTCGGTATTGAAGACAATACGGCGAGGTTGCAATGCTACGATCGGAAAGCCGGCCGTTCGGTGACGCTGTCGCCGGCAGCTGAGGGCGTTTCAGAAAAATCGGCTCGTGACAAGGTTGGTGTGACTTCTTATCTGACCCGGCTTTGGGAGCTTGATGAGGAAAATCGCCAGGGCAAATACACATTGAAAGCCCATTATTCCAACTATATTCTGCCGATTACCTATAATGCTTCCCCCAATGTGGAACAGGTGCGGGAAGACGATCCTCACCGGGACCTCAAGAAAGAAGAAGTCGCTTACCAGTTAAGCCTTAAAATTAAGCTTTGGCAGGATGTGCTGGGCAAGGATCTCGATCTCTGGTTCGCCTATACCCAGCGTTCATTTTGGCAGTTCTATAACACAGCCGAATCGTCTCCCTTCAGGGAAACCAACTATGAACCGGAATTGCTGCTCAATTATCGGACCTCGTATCGTTTTCTGGATTTCAACGTCCGTTTCATAAATGTTGGCTTGAACCACCAGTCCAACGGCAAAGATGAGCCCTTATCCCGAAGCTGGAACCGTGTTGTGGCCAATGTCGGTCTGGAGCGGGACAATCTGACCCTGTTGTTTAGAGGCTGGTATCGTATTCCCGAAAGTTCTTCAGATGACGACAATCCGGATATCGATGCTTATCTCGGGTATGGGGATGTGCAACTGTTTTATTTCTGGGGCGAGCACCGTTTCGGACTGCAGTTGAGAAACAATCTGAGATTAGACGATAATCGCGGCAGCCTCCAGCTGGATTGGAGTTTTCCTCTGATCCGTCGGGTCAGCGGATACATCCAGTATTTCAACGGTTACGGTGAAAGCCTGCTCGACTACAATCACAGCGTGAACCGGATCGGATTTGGTTTCATCATCCGGGACTGGGAGTGAGCAGCCTATCAAGGCTTGCCGGATGCAGTGTACGGGTAACCCTTGCGGTTGCCCTGGATATGCCGAATTTATCATGCAGAGCAGGGGCAAGCCCTGCCCCCTGTAAATGCGGGTCAAGCAAGATTTCCCGCATTCGCTCGAAATGAAAACCCCAAACCCATCCCCTCCCGGCCTCCCCTTGAAAGCGAGGATGTCTATCTATCATGCCGGACATCGGAGGCTGTGTCACAATTACCTTTTCGTTATTCCGTCCCAGCAAAGCGCGACGAAGAGACTGCCCCGTACTTGATACGGGGGAATCCAGTATTATGAGTAAGTTCTGGATACAGGCTTTCGCTTGTATGACGACTTTTCATTGATTTCCGGTAATTACGACACAGCCTCACCGCTCCGGCATCCAGGATAAGATTCGATCTGGAAATGGATCCCGGGTCGAAGCTCGGGATGACTTGGTGTCAAGTGATCAACTGAAGGCATTCTGAATCTTTCGCTGTGCTCATGGATAAACTCTGTGAAGAAGCTAATAATAACGAAAGGCTGAAATCAAGGGATCTTCTGCTGGCGCCTCAGCATGGCATTGTGACACAGCTTCCGGAGCTCAGGATGACAAAAGGACAGGGTCAGTACAGATCGTATTTGACGAGGCGGCCGTCGAGACCGCCGTTGCTCAGTTCCTTTTTCCAGGATGGTTTTAACCCAACTTTTTTGATGTATTCCCGTTCACCGAAATAGACGTAAGCGGTAGACCCGGCGCAGCGCTGCTTGAAAAAATCGCCCAGTTGACCGTAAAACGCATTCAGATCAACAGTTTTCCCCATCCGGATGCCGTAGGGGGGATTGCAGATGATGATTTTACCCCGGAGATCGTCGATGGCGAAGATATCCCTTTGTGCAATGCGGATACGGCGACCCGGATCGATGACATCGCAGTTGCGGCGGGCAATCTCGACAGCGTCGAATGCAATGTCGCTCCCGGCGATCAGCCCCGGGGCGACTGGAATGATGTTTTTCTTCCCTTCCCGGACGACCTCCTTCCAGAGATTTGCATCGAAATCGGGGAGTTTCTCGAAGCCGAACACGCGACGGAGTTTTCCCGCCGGCGTATTTGATGTGCGCAGGTAAGCTTCGCACAAAAGCGTCCCGGAACCGCAGAAAGGATCGTAAAGGGGCGTGTCTCCCTGCCAACCGGAGAAGCGGATGACGGCTGCCGCCAGGGTCTCGATCATCGGGGCGGAAACAGAATCCAGGCGGTAGCCGCGCCGGTGGAGCGATCCGCCGGAGGTGTCCAGACTGATTGTGGCCCTGTTGTTGTCGATGTGGAGGTTGAACCAGACATCGGGATCCCGCGTGTCAATGGAGGGGCGCTTCCCCTGCCGGGTGCGGAAATAGTCGACGACGGCGTCCTTCAGGCGCAGGGCCGCGAACTGGGAATGGCTGATACGGCTGTTGGCGACAGTGGCGAAAACAGCGAAGGTCCCCGCCGTCGTCAGGAAATCCTCCCAGGGAATCTGCTGGGCCTGCTTGTAAAGGTAACGGTCTGAATGGCAGTCGAAGGTCAAAAGTGGAGCAAGAATCCGCGTCGCCAGCCGAGATTGATAGTTGATCCGGTACAGGGTTTTCTTGTCCGCCGTGAAATGAATGCCCCGGTAGGCCGGTTTTGTTTCCTTTGCCCCCAATTCGCGGAGTTCAGCTTCGGTGATCTCCTTGACGTCGTCTGGTATCTGGGCGAAATAGCCGTGGGTTCTCTGGTAAAGATACGTTCCGGTTTTTTCCGGGAATTCACCCTTGGCGTCGGGATGGTCGGTGCGCATAGGTTTCATCGGTTTTCGTCCTGCACAATGCGCAGGACGCCGGTGATATCCGCCTCAATCCAGTCGGCATGCCGGCACATGTCCAGGTCCGTGAGCGGGGTGGGGATGAGCAGGCACCGGATACCGGCGGCATGGGCAGCGTTAAGCCCCCGCGGCGAATCCTCCACGGCCAGACATTCCCGGGCTTTGATGCCGAGGCGTTCCATGGCTGTATGATAAGGCGCCGGATGGGGTTTGGCATGGGTGTAGTCGTCACTGGTAATGACACAGTCGAACAGGGGCAGGAGTTCCGTTTCCTGATGGGCCAGCATGAGCTTGTCCCGGGGGCTGCCTGTAACCAGGGCCATGCGTACCAGAGGCCGCAGGGCGGACAACGTTTCCATTACGCCGGCGATGGGAGAGAAACCCTCCTGTAGACGTGCCATGAACCGCCGGTTTCTCAGTTCGATGACCTCGTCGGCGATGGATGGGGAAAGACCAAGGGATTCGGCGACTTCCATACTTTTTAGTCCGTTTCCCAGATAATGGCGCGCCCAGTAGGACGGGTGCAACCCTACCCCCGCTGTGGCCAGCGCGTCCCGCGTCAGGGCGAAAAAAACTGATTCACTGTCAATCAGGACACCATCGTTGTCGAATAATACGGCTTTGATCATAAAAAAGCTTGTACCTTTGCCCGAATTTCAGTTTTCGCGCCAGAGGAGCCAGGCAATAGCTGCCGTCACCAGGCAGCCGGGTGCGCTGGTCCAGACGGGCATGGTGAAATTCCCTGCATGAACGGGTATCTGGAATGTCAGTCTTAAAACGTGCATCAGGCTGATCAGGGCGAAAAAGAAAAAGGCAAGCCATGTTCCCGGTTTTTCCACAAAACGGCTTTTCATAACCATCCCTCCTGTTTTAGAGTCCGGACGATATCCAGGACCGACTCGCTCCGGTCCATGGTGTACAGGTGAATGCCCGGCATCCCCGCCCGGAGCAGTTCCCGGCATTGATCGACGGCAAAGCCGATGCCGTAACGGACCATGACTTCCCGGTCGCCTTCCGGGATGGCTTCCAGGTCTTGGCGCAGGGCTGGCGGGATGGCCGCGCCGCAGATCTGTGCCAGCATGTCCATCATCTTGATGCTGTAAATGGGCATGACGCCCGGCAGAATCGGGACATTGATGTCCAGAGACCGGCAACGTTCGATAAAGTCAAAAAAGAACCGGTTATCGTAGCAGTAATTGGTGATGATGTATTCGGCTCCCAGGTCCACTTTCAATTTCAGGTAAGCCAGATCCTGCTCCCGGCTGCTCGCTTCCCGGTGTCCTTCCGGATAGCCTGCGACGCCCAGGCAGAAATCATAACGCGGCCGGATGAAGGAAAGCAGATCGGAGGCGTGGAGGAAGCTTTCCGGATGAGGCTGGAAGCCTTCCTCCTGGGGCGGGTCGCCCCGGACAACGAGAACATTTTCCACCCCCGCTTCCCGGTCGCCGTCCAAAACGGCGGTGATGTCGCCCGGTCCCAGGCCATACCCGGAAAAATAGGCTACAGTTTCAAACCCATTTTCCTGCCTCAGTTTATTCAGGAGTTCCAGCGAACCCGCCCGGGTCGATCCCCCGGCGCCGAAGGTGACGGAAATGAAATCCGGCGCCAGCGTTTTCAGTTCAGCGATGACCCGACTAAGGTTTTCTTCGCCCTTGGGCGTCTTCGCGGGAAAAATCTCAAAGGAGAGGGTGGGTTTTTTCCCTGCTTGCCATCGGTCGGTCAGTTTCATATTGTCTACCCCCGTGTCATGCCTGTTTCGGCTTCCCGTTCAGCGGCTATCTGCCATTCAGTTTTTCTTGCGTTCTGAATACTTCCAAGTTTCGACTCGATCATATCCCATGGTCTTGAGAACATCAAGGGCAATGGCAAGGGTCGCGGTTTGAGGCACCCGCATTGATAGGGCGCCGACTGTGTCACCGGATCAGTCCAGTCATAGCCGTAAGGAATGATCAGCCCTGTATAATAAAAATTATGAATTTGCCTAATCATATTTGAGTTCATATAGAAAAACTGAGGAAAAAACT
>CAZBQX010000016.1:30607-38772 GCA_964494155.1 uncultured Syntrophales bacterium
GGCATTCTCAAAGATCTGGATGTGGATTGCGGCTGTTTCGGGCCGGAGGAACTGGCCGGTCAGGGTAAACTCTGGAATGCTTTTTATCGCGACCTTATTCTGGTGGGTTTGGTCGTGCCGTTTCTTTATGTTTCGCGTTGGATGCGTGAGCGTGTTGTCACGCGGGAAAATATGGCGGATATCAATCTTGAAAGGAGACGTTAAGGATGCTTAAAAGAAAGTCAATGTTGGTCTGGTTGGTCACGGCGGTATTTGTTCTGGGGTTTGCCGGCAGCAGTTTCGGCGCATGGGGGACCAGCGAACTGGAGACGGAAAAGATTGCCGTCACCTTGGTCAAAGAAGTAGCCCGAGGCGGCTACGGTATTGTAACCACTTCGGAATTAAAGAATTGGCTTGACGCAAAAAAGCCGATGCTGATTGTGGACACCATGCCCTATGAGGCCAGTTATAAGAAGGAGCATGTGCCCGGCGCGGTTCCTTTTGAATTGCCCATTCCTGAGTTGACGGCGATGGACGACAAAACCAAGGCGGATTTCCTGAAAATGCTGGGGCCGGATAAAGGCCGCCTGATCGTCTTTTACTGCGGCTTCACAAAATGTACCCGCAGCCACAACGGCGCCATGTGGGCGGTTAAACTGGGGTATAAGAATGTCTTTCGGTATCCCGGCGGCATCAAAGGCTGGGCAGAGGCGGACTATCCGGTAGAAAGCGTCAGGTAACCATGAATACCATGGAAGGTGAAGCCGTTCACCTCCCTCCTTAGCATGCGGCGTACCCGTCCCCCTACGGTACGCCGCATTCATTTAACGCTGAAGCAGAGAAATGACTGATAAGCTTAAAAATATCGGCTTTTATGGAAAAACGGGTTTAATATGCGCAGCCCTGGTTCTATCGCTCATCTTCTGCAGCAGTGCCATGGTACGGGCAGCGGGAAAGCCCCTTTCCTTCTGCCCTACCCCGCAGAAACCGCTCTTGCTTGATAAGAAGGGAAGGCGGATCCTCCTGTATACCGAAATAAGTCTGAAGCATCTTTCGGAAACGAATCCCCACTGGGGAGTGGTTTCCCTGCAGGGAAAACTGGCAAACAAGGCCATTTTCAGGGCCTACGCCTCACCGTCGGATTTTTTCGATGCCCTGGTTGACATCGGCGCCCGTCCCGGGGACAATTTGAATCTGCTAAGCAGCGGCGACAAGGTTTCGGGGGATCGTCTGGCTGTCAGCGCCATCTGGCCGGGGCTGGACAAAGAACTTCCTTTGAGTGCTATAGTTTCCGATGCCACGGGGCGGGGTTTCGATATCCGCTTCGGTGGAAATCGGGAGCGGGCCGTGAAGGAAAAAACAGGATGCATCCTCTGTCTGGAAAGCTGTCCGATTTCGATAACCAGTAACGCCGCCTATCCGACCATTGGCCCGGTTAAAAGACTATTTTCCCCCAATTCCCAATTTAAGGGGCGTTCAGATGTTTTGCCGAATGTTGATCGTCATCCGGTCATTTTCATTTTCCGGATGTCCGATCCGGTCTTGAAATAAGATCGCATGCGTTATTTTAAGATTTTCTCGCATTCTTTCTGAGCTGCACCGCAAGAAGACCCTCAAGTTTTTTCTCCCGCCGTCGATTTAAAAGATGGTATCATCGGCAAACCGTCAACCCTTTTTCCGATGAGGACATTTTGTATACGCCAATCGAATACGACGGTTGGCCTGGTTGTTGTTTGCCGTGGGAATTTCAGAATCAGGAGGTTTTATTGATGTTTGTCATTCATGTCCAGGTCCAGGTCAAACCCCCGTTCATCGACGCGTTCAAAAAGGCATGCATTGAAACCGCCAAGGAGAGCATCAAGTTGGAAGGGATTGTCCGGTTGGATATTGTGCAGCAGCAAGACGATCCCAGCCGCTTCATCCTGCTCGAGGTCTACCGGAACAGGGATGTTCCCTTGCGCCTCAAGGAAACATCACATTACCGGGACTGGCGGGACAAGGTTCTGCCGATGATGGCCCAGCCACGAAAAAGCACCTTTTTCACCAATATTTACCCGGACGACAAAAACTGGGTCTGATGACGCTGACCGGTAAAAGGTGAATGGCATGCAGTTTGAGTTTGCAACAGCCGGGCGGATCATCTTCGGCCGGCATGCCCTGGGTGAGGCGGCGCCGATCATCGCCGACCATGGTTCGCGGGTCCTGCTTTTAACAGGGCGTGACGGCCGGCGTGCCGCTTCGCTGAAGGCAGATCTGGAAAATCGGGGATGCGAAGTCATGCCCTTTTCCGTCTGCGGTGAACCCACTCTGTCTCGGGTACAGGATGCGGTGAAGACCGCCCACGATACCCGTTGTCACGCCGTCGTCGGATTCGGTGGCGGAAGTATCATTGATTTGGGCAAAGCCGTTGCCGCGTTGGTGACCAACGAAGGGGACCTGATGGACCACCTGGAGGTCATCGGTCGCGGTCAACCTCTCCTTAACCCGCCCCTACCCTTCATTGCGATCCCGACGACCGCCGGAACCGGCACCGAAGTGACGGCCAATGCGGTGATCAAATCCCCCGAACACGGCCGCAAGGTCAGCCTCCGGGGGACATTTCTCCTGCCTGCCGTAGCCGTGGTTGATCCCGCTTTGTCCCTGTCCCTGCCCCCCTCCTTAACGGCGGCGACGGGCATGGACGCCTTGACCCAGTTGATCGAGGCGTTTGTTACCAGGAAGGCAAACCCTGTGACGGACAGTCTTTGCCGGGAAGGTTTGTGCCGGGTGGGTCGTTCTTTACGTCAGGCCTGGTTAAACGGTAATGACCTTGATGCTCGGGAAGATATGTCGCTGGCAGCCTTGTTCAGCGGTATGGCCCTGGCCAATGCAGGGTTGGGCGCTGTGCACGGTTTTGCCGCCGTGATCGGCGGTATGATGGAAATCCCTCATGGGATTGTCTGTGCCCGTCTGCTCTATCCTGTGCTCCGGGTCAATCTGGAGCGTCTACGGCAAGCGGATGGAACATCGAGCATCCTGCAGAAATTCCATGAAATGGGACGGCTTCTGACCGGAAACTCCGGAGCCCATGCCGAAGACGGCCTGGAATGGATTCGTCTACTATGTACGGAGTTTTGTCTGTTGCCCTTGGGGCTGGCCGGTCTGCGGGACAAGGATTATGCAACCATTGCGGCCATGGCACAGCAATCGAACAGCATGCGGGGTAATCCCGTTGAGTTGGCGCAGGGTGATCTTATCCGGATTCTGGAAATGGAAAAGTCTATGGATGCTGCAGGCGGGCGTGTAAATTCCAGACTTTGACCAGCCGGGCGACCGCGGGGGGGACGAGATGTTCCCAGGGTTGGTTTTCCATAATGGCCTGACGAATGTCTGAGCCGCTGAGGCCCTTTTCCTCCGGCGGGACTTCCCACAGGACATGAGTTTTCAATCCAAGGCGGATGAAGGTGTCGCGCTTCTTCCGCCCCCAGTCATCATAGATGGAGACGAAAAATACCGCTTCTTGCGGTACGTAACAGAAGTAGAGTTCCGGCAGGTTCACCGGAAAAGGAACGATGGTGAAATCCCGGCTTTTCACGCCCGCTTCGATTAGAGTTTCCCGGATCAGCATCTGTCGTTCGTAATAGGTCAGCGGGTTGGCGTTCGTACAACTGCGATTCAGGTCGGTCGAGTCTTCACGCGTCAGGCTGGGGTCGGGATTGGTGATGCCTACGATCAGATGCCGGCACAGGACCTTTCCCGCCAGAAGGTACTTCCGGTGGTCGTTATGCAGGATCTGAAACCGGCCGTGAATAAATCCCAGTTCATAGATTATATTGTTTGGGCTATTGGTTTTGATCACGTGCTGCGGCACCTCTGTTTTTTCACGAAACCTGGAACTTGTCGTAACGGCCGGGCCAGAACAGCTGGTCTTCATCAGTGTCCATGATACCCATGAGCTTGATCCGGTCGAGGTAGTTCAGGATTAAGTACATCAGTTCCCGGTTGCGTACTGTTCCCAGTGCGCCTGCCACGACGCTGATTTCATCGAATTGAGCGACGGCGTCCCGCCGCACCCCTTCTCCGCACAGCATTAAGGGAACCGGTTCTCCTGAATGGACCAGGGGGCCGCTGCTCGGTGTGGAATGGTCCGCCGTAACCACCGTCAAAATGTCAGGATCGTCCAGCAGCCAGTCAACATGCCCGGCAATGGCCCGGTCCAAGGATTCAATGACCTTTTTCTTGAAATTGGGATTTTTTGTATGGGCGGCTTCATCGGGCGCTTTGGTATGAACATGGATGAAATCGTAGTGTTGCGAAGCATTACGCGCGCTTGCCAGTCGCTCTGCGAAATCGGCCTCCGGATCGTCTGTTTCCCGGGCCTTCAAAAAATCAAGGCCGATAAACCGGCTCAACCCTTCAAAAACGACACCCGAGGCGATGGAAAGCCCTCTCAGTCCGTAACGGGAGGAGAAAGGCGTGATTTTTTTCATGCGGCCGGCCCGCTGGGTGACAAGACCATTCAACGGCGGGAGAGATTTCTTAAAACGGATTTGGTTGAGAGGATGACGGTCCAGCACCTGGTGAGCATGAACCAGATAGGCTTTCAGCGCTTTGGCGGTGTTGACGGCGGCGGCCTCCATGGCATGGCTTTTCCAGGGCACGAGATCCATGACGAATACGTCGTCCCGCATGGGATTCGTGTCCGTCACATAGGGACTGACATCGCCCTTCATCACCAGCACGCCGAAAAGACCCTTGACATGATGGAAGGTGATGTCGATATCCTGCCAGGCGAAATGTTCGATGGCGGGAATCAGTTTTTTAATTTCATCTGCCGCGGCCGGCGGGGTATCTTTTTGCAGGTAATATATGCCGTTGTTGCAAGATATTGTGGAAAAATGAGCCAGGAGCGCCACATCGTCTTCGGCCAGGGTTACACCCGCTCCCAGGGCTTCCAGGGCGCCTCGTCCCGGAAAATCCGTCTGATCATAACCGAAAATGGCAAAGTGTGCGTTTTCACTGGGCAAAGCCAATCCAAGTTGCGCGGCGTGATAAAGTCCGTTGGTTCCGGCGGCGGCCATCCTGTCCAGAGTCGGCGTATGAGCGGCCTGCAGCGGTGTCTGATGGCTGAATGCCGGGTAAGATCGGTCCCCCAGTCCGTCAAGCAGGATCAGGATGCATTTTTTCATCGGCGGTTTTCCTGTTGCCAACGGATACAGGTTCTGTTAAACAACTTTCCCCGGGCGCCATTCCCGGAATGCATAATGATGTAAGCATGATGCCATTAAACTATTTGCCATAATAGGCAAGGCTGCATAATATTTCAACATGATTTTAGATCTGCATGTTCATACAACCTATTCTTCCTGCAGCGGACTGACTCCCGGTGAGATCCTCGCCAACGCGCGTTCCCGAGGGCTTGACGGCGTCTGCATTACGGATCACAATAACATGGCCGCGCAGGCGGACATACAGGAGGGTCTTCAGGCCGACGGATTGTGTGTGATCTTCGGTATGGAATATGACACACCGGAAGGGGATTTTCTCGTTTTCGGCCCCGGGGATGATTTGCCGAAAGGTCTTCATGCTGAGGAACTGCTCCGGCTGGTCAAAGAAAAAAACGGCGTCGCCGTGGGCGCCCATCCATGCCGTGCGGGCAGAAAGCTTGATCCAGCTCTGATCTCGCGTGGTTTGTGCGGAATCGTCGAAAGCGTAAACGGCAGAAATCGGCATCATGAAAACCATCAGGTGCGGGAACTGGCTTTGCATTATAATCTCGTACAATGCGGCGGCAGTGACGCCCACCGGTTGGATGAGCTGGGGAAAACCGCCACTTGCTTTTCACTCCCCATTAAGAATCGGCGGGATTTGATCGACGCGTTGCGCAAGGGAGCCTGCTCACCCGTCAGTCTGAAATCCTGACGCCATCCCCTTATTTATTTCGCTTAATCGCACGGGCTGTTATGAAAATTGATTGTGTAAAAACACCCGCCTGAGCAATCAGGCGGGTGTTTGCAGAAATCCAGAGCAAATAAGTTTTTCCCGGGTTATGTGGTCACGTTATAGGCGGCCGGATCCAGGGGGGAACCGGGAGGAAATGCCCGGGTGGCGAGTTCCCGGTCCAGCATAAACAGACCCTGTTTGCTGTCGCCTATATTTTCCATCTGCCGGAGAATCTTTTCCGTGTTGGCCTCCTCTTCGATCTGCTCGTTGACGAACCAGGCCAGTAGCGGTTCCGCCGTGTAGTCATTTTCCTTCCGGACCAGTTTCAGAATCGCGTGAATTTTACCGGTAATGAATTGTTCGTGAGCGTAGGCGTCTTTCCAGGCTTCCAGAGGTGATTTCCAGGTGGTTTTCAACTGTTTCAAATCCATCAGGGTCGCTTTCCCGCCCCGGTCGATGATGTGATCGAAGAATTTCATGGCGTGAATCATCTCTTCATGTGCCTGGGTGCGCATCCAGTGGGCCATGCCGTCGAGGTTCTCGGAATGAAAATAGGACACCATGGACAGGTAGATGTAATATGATTCGAGTTCGTTCTTGATCTGTTCGTTCATAATGGCCTGTACTTTGTTGTTGATCATGTCTTGTCCTCCCTGAAAATAGATTTGCGGTTTCTGTCTGGTTAATCCGATACACTTCCTAAACATATAGTAACCCGCAGGTCGATTGTCAATGCAGTGACAAGAACCGGGGCAATTTATGAAAATTTGCTAACGGGTCATGACGAGACGCTGTTCCGCTTTGGGAACGTACCATTTGATAAAGTTGTAACCGATGCCGAGGGGGGCGGGTTCGATCCCCCGGAATCGTGCGTGGATGATGGGCAGCGCGTCGGGAACGTAAAGGAAATTATAGGGCTGTTCTTCCGCCAGGATTTCCTGGATGCGGTCGTAACATTTCTTCCGCTCCTTCTGGTCGAAGGTGCTGCGCCCCTTTTCCAGAAGTTCATCCACCTCGGCATTGGCAAAGGAGATGAAGTTCAGTTCCTCCGGTTTCGTTTTGCTGGAGTGCCAGACATCGTAGAGATCGGGGTCCATGGGGATGGTCCAGCCCAGGATCGTGGCGTCGAACCGGCGCTTGTTAATAAAATCGTTGACAAAGGCGGCCCACTCCAGAATGCGGATCTTCACCTGAATGCCGATCTTGCCCAGACTTTCCTGAATGATCTCAGCGCATTTCCCCCGGACTTCATTGCCCTGGTTGGTGATGAGTTCGAAGACAAAGGGCCGTCCTTCCTTGTCGAGGAGGCCGTCGCCGTCGGTGTCTTTCCAGCCCGCTTCCGCCAGAAGCGTTTTCGCCCTGGCCGGATCATAGGGATAGGTGTGCACGTTGGGATTATACGCCCAGGTTCCGGGTTTGATGGGGCCCGTGGCCGGCTTACCCAGTCCGAGAAGAACCCCTGAAATGATTGCGTCCTTATCGATCGCATGGGCCAGGGCCTGCCGGACCCGCTTGTCGGTGAAAAGGGGGTTTTTCAGGTTGTAACCCAGGTAGGCATAGCTAAATGACAGATACCTGTATTTATTAAAGTTCTTTCGAAAAAGGGGGACCTCCGTCTGCCGGGTATACTGGAGCGGAGTCAGGCCCATTTGATCGATGCCGTTAGCCCGGAGTTCCAGAAACATGGTCGCCATATCGGGGATGATGCGCATGATAAAGCCGTCAATGTAGGGACGGCCTTCAAAATAGTCGGGATTGGACTCGAGAACAATCTTTTGCCCTGTCACCCATTCTTTGAATTTGTAAGGCCCCGTGCCGATGGGCCTCCGTGTGAGAGGACTCTGGGTGATGTCTTTCCCCGCCAGGAGGTGTTTGGGGTAGATGGCGGTTCCCCAGCTCATGAGCGCCGGGGCGAAGGGTTTATCATAGGTCACCCGGAAGGTATGCGGATCGAGGACCTCGGCTTTTTTGACTTTCAGAAAATCCCCCGCGTAGGCCGTCGGTGTTTTCGGGTCGATTGTCACCTGATAGGTGTAGAGGACGTCTTCCGCCGTGAAAGGCTGCCCGTCATGCCATTTGACTCCTTTGCGCAGATGGAAGGTAATGACCAGCCCGTCCGGCGAAATATCCCAGGATTCGGCTAAATCACCGACAACATTGATGTCTTTATCGTATTTGACGAGACCATTGAAAATCATACCGGAAATTTCGTGGGAACTGTTATCGGAGGATAGGATGGGAATCAGGTTCGATGCGTCCCCGAT
>CAZBQX010000017.1:0-5595 GCA_964494155.1 uncultured Syntrophales bacterium
GCTGTTCCGGGAAAACCCGTGGGAACCGTGTACATTGCCCTGGCCCATGCGTCAGGGACCATCTGCCGGCATTGTTTATTTCGCCGGGACCGGCGCAAGGTTAAAATCGCCACTGCCCACACAGCCCTCATGATGCTCAGGGAATATCTCCTCTCCCACGCATGCAGCGACAATTGAAACAAGGAGCGGATAAATGACCTCAGAGAGCATGATGCGGGCCTTCCTGGCCCTTGATCCCCCGCCGGAGGTGCTATGGAAAATCATCGCCCTGCAGGATACTTTAAAAAAGCAGATCCCCCGTGGTGTCCGCTGGGTCAATCCCGATGGCATCCACCTGACTCTGAAGTTCCTGGGGAATATTTTCCCCTCCCAGCGCAACGGGATTCAATCCCTGATGCCGGAAATCGTTGGCGCTCACCCCACTTTTACCCTCTCCGCAGGCCGGCTCGGCGTTTTCCCCGGTATCGCCAAACCCAGGGTCATCTGGGTGGGCATCGGTGGCGAAACCCGGGCGCTCTTCGCCCTGCAGCAAGATATTGAAGAAGCCCTGGAATCGATCGGATTTCCCAGAGAAAACAGGCCTTTCCGGGCTCACTTGACCCTGGGGCGGATCAAAGACCCGCGGGCTTGCCAGGGCATGGAAACGATCATCGCCCAAGGGCAGGGTTTTGCCGCCGGCAGTTTTAAGGCGGATAAATTGCTGTTTATAAAAAGCAACCTGACGCCGACCGGGGCGATTTATTCACACTTGGCCAATTTTCCCCTGGCGGGGTAGGCATCGGAGGTTTCGGCATGACCGGCATGGAAGATTGTTTTTGATGGCAATTTTGGGGAAGAATGATATAGGACCGGATGGGTTGAACAGGATTCCTTTAGGCGATCATGCAACGCGCTTTTCTCTAAGGGGAATGATCTGGCTATACGCGCGGCGGCAATGCGCCGGAGGGGATCGGCCGATTTGACCAGCCGATATGGCGGGGATCATTCATGATCTTGCCCGCAATATCGGATATCAACCGGGGGAAGGGATCCTCACGACTCGAACGGTCGTCAGGGGATAAATCAATCAAAAAAATAATATTCAGGAGGACACCATGGCTTCGGATATGGACAAGGGCAAAGCGGTTGAACTGGCGATTACCCAGATCGAAAGGCAATTCGGTAAAGGTTCCATTATGCGGCTGGGCGGGGCGGATAAAGTAACGGATGTACCCGTGATTCCAACAGGTTCTCTGAGTTTGAATCTCGCCCTGGGCGTCGGCGGTGTTCCCCGGGGACGGATCATTGAAATCTTCGGCCCGGAGTCGGGCGGCAAAACGACCCTGGCCCTCCATATCGTAGCCGAAGCCCAGAAACAAAACGGAATCGCCGCTTTTATCGACGCGGAACACGCCCTCGATGTGACCTATGCCAGGAAAATCGGGGTAAACACCGATGAGCTGCTGATCTCTCAACCCGATACGGGGGAACAGGCCCTGGAAATCGCCGAGACTCTCGTGCGCAGCGGCGCCCTGGACGTTCTGGTCATCGATTCCGTGGCGGCCCTGGTCCCCAAAGCGGAACTGGAAGGAGAAATGGGAGACGCCCAGATGGGACTGCAGGCGAGGCTCATGTCCCAGGCACTCCGGAAACTGACCGGCAGCATCAACCGCTCCAAAACCACGGTCATCTTCATCAACCAGTTGCGCATGAAAATCGGTGTCTTCTTCGGCAACCCCGAAACCACGACCGGCGGCAACGCCCTGAAATTTTATGCCACGATGCGTCTGGACATCCGCAAGACCACATCGCTCAAGCAAGGGCAGGATGTGATCGGCATGCGAACCCGGGTCAAGGTGGTCAAAAACAAACTGGCGCCGCCTTTCCGGGAAACGGAGTTCGATATTATCTTCGGAGAAGGCATTTCGAAGGAAGGGGACTTGATCGATCTTGCCGTGGACCAGGGCATTATCGAAAAAAGCGGGGCGTGGTACTCCTTTAAGGGGGAACGGATCGGCCAGGGCCGTGATAACTCCAAGCTGTACCTGAAGGAACATCCCGAGATCGCGGAGACCATCGAGGCCATACTTCGGGATAAGCTGGGCCTCCCCGTCATTGCGGGAAGTGATGCGGTTTGACCGTGGAGATCACTCCCCTGGAAAAAGCCAGGCGGCAGGCTTTCCGGCTTCTGTCCTTGCGGGCCAGGAGCGAAAAGGAAATCCGGGATCGCCTGACGGCAAACCATGGCGGGAAAATCGCCGCCGAGGTGATCCAACAACTGCAGGAGGAGGGGTTTCTCAACGATGAGACCTTTGCCCGGGAACGAGCCCGGTACCTGGCCGTCAGCCGTCTGGAAGGAAACCGTGCCATCGAGGCGGATCTCCTTCGCAAGGGCATTGACCGATCCATGATTACCGGGGCTATTCAGGCAGCCCGGGAAGAGTTGAGTGAACCGGAGGCCATCCGGAAGCTCCTGGAAAAACGGGGGCAACCGCCGGCGCCGCCTGACCGGTCCTGGACGCAAAAAACGGGACGCTATCTCCTTTCGAAAGGTTTTTCGACGGGTTTGATTTTTGAGGTATTGAACGAATAAATTTGTTTCGGATTGTCGATCCGGTGTTTCATCGCAGTGAAAGAGGAGGGTATTGGCAGGGATGATGACGGGGAGTGAAATCAGGGAGAGTTTTTTAAAATTTTTTGAAGGAAAGGGTCATGCGAGGGTATCCAGTTCGTCCCTCGTGCCCAAGGACGACCCGACACTCCTTTTTACCAATGCCGGCATGGTTCAGTTTAAAAACTGCTTCCTGGGACTGGAGGACCGGGGTTACCGCCGGGCCACATCCTCTCAAAAGTGTGCCCGGGCGGGCGGCAAGCATAACGACCTGGAAAATGTGGGGGTGACGGCGCGTCACCACACCTTTTTCGAAATGCTGGGTAATTTCTCCTTCGGCGATTATTTCAAGAAAGAGGCGATTGGGTGGGCGTGGGAATACCTGACCGAGGTTCTGCAATTACCCAAGGACCGCCTCTGGATTACCATTTACGAGAATGATGATGAAGCCCTTAAAATCTGGCATGAGGAGATGAAAGTCCCCCTGGAGCGTATCGTCCGCATGGGCGAAAAGAGTAATTTCTGGATGATGGGGGATACAGGTCCCTGCGGGCCCTGCTCGGAAATCCTATTTGACCAGGGCGAGGGCACGGGCTGCGGGAGGCCGGATTGCGACGTCCACTGCGACTGTGACCGTCATCTGGAAATCTGGAATCTTGTGTTCACCCAGTTCGACCGCGACACCGCCGGGAATCTGAATCCTCTGCCAAATCCGAACATTGACACGGGCATGGGGCTGGAACGCCTCACCGCCGTCATGCAGGGCGTTAAGAGCAATTACGATACCGATCTGTTTCAGGATATTATCCGCCATACAGAAGATATCAGCGGAAAGCGTTACGGCACAGCCGAAGACCAGGATATCTCCATCCGGGTCATCGCCGACCACAGCCGGGCCGTCACATTCCTGATTGGAGACGGCATTCTTCCATCCAACGAAGGCCGGGGGTATGTCCTCCGCAGAATTCTGAGACGCGCCGCCCGGCATGGCAAGCTCATCGGACTCAACAAGCCTTTTCTTCACGAAACGGCAGGGATCGTCATCGACAAAATGAAAGACGTTTATCCGGATCTTCTTGAAAAGACGGCTTACATCCGTAAGGTTATCCTGAACGAAGAGCAGCGCTTCGGTGAAACCCTGGACAGCGGTCTGAGAATCCTCCAGGAAGAAATCGCATCGCTGAAAGCATCCAACGCCAAAGTGATTCCCGGGATCGTTGTGTTTAAGCTTTACGATACGTATGGTTTTCCAACGGATCTTACAGCGGACATTGTCCGGAAAGACGGCTTTTCCCTGGACATGGAAGGTTTCGACAAGGCCATGACCCGCCAGCGGGAAAAGGCCCGGGAATCCTGGAAAGGCAGCGGCGAAGAGGCGATTTCCGAAGTGTACCAGAAGCTCTCCGTTGAGGGGGTTGCCACGCGCTTTGTCGGTTATGAGGGACGCACGTCCGGTGATGCTGCCGTCCTGGCCATTTTGAAAAACGGACACAGAACCGCCACGCTCCGGGAAGGAGAGACAGGGGAGATCATCTTGGAAGAAACCCCCTTCTATGGCGAAATCGGGGGCCAGGTCGGGGATACGGGCACAATGGAAGGCCACGAATCTCTATTCGATGTTCTGGATACGCGACGCCCCCTTCAGGATCTGATCAGCCATGTGGGAGAAGTCAAAAAAGGCCTGATCCGTGTCGGAGATACCCTCCACCTCCAGGTTGATGACGAACTGAGGCGCGCCACGGAGGCCAATCACTCGGGCACCCACATTCTTCAGGCAGCGCTCAAAGCCGTCCTGGGGGACCACATCAAACAGTCCGGATCGCTGGTTACACCCGATCGATTCCGGTTCGATTTTACCCACTTCTCAAAGATCGAGGATGAAGAGCTGGCCCGGGTCGAACGGCTCTGCAACCGCTTCATTCGGAGAAATCTCCCCGTGGGAACGACCGTGATGGCCCTGGACGAAGCCGTTAAGACCGGGGCAACCGCCGTTTTTGACGAGAAGTACACCGACGAGGTCCGCGTGGTAAAAATGGGCGACGTCAGCATGGAACTCTGCGGCGGGACCCATGTCACCCATACCGGAGATATCGGTCTGCTTAAGATCATTCATGAATCCGCCATTGCCGCCGGCGTCCGGCGCATCGAGGCCCTCACGGGCCGGGAGGCGATCCGACACGTCCAGAAAATGGAGGAAGAACTGAAAAAGGCGGCGGGACACTTGCGGGCGAATCCCCTGGACATCGCCGAAAAAGCGGAGAAAACCCTGCGTTATCAGAAAGACCTGGAGCGGGAAATCGAAACGCTGAAGGGGAAAATGGCGTCCCGAGATTCATCGGATCTGCTGTCCCAGATGAAAGAGATCAAGGGTGTTCCGGTCCTTGCCACACTCGTGGATGCACCGGACGCGAAAACATTACGGGATTTCGGTGATAAGCTGCGGGATCGTATATCCTCCGGGATCATTCTCCTGGCTTGCAAAGCCGAAGGGAAAGCGATGCTGCTGTGCATCGTCACGAAAGACCTGGCTGGTCGTTATCACGCGGGAAATCTGATCAAGGAGATTGCCCCCCTCGTCGGCGGCAGCGGCGGTGGACGGCCGGACATGGCTCAGGCGGGAGGCACAAAACCGGAAAACCTCAAAGAGGCTCTCATGAAGCTGGAGCAATTGCTCTGATCCTCAGGAACGGCAAGCGTTTGCATTTACACAAGTAACTTGTTTACTTGACTCACTAAAAAAGACAGGAGCGAGAGATGTTTGAACCCTTATGGACGACCAGCGTGTCCATTCCCCTTTTTCAGCTCATGCTGGTCCTGACCGTGGGCACTTTGGCCCTGGTCCTCGGCAAGATGAAGCTGTCCCTGATTGTTTACTGTGCCGGTATTCTGTACTGGGCATATTTCCGCAATCCCAGCCTGAAATCAACCGACGGCACGTTTCAGATGGACGCCTTCAGCCTCTTTTTCATGGGTTTTGGCGTGGCGATTGTCTTTCTGACCTTGAT
>CAZBQX010000017.1:5695-21494 GCA_964494155.1 uncultured Syntrophales bacterium
TCCTCTCCCCAGGATTCAGCCAGACCGTTGATGAATTTCAACTGGTTCCGCCCGTGCCATTGTTCTTCACGGTAGGCAGGTAAGGTCAAAGACGCGGCAGCGGTCCGTTTCGCAAAGATATGTCCCGAAGGCACGACGGCGGCCTGCAGATCGTTTCTCCCCTCGAACACCAGGTCCTTCATCCTGGCCGTTTCGGATAATTTTCCCCGGAACAGGATATCCGACAGGATGTCCATGGCCGCGGGAATATTGCGATAAAGCATCCGGATGTGAACAATCATTTTCTGCCATGTCTGCCGACCGCCGAAACCATAGCCGGATGTCAGGTGTATCCCGATCCCTCCGGTTTTCAGGGCGATTTGTTTTGACAATTCATCATAGGACAGCTCTCCGGCCCCCAGGCCGGTCATGAACTTACACAACAGTGGCAGATAAGACTGCAGGGCATCCGGTATATGCGCAATGTCAAAGGCCAGATGGAGATAGGCGATATCATTCGTAAACAGATCGTGGGACAGGATGGTCACACCGCTGCGTGTCTCCGCCTGTGACGGAATGACGTCCACCTCAGGCGACAGGTCCTGGATCGCAATGACGGGAAGCGTCTTTGCTGCCTCAGGTGGATCGGGCTCAGTCTGAAACTGCTTGAGGATCAGAGCCTTCTCGGCAATGGCCTCACGGTCCGCCGGAGTCAGTGCCGCTACGGTGGTCCGGATGGATTCGCAATATTTCGCTTCCTGCTCCTTCTGATAAGTGGCACTCGGTTCCATGATCGAAAGGAGCCGATGCATATTATCCAGGAACCATTGCCTGAGTACATGCTGAAAAAGGGCGGGCTCCTGTTCCCAGCGTCGCCGGATATCATCGATGATCGCCGGGAAGTTCAACCCCGCCAGAGGATCGCCGTCGTAGAGCCAGGTATGAAATACGCGTCCCATCAGGGTGATCCCGTAGGGGTACGCCCCGCGATGGATTTCCTTGCCTTGAAATTCGACCTGGTGGAGGGCGCCTTCGATCAGATCCCGCTCAAACCCTGTTTCCACGAGTCGCGACAGGGTCTCCAAAACCAGGGATTCGATCGCCGCCGCCCGGTCGGCTTCCGTCCCCCGGAGGCCGACAACGAAGGCCAACTGGCGGAGATCCTTCTCCAAACCCGTCACGGGAGAAAGATCTTCACCCAGACCTGAGTCCACCAGGGCCTTCCGCAAAGGACCGGCGGCATTGCCGACCAGTGCCCAGGCAACAATTTCCAGCAGGATAACCGTTTCATAATCGAGATTGTCCGCCAGCATCCAGGCCAGATTGACTGCGGTCTTGGCTTTCGGATCTTCATCAGGACCAATGGGGTAATAACCGGTTACCGCTTGGGGTGCGGTCCAACGTTTTTGACTTTCAATACGGGATTCCACCGCCACCGCCGTAAAACCTTGGAGCATTTCCTGAAGAAAATCGAGGCAATCCCGTGTGGCAATGTCTCCGTACAGGAAGAAACGGGCGTTGGACGGTGAATAATAGGCCCGATGAAAAGCCAGGAACTGGTCGTAAGTCAGGGTGGGAATGGCATCGGGGGCGCCGCCTGAATCGTTGCGATAAACCGTGTCAGGATAGAGATACTCCTGGATAGCCTTATACATAAGGGAATCGGGAGAAGAATAAGCGCCCTTCATCTCGTTGTAGACAATGCCTGAAATCACCAGCTCGCTGTGCATATCATCCGGCACGGAAAATTCAAAGTGATGTCCCTCCTGGGCAAAGGTTTCGCGAAGCAGGCGTGGACGTAAAACCAGGTCCGTATACACCCGGGCGAGGTTGAAAAAGTCCTGCCGGACCTGGCTGGCGACGGGATAAATCGTCTTATCCGGATAGGTGAAGGCGTTGATGAAGGTCTGCAGAGAGCCGCGGTGCAGTTCATTGAAGACATCCTTCAGGGGATATTTCTCCGAACCGGCCAGAACCGAATGCTCCAAGATGTGGGGCAGGCCCGTCGAATCTTCCGGAGGCGTGCGAAAACAGATGGCATAGAGATTTTCCGGATCGTTGTTGTGCAGATGGAGAATTTTTGCTCCCGTCGGCAGATGTAAAATTTCATAAGCCGTCTGGCGGATATCGGGAAGACATGTTACTTTCGTTATCTCAAAGTCCAAATACCGTTCACCCGCCGCAAATTTTGGCTCCGGACAGCTCAGCGACTGCGCCATGTTTTTCTCCTTGCCCTGTGTGATTTAATGCTCAAGCTTTATCCGTTCTCCCCGACGCCGTCAAGATACAAAGGAGGGGAGCGGCTTGATGCCCCTCCCCTCCCCATCGGCTCGTCTCTTTACCGGTCGCTTCCCGGTTGACGCCTAAATCAGGGCCGCTTTTCTTCCGGCAGGGTAAGCGGTACAAAGAAGAAGGCCTCATTCCTTTTGATGCGGAAAAGATAGGCGCCCTCCTGTGTTTTCCGAGACATGATTGCAATGTAATCTTCCAGAGTGTTGATTTTTTGTCTGTTGATTTCAAGAATGATGTCCTGGGGTTGCAGTCCCGCTTCGTCCGCAGCACCGCCATCGAAAACTTCCGTGATGATGACGCCGGTTTTTGCCGGTAATTTGAAGTGTTTCTGCATCTCCGGTGTTATTTCCTGGACTGTCATCCCAAAGGTTTCCGAAAGATGATCCTTGCCGCCCAGACTTTTTCCGTCTTTTCTCTCCGCAATGACAACGGGAAGCGTCATTTCCTTGCCCTCCCGCCAGACTTTGATTTGGGCTTTTTTACCTACCTGCAACCCCGCGACAGTCATAAGCAGGTCACGCGTATTGTTGACCAACTTGCCGTCGATATTCAGGATCACGTCTCCCGCCTTGATTCCCCCTTTATCGGCGGGTTCGCCTTCAAATACATGACTGACCAACGCCCCCTTGACCTCTTTTAGCTGGAGATTTTTGGCGATGTCTTCCGTCACGTCCTGTGAGGAAACACCCAGCCAGCCCCGCGTGACATAACCCTTGCCCTTGAGATCGGATAGCAGGGCCTGAGCTATGTTGATGGGGATGGCAAAACCAATCCCCTGCCCCTGGGCGACTATGGCCGTGTTGATCCCGATCACCTCGCCCTTCAGGTTGAACAGGGGCCCACCGCTGTTCCCCGGGTTGATCGACGCATCGGTCTGAAGAAAATTATCGTAGGGACCGGAACCGATGACCCGCCCTTTTGCACTGATAATACCCGCCGTGAGGGTATGATCCAGGCCAAAGGGATTACCGATGGCAAAAACCCAGTCGCCGGTTCGAATCTGATCGGAATCGCCGAACGTCACCGCCTTCAAGGGAGACGAGGGCTTGATTTTAATCAGTGCAATGTCGGTATTGGCGTCCTTTCCCTTGACCTCGCCATCATATTCGCGTCCGTCGGATAATTTCACTTTGATCTTATCCGCCTTTTCCACCACATGGTTGTTGGTAAAAATATAACCGTCGGCACTGATGATGAAACCGGAACCGAGACTGTTCTGCTTATATTCCCGCTCCGGTATATCGCCAAAAAAGCGGCGGAAGAAGTCATCATTGCCGAAAGGACCGAATGGAATCCGCCCGCCGGGCAGACGCTGCGTCTTCAGAATCTTGGTTGTACTGATGTTTACGACCGTAGGGCTCAGTTTTTCGGACAGATCCGCGAATGACGGCAGGACCGTCCCCGGCGCAGCCGGCGCTGCTGACGCCATGGAAAAAGTTAAACCAATAAAAGATACAGCGAATAAAACGATCCCCATCCGCCGGGCAAACCATCCCTTCCCGTCAATACCTTTTCCGTATTTAGCCATACTGTAACCTCCTGCTTAAAGCGGCTAAGCCGCGAATTAATCTGCTGAATTGCAAGGATAAACGGTCATCGATACATGAGCCGGATATAACCTGCATACCGGGGAAACATTTTTGAATTTTGCTGCAATATAGTCACCCTCGGGGATATAGGCAAGGACCCGAACGGGTCGATATTCTATTTATCTTTTTTCAAGCGGTAATCATGAGACGCATTCCGTCCGGTCCGGTTTTCAACATGGAGGATCGCGATACAGAAAGGGGAAAAAGAAAATCTGCAGATTTTAGGTAAAACGGCCGTTGCATATTCCGTCGACTAACCGGGTACATTCTACCGAGGAGAAAATTTTGCACATGATTCCATTGGCGTTTTCCCCCTCAGGAAGGCGACTTCTGATGGCAATCCTGTTTTTTGACCGAACTCCTGCGCCATATCCAGGAATGGTTGCAGGACAAATTCCGGCACGCGGCATGCTTGCCGGTCAAGGTGAATCTATTTGAATTGCAGATACTTGAAAGAGGCCGTCATCCTTGTTCGGAACGTTTTGATAGAGCCATCTTCAATCGTCACATCCTGTCCGGTCACTTCGGCGACTCTTAAATCCTGAATACTCTTTGCGGCCGTTGCGATGGCGTTCTTCGCGGCCTCTTCCCAGGATACAGTGCTGACGCCAACCAGCTCGATTACATCATATGTACTTTCAGGCATTTCAATCACCTCATAGGGGGGTTGTGTTTAATTTCTTCGGGAAACTTTCTTCCGATTCTCAAGCACCGTTATTCCCTCAACAGCTGGGAAAATAAAGTCCAAATTATCTCAACGGTCCATGATCGAACGTTTCGACCAACTTTAACCACAAAGAAATGGGACTGTCAATGCAATTCCCCCGTGTGTCCCTCAGCCCGCTCAATTTCTTAAAAAGGTTGATCATAAACAGCGGTAAGAAAGGAGGACCGCCGCTTTGATTATCCCATTAGCCGTCTATGTTTTGCCGAGACATTTCCGCCCGGCAGAAATCCCGGAAATTATTGACGGCTGTAAAGAACTCCCGCATCATAACGACCCAGGCGTAGCGCCCCTGATCGGTCAGACGGTAATCCTCACCGGTGTACCGGATGGCTCCGATCAAAGAAAATAGCACAAGATCCTTCCAGAGTATTTTATAAAGCCGGCCGGCATACTTTGCCTCAAGATCTTTCAGATGCAGGAATCCCCCGAACAGTCGCATCAAGAAATCATAACGAATCCGGTCGCGCAGCGAAAAGGTGCGGGTCGCCATCAGGGGAAGGCGGCCCCGGTTGACCTGATCAATGTAGGTTGGCACATGAAACGTGTTGGCGTAGCAGGTACCGTTCAGATATCCAATCGAACCGCTGCCCAGTCCGGCGTATTCGTCATAGTCGACAATATACTCATCAATCATGGTTCCCTTCCGGGAAAAACACCAGGCGGAGGAAAAACGATAGGAGGCAGCAAGCTGACGGGTAATTTCACGATAGAACCGTTTTTCGTTCCGGTCATTGACCTTTCCCAGGGTATCCATAACCTTCTGCCGCGTAATATCAGAAATCATGAGCGGGTAGAACGTCACCTGATCGATTTCGATTCCCATCAGAATATCCAGGTCACACTTCAGCATATCCAGATTTTGCGATGGAAAATTGAAGATCATGTCCGCATTGAGGGTGTCGAACATACCCTTGATCTCTTTCAACCGGCGGGCAATCGTTTCGCCGCTGCCGTATTTCTCGTAACGATCCATCCGTTTCAACAGATCATCATTGAAACTTTGCACACCGACGGACAGACGGTTGACCTGGGCGTTCCGCAGGCAGGCCAGATTCTTCTCGGTCAGATGATTCGGGTTGGTTTCGACGGAAATTTCACGGATAGAGGAGAAACACTCCCGCGCCATGGCCAAAGTTTCCGCCAGCTCTTCAATCATGACCGTCGGTGTCCCACCACCGACATAAATCCCGCCAAAATCATATCCCAGATCCCGATAGAGGCGGATTTCCTTTTTCAAAGCGGCAAAATAAAGACGGCAGAGGTCTTCATCGAAAACAATCCGATTAAAGGAACAATAAGGACAGAGTTTTTCACAGAAAGGAATATGCATATAAAGAAGCCTGGGCGACCGATCATCACCCACGGGGGGGATCTGCGGGTTTTCCTTTTCATCAAAACACATGGCCGCGGCAAACTCCCGCCGTGCCTGATATCCAATAATCCGATGAATCAACCGTGCCTCCTTTTTCCTTAATCTTCCATGAAGCCCAAACGGGCCTACGGCCCCTTTTCCGGGAACCGATTCCCTACCACGAATGACCTGAAATCACAAGCCCTTGCGGGAAACCTCTATCGATGATATAGATTGTTGTCGAAATGCTTTCAAAGGAGTAACACCGCATGGCGGAGCAAAAAATCTACACCCTGTGGTCGGAAGACCAAATAGACGAAGACTCCATCCGGATCCTCCGGACCACCTGTGAAGACCTTCCCTTACCCTTGAATAAGGAAGGCGAGGAAATGGTCAAGACACTGGTCGATACCTTCTTGAACCGTGATGACGGCGTAGGCCTGGCTGCGCCGCAAATCGGCATTCTCAAGCGGATCATCGTTTTCAGGAATAAGGGCTTCGACGAAAGAACGTGGTCGAAAAAACCTGAAGATTACGAAGTCCTGATCAATCCCAGAATCACTCAGGCAAGAGGGGAACTGGTATCCGCACTGGAGGGATGCCTCTCCTGCCCGGATATTCAGGTCGAAATCGCCCGTTTCCCGGAAATCAAGTTGCGAGCTTGCGACAAAAAGGGGAATAAAATCTCCAAACGCTACAATGATTACGTCGCCCGGGTTGTCCAGCATGAAATGGATCACTTGGAAGGCAAGCTGATCATTGATCATGGTGGAACATTGTATTATCCAAAGAAAAAGCAGGGCTTTTTCGACAAGATCTTTCAGGCGGAGAAATAAAGTCCGTCTATCGATTTGCCGATTAAGTTCAAAACATGATCAACGGATAAGGTTACGCAAGGCTTCGGCCACCGGAGCGGTGAATAAAGACAGGAGAATGGCAAAAAGGGCAAAAGCACCGACGGCTTCGCTGATGTAGATCTTACCATAGCGACGTTTCAAGGACACGATAACGAGAGCACCAACGGAAAGGCATCCCAGGTGAAAAAAGGGGAATTGCCCCTCCATGCTGGTTACGGTTTCCATATAGGTGAAAGACGCAGTCGTCACCAGGGCAAAACCTGCCACGATCCAAGTCTCCCAAGTCTTTTCTGAGGACACCGCCGCTTTCTTGAGCTTTAGGAAATTCAGCAAGAAATCCTTCATGGCCCTACCCCCGCAAGATCCCTGTCAGACAAACCTCCCTTCAGAGTGACCGTTGTATAGCACAACCCCCGACCTTATACAAACCAAAACGCGTACATCCTTAAAAACACGTGAGGTTTATATCCCTATCGCCGATCCGCTGCAAGATTTACCCTTGAAAAGGACACTCGCTTATAGTACATTTTTTATGCATAAGATTTTATTTTGCCACGTCACGGAAAGGATGCATGCTTAAGATCCACTGCCCGGAATGCGGTAAACAATTTATCTGGACGGATGACAGACCGCCCCAAGGCACATGCCCTAACGACGGTTGTGAGTGGCAATACAATGTTCGGAAAGAAATTGGAAAAGGAATCGCAAAACGTGCGAATAAATCGCCGCAGGCGTCCCTCTCCTGTCCAGAATGCGGTTCACCCTTAAACTCAGGTTGGATGCGTTGTTCCTCCTGCGGCACCCTGATCCTGGCATCACGGTCAATCGAAAAGCGGCATGTGGCTTTTGCTTCCATGCTGCTCCTTGTTTTGCTGACTTTTTTATACCTTTATATCGGTTGATTTGATTGTTCTTTTATAAAAAGTCGCAATAGGGAGGATCACCTCACCAGCGGTTTTCTTCCCTTTTTAATATGTTATTGGTCGTGCTGGGGTGCGGCTGTAACCTTTTTTGAGCGGTCAACTTTTGGGTCTCGCTCCTGACAGGAGGTTTAAGTGATGTTTCGCCAGATTCTCGTTCCAACAGACTTTTCCAAAAAACACATCAGCCCTTTGGAAATTGCCACCAATCTTGCAACGAAATATAAAAGCACCATCCATCTTCTGCATGTTGTTGAAATTATTGCCGATACAACATTTACGGAATATGAAGATTTCTACAACAAACTGGAAAAAAGGGCCCAGAAACAGATGAGTACCCTGATTGCCCAGTATGAGGGGAAACCGGTGCAGATTCTTCCGCATATCAGCTACGGTAACCGGGTACAGGAAATTTTGAAGTTCAGTAAAGACCATGAAATCGGGCTGATCATCATGAACTCTCACAAAGTTGAATTAAAAAATCCGATCCAAAGTTGGGGCACCATCAGTTATAAAGTGGCTCTGCTGTCGGAGAGTCCGGTTATGCTGGTAAAATAAAAATAGGGGTTTAGCATGCGCCAAATATTAATCGTTGACGACGACGATACCCTCCGTGAAGTGCTCGTAGAGTATTTTGAAAGTATGGGCTATGGGGTCATGGAGGCTTCCAACGGCCGGATAGCCCTGGAGAAACAGATGCAGCATCCAGCTGATCTGGTAATCACGGATCTGATTATGCCTGAAGAAAACGGCCTGGAGACGATTCTTGAATTTCAGCGGCGATATCCATCCCTGAAAATTATCGCCATGACCGGCAGCGGACACTTCGGCGCCCTCGAGGATCTCAATACCGCCACGATTTTGGGCGCCGATCGAACATTTTCCAAACCATTTCACCTGGAAGACATGTTGAAGGCCGTGAAGGAACTGCTCAACGATTCCGCTTCTTGATTAAACTGTAAAGAAAGACCGAATTTCGACATGGAAGACTGGCAAGGTAAAGCACTCGAAAGACAAATCAAGCAGTATTCGGATGAAACAACGCTCCTCCGCAAAGAAGTGGAGAAATTCCAGCTTATTCTCGAAGAAATTAACCTGTTCTACTGTGAACTGAATCTCGACGGCCGGATGATGCTTTTTAATACCCCTTTCTGTCAGGCCCTTGGATACGAAAGTGAAGAATTGACCGGAATGCAATATGAAAGGCTCCTGGACAGTTCCTCTCAAGAAACCTTTGATGCCGCTTTAGACGATGTTTTGAAAAGCGGTCTACCCAAACGACGTTTCGATTATATTCTCCTGAAAAAAAACGGTGCGCTTCTGCATACGGAAACGTCCATCTTCCTATTAACGGATGAAAAAAAGCTTCCTCTGGGCTATCGCATTCTTTTTCAGGATATTACACGCAGAAAGCAGGCGGAAGAACTGATCAAGAAGTTGGCTTTTCAGGACACCCTGACCGGATTACCCAATCGGAGATTGTTCCACGACCGGCTGGTACTTGAATTGAATCAGGCAAAACGAAATCAGGAACGGTTTGCCGTCATGATGATTGATCTGGACCGATTCAAGGAGGTCAACGACACCCTGGGACACTACGTGGGTGATCTACTGATCCAGGCTGTGGGGCAAAGATTAACCAATCTTCTGCGTAAGGGCGACACCGTGGCACGTATCGGAGGCGACGAATTCATTCTCCTGCTCCCGTCTTTACCGCAGGGGGACAATGGCTGCCGTGTTGCCGAAAAAATTCTCAGTGCGTTCAGTGAACCTTTTACCCTGGAAAACCACGAAATCCATATTACTCCCAGCATCGGCATTGCGATTTATCCCGATCACGGGGACAACATGGATCTCTTGCTGAGAAATTCCGATATCGCCATGTATGCGGCAAAAGAAAAGGGACGCAATATGTTTGAATACTACCTGAAAGACGGACGCAACAGCGAAAAAACCGTCCAGTAAGGTCGGCAACCGGATCACAAAAACGACGGGCCATCCTTTACAGTCGCTGACACAATACCCTCGCCACCGCATCAAACACCTGATCCACCGTTATATCTGTCATGCAGGTCATGTCCCGACAGGATTTCCGAAAACAGGGAACACAGTCAAGAGACGCCTGGATAACAATATGCCCGGCACCGTAAGGCCCCGTCCGGTTTGGGTCCGTCGGACCGAAGAGGGCGACCACGGGCGTACCCAGGGCGGCAGCCAGGTGCATGGGGCCGGAATCCGTTGTGACCAGCAGCGTTGCACGCCGATAGAGTTCAGCCAGATCTTTCAGCGTCGTCTGTCCTTCGAGATTAACCACACTACCGTGGGCCCGTAGACGTATCTTTTCCAAAGCAGGCGCTTTTTGGCCGGTCAAGATAACGGGAAGGTGATATGTCTCAACAACACGATCACACAGGGCGGCAAATCGATCATCGTCCCAGAGCTTTGTACCCCAGTAAGCAACAGGATTCATGACGACAAAAGGGCCGGAAACCTGATAAGAATTTAGGAGTTGATCTACTTTTCCCCTGTTTTCCTCACCGACGGCGATCTGAAACACCGGATGAGCAATTTTGGCCCCGAGGAATTTGGGGAAATCGAGATAGCGCTCAACGGCATGTTTGGTCATATCCTCGGGGATTTTTTCACCATAGAAAAGACCGCTCAATTCCTGGTAACTGTCATAGCCGATTTTCCTTTTGCCCCGGCAGAGGAAGACCAGCATCGCACTTTTGAACAGACCGTGGAAATCGATCACCAGATCATAATCACGGGCACGAAGCTCATGTAGAAATGATTTGATTTCCCGCAGGGGCTTTTTGATCCGCCCGGCTTTAATCTCCCTTTGCCATCCTTTACGCCGGGAAACAATTAAACAATCCAGATCCGGATGGTTCCGAATAATATCGGCCGCGGCCTCTTCGACAACCCAGGTGATGTGCGCGCCGGGATAAAGTTCCCTCAAGGCAGACAGGGACGGCAGGGTGTGGATCACATCCCCGACAGCGCTTAATTTGACAATCAGGATATTCACCGCGCCATATCCTCAATGATCCATTCGACTGCGGCCAGAAGGTCGATAGCCAGGTAATCCGGGGAATTCTCTTGAATTTGTTCATTCGCCCCGTAGCCCGTCAGAACAAGAATGCCTTTTGTCCCCGCCTTCTTTCCGGCACGGACGTCTTTCATCACATCTCCAACCATATAGGACCGGGAGAGATCAATACGGAGCTCCCGTGAGGCCTGCAAGAGCATCCCCGCCTCGGGCTTGCGACAGGTGCATACCCGGCGATAGGGATCAAGACCTTCCGCCGGATGGTGAGGGCAATAATAAAAAGCATCGATATGGGCGTCCTCCCTGTTAAGTTGCATTTGGAGAAAATCATGCAATGCCTGCACAAAATCCTCTCCAAAATAACCACGGGCCACACCGGATTGATTGGTGACGACTATTACCGGAATGCCTCTTTCATTTAGCATACGGATTGCGGCAGCCGAACGGGGAAGCAGCTTCAACTGCTCAAGTTTGCTGAGATAGCCGACCTCTTCGTTGATTGTGCCGTCCCGGTCGAGGAATACGGCCCGGCGCAGCTCTAATTTTGGATCATCCATCGGGCGACCTCATAGACATCATCGACACCGATCAGATCCATGCACTGAAAATCCGTCGGGCAGGTTGTCTTTAAACACGGGCTGCAAGGCAAATCCTTATGCACGACAACGCTCTTTTCCCCGGGAGGGGATGTTGTGACAGGATTGGTCGAGCCAAAGATGGCCAGTGTGGGAATACCGAGGGCACCTGCAACATGCATCAAGCCCGAGTCGTTGGAGATGAACAGACGACAGCCAGAGATAAGTGATATGGCTTCCCGCAGGGTCGTCATGCCCGCCAGATCGGCTAAGGTGTGCCTGGCGTAGCCGGAAAGGGCCTGGGTACTCTCCCGATCAGCGGCGCTGCCAAACAGCAGGATTTTTGCGGCAAACTCATCGCCAAGGCGATCGGCAACGGCCGCGAAGCGATCGGGAAACCATTTTTTCGCCGCGCCATATGTCGCGCCCGGCGCGATCCCCACCAGAAAATCCTCCCGGTCAATACCATAACGCTGAAGGATTTCAAAAGCCCGGTTTTCGTCGTCCCCACTCAGCACAAGATGAAAATCACGGCTTCCGTTTTGGCAACCCAGGGTTTTGACCATTTCCAGATAATAATCCACCTGATGAATCTGACGCACCGCCCGGGTCCTTTTTACGGAATGGGTCAACAGGAGGCCCCTGCCGTCGGAATTGTAACCCGCACGCAGGGGAATCCCGGCCAGGCAGACGATGATCGCCGCTTCAATGGCATTCTGCAACAAGATGGCGGCATCAAAATTTTTTCTCCTCAGTTCCCCCGCCAGACGCAACAGTCCCCGGACCCCTTCATGCACACCGGGCGACCGGTAGATGAGTACCTCATCGACATCCGAACAGAGTGAAAAGACATCCGCTACCCAGGGTTTAACCAGGACGCTGATTTTAGCCCGGGGAAATGATCGGCGGATGGCCGCCATGGCCGGCAGGGTCATGATCACGTCGCCGATCCAGTTGGTCCCCCGTACAAGTATATTCTGGGCATCCTCAATGTGCCGGGATGTCCGAACGGATATTTTCATGACTGTCTCTATATCTTAGCGTTTATATTAGACTCTATGTCCATCGCAACTTAATTAATGAGACCTCGGCCAGAGCGCCTGATATGTTTTGGTCTTCCAGCGATGGTGGAGCCATAACCACTGTTCCGGATATTGACGAATAACATCTTCAATCATGGAAGTAAATTGTTGGGTGTTGGCCTTGATATCAGCCTCCCAGTTCCCCGTCCGGATGATACTGACCTCATCTCCAATGACAAAGCGATACCTTCCGTCTGGTTTCCGCACCATGAACGCCGGCATCACCGGTGTCTCCGAATTAAGCGCCATTTGAGCAAGACCGTCGGTCGTGCAGGCCGGTCTCCCGAAAAAATCAACGAAAATGCCCTCTTTCCAGGACACATTCTGATCGATGAGAACCCCCACGGTGCCGTTTCTCGTCAGGCAGCGAAACATCTGTAGCATGGCACGTCGTTTGGGTACTGGGATGTTTCCCGTCACAGCGCGGACGTGCCGGACCAACCGCTCAAGCCAAGGGTTGTCCAAAGGACGATAAACGGCAACGCCCGGCGCAATCAATACCGCCACCGACACCGCCATCAATTCCCAATTGCCAAAATGGGCCCCAAAAAACAACAGGCCTTTCTTTTTCCCCAGCAGTTGCTGCGCCCGCTCCAAACCTTCAATATCCAGAAGGCTGTTTAAGCGCGACTTGTTCATCTTTGGCAGGTCAAAAAATTCCGCACAGACAATGGCGAGATTGCGATAGGCTCCTTGGGCGATGCGGACAATTTCTGCCATGGATTTATCCGGAAAGGCTCTTCGCAAATTGTAAAAAGCGATGAACCGATGCCGTGGCGAGACATAGTAGAAAAGACGCCACAATCCAATGAAAAAAGCCTTTCTCATGAAAAGAGGAATCAAACCGATGGACCTGACAACTATCCGGATCATGATATCACGATGTTCGGCGTCCATCATCTTGTCCTGTTCCAATCGGCAGATCTGACACTCATATGCTCAAAAATCACCGCTCCGAGGTAATGATGAAGGTCTCATTTCACCGCGTCATGGCCGTCATGGCTGATTTAATTTCTCCATGAACGATTTGACAAATGCCTGTTCATCCCCGGGGAAAACCATTCTTATACGTAAAAGATCAATCTTTTCCAGGAACATGTGAAAACGGCTGAGTTTTACACCGTCTTTCTCGGTCGTGACAATGATATCGGCTTTTTCTTTCATCGCCATTTTTTGAATCTCACGAATATCCTCCCGGCTATAGTCGTGATGATCGGGAAAAGGCATAAACATCACCACCTGAGCGCCAATGTCAATCAAGGTCCGGCGAAAGGCCTCCGGTCTGGCAATGCCGGCGAAGGCACAAACGCGGCGCCCCTCCAGATTTTGCAGCGGAGACGCCTGACCCGTCGCACCGTTAATTAACGTAACCGCCTGGTGGCGTGCCAGATATTCCGGCTGAGCAGAATAAACGGCGGTAATTTCTGCGTCATCACCGGTACGGACAATGAAATGAGCCCTCTTCAAAGCCGAGGGAGACTCCCGAAGTGGTCCTGCCGGCAGCAGAGCACCATTTCCCAAAGGCTTTGCCGTATTCAAAAGGACAACATCGATATCCCTGGCCAATTGCCGGTGCTGAAAGGCGTCATCTAAAATAAGCAGGTCCGCTCCAAGCTGCTCCAGGGCAACCCGACCCGTCAAGCGGCGCTGGGGACCTGTCAAGACAGGAATCCCGGGCAGAGACTTGGCAATCAAGACCGGCTCATCCCCACAATCCTCCGGTTTCATCAAGACGCGTTTTCCATCGGAGACAATATTGATGGGGGCTTTCGTTTTGCCCTTATAACCCCGGCTGAGCACCGCCGGATGGAATCCTTGATCCTTCAGAAGATCAGCCAGATAGATCACCATGGGTGTTTTCCCCGTACCCCCAACGGTAATGTTGCCGACACTGATTACCTTACAGGGGAGTTTTTCCTGCCGGAGGAGGCCCATCTCAAAAAGTCCGTTTCTCACCAGGATCGCAAAACGATACAGAACAGAGGCACCCCGCAGCAACAGTTCCAAGGGCTGAAAGCCGATTTTTTCTTTCGCCCATATCGCCTCCACAGTAGCACGCATGTTCTGTTGTTTCATCGCCTTATCCCCTCGTATCCGTTAAATCCATTTTCATTTTCTTCAAGCCTGTGCTTAGGCGCTTGGCTGCGGCTGTGGTTCCGATTCCGTTCCCGGATCCTCTTCGCGGAACTGCATCTGATGGAGGCGGAAATACTCGCCCTGTTGGGAAATTAAATCCTCATGACTTCCCTCTTCGACGATCTCACCCTTCATCAAAACCACAATCCGATCGGCATGTCTTATCGTTGAAAGACGGTGCGCGATGACCAGGGTTGTTCTGCCCTTCATCAGATTTTCCAATGCAGCCTGCACTTCCATTTCCGACTCCGTGTCCAGCGAAGAAGTGGCTTCATCCAGAATCAGGATCGGCGCGTCCTTGAGCAGCGCCCGGGCAATGGATATCCTCTGCCGCTCTCCTCCGGACAGTTTCACGCCCAGCTCACCGATGACCGTATCGTATCCGTTGGGAAGGTTCATAATAAAACCGTGAGCATGGGCCGCTTTCGCCGCTTCAATGATTCGGTCTTCCGACGTTTGAATATCTCCATATGCAATATTGTTCCGCACCGTATCATTGAAAAGAAACGTCTGCTGAGTCACGATGCCGATTTGAGCAATGAGTGACCCCAGTGTCACATCGCGAATATCGTGTCCGTCAATGCAAACGGCTCCGTTCGTCACATCATAAAACCGGGGGATAAGATTGACCAGCGTCGTTTTTCCACCGCCGCTCGTGCCTACAAACGCCACAACTTCACCTGCCCTGATATTAAGATTAATATGTTTTAAAACAGATGTTTCCTCATAGGCAAAACTGACATCACGTAGTTCAATACCTTTCGTGATGGGCTTCAAAGTCACGGCACCCGGCCGGTTACGAATCTCCGGAACAGCGTCGACCACGCTAAAAATGCGAACCGCGGCGGCGATGCCCTGCTGTATCTCGCTGTTAAGATTTGTCAGGCGTTTGGCGGGTTCGTACATCATCAACAACGCAGTAAGAAAAGAGAAGAATGTACCCGGCGTCGTGCTTCCCCGGACAACCTGGAAACCTCCGTAAAACATAATCGCTGCCACACCGAATCCGGCCAGGAATTCCATCAGCGGGGTCGAAAGGGACTTGGTCATGACATTTTTGATTAGAAGACGAAAAAGCCTTTCGTTTTCCTTATCAAACCGTTTAGATTCATAAGATTCCATGCCGAAGGCCTTGACAATCCGGCTGCCGGCAATGGTCTCCTGAAGCAGATCCGTCAGGCTGCCCATGGTGATTTGAGTTTTCATCGATGTTTTCCTGACTTTTCTGCCGATCAACAC